>NZ_JAMBAQ010000010.1 GCF_023336735.1 Moraxella oculi | reverse complement strand
CCAAACACAGCTGTTTTGCCGTAAGCCCACAACCTCGCTTACCTTTGCGAATGCCACCGAAGTAGCTTTCATCAAGCTCCACTCCACCATCAAACAAAGCATGAGCTTCAAGCAGTTTCATTTGAACTTTTCACCTAATTTACAATGAATTATTTCATGCTTGTAGTATGGCGTAGGTGCTAATCCACTACAGTCCCTTGAATTTATCTCATTATAGGGACAGTGCCGACTACCAAGAAAGTAACTTTATTGCAGGTCAGCCCACCTTGTTTATTACAGGGGTGACCAATGAATGGTATCGTGATGTACTACAGCCCAATGGCGGTGTGCATTTGGGGTCAAGGGTGGGGCAGATTCTAGGCGTGGGGGCAACCGCTCAATTATTACAAGCTGACGCCAACAACGCCAATTTTGAAGCGATGCGACATAAAGAAGAACAAATGGTCGCCATCGGTGCAAGATTGGTTGGCAACACAAGCAATAAAACCGCAACAGAAGCAGGGGCGGAGATTGCTGAGCAAACATCATTACTGGCAACCATTTGCAATAACTTATCGGATGCTTATAGCCGTTGTTTTGGCTATCTGGGGCGTTTTGTGGGGGCTGATGGGGTGCCTACCGTCAGTTTTAATACTAACTTTGCCACCAATAAGATGACCGCCCAAGAACGAGCCCAGCTGATTGCTGAATGGCAAGGAGGTGCGATAAGCTTTGGTGAAATGCGTGCAAAACTGGTAGAGGATGAAATCGCTACCATTGAAGATGCTGGTGAAGCAAAAGCATTGATTGAAGGTGAATTACAAGGGTACGGCATAAATGAAGAGACTCATCAACCTTGAACGCCTAAAACAATCCTTGGTCAATGATTTTGGCAAAACCTTAAAGTCGGTAGATGAATATCTGCAAAAAGCGGTATTCAACCGTGAGGTAAAAAGCCTAAACGCTCGTGAAATCAAGCAATTAACCACCAATGCCGATAAAGAATTACAAGGCTTGTTTGGTGCTTATAGGGACGGATTAAAGTCAAACTGGCGTACGCTTTTTTCTCATCGCTACAAGGTACATAGTGATGAGGCTTACAAGGCAACCAGACAACGGTTAAACAGCCCAAAAAGCCTAATGGCGTACGCTGATAAAGTTTTTGATAAGCCGCTGCATCTAACCACCAATGTGGGCATCAGTCTGGATGAATTAACCAAATCATTTAGCAAAACCGAAAGCGAGCGGGTTATCCGTGTCATACGCCTAGCTCACAGCGAGGGTTTAACCAATGATAAGCTTGTGCAGCTGATAAGGGGTAGCCGTGCTAATCGTTATCAAGATGGCATTTTGCGTACAACAACAAGAAATGCCCACGCTATCGCACGCACAGGCACGGCGATTGTGGCAAGTGAAGCCAAGCAAGCCTTTATCAATGATAACAAAGACATCATCAAAGGCATTAAGGTTATCGCAACCTTAGACAGTCGCACCAGTCCGATTTGTCGCCACTTAGACCATCAGTTCATGCCGATTGCCAAGGCGAAATATCCGCCTTACCACTTTAACTGTCGGTCAAGTTTTGAAATCATCTATGATGGCTATATCGCTCCAAAACAGCGTACAAGCGAGCATGGCGTGGTAGAAAATCAGACCTATTATGAATGGCTGAAAAAGCAAACACCCGATTATCAAGATGAAGTGCTTGGCAAGACACGAGGTAAGCTGTTTCGTGATGGTGGCATGAGTGCAGAAAAGTTTAAATCCTTGCAACTGGATAAAAACTTTACGCCTTTGACCTTAGAGCAGATGAGACAGATTGAGCCTTTGGGGTTTGATAAAGCCAAAATTTTAAAAAACCGTCAAGGCGTACTGGTTGAAAACACACGATTTGGCGAAATAACCTTTACACGCTCACAGCTTGACCGTAAGTTTAAGCACGCTACTGATTTTGGCATTGATATTAGTAAAAAGAATGCAGATACTTTATTGACCTATCAACAAGCGATTTTAGAGCATTTGGCAGATGAAAAAACCATCGCAAAAGGCACTTATCGTGATGTCAAAAACAGTATTGTGTATTATAATAGTGGTACGATGGTTGCTGTTGCTATCAAAGAAACTGGCGAGTTTATTACGGCGTTTACTTTTAAACTAGATGACCCAGAAAGTAAAAAACAGTATGAATATTACATAAATAAAGGTATTTTATTTTGACTACATTGCTTAAACTGGCTTCGGATTTTCATCAAGGCAAATATCAAGCTGAAGAATTTATGATGAAATACCTAGAGGCTTGGCGTACTCCAAGAAAAGAGACCGTTACTGATGAGCAGGCAACGGCTGGGTGGCACATCTTTTCCGCTTGTGACAGATTTGCCCCTGATTTAGGGCTAGATGGTATTGATGACGACCCTGATATTAACATTAACGAAACTCAATTTAGAAAAGAAGTTGAGCAGATATTAAAGTCGGTTGGATTGATCAGACCTTAACACCCTTAAAATACAAAGCATTGACGATAAAAAATGCCTTAAAAATGGCGTTTTTGATCATTTAACCCCAAACCCTTTGCAAATGCAAGGGGTTTTTTATTGTCCGCAATTTGTAATTGCAAACAAAAGGTAGTAACCCATGACAGACGAAAACAAACAAGAGACCCAAATCACAGCCGAGCAGTTTCAAGCGGCACAAGCAGAAATTGAACGCCTGCGAAAGCATAACGAAACACTCCTGGCAGAAAAGAAAAGCGAGACCGAAAAACGCAAAGCCGAGCAAGCCGAAAAAGACAAACAGGCGGAAGAACTGGCACGCAAACAAGGCGATTTTGAAACCTTAGAAAAAAGCTATCAAGATAAAATTGCAAATCTTGAAAAACAGATGAGTGACATGACAGCCGAGCGTAACAATGATTTGATTAAATCACAATCATTGAAAATTGCCAGCCAGCTATCCACCAATCCACACAACCAAGAAATCTTGCAAATGCTCATTGAAAAACGCTTAACGGTGGATAGCGGAGCAGTTAAAGTAACAGATGGCAATGGTAACTTGACCATTTCTACATTGGACGATTTAGTAAAAGAGTTCAAAGATGGGGGTAAGTTTGACAGTTTGATTGACGGCACAAGGGCTAGTGGCACAGGGGCAACAGGTCAAAGTCAAAAACAAGCCCAAGATTATAGCGAAGCCGAGCGAGTCGCTTTGGCACAGTCTAACCCAACTTTATTTAATCAATTATTCATGGAGTAATCATGCCCAATTTAAGAGAAATTTTTAATAAAAATGTGGTGTTGTCTTATCAAGTTAAAGACAACCTGCAGCGTTCAAAGTTTTATCAGTCAGGAGCCTTTGTGTCGGACAGTCGCCTAAGACCACTACTGACAAGCGGCTCAAAAACCTTTGAAGTGCCATTCATCCACCCCATTGATGGCAATCTTGAAGCCAACTATGGCAACACCATCATGACTGATATCGCCATGCCAAGAAGCATTGAAGCAAGTAAGTCAAAAGGTCGTGTGGCGTTTTTAAACGAGGGCTTTATTGAGAGCCGACTGGAGAACTATCTAACAGGCAAATCGCCTTTGAGTGAGATTGCTAAGATGTTAGATAGATTTTGGCTAACCCAAATGGAAAACCGTGCCATTGCTACCGTGTTTGGTTTGATGAACTATGACCATACCAACGGCAAGAAGCTTACCCATGACATTTCAAAGACCACCGCTGATGACACCAGTGGCTTTGATGTGAATGCGTTCATCGACGCTGAAGGCACGCTTGATGAGGCGTATCAAGGACATGGCATCATGATTGTCCACCCGCTCATTGCCACCAAAATGCGTAAGCAACGCCTTGTGGAGAAAGTTGCCACCGCTGATGATTTAAAGCCTGTTGAGACTTATAACGGTCGCACCATCGTTCAATCCACCAAAGGCACGGTTATTGGCACAGGCAAAAATGCTAAATATGTGTCGTACTTGCTAGGTCGTGGGGCATTCGCTGCCGATGTCGTAGCAGGTCAAGATGATTTAGAACTTGAACGCACGGCAAACACAGGTAACGGTGCAGGTCATACCACGCTTTGGACACGCCGTCATGCGTTAATCCACCCACAGGGGTTTAGCTTCATTGCTGAAGACTCTGCATTGACAGGCGGTACAAAGAATGAAGCCTTATCAGCAAGCTGGACAGACCTACAAACAGGCACAAACTGGCGACTGGACGCAACACCAGAGCAAACGCCAATCCGCTTTTTAATCACCAATCTATAAGGAGTGAATGATGGGACTACCCAAAGACAAAGTAAAACCTGCTTATAACTACACTTACCCATCAGAAAGAGACTACTTTGACGACTCAAAAAGTACGGCAGGGGCGATGAAAGCGACCGATACCGCTAAAAGTGGGGGCGACTATGGCATTAAAAATCCAGAAAAAACAGAAGCTTTGACTGGCACGACATCAGAAACTGGTAAAGTGGAATAATCGCAAACCCCCCATAAGGTAAAGTTCTTATGGGGGTTTTATCATGGGGTATTTATGACGCAAGACGAACTAAATTTGCCTGATGCCAATGAAGATACGCTACTTGCGGTCAATGCTTGGCTATCACGCCATCAAATACAAAAACCCTACCATGACAATGTCAAACAAGCAGGGCGACTGATTGCTAAAGCCTACATGGCGGGGGAGCTATACCAAACACGCACTGAAGGCGTGGTGGTATCTAAATCATCAAAAGCTGGCGATGTATCAGTATCAAAAACCTATGCAACAGGCGTTGATGGTCAGCCGATGAGTGAGTATGAGATGATGGCACTTGATTTAATCAAACCTTTTATTGCCAAAGGCGGACTTAACTTGATGGTATCTCGCTACTAAAGGATGGGCATGAGTTTAAAAAATGAAATAAACGAAGAAATCCGTCAGGCGTTTGATACTGATTTGGCGGATGCCGTTACCGATTTTACCGCCACACGCCAAAGCAATGATGATTGGGTCATCAATGACAACGGCACGCCAACCGAAGCCTACACAGGGCGTGGGGTATTTGGCTCATACAGTGCGTATGAGACGGACGGGCAAGCGATTGGTATTCATGATGTGAAGCTGATTTGCTTACAATCTGAAGTTACAGGTATGCCCATGATTGATGATGTCATCAATGACATGCGTGTGCTTAGCATTGCCAAAGACCCTGCTAATGCGACATGGGTAATGCAACTAAGGGGGCTTAGCGATGGGCATGAAGTGGGATAGACCGCCTAGCGATTTTATCAAGCAAATCACAGACGAGCTAGATAAGCAGTATCGCACCTTTGCCATTGATTGCTATAACAATGTGGTGGCACTCTCTCCTGTCGATACAGGAGCATACAGGCGATCACATCACATCAGCATTGGTGCACCAAGCATGGCACAAATGGGTGCAAGCATTGAGGTGATTATGGGGATTGCTAAGGGCAATTATCCGACAATTTACATTCAAACCAATTCGCCTTATGCAGGCGTCATTGAATTTGGTGGTTATCCCAATCCTGTTAAGCGTGGTACATGGCGTAAAGACAAGGGGTATTACGAAGTCCGCTCAATAGGCGGATTTAGTATTCAAGCACCTAGCGGTGTGTATCAGAACGCCTTTAACAGTGCAATGGCAAGAATGGGGTAAGCATGAACAGCGTAACAATTGAACGGCTTATATTAAGCCACATTGCACGGTGGGAGCATTTTGACCCTGCCTTGATGGGTAAGGACAATGTAAACTTCAAACCGCCTAAAAAGGGCGTTTGGGGGCGTGTAACGGTGCTTGGCGGTATCAATCACATCAACAGCATGAGCGATGAGCCGTGCGTGCTTGAAGTGGGTACGCTGATTGTGCAGTTATTCACGACTGAAAATAGCGGGACAGTTGCAATTAAAACACAAGCCGACAGCCTTGCCAAGCACCTAAAAGCCAAACAGCTAGAGCGGCTTGAGCTATTAGCCCCTAGCATCATCAGTGTGCCGTCAATCGATGGTATTTATCAAATCAATGTGAGTGTGCCGTATCGGTACTACTAGGAGTAATTATGTCAAGTGGCGCACGCGTCAAATCAGCATACGCTAAACAAGCAGACAAAACCATTCCACAAACAGGGTGGAAAATCTTACCCAACATCACAAACGGACTAACCGTATCAACCGAACTAACCAACAGCGAAATGCTTTCAGGCGGACGCATCGGCAAGGCAGGCATGGTAACATCTGCAAGAGTTGAAGGCTCGATCGAAACTGAACTGATGTTTGAAGCTTATGACGATTTAATCGCAGGTGCTTTTTGGAGTGATTGGTCGGGCGGTCGTGCATCGCCAAACACACTAAGCATTGGCACAACCAAACATCAATTTGCCATTACTAAAGACTTTGAAGACATCACGGTAAACCATGTATTCGGTCAATGCGTGGTATCGAACTTTAGCCTAAGCGTTGATGCCGAAAGCCTTGTCAAGCTAAGCTTTGGCATGACAGGCTTGGACTACCAGCAAAACAAAGAAGCATCATTTGCAAAAAGCCCCACGCCAACACCCGATACTGCCAAAGCCAGCGGTTTATCAATCGGTGAAATCAAAGTCGATGGCACAAAGCTTGATGTGTGCGTGGAATCGTTTAGCCTTGAGATTGACAACCAGACCGAAATTCAGAAGTGTCTAGGCGAGAATATCTATGGCGGTAACATACATGCCATGCTTGCCAATATTAGCGGTAGTATGACAATCGCATATAGCCAAAAGGCACACGACATCATCACTAATCAGCTAACAGGGCGAACACTAAGCCTTGAAGTCCCCATCAAATTTGCGGACAACAAGCGCTATGTGATTAAAATCCCCAAATTCCAAGTATCGGGCGAAATCCCAAGCCCATCAGGCACGGATTTGGTCACAGTTGATGTTAATTACACCGTGGTGGACGAAAGCCCAGTCATTGAGCGACACACCACAGCGTAAATAAAGCAAAACCGCCAATTACTGCAAATAATTGGCGGTTTTATTAACTCCTTTTGAGATAGAAATGGAAATGAAACGCTTCTTAATCTTGGTGGGATTAGCGGCATTCGGCTTGTTGCTTTTTGCTCTACCTGCCATTATCACGGCGATTAAACTGTAAGGATAAACAAAATGACTTTTAAACTAGATATTTTAAAAAAACCCAATCTTGAAAAGATCACGAAAGAAGTAAGCATTGGCGGCATTGAATTAACAATCAAACTTGAAAGAGATGAGGCGTTAGAAAGTGCTATCGATAAGATGCAAACTCCGAACATTGAGCGCATTGCACTAGATGATCTAAGACGGAAAAATCAAGGATTGTCAAAAGACACAACATGGCTATTTATTGTTGGCGAATATGCTATTGATAAATGGAATGTGGTAGACGCCGATGATATGCCGCTAGCCATTAATGGCGATAACTTCATCTTGCTAATCAATAGCTTGCCACCTAAAGAACGTGGCGAATTAGTCGATGCTGCTTTAGGTGCTTTCTTCGTGGGTCGCCTTGAATACAAAACGATGACGGCTGAAGTCGTAAAAAAGCCATCGACCGCTACAAGTGGCAAACCCAAGAAGTAAAGCTAAACGCCAAGCGAAAAGAGATTTACAAGCGACTTGGTATAGCATTGCCAAATGAAGTGGCGGGCGACTTAGTCAGCGACAATTGCATACAGATATTTGCGTTAGCTAGCAGGCAAAGACGCTATATTGACGGCATAGCATTACCCTTGAGTGTACGGGATATTAGCGATGTATGCGAACATTATCGCCATTATGCGCCCAGATGGCTGCTTGATGCCGTGGTGTTCGCCCTTGATGATATTTGGCTGGATAGTTTTAACAAGAAATCTAAGCGGTAAATAAGCAAAAACCCTTAAACTGTGGCGGTTTAAGGGTTTTTTATTTTAACCCCTTTGAACAAGAAAGGAATTAAACTTAAGATGAATTTTACCATAGATTTTGTGAAATTGGGAGAATTGCCTATGATAAACTTAATAATCTTGGGTATTTTTGCGTTATTGATAGTACTTGTTTGGCGATTGCCCGATATTATAAGTGAAGTGCGAAAGTTTAAAAATGATGAATATGATAAAATGTAATCATCTATTGCCAAAATGTAACGGCTTGTGTAAGATATAAGCTTGACTTACAAGGAGCAAGAGATGAAAAAGTTATTAGCAATTTGCACAGCTTTAATGTTAATTACAACACCAGCCATGGCTAAAGGGAATAAACCTTGCAGCGGCAAAAAGGGCGGTATCGAAGCCTGTACTAGTGATGGTAAATTTTTGTGTAAAGACGGGACTATTAGCAAGTCTAAAAAGGTCTGTAAGTGATGAATATTAATATAAAATGCTTAACTTTGGCTGCTCTTGTCGCTTTATCACTAACAGGTTGCAAAGAAAAAGACACAGGTCTTGAAAAGCAGGTTATTAATGCAGCTCATGGGGCTTGCCTAGATAAGCTGACAGGTCTGCTAAAATCCCCATCAAGTTTAAAAGTTAGTAAGGTGGATATTTTTTTAGCGCAGCCAAATGCAGATTTAGTATTTGGTTTGTATCGTGATGATATCATTGATAAAGAAAAAGGGCGTATAAAAGAAAGTTATGAGCAGGTTTTAAAGCCGTATTATAGAACATTAGGAACTCATATTGAGTATGATGCTCAAAATAGCTTTGGAACAATGTTGCGCGGTCAATTCTTTTGCGAATTTGCGTATGAAATTAACAACACTGGCAACGGCTCTGATTATCTTGAATGGTCAAAAATCATTCAAGATAACGAAGTGGCAGACTTTGCAACTGGCTTATTTGCAGAACCATCGATTCTGATAAGTAAATACTCAAATTGGAAATTGCATGGCGATATTCGCAATATTTTTGCTGAAGTTACTGTAGTGCCAAATGACAAAGATCAAAAAATGCTTCAAGAAGTTTTTGAGTTATCGAAAAGCATCCGAGAAAAACAACCAACAAAGCAGCCAGTGCAAAAAACAGCAGAAGAAGCAGCGCAAGATATAGAAGCTGCCGAGGCTGCAAAACATGCAGAAGAAGCAGCGCAAGAAGCGCTAGCTAAATTGGGGCTTTCCGCAATACCTCACAATAAATAAGTTTAATAAAAAACCCACTTTACAAGGTGGGTTTTTTTAATAAGCAAAACCCCAAACTCTGCAAAGTTTGGGGTTTTTATTATCCAATTAACCATAACTTAATAGGACAACATGTGAGTAATGATAAACGATTTTTGATGAAATTGCTAGGGGTTTTTATGATAGAAATAACTAATGTAACGCCTGAAAAGATTGGAAAGTTGCTTTGGAAAATCACATTAATGATTTGTATCATTATTGTGTTTTTTAAACTGCCTGATTATATCAATGCCGTTAAATGGTGGTAGGGCTTGACATGGGGTTTGGGCTAGGGTAATATATGCCCTAAGGTGTCGTAACCTTACAAGTAAGCGGATAACCGCAACCGTGATTTGGCGGTCTTTTTATGCCTAATTTCTACTATATGTAGATTGTCTAAAGTTAATCCGAAACTTTGCATAAAAACCACTTCTCAAATTTGAGAAGTAAAAAAACCCTATCAAAATTCCACTCCGCAAATTAGCGGAGTGCCTAAAAATAAAGCAATACCCAAATTTGGGGAGTGTTTGAGAATTATGCTAGGGGTGGTGGCGAGATAAGGTAGCAATACACGAATAAGCCCAGCCGTCTTACTTCGGCTTACGAACACCCCTAGCACCCTATATGGGTAAATTTCGTAAACTTTAAGTAAGGAGTTCTTATGAACTTAATCATCTCAAACCAAGCCATTAGCCAACACAACGGCTTATTTTCCCTAAATGATTTACATAAAGTCTCTGGCGGTGCTAAAAAGCATGAGCCATATCAATTTATGCGTAATCAAGAAACCAAAGAGCTGATTGCCGAGATTGAAAGCGAAAACCAAATCGCTTATATGACCGTGCAAGGTGGCAACACCAAAACCACAAAGCAAGGTACATTTGTCTGCCGTGAACTGGTCTATCGCTATGCCATGTGGATCAGTGCCAAATTCAGCCTTATGGTTATCCGTGCGTTTGACGCACTTAATACAGGGGCGATACCTTGTTTGCCTAAGCTGTCATCAGACGACACCCTACCACTTCGTAATGCAGTGAGTATGGCAACAGGTGTGTTACGCTTGGATTACTCTACCATTTATAAGATGGTGTATCAAAGATTTGGTATTGATGAAATCAAAGAATTGTCAAAAGAACAAATCCTACAAGCGGTAAAATATGTGCATGAACTGATGGTAAAATCAAAAGGCGGTATGGATGACAGACTGTCCATCAATGCCCAGAACTTGGCATGGCACACACAGTTCATCTATTCTTGGTATAAAGCCATTGAAGAGCCGTTTAGAATGCTAAGCCCTAAATTATCAGGCGAGATACACGGCCACATCATTCATGCTGCGATATTTGCTAACCACATTGGCAAACATCTGGGCTACAACGGCATGAACCCTGAACGCTTGAAAAACACACACTGGTCGGTTGGCCGTTATTATTAATTAACTAAGCTTTTCATTATAAAACCCTGCAGGCGTGGCTTGCGGGGCTTTCGTGCTGACCGCCCTTTTTGAGCGGTTTTTTATGGGGAAAATTATGCCAACACAGACATACAGGTTAGATATTCAAGTTGATGCAAATCGAGCGGAAAGCACACTGGCGAGCATTGAAAAAAGAATGGGCGTTATTGAAAAAGCTACTGGTTCGGCAGGACAGGGCGTTGATCGCTTTAACGGCAATGTCAATGATGCCGCTAGATCGCTTGACAAATTTGTATCTGGCTCAAAGCCAGTACAACAAAATCTAGCCAAACTCAAAAACAACATAGATGAGACTACAAGTGCAAGCAAGCGACTTGATAATTCTCTTAAAGGCTTATCGCCAACGCTAGGCAGCATTGCAACGCAAATGGCGGGTGTCTTTACCGTTAGCACAGCCATTTCAAAAATGGATGCTTTCGCAGGCATGCAGAACCGCTTAAAGCTAGTCACAAAGAGTGCTGAAGACCTAAACAAATCCATGCAGGAGACGTTTAAGATTGTACAAAGCACAGGCTCTGACTGGGACAGCGCGGTTTTGGTATTCCAAAAGTTTTCGGAAAACGCAGATCAATTAAACCTAGACCTTGCAAAAACTGCAAAACTAACAGATACGGTATCAAAAGCCGTTGCCATCAGTGGTAGCAGCGCGCAGAGTGCCGCCGCTGCCCTAACACAATTCGGTCAAGGCTTGGGCTCTGGTGTATTGCGTGGTGATGAATTTAACTCCGTAAACGAGAACGCAAACGGCATCATTAAAGCATTAGCGTACGGTCTTAATGTGACATCCGGAGAGCTGCGCACCATGGCCAATGAGGGCAAGCTAACAGGCGAGGTATTAGTCGAAGCCCTAGATAAGGCTAAGCCTTATATCGATGAGATGTTCTCTAAGACCGATTTCACCATCGGTCAATCAATCCAAATGCTTTCAAACTCAATGACAAAGTTTGTCGGTGAAGCGGGACAGGCGAGCGGTGCAGCCAGTGCGTTATCTAGTGCCATCCAAATTCTAGCCAATAACTTCAATGCCGTAGCTGATACAACAATGGTGGCAGGGATAACATACGCAACCTATGCCATCGCACAAAAAACCCAATCGGTCTATGCTTCTATCACAGCTTTGATCGCTGAACGAACAGCTAACGCACAAAAAGCACAATCTGAATTGGCAGTGGCGAAAAGTGAAGTCGCAACCACACAAGCCAAGCTTGCAAAGGTGCAAGCAAGTTATAAGTCAGTAGCCGCATTGCGTGGCGAAGCGATGGCACAGGCTCAATTAACCGCTGCTACCAACGCGGCAACTCAAGCACAAATCAATCTTGGTAAAGCCAAAAAGGCAGTCGTTGCAACCGCTGGCGGAATGCGTGGTGTCATGGCAGGATTGGCTGGTGTTATGGGCGGACCTATGGGGCTTGCCTTGATGGTTGGTGGTGTTGCAGCGTCTTACATGTTGCTAAAAGACAACACACAGAAAGCCGATGCGGTTTTAGAAACCAACAAAAAGACGGTTGCGGAGTTAGCGGAGGAATATCGAAAGCTTAACGAGAACCAAAAGCAACTAGCACGAGACCAAATAACCAAGGAAATCAGAGAAAAAACACAAGCATATAAAGACCAAATCAATGAACTGACTATTCTAACCGCTAGAATTGCAAACAATTCGAAAGCGACAGCGGAACAAAAAGCTGAAATCTTTGCGTCTATGCAAGCCCTTAGAGATAAGTCAATATCAGCAGAAGAGTTAGCAATTAAAGTTCGCGGCATGGGCGTGGCAAGTGAAGATTTTGCCATGAAGCTGACCGAGCAAGCGCATAAAACGCAGAAAGCCAAAGATGATCTAGACCATGCCGAAAGCATTGGCAGAGCCTATGAGAACACAGCTTATGATGCCTCTAACGCCTCAAGTAGTTTAGCTGGTCAAATGGATAATGTAGCAGGTGCTGCATCTAACGCTGCTGACGAAGTGGCAGGATTAACTAAAAAGGCGCAGGAATATCTAAGCACTATTTCACAAACAGCATTCGCAGATGCAATGACCCTTGAGATGATGAAAAAAGGCTTTTCTGAGGGTGCTTCTAGGGATTTTGCGAGAGTCCATCTTGCTAACAATGGGGTTATTACTAGTGACATAGCAAGAGAAATATTGGACGCAGATAAAGCACGGGAGGAATTAAGGAAATATAGAGAGTCTCAAAAACCTAAATCAAGCAGAGGTTCTGGCGGTAGTCGTTCACGTTCAAACGGTCGATCGGGCGGCTCTGGTAACTCAAAAAAATCTAAAAGCATATCATCTGATGATACGCAAATAATGGTATATAAAGCATGGATTTCAGCGGGGTTGTCCGAGAAGCAAGCATTGGCAGCGACTGCCGAAGTAGGTCGAGAGAATGACTATGCGATCAAGTACCTATTTGGCGGACATACGGATAAAAGCAACAAGAAAGCCAGCTTGGGTATGCTTTCTTGGCAGGGCAGCAGACGAGAAGAGTTGATCAAGTATCTAACGCAGGCGGGCGTGTATAAAAACGGCCGCATAGAGCAATCGCAAGAAGCCCTTAATGCTCAAGCTAGATTTGCCGTAAAAGAAATGGTAGAAAACCCAGCCTATCGCAAAACTAGAGACTTGTTTTTATCTAATCCGAACGTGGATTACAAAACATCTTATGAAGTTTTGGGCGATGATTTCGTCCGTTGGGATAGAAGCGGCAGAGCCGTTCTTGGTGCATCAGGCGCGCAGAAACACGCTCAAAAGCGAGATAAGTACTACGAGCAAATTTCCGCCAAAGTTGGCGGCGATATCATCGTTCAAGATTTCCAAGAACTTGTTGAAAAGCAAGCCGATCTTGCTAAAAAGCAAGCAGAGGCACGAGAACGTATTGAATATGAACTTCTCAATGCTCAAGCCAAGGCAAAGGCGGATCATGAGAAAAAAGTTAAAGAACTCATGGAGGCAGGCTTTGAACCAGAAGTTGCCGCAGCTTATGAAGAAATCCTTGTTAATCGGTTTAAACTAAACGCTGCCTATCAGGACAAACAATTAGCCTATGATCTATACAGCTTTAGGCTTAGTGCAAGAGAGCGTTTAGATGCCGAGCGTGACTTAGCCCTTGAAAAAATAAAGATCGATGCGGATTTGACAGATGAACAAAAAGAGTATTACAAGCAAGCAACGCTTGATAAATACGACTTTGATGTGAAAAAGTTCAAGAATGCGCAGGCTAAGAAAGTCAAAGACTTAGAAAAACTGATTGGTGGTATCGGACGGGGTGGGCATGCCAATGCCATGACAGACATGCTAAATCAGCACAACATGAGCAGTCTTAACTACGGCAAATGGCAGATTAACCGCCAGATGGTTACGCGTGAAAAAGAACAGCTTGAGATCTATCAAAATGTGGTTGATTCTATCAAAGCAATTGATGAAGTCGGGGAATATGTCATCACTAACGCCCATGAGCGCCACCGCCTACTACAAGAAGCGGAAAAAGCCCATGAATCCGAGATGAAAGCCATTAGAGAGCGAGCGGCTGATGAGATGCGACAGCATGAAGAAGATAACCTTAATATGACTTTGCAAAGATATGGTGCAACATTTGGGGCATTGGCAGGACTTATTAGGGGCTATCAAGGCGAGCAGTCAAGCACTTATCGAGCCTTGTTTGCCGCATCTAAGGCTTTTGCCATCGCTGAAGCAAGTCAAAATGTTTGGCTTGCAGCATCAGATGCTTATGCCAAAGAGCCTGGCACGGTGTGGAATAAGCTAAAGGCTTCAGCAATAGCGGCAGCCAAATCGTCCTCATTTATCCCGCTTATCCAAGCCGTCACGCCACGGGGCTTTAAATCAGGCGGTTATACAGGCAACATTGGCGTAAATAGTATTGCTGGCGTGGTACACGGTCAAGAATATGTTATGAATGCCAAAGCCACTAAACGCATTGGTGTTAATAATCTTGAGCGATTGAGCAATGGGGAAAATATTGGGGGTGTTAAAGTCATCATCAATAACTACTCAAATGAAACTGCTACTGCCGAGCAGATGCCCAACGGCGATGTTTTGGTTACCGTTGGCAAGATGTCGAGACACATTGCCCAAGATGAGATACAGAAATATCACCGTAGTCAGCTAAGGCAGGGTGGTGCATATTACGGCAGATAATTTCCTAAAATCTGGAGACCGCAAAAAAATGAAAACCTTTACATGGGACATATCCCAAGACAGTACCGAAACCACCGCCATTAACAAAACCACCACACAATTTGGCGATGGCTATGAGCAATCTGTCAGTTTTGGCATCAATAACAGCCGTAAATCATGGCAATGTAGCAAAACAGACACTAAGGCGGTGATTGATGAGATTTACCGCTTTTTGGTTGATACAAAGGGCGTTGAAGCCTTTAATTTTAAACCTTTGCCTGATGAGCCTGCCATCAAAGTCCGACTAGATGGCGAAGTTAGCCGTAACCGTGTGGGCGGCAATGCTTGGCAAATCAGTTTTAACTTAAAGCAAACCTTTTAACCATGTCGACGAAACTCATTTCATCGACATAACCCACGCCCTTGATCATCAAGGGCTTTTTATTTGGAGTCAAATATGAAAACCTTAACACACTTAGAGATTGACCTATTAAGTCAATTTGTCCATCACAGACACTACTTATCGCATGACCATGCGGATGCTATCCAATCAATCAGTATGGATTATTCAGCCACTGATGGCTATGAAATTAAAACAAACAAATCCAAAGGCAAAAGAACCAGCTTGCTTGAGGCGAACCTTTTGACTTGGTTTAGCTCCACCATCAACTATGCTCAGGCTACGCACAAGATGACCATTGACAAGCTTGTCATTGCCTATGAAGACGAGGCTTACACAATTGAGCTTGCCACATCGCCACAAGAAGTAGATGAAGAGGTAGATGATGGCGAAACAGACGGTGTAGAAGACGAAGAAGACGACGAAGACGACGAAGTGCAGTCATGACTTTTCATTCAAAAATCCAAAAACCTGCCGTACAAGGTTTGATTACCTTGTACGAGCTTGACGCAAGAGTATTGGGTGGCGAGGTTTACCGTTTTCACGGTCACAATGACGGCGTCATCACTTGGCAAAATCAAGAGTTTATCCCCGTTGCCATCAAAGCTGATGGATTAGAAGTGCGTTCTGATGGTCGTGCTTCTACTCCTACTTTGACAATCCACAACGACATTGGCGGCATACCCCAAGCCTTACGCTTTTTATGCCTAAAGTTTAGTGATTTTGTAGGGGCTAAATTAAAAGTTATTCATACCTTGGCAGAGTATTTGGCCAGCACTGATGAGCAAAACTACCGCATCCAGCATTGGTATATTGAGCAAAAAACATCTGAAACCAACGCTGTTACCACCTTTGAATTATCCAACCCTGTGGACTTTGAGGGCTTAAGAATCCCAGTGCGTCAAATCACCAGTTATTGCCATTGGGCGGTGTGTGGGCGTTACCGTGGCGAGGAGTGCGGTTATATTGGCACAAACCGCTTTACGACAGACGGTAAGCCCACCGACAATCCAGAGCTGGACAGATGCGGTGGTAGGCTAAGCGATTGCAAGCTTAGGAACAATGAACAACGATTTGGCGGTTTTCCTGCCAGTGGGCTTTTGGGTTAGTCAAGTGTTTTGGCATACTCAACCAAAGCGGTTTTGATTGCCATTGCCTTTGAGCATCCCTTGCGTGCTACAATGCTTTCAAGGGCTGCTAGAACTTCTGGCTCAGTATGACTGATGACAAGTCCGATGCGTGCCAATGATTTATCAAAATAGTTAGCGGTTGCTTTTTTGCGTGCTTGTGGGCTTGCTTTATCTGCCATAAAAAATCCTTGATTTTTATAAAAATGGTGCTATGATAATGAGTAAGGAATGTGCTAAGTAGGACGGCTATCCCACTTAGCACCCAGTTTGTTAGTTGGTAGCTAACTCACTGGCTTATTGCTTACCAAGCATTTATGCTAATGAGTAGTAAGACAATAAGGACGATGATTTGGATTAACTTGTACATCGTTCTTTTCCTTGTTTATCACTAGGCTTGTCCTAGCCCAATCAACACCCCTTGTGTTGATGGAATCAATTGTATTACAATATACAAATAAAGTCATTTCTGCGTTTTTTCGTAAAATTGCTTGGCTTTTTTATTTTATAAGCCATTGAATTATAAACACATATTCAGCCGTCCAAGTACAACTTGGGCGGTTTTTTATTGGAAAAAATATGCGACTCACCAAAACCCTAAAAGACCAAATCATCGCCCATGCTTGGGAAGATTACCCTAATGAATGTTGTGGCGTGATCATCGGTGGTCAATATTGCCCTTGCACGAACATCGCCCCCAATCCTACCAATGCGTTTGAGATTGACCCTGATCAATTTATTAACTTATCCAAGCTTGGCGAAATACAGGCAATTATCCACAGCCACCCTGATGGCGAACCGTTGCCATCTGAAGTGGATAAAATCCAAATGGGACTGCACGACATAGATTGGATGATTGTGGGCTTAGGTCATGCACCCACAGGAGCGAAATACTGCGACATCAAACGCCATCAACCTGCCACTTATCAAAGCCCATTGTTAGGGCGTGAGTATCATCATGGCGTACAAGACTGCTATACCTTGGTACAAGACTATTACCACCGTGAGCTTGACATCACACTGCCTGATTTTGCACGATCTGATGACTGGTGGGAAGACCCAAACCATGAACCACTTTATGAAAACAACTTTAAAAAAGCTGGGTTTGAAGCAGTAAATGACACGCCTCAAAAGCATGATGTCATTTTATGCCGTGTTGGACGCACGCACCATGTTAATCATGCACTAGTGTATTTGGGCGATGGCAACTTAAAGAGCGAGAAAACAACGCCTGTGGTGGGGGATTGCTTAGTTTTGCACCATCCACATGGCAGATTGTCGGTGCGTGAGATCTATGGCGAGAGTTGGCAAAAACGCACCGCTTTGATCGTAAGACATAAGGATTTAATGTGACATTTTTTGGATTTTGTGAAGCCTTTATTCGATTTAGGGTGTCTAATGTGATCTTGAAGTTAGCTAAGGTTACATTGCGACTATCCTTTTTCCTTTTTGATTGTTCTGTAAAAATGACAAAGAAGTACCATGAAAACGATTGAACTACATGGCATCCTAGCCAAAAAATTCGGACGATTTTTTAAACTTGATGTCAAAACAACCAGAGAAGCTTGCCATGCCATCGCTTGCCAAATTCCTGCCTTTCGTGAATTCATGATGAACAGTGAAAAACTTGGGCTTAGATTTGCCGTCTTTAACGGTAAAAAACAAAACCAAAAAACCAACATCAATGAAAATCAACTTGATGATGTGACTACCGACAAACCATTGATGGAGTTTGATTGAGTAAGATTTTAAATTTTGATGGTTTGAAGAAATATTTATTTTTTATAATTTTTGACATAAAAAAATTCAAGAGTTTTTACGCATAAACCCTTGAATTCATTGACTTTAATTTGGTGGGCCCACACAGACTCGAACTGTGGACCAAGGGATTATGAGTCCCCTGCTCTAACCAACTGAGCTATAGGCCCTTGAAAAGCAATAAGCTTTAGATGTCGTATTCTACAACAACCCATCTATAAATACAAGGGTTTTTTGTAGGAGAGACTGATTTAAAATCATGATGACTGAATGATTAAAAGACCGATGAGAAAATCACCGGTCTTTTAGTGTGTGGTGGGGTCGGAGAGACTCGAACTCTCACACCTCGCGGCGCCAGAACCTAAATCTGGTGCGTCTACCAATTTCGCCACGACCCCAATGATTATCAGAACATCGCTGTTGTCTTGATGTGCGGTATTATACGCAAGTTTTGGGATTTGGCAAGTGATTTTTTTGGATATTTAAAGAAAAATTTTATAAATCATTGATATTTATTCATTTTTTAAAATCATTTCATCCGACATTCAGCCTGCTCAGAGACGCTTTGCCACATTTTAATTGTTTGAGCCATGCTTGCGACATCATGCACTCGCACGATGTTTGCACCTTTTTGCATGGCAAGTAGGTGTGCGACCGCCCCAATCAAGTCCCTATCGGTTGTACTGTGATGCTTCATGGGAGAAAAATCATTCAGTAACTCCCCTAAAAATCGCTTGCGAGACACACCAAATAGCATTGGCAAATCAAAATGGGCAATGATTTTATCCAGGTGTTTCATGAGCACTATGTGGTGTTCGTGATTTTTGGCAAAACCCATGCCAACATCAATGATGATATTGGTGGATTTAACGCCTGCATTGAGTGCATTTTGAACACAATCATCAAGTTCGCCAATAACCTCATCAATCACATCATGATATGTTGCCAAGTCATTCATCGTCTCGGGCTCACCTCGTGAGTGCATGATGATCACAGGCAGGTTGAGCTGGCTTGCCATTTTTGCTGCACCAATTCGTCTTAGGCCACGCACATCATTCCACATATCCGCTCCCAAGTCCGCCATTTGTTCCATGACTAAGGGGCTGCTGGTATCAATGGATATCCATAGCTTAGGAAAATTTTGGCGAATCTCGTGCACGACGGAGGCCAGTCTTTTGATTTCTAGCTCACTTGAAACAGGCTTGGCGTTTGGTCGAGTTGATTCTGCACCAATATCAATGATATCCACACCCCACTTTAGCATTTCATCAACATGCTTCAAGGCTTGATCTGTCTGGTTGAAAAGACCGCCATCAGAGAATGAGTCAGGTGTTACATTAAGGATACCCATGATTTTTGGGCTGGATAAATCTAATGTTTTGTTGTTGGCATGTAAAATTTGGGACATGGTTGGTAATCACTGACTTGAAATTTATCATCATACCACAATTTAAAAGTTTTAAAAGTTTAAAAAAGGACATTCCTTGCAATATTTTGACCGACATGAAGGCGGAGAAAACGCCATTTTGGTACATCTGGACATCCGTGAGATGATTGACCCTGATGATTTAGAAGAGTTTCGCTTGCTGGTGCGTTCTGCAGGAGCGAATGAATTGGACATCATCACAGGCGGACGCAATAAGCCACATGCCAAATATTTTGTCGGTACGGGTAAGGCCGAAGAGATTGCACAAGCCGTAGAGCGACATCAGGCAGACATTGTCATTTTTAATCACGATCTAAGCCCAAGCCAAGAGCGAAATCTAGAAAAACTCATCAACTGCCGAGTGCTTGATCGCACTGGTTTGATTTTGGATATTTTTGCTCAGCGTGCTAGAACTTATGAAGGCAAGCTGCAAGTTGAACTGGCACAATTATCACATTTATCAACTCGGCTGGTGCGTGGCTGGACGCATCTAGAACGACAAAAGGGTGGTATTGGTCTGCGTGGACCAGGCGAAACGCAACTAGAAACCGATCGTCGACTGCTCCAAATCCGAGTCAATCAGCTTAAAAATAAGCTAGAAAAGGTCAAACAAACTCGTTTACAAGGACGAGCCAAACGCCAAAAATCCGACATACCAACCATCTCTCTTGTTGGCTATACCAATGCTGGTAAATCCACATTGTTCAACTTACTGACTGATGATGATATTTATGCTGCCGACCAGCTTTTTGCCACATTGGATCCAACCTTGCGTCAAGTCAAGTGGGCTGGTGTGGGTAATGTTGTCATGGCTGATACGGTCGGATTTGTGCGTCATTTGCCACATGAATTGGTTGAGAGTTTTCATGCTACCCTAGAAGAGACTTTGGAAGCTGATTTATTGTTGCATGTGATTGACAGCAGTAGTCCAGACATGCACGAGCAAATTGATGCGGTCAATGCCGTACTTGATGAGATTGGGGCTGATGCGCCTGTATTGCTTGTGCATAACAAAATTGACAAGACGGCAGAGATGCCCAGCATTCACTATCAAGAGATGGGTGTGCCACAGCGGGTCTATGTGTCAGCTCGTGATGGTTTGGGTATTGAACAGTTGTATCAAGCGGTGCAGGAAATATTGGTTGGCGACTTATCGAAATTTAATCTTACTTTGCCATATCATGCAGGTCAGTTAAAAAACGCCTTACACGAACTCGGGGTCATTGTCAGTGGTGATTTTGATGACATGGGGCATGAGATGTTGACCATTCGCATTGCTGCTAAGAAGCTAAAAGAGCTGCTGGGCAAGCATCATCTTGACCCTTTCGATGTTCTGCCACCCCATCAAGCAAACGACCTAATGCCCATCTTGGAAGATTTTGAAAAAGTTTTGGTAAACAAGATGGATGATGATGCAGATTTGGATCCATTTTGCTGGTAGAGGTTGGGTTGATGTACTTTTGTTGCGAAATGACAACATTTCGTTAAATCTTTGTAAACGGCTTGACCATACTGTTAGATGATGATTTAATAGCTTGGCATAAAAACTCAAACACTTCTGTGGTGCTTTATAAACAGAACAGGGACGCTCATGAAATCACCTTATTTTACCAAGTCGCCCACTTTTTGGTTATCCATGCTTGCCACCATCGCCATCGTCGTTGGTGTGCGAGAGCTTGCTTTTGCGATTTGCACGAATCTTGGCATGCCAAGTGCCGCCAATATCGTTGGATTGGTGTCGTTATTTTTGGTATTGATGGTCATCCGACTGATTAAAAATGGCTTGCCAAATTGGCTGGCGTCATCAGCGAATGTGCTACTGGTGGATAGTGGCTTTGCTTTTTTGCCAGTATCGGCAGGGGCGGGAATCTTACTATTTGGGCTGGGTGCGGAGCTGCTGGCGGTATCAGTCATCATCATCGTCAGTACCCTCATGCCCCTGTGGGCATTCGCTAGGCTGGCTCAAAGATGGCTGACAAATGATCAAATAGGCATGAGGGCGGATAAGGCAGGGGAGGGTCATTCCAATGCTTGATAGTGCCACCATCGCCACCGCTTTTGTGATCACGCTGATTGCTCATGTTGGTGCAAAATATGTGTTAAGATTTCTGAATAACTTTGTTCATGGAATACCGATGATCATTATCGCCATTGTGTTGACACTGTTGATTTTGTTCGTGATACAGATGCCATATGCCAATTATTATACACACGCCAAGCCTGTGTTTGACCGTTTGCTTGGATACAGTACGGTATTACTTGCTGTTCCATTGGCTGGCATGAATTTTAAGGGATTGCCAATTAAAAAACTGAGTGTCATTGTGGTGCTGGCAAGCTTGGTGGGGGCGATTTTACCGATGAGTTTGGCGTACTTATTCATGCTTGATATGAGTATGATTCTTTCATTTGCCACGCGTTCAGTAACCACGCCTGTGGGCTTGTCAGTCGCTCAAATCATCGATGCACCGCTTGTGTTGACCAATCTTGTCATCATTGTCTCTGGGATTTTGGGAGCGAGTCTTTGCCGTATTTTATTCAAAAATATCCAAGATGATAGGGCCAAAGGTTTGGCATTGGGGTTGGTTGCACATGCGATTGGCACGGTTGAGGCATGGACAATCAGTCCTACCGCAGGGCGATATGCCGCTTTTGGACTTGCTATTAATGGATTGATAACAGCAGTGTGGTTGCCCATGGCGATCTTATGGTTGTTGAAATGATTTTGATCAAATCTTCTGGTGGGCGATGAGATTGCCAAAACCAATCTTGAGGCATGCATGTGCGTTTTGATTTGCAACTTTCTTAACAGACATGTTGCTGATGAAGATGAATCATGCCCAACTGGGTATGCCACTATGAAAGCGAATTTCATCGTCAGGGCTGTCAATCAGATCTGCTTCTACCGTACGAAAAAACGCCACTCGTTCATCAATGCTCTCATCGCAGAGTGATTGAGCCAAATGCAGATAGTCTTCATAATGGCGACTTTCTGATTTGAGCAGATATTTATAGTAGCGTGCCAATTTCTCATCATCAATGACATCTGCCAGCGCTGAAAAACGCTCACAAGAACGAGCCTCAATGAACGCACCGATGATGAGTACATCAACCATCGCCGCAGGTTCCCAAGTGCGCTTGTGTTTTAACAAGCCTTTGGCGTAGCGACCTGCTGGTAAATGCGACCACTCAATCCCTCGCTGTGTCATTAAGGTGAGAACCTGTTCATAATGCAGCATTTCTTCTCGTACCAGCTGAGCCAGTCGCTCCTGAAGTTCACGATGAAATTCATAACGAAAAATCAGATTCATGGCCGTACCCGCTGCTTTTTTCTCGCAATTAGCATGATCAAGCATGAGTAGAGGTAAGTTGTTTTTGGCGATGGTCAGCCACTTTTCTGATGTGCGAGTACCTAAAAACTCATGAATATGACTGATGTCGGTAGTTGCCTTGATTCGATTGGTGATGTTTTGTAGATCGTCTTCGTTAGCAATGTAACCGTTGGTATTTATGGTGTTTGAAAGATGTTGCATGGTGATGTGCTGAATATTGGCTGTGTAAACATTTGTTTTTTTGTGTAAAAAAACAAACCATTATCTCTTAATAATATGACAATTTTTTGAATATTTTAGCATATTTTTAGATGACGATGCGGTGAATTTTATGACAGGATCATTCAATGTAATGTCGGTTCTCATGGATTCATGGAAAATAAGAATTTATCTTAATATTAACAAAAAAATTATAAAAATCAATTCCATATAAGTTATTGACTTTAAATAGAAAAAACTAAAAATTCAAAAAAATCACAAAATTTTTTCTCCAAAAGATGTTGCAAAATATGTCAAAATTGGTATGCTATTAGCCGAAGTGGAATTTGGTAAGATTTATGATGTATTGTTACTGGTAAATTTTCAAATTTTACTTCTTAAAAAAGCAATATGCAGAATTGACATTCTGCCTTGGGCGCAGCTTTAGCGACCCAACTAAAAAATGTAATGTGGAGAAACCCATGAAAAAACTACTTTTAGCATCAGCTATCGCTGCTCTTGGTATTACGGCTGCACAAGCTGCACCAACCGTTTACGGTAAAGCCTTCCTGACTCTTGATGTGCAAGACGGCGATAATGCCAATACCATCCAAGGCGAATATGACCCACGCACACAGCTGAACTCTAACTCTTCTCGTATTGGTCTAAAAGGCTCGAATGCACTGACCAATAATACCAACTTGCTTTATCAATTGGAATACGGCGTGAAAGTTGATGACAACTCAACTCAATTTAAATCACGCGACACTTACTTGGGTCTTGCCAATAAACAATACGGTACTTTGGTGGCAGGTCGTCTAACAGCGATTGATGACTATGTCAATTATGCTAACGAAGCTCAAGGCGGTGTTATTGGTGGTAATGGTGTGTTGGCGTCTTTTGATGCACCTCGTGCTAACAATACATTTGCATATTTTTCACCAGAGCGTCATGGCTTGCAGTTGCTAGCAATGTACACACTTGATGAAAATAAACAGACTGATTCACTTGGTCGTGATGCTTTTGGTGTGGCCGCAAAATACGAACCAGCCAATGCACCATATAAAGTTGGTGCAAGCTATGTACAATCTGGCGATGCACTTAAAGCCATCCGTGTAAGTGGTGCTTATGCCATCAATCCAGCATTGACTGCAAGTGCGTTATACCAGCACACAGATTACAACACCAAAGACAATGAAAACGCATTCACGGTGTCTGCCAACTATAAAGTTGCCCAGACTCCTTGGACCGCTTATGGTCAGCTAGACTTTGTAGACAACACAAAGGGTGTTAAAGATTCGGAAGCACAGCGTGTGGCTGTTGGTGGTAAATATAAGTTTAATAAAGCAACTACTGGTCATGTATATGGTGCTTTGTTGAAGCGTGAAGTTGCTGGCGTGGACGCTGATGCGTACGGCATCGGTGGCGGCATCGAATATAAATTCTAATTTTTTTAGAATTTTTGATTAAAAAAAGCTCGCTGAATATGGCGGGCTTTTTTATTTTGATGATGTTTGGTGATTCAACTCCCTTAAAATCTTTGTTTTTTTGTGATTGATGGGTTAATTGATGAGTTGAGTTAGTGTATATTCATTGTTATCTGCTTTTGTTTTGAAATGAATGGGCGTATAATCAGCATGTCTTTTGGTTTTTATCGATGGTTGCTTTATGATTACTGAACACTTGGTGGATATTTCACGCTTACAGTTTGCAGTGACAGCACTATTCCACTTTTTATTCATTCCTTTGACGCTGGGCATGACCTGGATTTTGGTCATCATGGAGTCGGTATATGTCATCACAGGCAAGCAGGTTTGGCGTGACATGACGAAATTTTGGGGGAAGTTATTCGGCATCAATTTTGCACTTGGGGTAACGACAGGCATCACGATGGAGTTTCAGTTTGGTACCAACTGGGCGTATTATTCGCATTATGTGGGTGATATTTTTGGGGCACCGCTTGCCATTGAGGGTTTGATGGCGTTTTTTCTTGAATCAACGATGGTAGGGCTGTTTTTCTTCGGCTGGGAAAGAATGAGTCGTGTGCAGCATTTGTTTACCACAATTTTCATGGCGCTTGGGACGAATTTGTCTGCGTTGTGGATTTTGATTGCCAATGGCTGGATGCAAAATCCTGTGGGGGCGGAGTTTAATTATCATACAATGCGTATGGAAATGGTCAGTTTTGCTGAGATTGTATTCAATCCTGATGCACAAAATAAGTTTGTTCATACTGTCTCTGCTGGCTATGTGGTGGGTGCGGTTTTTGTATTGGCAATTTCGGCATTGTATTTGCTACAAAAAAGAGATGTTGAATTCGCCAAGCGTAGCTTTCATGTGGCAGCTGCCTTTGGTTTTGCGTCTATTTGTAGTACGATTGTGCTGGGTGATGAATCTGGATATTCTATCGGATTGGCTCAACAGACCAAGTTGGCCACGATGGAGGCGATGTGGGAAACCGAGCCTGCACCTGCCAGCTTTAATCTGGTTGCTGACATTAATGAGTCGGAAGGTAAGAATGACTGGGCGATACACATTCCATATGCCATGGGAATCATCGGTACGCGTTCGTTTGATAAGCAGATTTTAGGCATTCATGACATCAAAAAAATCAACGAAGAGCGAATCAAAAATGGCATCATTGCAGTGAACGCATTAGATACCATGCGTACTGATCAAAGGTTGGGTCGTGCCAGTGGTGATGCGGTGCTTGAAAATTTTGAGAAAAATAAAAATGACTTGGGGTTTGGGCTGTTACTCAAAAAATACACGAACGATGTTACTCAGGCAACGCCACAAATGATTGCTCAAGCGGTTGATGATACGATTCCTGCGGTTACTCCGATGTTTTGGTCATTTCGCATGATGGTAGGGCTTGGATTTTTAATGTTGATCTTATTCTCATTGAGTTTGTTTTATACCATCAAAGGTAATTTTATGCAAAAACCTTGGCTGTTGAAATTTGCGGTGGTCATGCTGCCTGCACCGTGGATTGCCGCTGAAGCAGGTTGGTTCGTGGCGGAATACGGTCGTCAGCCGTGGACAGTTTATGGCATTCTACCTACACACCTGTCTGTATCAAACATCAGTGCAAGCAGTGTGATTTGGTCGTTGACGGGTTTTGTGATCTTTTATGCCTTGTTATTCGTCGTTGAAATTTATTTGATGCAAAAGTACATCAAAATTGGTCCTGCCAGTCTTGGAACAGGTCGATATCATGGTGAGAAACAAAACAAAAACATCATTAACCCAATTCATTTTAAAGGAGAATAGCCATGCTGTTTGACTATGAAACTTTAAAATTCATCTGGTGGCTACTCGTTGGCACATTACTCATCGGCTTTGCCATCATGGATGGTCATGACATGGGGGTGTGTAGTCTTTTACCCTTTGTGGGTAAGACAGATGAAGAGCGTCGTGTGATTATCAATACCATTGGACCGCACTGGGAGGGTAATCAAGTATGGTTCATTACCGCAGGTGGTGCAATTTTTGCTGCGTTGCCTTTGGTGTATGCTACGGCATTTAGTGGCTTTTATTGGGCTCTTATGGCCGTGCTTTGGGCATTATTTTTTCGACCCGTGGGCTTTAAATATCGCAGCATGGTCAAGGATATTCGTTGGCGTCGTGCGTGGGATTGGGGTCTTTTTATTGGCTCTTTTATTCCTGCACTGATTTTTGGGGTGGCGTTTGGTAATCTGTTATTGGGCGTGCCTTTTAGCTTTGATGAATACTTGGTATCAACCTACTCTGGCTCATTTTTTGAGTTATTACATCCATTTGCATTATTGTGTGGCTTGGTGAGTGTGAGCATGCTCATCATGCAAGGCGGGGTCTATTTGGCACATCGCACCATGGGGGATATTCAAGTGCGCACGATACGCTTTAGCAGTGTTTCTGCCATTTTGATGGTGCTGTTGTTCGTGGTGGCAGGTTTTTGGGTAGCCAATCTTGATGGTTATGTCATTGTCAGCCATGTTGATAAGGGTGCGCTCATTGACCCTTTATCAAAAACTGTTGAGCGACAAGCAGGGGCTTGGCTTGATAATTACCATGCCAACTCATCTCTTTGGACATTTCCTGTGCTTGGTGTACTCATGCCGTTGTTGGCGGTGGGGCTTTTAAAATGGCGTCGGACGCTCTTGGCATTCTTTGCATCAAGCCTTGCGGTGCTATCAGTAATCATGACTGTCGGTGTGGCTTTATTTCCTTTTTATATGCCATCATCCAGCAGTCTTAGTGCCAGTTTGACAGTGTGGGACAGTACATCTAGTCATTTAACTTTAATGATCATGCTTTATGTGCTGGTGCTGATTTTGCCAGTTGTTGTCGCTTATACCAGTTGGGCTTATGCTGTCATGCGTGGTAAGGTTACTAAGGCATACATCAAAGAAAACGAACACATGCTTTATTAAGAATGAGGAGAATGACCATGTGGTATTTTGCTTGGATACTGGGTTTGGGTTTTGCAGTGCTACTGGCAATCATCAGTGCGGTGTGGGTGGAGTTTGAAGAGTCGCGCCATCATGCTTTTTATAAAAAAGTTGATGTTGATTGATGATGTCGCGAGCATTTGACAGGATTTAATAAAAACAACCGTGTGATATTTTTGTTGCACGGTTTTTTTTATTAAACGATGGCTGTTTTTATCTGATTGCTGGGATTTTAATGGCTCAAATGATGATATAATGAGTGGTCTTTTTTTGATGTCGGTTGCTATGAAACAGATCCTGAAATATCCTCTTATCATTGGCAATAAACTTATCATTGCCTTACTGTGCTTATTTACTGCGCTTTCTTATGTGCCTGCATTCGCAGAGACTGGCACGATAGCGGCACTTTTTGGTCAAAAAACACAAAAATTCCTACCCGTCAATCAGGCCTTTAAGGTTAATGTACTCATTGATGGTAATGAGTTGATAGCAACTTTTAAAGTAACGCCTGAGCATTATGTGTATCGTGATAAAATGATACTAAATTTACCTGAAAATGTCAGTGCTTCAGATTGGCAGTTTGATAAAACAGCCACGATGATTGATGATCCAACATTTGGTCGTGTGGCAGTTTTTGAAGAAGATGTGGTAGCTAAGGCAGTCTTAACTGGCGATGCAAATAACGCCCAAGCATCTTTACGCTGGCAAGGGTGTGCCAAAGCAGGCCTGTGCTATCCACCAGAGAACATCAAGTTTAACATTTCTTTGGCAAATGATACTGCCATAAAGACTGATAAAGAAATTGATGCTCCACCAACCGTTCAAAAAGCCAGTCCGCCAAAAGTGGTTGAGCAGGCGGTTGCCAGCGTAAAAGACGCCCCAAAAAAAATCAGCCAGCCAGCTAAGTCTGACACACCCAAACCTACCCCTGCCAATATCGTTACGCCTGTCTTGCAGCCAGATACTGACACTGCGAGTTCTGATAAAATGGCTGATGATAAAGCTGGTTATGCCAATGGCAACAGTAAGGATGTTGACTCAATCCAAGATGAATCATCGGCTAATGTGCAGATTGAAACAAGCACGCCGCCTACAAATTCCTATTCTCTCAATCATCATCTTGAACGGATCGACCCTTTTGGCATTCATGACAATCCTGCACTTGCAATAGGACTATTATTTTTGGCGGGTCTTTTGTTGGCATTCACCCCATGCGTTTATCCAATGATACCAATCGTGGCAAACATCGTGGCTCGTCAAGGCGGTATCAGTAGTAAAAAGGGCTTGGTATTATCCGCATCTTATGGTGTGGGTGTTGCTACTGCTTATGGGCTACTTGGAGCTTTGATTGCATGGCTTGGGCGTACTGTCAATATTCTTGGCTACTTACAAAACCCCATTTTATTGATTGGCTTTGCTGTGATATTTGTGCTGCTTGGTCTTTATATGTTTGGGGTGATTAAAGTTGGGTTGCCTTCAAAAATGCGTAACAAACTACAAGCGACTTCACAGTCGGCGGACAGACATCTTGGTAGTCTGAGTGGTAGTTTTTTGGCGGGTGCATTATCTGCTTTGGTGGTCTCTCCTTGTGTGTCTGCACCGATGGCGGGTGTGTTGGTAGCGGTGTCTGTTAGTGGTAGCGTTCCACTTGGATTTTTAGCGATGTTTGCTCTTGGGCTTGGGCTGTGTGTGCCACTGATGATGATTGGCATGGCACAAGGAAAATTCATGCCTAAAGCAGGTGCATGGATGGTTAAAATTAAGGAATTTTGTGGATTGTTGTTATTTGCGGTAGCACTCATCTTGCTTGAGCGCGTGTTTGTCCTACCTGCCATGCTCATTGCTTGGGCGATGTGGTTTGCTTTAATGGGTGTTTGGCTTTGGCAACTGATGCGTCTGCCGTTTCGTGCTGCGGCGATTTTGATGCTGGCATGGGCGACGACATTGGTGTTTGGTGCAGGCATGGGATCAAGTGATGCGTGGCGACCTTTATCCGTCATCACGCATTCAAAAACTCAGCAGATGATGTATGAGGATCGTCATGTTAAGACGCTTGCAGAGCTGGATGAAATTTTGGCAACTCATGATAAGGTGCTCATTGATGCAACAGCTGACTGGTGTGTTGAATGTCGCATCATGGATCGTGAGTTGTTTGTGCATCGCCCAACCGCCATGGCAGACATTCAACTGGTGAAATTCGACATCACTGAAATGAATGATGACAGCTTGGCGTTTCTTGAACGCTATGAGCTGATGGGTCCGCCTGCATTACTGATGTATCAAGAGGGTAAGTTGATGCAAGTCTTGCTGGGTCAAACCAGTCGTGCTGACTTTGAGCAGGCATTGATGATGTTTTAGATGGTGATGGTGATGACACATGGGCAGTTCATCATTTTGGCTGAAGGCTTTTAAGTGATGGATTGCTTTCATTGATTTTTTGTGGTATTAACCGCCTTTGTCGTACGACATATATGAACATTAAGCCTCCAGTTGGAGGCTTAATTATTAAAAAAGTTCGAATTATTTGTCTTTTAGACGCTCTTCCCAGAAGGTGGCGTTCTTGATGCCTAGCTTAACAGGGTCGAAAGTATAATCTGTAACGCCAGCTTTCTTTTGTGCTTCATAATCTTTGAGTGTCTTGATGGCAGGCTTCATCATGAAAAATACCGCCAAAATGCCTACGATGTTTAGCCATGCGGTCATGCCCACGCCCACATCACCCATGTCCCAAATATAGCCTGCACTGTTTAAGCTACCATAAATAACCACGGCGATGACGGACAATTTTGGGAACCACATACCTAATTTTTGCACACCAACACCCATTTTGCGAGTCAGATAAGCAACATTGACTTCAGCAATGTAATAATAGGCTAAAATGGTGGTAAAGGCAAAGAAAAATATGGCAATGGCAATGAAATAATTACCAAAACCGCCAAAAGTTGCTTCTAATGCCAACTGTGTGAAAGCAGGCGTGCCAATCTCAGCAGTTGCTGGATCAATATTTTGAACGATGAATTGCCCCGCACCAAGATTACCTTGAATGTTATAAGTGCCCATGGTCAAAATCATGAAAGCGGTAGCAGAACACACAAGCAATGTGTCAACATATACAGAGAATGCTTGTACCAAACCTTGTTGAGCAGGGTGTTGTACTTCTGCTGCACCCGCATGGTGAGGACCTGTACCTTGACCAGCTTCGTTTGAGTAGACGCCACGCTTGACACCCCAACCAATGGCGGCACCCAGACCTGCTACTGGATTTAAAATGTCGCTCATGATTAAACTAAATACTGCAGGAACCTTATCAAGATTCATCACCATGACCAAAAGAGCCAGTGCGATATAGCCTATCGCCATGAATGGCACCACAAACTCTGCCACACGAGCGATACGCTTAATGCCACCGATGATGATGATTGCTAGTATGGCGGCAACAAATGTCATGACAATCACACGATTTGAGCCAGCACTCATGCCCAGTAAATTGACCATGTCACCATCACCGGTAATGCGTGTGATGGCACTGACGACACCGTTGGCTTGCACGCCAGGCAAGAATACACCACAGGAGATGATGGCGGCGATGGCAAATAAGATGGCATACCACTTTTGCCCCAGACCTTTTTCAAAATAATAGGCAGGCCCACCACGATACTGACCAGTTAAGGGATCTTTTTCTTTATAGATTTGTGCCATGGTTGATTCAACATAGGCGGTTGATGCACCTAAGAATGCCACCACCCACATCCAAAATACGGCAGAAGGACCGCCAAAGCCGATGGCTGCCGCCACACCTGCGATATTGCCTACGCCGACACGGTTTGCCAGTGCTATCACAAACGCTTGAAAAGATGAAATGCCGTCAGCACTTTTGACGCCACTGAACATCAGGGCGATCATCTCTTTAAACATACGCACTTGCACAAAGCGAGTCATGAGGGAGTAAAAGAACCCAGCACCTAAGCATAGATAAATCAGTGCTGGACTCCAAATGATGCCATTTAGGCTGTTGATGAGTTGTTCCATGAGTATTCCTTTGGGTTGGAATAAAAAAATAGGCCGAATGACGACAAATTGATAATTTTTTGCAACATCACATCAAGACATTGCTTTTACCAAATTGTATGAAATTTTTGTTGCAATTTGCCATATTTTTGCAACAAATTCTACTAAAATTTTCAATTTTTAGCAGTTTTTTATAAAAAGCCTTATTTATCATAATAACCGATAAATATCAACAAAATTTTCATCATTATATGACCATTTTTTTGATTGGTTGATGATCACATGAGAATGAGTAAGGCATAAGCCAAGAATCGGTTTGGGCAAGGCTGGTGATGCTGTTGTCTTTTTGTATGAGTTCATGCTTTTTTTGGTGCATTTTGTCTTAGGATTGATTTTTTGTGTTATGATTGTCGTGAGTTTGGCGAATGACGCTTGACTGTCGTTAATGAAACAGATGAGTGTCAGTTGACACTTAACAGGTTGTGTTAAGCTGATTTGCCAGTGCTTTATTGGCGTTGATTTGTTTTTTATTTAATCGTTAAGGAAAATCAATGAATTTTGTTAGAAAGTTTGCCATGACCACTTTATTGGTCAGCTCATTGGTGTTGTCAGGATGTGGTTATAATAAGCTTCAGGCTCAAGATGAACAGGTCAATGCCTCATGGTCGGAAGTAATGAACCAATATCAGCGGCGTGCCGATCTTGTGCCAAATCTTGTTTCTGTTGTTCAGCGTTATGCACAGCATGAGCAAGGCGTGTTCACCCAAGTGGCATCGGCTCGTGCAGCAGCAGGCAGCATCCAAGTAACGCCAGAGATGCTTAATGATCCAAATGCCATGAAGCAGTACCAAGAGGTGCAAGCACAGATGACAGGCGCATTATCTCGTTTGATGGCGATATCGGAGAATTACCCACAATTGAAAGCTGATTCGTTGTTCCAAGATTTGCAATCACAGCTTGAAGGTACGGAAAATCGTATTACGGTAGCACGCCAGCGTTATATTCAAGATGTTCAAGGCTATAACACCACCGTTCGCCAATTTCCAACCAACTTAACAGCGATGGTTTTTGGCATGAATCCAAAAGCCAACTTCACGGTAGAAAATGCCAATACCATTTCAACGGCACCAAGTGTCAATTTTGATAATGCCAATGCTCATGGCACCAAAACAGCTGCTGCAGGGCAATAAGATGTCGCTGTCGTCAAAGATGCTGGGAGTGATCCTATGCATGCTCTCGTTACAGGCGTCTGCCAATTCGACCGATGCGTCTGATTTTGCTGATGATATGGCAGCTGTTGTTGTCGCCAACCAAACCATGTCCAAGCCTACGCAAGATCGGCCAATAAGCATCAATGTTCATGATGTAACATCCCCCAAGGTCTCTGCTCGTAGCATCAGTCATGATAAGCTCATTCTCAATGAGCCTGTCGTGGACGCTGCCCATATTTTAAGTGCCAGTGAAAAGGCGCATTTAAGTGAGCAGTTAAGAGCATTATATGATGACAAACTGGCACAGGCAGCTCTTGTCATCATTCCTAGTACGCAGGGCATGCCAATCTTTGACTATGCGATGGCACTGGCTGACCGTTGGCAATTAGGTCATCAGGATACAGATGAGGGCTTGTTGATTGTTGTTGCCATCAATGATCGTAACCTATACATTCTGACAGGCTATGGTCTTGAAGGCGTGTTGCCAGATGCCATCGTCAGTCGCATCATTCGCAATGACATTGCCCCGTCATTTAAAACAGGACAGTATGCTCAAGGGCTATCAGCGGCGATTGGGAGTATCAGTGAGCGATTGCGTGCCGATCCACAGACTTTGCAGCGTCAGGACATCAATAGACATGCAAATGACGAAGACGGTGCAGAGATGCCCTTAATGGGATTGTTCATTTTTGGGTTCGTCATTGGTTCATTTTTGACTTCTTTTTTAGGTAGGTTGCTGGGTGCTACCATGACAGCGGGTGGTGTGATTTTCTTTGGCCTGATGTTTGGTACAGGTCTGATGATCATTCCTGTTGCTTTGATATTGTGGTTGTTTTTACTGCTTTTTAAGGGTGGTTCTGGTGGCTCTGGGCGAGGTGGTGGCGGTTTTGTAATCCCGCCAACTGGCGGTGGTTTTGGCGGTAGTTTTGGTTCAGGCGGATTTAGTGGCGGCGGCGGTGGTTTTGGCGGCGGCGGTGCTGGAGGTTCGTGGTGACTGTATGCCAAGTATGAATGGCGTTGGGTGCAGATCACCAAACTTAACACAGTTACTGATGACACTGATTTGTATCATCAGACGACAATAATAAGCAAATTGTTAAAAATTGACTGGATATTTATGCAACACATTCAATCATCTAAAAGCCTGGCTCGACTTTGGCGACAGCTTATGTTCATTCCCGTTTTGCATAATCGCTGGCTTAATGATGAAGTGCGTCAGTCATTGACGGCGGCCATTTCTCAGGCAGAGTTGGGCCATCGTGGTGAGATTTATTTACTCATTGAAAATCATCTGCCCATCACTCAGGCTTACCACATGGGTTGCCGTGAACGAGCACTTGAGCTGTTTGCTTTGCATCGTGTGTGGGATACCGCTGAAAATACAGGAGTGATGATTTATGTTAATGTGTGTGAGCATGATTTGGAAATCATTGCCGATAGGGGCATTGACGGATGTGTGGATGAAATGCTTTGGCAGGAACTGACAAAAAAAGCTTTGATGATGTGTCAGCAGGGGTGTTTTGCACAAGCACTGCTTGGACTCGTTGCGGATATTGGTGAGTTGCTTTGTGTGCATTATCCATCTGATGATATTTCTGGTAATGAACTATCAAATGATGTGGTGTTTTTAAAGTAATGAAATGTTTTTTTGTAAAAGTTGTGTCAGTGTTTATTTGATAGATGCTAAAAAATCACCATGGGCATGATTTTTTTCTTGTTTTGTGATGATTGTTTTGTTAGAATATTCGCTTAATTTTGTATCCTAGTCGTGTTCGTTATCAAGTGTCATCAAGGGGTGGCCACGGCACACAGGTTTTTTCGGAGAAGTAAATGTACGCAGTAATCAAAAGTGGCGGCAAGCAACATCGTGTTCGCGTTGGTGAGACTTTGAAAGTTGAGCTAATTAAAGCTGAAAAAGGCGAGACGCTAAAAATTGAAGATGTACTCATGATCGTCAATGGTACTGACATCAAAATTGGTCAGCCTATTGTTGCTGGTGCTAGCGTTGAAGCAGAAGTGATTGAGCATGGTCGTGGTAAAAAAGTACGCATCGTCAAGCATCGTCGCCGTAAGCATTACCATAAAGAGCAAGGTCACCGTCAGTGGTTCACTGAACTAAAAATCAAAGCAATCAACGCTTAAACCATCATTGATGACTTTATCAGAGTTTGATGAAGCATCCATATAGGAGATATTCTCATGGCACACAAAAAAGCCGCAGGTTCTACTCGTAACGGTCGTGATTCTAACCCAAAAATGCTTGGTGTGAAAGTATTTGGTGGTCAAGGCGTGATCGCAGGTAACATCATCGTTCGTCAGCGTGGCACTGAATTTCATGCTGGTGAAGGCGTGGGTATGGGTCGTGACCATACTTTATTTGCTCTGACTGATGGTGTAGTAAAATTTGAAACCAAAGGTCAATTCAACCGTCGCTATGTTTCTGTTATTGGTGAATAAGCCAAAAAACCGATTCAATGCCAAAACCCAATGTGATGACATTGGGTTTTTTGTGGTTGGCTAATAGGGTAATGATGTCAGTTTGGTTAGTGATTTATCCATTGACGAATCTTTTCTCTTTCTTCTTGATTGGCATTGAGCCAGATTCGCATGAATTCATCTAGGTTATTTGTGATTTTGGGAGTGTTGGGTGTCAAGGTGCTTGTATCATCAAGTGCAGAAATTGGCTGGTCGTGAGATGATGAGCCATACTCACCACGACCAAGCAGATTGCCAATACCGTGAGTGATGTTGCCTAATATGCTTGGTTGCTCATCAATCAAGTGTTGTTGAGTTAGAATCTGTCCATGTTGACTCAAAGCAAGTACTGGTGTTTTTGCAAATGTCTTGGCAGTAGCATAAGCGTTGGGTTGATTTGGCATGACCAATTGATAGGTTTGATTGTCTTTAAGATCGGCGGTTAGAGTCATGTTGCCAGATTTTAGGTGATCGTGTTCTCCACGAGGTAGGTCAAACATGCGATCATACCGTGCCGTGATGGCATGTCGCCCTGAATGTAGTTTGAATTCTTTTTGTGATGGTTGTAGCATGCCGTGTCGAATCTCTTGACCATTAATGGCAATCACTTTGATGTTATCATCCACCAAAAGGCGGACTTCTGCACTGGCGTTTATTGCTGTTAATACAAAAATAAAGAGTAGGGTAAGCTTTTTCATGAGTTTCCTTAATATCAGACGAGTGCAAGCTTTGAGATTTTAGCTGTCAAGCTTGTGTTCGGAAATTTCAAGCAAGAATGTTTCCCTTTCAATGATATTCTTTGCTTCATCAATCTTTTTCTTTGGTACTTGCACTCGTGATAGGTGTGTTAATAATGGTGATATCTTATCCAAGATTAAAATCATGTCGCCTGCATTGCGCGGTCCATGATGGATGATGTAATCAAAAATCTGCTTGGGTAATCGCCAGTTTTTACGCCGGAGAATTGATGCTAATAATGCATGCCTATCTTCAATGCTTTCATTGGTTGGTAGACGAAAGGTTGGTGCTAACGACAAACGAGTCATCAAATCCAACAAGCCGATTTCCAGCTCACGAGCAGGACTGTCTGATAAAAATATCATTTGCCTATTTTGCTCACGAACTCGGTTGATTAGATGGAATAAGCTTTCTTGCCACTCACGGCTACGCTGTACCAGATGCAAATCATCAATGATGATGAGGTCGAACATTTCAAGACCAATGAGTGCACCGACATCTTCATCGTTATCAATCAGATCACCTAGGCTAAGAGTGATGGCACTTTTTTTGTAGTTTTGGGTATACTCACGATAAACAGCTGCTGCTAGATGCGTCTTGCCAAAGCCAAATTCGCCGATGATAAAAATCTCTCGCAAGTTGCCGACACACAGTTCACGAATGGCGGTCAATACTGGCATAACCCCCATACCGTCAAAGTCGGATAAGCTAGCATCTTGTTTTAAATCAAGATTGAGTGACGGTTGTATCAAATCATTCATCAGTCAAAAATCTGTCTGTTGTTGCATACGGTAAATTTTTAGCTATGTATAGCATACTTTTAGAAATATTGGCAAGTAAAATTGTTATTTTTCATCTAATTTGCTCATATTTTAATGGCGATTACTTGATGTTACCAAAGCTTTAACTGCTTGACACCAAGATACCAATTGCTCTGTAAATAGGCGGCATAGGCATGGCGGAACAAGACATTGATGACGGCAGATACAGGTAGGGCGATGAGCATGCCAACAAATCCAAATAATGATGCGCCAGCAAGTACGGCAAAAATAACCCACAGTGCTGACAGTCCGATTTTATTACCAAGTAATAGGGGTTGAAGGACATAACCTTCCAAAATCTGACCAACTCCAAAAGCACCAGCAATGAGTAATAAGTGCTTCCAGTCAAGACCAAACTGAAAAAACCCTGCCAAAAATGCCGCAATGATGCCAATCCCAAAGCCTAAGTAAGGCACAAAACTGGCAATCCCTGCACCAATACCAATGATCAATCCTAATTTTAATCCGATCAGTTCTAATTGTACGGCATAGATCACACCAAGTAACACCATGACGGTGAATTGACCTTTGGCAAAATTCATCAGTGCTTGATGGCAGTCTTGGGCAATCTCGATGATTTTTCCTGCATGATCTCTTGGTAGGGCGTTTTGCCAAATTTGCAAGCGTTCATTCCAGTTTGTCAAAAAATAAAAGGTTAGAACTGGAATCATGATGAGCAGACCAATGCTGTTAGCGGCACTTGCACTAGAAGTTAGAATCCTTTTGATGATGGTTTGGGCATCGGCCACTTGATAATTGGCTTGAACATAAGTAGCCAACTCGCTTGAAATCATATCAAGATTGATTTCAAGCATGCGGTAATGAGTGAATTGCCCAAGCCAGGGTCTAAGGGTGGTGTTGTACCACTTTAATAACTCAGGTATCGCTGCCCAAGCCAGCTGTATTTGTGCCCATAGCATGGGTGCAAGCCAAATCACCAATATCACAATGGCTAGGCTGATGGACAGATATACTGCGGTGATTGCTAAAATTCTGGGTAGGAATTTACTAAAAATATTAACCAAAGGGTTTAAAAAATATGCCAAAATAAAAGCGGCAGCGAAAGGTGCGATGACCACACGCATGAGCCATAATGCGTATAAGAACAAGCATAATGCCGTCACAATGAACAGACGACGAAAAAAAGGGTCAATGGAAAATGCTCTCATAAGAACCATTTATCAGTAATATCAAGATGTTGGTGCATATCATAATGAAAAAGACGACAAAAATACAGACAAATTAAAAAAAATATACAAATTTTCATAAATCATGATTTTTATCAGATTTTTAGATGATTTTTTTGTTATAATTGGCGACATCATGTTTGATAATATTATCCAAGGGTTTTTCATGACACAGCAAAATTCATTAAGCTATAAAGATGCAGGTGTGGATATTGACGCAGGTGAAGCGTTGGTTTCTCGTATTAAATCAGTTGCCAAGGCAACGGCACGCTCTGAGGTGCTGGGCGGTTTGGGTGGATTTGGAGCATTGTGTCGCATTCCACAAGGTTATCAATCGCCGCTACTGGTGTCTGGTACGGACGGTGTCGGTACCAAACTAAAATTGGCATTGGACTTGAATCGTCATGACACCATTGGTCAAGATTTGGTGGCGATGTGTGTGAATGATTTGTTAGTCTGTGGTGCTGAGCCATTATTTTTCTTAGATTATTATGCCACAGGTAAGCTTGATGTTGATACGGCTGAAGCGGTGATTAAGGGCATTGGTGATGGTTGTAAGCTGTCTAATTGTGCGTTAATTGGTGGTGAAACGGCTGAAATGCCTGGCATGTATCAAGATGAAGATTATGACTTGGCAGGGTTTTGTGTTGGTGTGGTTGAGGAGTCTGAGGTGATCACAGGTAAGAATGTGGTCGAAGGAGATGTTTTGATTGCACTGGCATCTAGCGGGGTACATTCCAATGGCTATTCATTGGTGCGTAAAGTCATTGAAGTTACCAATACCGATGTGGTCAACGAGCAACTGGGCGAAGAATCTTTAGCCGATGCCTTGATGAAACCTACCCGCATTTATGTCAAATCGGTAAATGCTCTACAAAAGGCGATTGGTAACAGCAATATTCATGCGATGGCACACATCACAGGTGGTGGCTTGACCGAAAATCTGCCGCGTGTCCTGCCAGATGATTTGGCAGCTCAAATCGACACAAGCAGCTGGCAACTACCAAAAGTCTTTGAATGGCTACAAGAGGGCGGTAATATTGAAATGGTAGAAATGTACCGTACCTTTAACTGTGGCGTGGGCTTTATTTTGGTTGTGCCACAAGAACAGGTAGATACGACTCTTGCTTTCTTAAAAGAGCAGGGTGAAACGGCATGGGTGATTGGTCATATTGCATCTCGTGAGAGCAGTGCAGTCGTGTATCGCTAATTGTTACCATCAGACCGTCAAATGTATGTTTGATGGTCTTTTTTTTGATTGATGATTAACCATGAAAAAATTAAAAATTGCTGTGCTAGTCTCTGGCAGTGGCTCAAATCTGCAAGTAATGATTGATGCCATGCAGGCAAATAGGCTTCCCATCGAAATTGTTGGTGTCATTAGCAATGTGGCAGATGCCTACGCCATCACACGAGCCAATAATGCTGGTGTGCGTACCGTGGTGCTGTCGCATGTGGAAAATGGTAAGAAGATGGGCATTCGTACCTTTGAGTCTCGTGCAACCAAACTGTTGCACGAATGGTCGCCTGATCTGGTGATGCTGGCAGGTTTTATGCGAGTACTGTCGGCAGAATTCATTCAAAGTGTGCCCTGTGCGATGATTAATCTGCATCCGTCGCTATTGCCATGCTACAAGGGATTGGACACGCATGAAAGAGTACTTAAATCTGGTGATAAATGGCATGGGTGTAGCATACATTTGGTAACGGCTGAGCTTGATGCAGGTGAGGTATTGACGCAAGCGGTGCTAAGTGTTAATGTTGATGACACGCCAGAGCGATTGCGGCTGAGAGTGCAAAAGTTGGAACATGCGTTGGTGCCATTTACCTTGGCAATGATTGCTCAAGGCTTTTTGGTACTTGGGAAAGTGCCGACATGTTTGGGTGCATCTTTGCCAATTAAGCTTTATCTGGATTAAGGCATGTCAGTCATGCACTAAAAACCCAATTCTTTAGGATTTTTAGTGCATGTAGGTTAATGATGACCTTCTTTGGCGTGATTGAGTGTGTGCTTTGGAATATAAACAGTCAAATTCTCATCTGCCACAAAACATTGGCAAGATAAGCGAGAGTTTGGCTCAAGCCCCCATGCACGGTCAAGCAAATCACCTTCAACATCATCCATTTCATCTAAGCTATCAAAACCCTCGCGAATGACAACATGGCAAGTGGTACAGGCTTTCGAGCAATCGCAAGCATGCTCAATCTCTATGCCATGCTTATGCAGTCCTTCAAGCAAATTATCTCCTTCATTAAGCTCAACAGTCGCACCTTTTGGGCAGATTTCATGATGGGGGAGTACAGTAATGGTTGCCATAATAATCTCTTTATTGGTTGGTAATCAAGGAGGTGTTAAGACCAATCGCTTGTTTTCGTGCCAGACAGTGCTTCTTTGACATTTTCATTCATGATGATGGATGCAAAGTGATCTGATAAAGGCTTTAATTCCTTAATTGCTTGTTTGAGTACTGTTTTGTCGTTACTGGCGATGGCATCGGTAACAGTATTGATTTTGCTGTTCAGTTCGGCTTTGACTGTGTCATCAAGCAATCCTCCAAATTCAGATAAGGCTGATCGTAAAGCCAAAATCTCACGCTCGGCTTCCACTTGTGCCTCAATGAGCATTCGCTTTTCTTTGTCTGCTGCCGCATTCATAAAACCTGCTGTTAACAACGCCTCCTGTTGCTCTTCGCTAAGTCCGTAGCTTGGAATGACATTCACTTGACTTGCTACCTTGGTTGTTTGTTCCATGGCGGATACGGTGAGCTGTCCATTGGCATCAATAGTAAAAGTAACTTCAATCCGAGCCAAGCCTGCCTTCATCGGTGGAATTCCCGTTAAGGTAAACTTTGCCAAGGTTCTACAATCTGCTACGGTCTCTCTTTCGCCCTGCACCACATGAATGACCATGCCTGTCTGACCGTCTGCGTGCGTGGTGAAAGTTTGTCGGCGTGCCACTGGAATGGGCGTGTTTCTTGGGATGATGACTTCGGTCAACCCACCCATTGTTTCAAGTCCTAATGATAAGGGTGTTACATCAAGCAGCAGTAAGTTATTTTCGTTCTTGTTGATGAGTTGATCGGCTAAGCGGCTTGCTCCTAGTGCGACGACTTCATCAGGATTGATGGAGCAAAGAGGCTGCCTGCCAAAAAAATTCTGCACAGCTTCTTTGATGATTGGCATGCGAGTTGAGCCACCAACCAGCACGACTTCATTAATCTCACTTTTATCCAGTTGAGCATCGCTGAGTACTTGCTGGCAAGTTTGTAGACTGCGTCGAATCACAGGTTCGCAAATTTGTTTTAAGATGTCATTGGTTAATATGGTGCTAAAAGGCTTACCATTGATCTCAATTTCTACCGATACGGCTTGATGTTCAGAAAGCTTTTGTTTGTATATTTTGGCAAGATGAGATAGGTTAGATTTTTGGGTATTATCCACATCTTTGGGATGAATATTTGCTGACTTAATGAAAAAATTAGCAATCAATCGGTCAATATCATCACCACCTAAAGCTGAATTTCCACCTGTGGCAAGTACTTCAAATACCTCATCTTTAAGTGATAATAGCGACACATCAAAAGTCCCACCTCCCAAATCATAAATCAGATAGGTGCCTGTTTTGGCGGATTGTAATCCGTAAGCAATCGCAGCGGCTGTCGGTTCATTTAATAGGCGTAAGACATTCAAACCAACACTGGTCGCTGCATCTTTGGTGGCTTGGCGTTGAGCTTCATCAAAATACGCAGGTACGGTAATGACCGCTCCTTGAATGCTATCTGTCGGCAGAGCAGCTTTGGCATGAGTGTACAATCGTGCTAAGATGTGAGCTGAGGTTTCCACAGGGGATTTCTCACCTTGTGCGGTGATGAAAACTGGCATGGCGTTTTCTTGACCTGCGAGTGTGTAAGGGTGGCTAAATTTAATATCTGCCAAAGAACGCCCCATGAATCGTTTTGCTGATATGATGGTGTTGGCAGGATCATTGAACCCAAGAGCAGTCTGACCCACAATCGGTGTGGCAGACTTATCGCCATAATAGACCACGCTTGGTAGTAAAGGTGTGTCGCCAAAAGGCAATACATCGGCACGACCTGATCGGACAACCCCAACCAGCGAATGAGTTGTACCCAAATCTATGCCGATGGCGTGGCGGTGCTGATGAGGCTTGGCGGATTGATTGGGTTCGCTGATTTGAAGTAAAGACATGGCAGAAACTTATTTTTAATGTTTGATCGGCTTAAATTTTACCATAATTTTGCATCATTATTGGCATCAATTTTGGCGGACTGTTTTAAGAAATGGGTTTGACTGTGCTGTGGTAAGCGATTTATGTGCTTAATTGATGATTAAACATACAAATCATCATCTGAATGATTTGGCAATTGGCTAAGTGCGCACATACAATCTTTATGTAAGTTGCTTAAAAATTTGAGTTTTTGAGCTTGTGTTTTGGCAGCAGGCCAATCTTGATTCAGATATGCAAAATCAAACTGCTCGGCAATGTCAGACAATAGCTTACTCACCTGCATGCCCACTTCTTGAATCTGCTCAAAATTTTGCTCTAAAATGGCATCTTCCAGATCCATGCGATGTGCCATCATCTGCATTAAGAATGACTCATCGCAAATTGATTGATCTGCGTTAAAATCAACATTTGCCAGTTCAAGTAAATATGCCGCACGACTGTCATGGTTGCTAAGAATGTCAAAAGCATGATTGATCAAAGCGGTGTTTTTTTCGGCAGAAGTTGTGTCATTGACATGGTCAGGGTGGTGTTGCTTTTGTAATTGCAAAAAGCTGTTTTTTAAGGCAGTTTGGTCAACCTTAAAGGCAATTGGCAAACCAAACATTTCAAAAAAATGATTATTTGACTGCATGTGGCACCTAAACGGTAAAAGATTCACCGCAACCACACTCGCCAGTTTGGTTGGGGTTGATGAATTTAAAGCCTGAGTTTAAGCCTTCGGTAACATAGTCCATCTGCAAACCACTAAGATAAACCAAGCTTTTTGGATCAACGAACACGCTGACACCATCATTGTCAAACCGCTCATCAAACTCATTGGGTTCATCTACAAATTCAAGCACATAGGCAAGACCCGAACAGCCTGCGGTACGCACACCCACACGAATGCCTAAGCCTGTACCACGGTTTGCCAAAAAATCTTTGACATGGGTAATTGCTCGTTCTGTCAAAGTAATCATTACTTCTCCTGGTGTATTAAACTGCAACAACAATTCTTCACGACTGATTATTGGGTTTTATCATATGTCAAGTTATGTCATGCCAATCAAAAAATCACGCTAAAGATGCTTTTGATTGATAATCTTCAATCGCTGCTTTGATGGCGTCTTCTGCCAATACTGAGCAATGCACTTTGACGGGAGGCAACGCCAATTCTTCGGCAATGTCTTTATTTTTGATGGCGGCAGCTTCCCCCAGTGTTTTGCCTTTAAGCCACTCGGTAACCAGTGAGCTTGATGCAATCGCAGAGCCACAGCCGTAGGTTTTAAACTTTGCATCTTCAATGATGCCACTGTCGCTGACTTGGATTTGTAATCTCATCACATCGCCACAGGCAGGTGCACCCACCATACCAGTGCCAACATTTTTGGCGTTTTTGTCAAGATTGCCCACATTGCGGGGGTTTTCGTAATGGTCAATCACTTTGTCTGAATATGCCATAGTTTACTCTCTTTTGGGTAATAAATTTGCCTAAAATATTTAATTAACTGGCTTTATCAGTTTGGTTAAAGCCGTGTTTTTATCATTTGCCAGTACTTTATGGCTGCTGGGTGAACGCCAATTTTTAATTTGCCATTGGCGTTTTTTGGTTAAGGTTTAGCGTACTTTTTTGGCGTGCTTTTTAATGCTCTTGCCACTCAACCTTACTAAAATCTACGCCTTCCTTGAACATATCCCACAGCGGCGACAGTTCCCGCAGTTTATTGACCGCATCTTTGATTTGAGCAAGTACCGCATCAATGTCGGCTTCGGTGGTATAGCGTCCAAAACTAAAACGAATGGACGAGTGAGCAAGCTCATCAGGGCGACCGATGGCACGCAGCACATAAGACGGCTCTAGGGTGGCAGAAGTACACGCAGAACCAGATGATACCGCCAAGTCTTTTAGGCTCATCATCAGGCTTTCACCTTCAATAAAGTTAAAGCTGACATTCAAAACATTGGGTACACCGTACTCTAAGCTGCCATTTAAATAGACTTCTTCAATATCTTGCAAGCCATTCCACAACTTATCACGCAAGGCTTTGATATGGGCGTGGTCTTCATCAAAGCGTTTGGCGGATAAAGCAAACGCCTCGCCCATCCCCACAATTTGGTGGGTAGCAAGCGTACCAGAACGCATGCCACGCTCATGTCCACCGCCGTGCTGTTCAGCCTTGATGCGTACACGGGGTTTGCGGCTGACATACAACGCCCCAATGCCTTTAGGGCCGTAGATTTTATGACCACTAAAACTCATCAAATCAACTTTTAGGTCAGCCAAATTGATTTTGATTTTACCGACAGCCTGAGCCCCATCAACATGAAACAACACGCCTCTACTACGAGTAATCTCACCAATCGTTGCGATGTCGGTGATGGTACCAAGTTCATTATTGACCGCCATCAGACTCACTAAAATCGTATCTTCTTTGATTGCTTCTTCAACTTGCTTAGGCGTGATGATGCCTGTGCCCGCTTGGGGTTCAAGATAGGTGATTTCATAACCTTCTTCTTCAAGCTGACGACAAGTGTCCAAAATGGCTTTATGTTCAATCTTGCTTGTGATGATGTGTTTGCCTTTTTGATGATAAAAATGTGCCACACCTTTTAGGGCAAGATTGTCTGATTCGGTGGCACCACTGGTAAAGACAATTTCTCTTGGGTCGGCACCCACCGTTTCGGCAATCTGCAAGCGGGCGTTTTCCACTGCTTCTTCGGCTTGCCAACCAAAGCCGTGGCTACGACTGGCTGGGTTACCAAAAACTCCGTCAAAAGTGAGGTAGTTCACCATCTTATCTGCCACTTCTTGTGCAACAGGAGTAGTGGCGGCGTAGTCTAGATAGATTAAGGAATGCTGGCTCATGCTGGATTAATCCCAATTAAGTTGATGGTATTGATTTGATCTTTTTTATCATTTTTCTCGTGGCGAATCTTATGCTCTTGGCGGTCGGCGATGAGCTGTGTGTTTTTTGAATGTAGCAACTGGTCAAGCGTAACATTGCTCAAATAGACAGAAATATGTGCAGAAAGGTTATGCCATAAATCATGCGTCAGGCACATCGCACCGTCTTGACAGTCGCCTTTACCGCCACATTGCATTGCGTTGACACTTTCATCAACAGCGGTAATGATGCTCATGACATCAATCTCGTGCAATGGCTTGGCAAGATGGTAGCCACCTGATGCACCACGCGTGCTATTTACCAAGCCTTTTTTGCGAAGCTTGGAAAATAGCTGTTCAAGATAAGAGATGGAGATGGATTGGCGTTTTGCAATGTCAGACAGTGAAACGGCACCTTGATGACGATTTTCTTGTACCGCCAAGTCAAGTAAAGCAGTTACTGCATATCTGCCACGAGTGGTTAAACGCATATTAAATACCTAATATCGCCCAGTTGCTTTTGTGCATCAAACTCAAAAAAAGAAAATCAATCGTAAAAATTATTGTTGCTTATTATAATAATTCCTAGTAAATAGGTCAAGATTATTTTGTGTTGATGGACTGATTTTTGCCAAATTCTTGGATCGGTAAAGTAAATCATGTCTTTTCTTTAGGCATTCATTTAAAGTTATTTTTTAAATGAATGCCTGTGGTTATTGATGGCGGCTTTTCAACTTACAATGACCTAAAAAAAGCGTATCCATATGTCAAGATACGCTTTTTTAGGTGCTAACTTACCCAATGAAAAAATGTGAAAGAATGGCTATGATGGCAATTAAGCTGGCGATGATGAATCCTGCAAAGGTGCTTTTTTGTTTGGTTTGGGCTTCGGTCAGCTGTGTGCTTAAACGAATGTTTTGAGTGTTTAGGGCATCAATTTTATCAGACTGTTCAGAGATTTTAGCTTGTAATTCGCTGATTTTTTTAAGTTTATCTTCTGCTGTGGGCTTGCTTTCAGGGGCTTTTCTAAATTTACGCAACAGTTGATCAATCACGCCACCAATACCAAGCTGTACTAGAAATTCTTTAAGCTGAGCGACTTGTACAATGTCGCCACGAATTTGAAGCTTTTCTACTGCTTGTATGCTATGGCTACTAAGCATGTTTACTAACTCAAAGCTGTATGCGCTGATCATGATGTCTGCACTGTGTTTATGGTCAGGCAGTTGAGTGTCAAGCAAAATGCCATGCTGGTTGAAAGTGGCAAATATTTGCACATGAGGCAGATAAGTGCGGATGCTGACTACTGTATTGTTTTGAACCAAAGGGTAGGCAAGCTGGCGTAATTTTGGATTAAACCTAAGCATGAGTGTCATGGCTGATTCTAAAAACACCAGCACCACGCTTAATACGCCTTGTGAGATCACCCCTGTGGGTTGTTGCTGGGTATTTTGGTTGGGGGTTTGTGGAGAGTTTTGAAAAATTTGGTTATCTGCCATGAAATCGTCCTAAAATTGTTTTAAGTGAGGTTTAACACTTAAAATCGTTGTTAATGTTTGAGTGATTGTATCCTAAAAAGACTAAAAAACAAAATGACTGTGTGAAAAAATTACAGATTTTTGCAAAAAGCTACGATTTTTAGCCGAAACTACATAAAATCATATCAATTCGCTTGATATCAATTCGCTTGCATGCTGCCATCATTTTTATCATATAACAAAACCCATCACAAAACCCATGTTCATCATGATGTGTCGGTCGATGAGATGAATGATGACTGTTAAACAAGAGTTTTTTAGCAAACTTTGCCAAAATTTTACTGTTTTTTGTAAATTTTATGATATTTTTATGCTTATCCCCTTGTAAATGATCAATGATAATCATACAATGCACTAGGCGATAGGCACTCTTGTGCTTATTGATAATTTTTATTTCACTTAATCTTGAGGAACTGATCATGAATAAGTCAGAATTGATTGATGCAATTGCAAACGAAGCGGGTCTGACCAAAGACCAAGCCGCAAAAGCACTAAATGCTTTCACTTCAAGTGTGCAAGACGCATTGGTGCGTGGCGATAATGTGGCATTGGTTGGCTTTGGTACTTTTAGCATCAAAGAGCGTGCTGCACGCAGTGGCCGCAATCCAAAAACTGGCGAACCGCTACAAATCGCTGCCAGTAAAATTCCTAGCTTTAAAGCTGGTAAAGTCTTTAAAGATGCGGTCAACTGATTGACGCACTGATTAAAGTAGCCAACAAAACTAACATTCTTAAGCAATAACGGCTTTGACACCTCTTGGTTAACAAGGGGTGTTTTGTTATTTTTCTGGTAGGCAGTCTTTAATAATTTTTTTCATAAAAATGCGAAAAAATTTTGAGTATTTGGTCTTTTTAGCGTATTATGATAAGGTTTATTTTGTAGATGAAAAAAGTGATTTGTTATGGAAAAATTGCGTAATTTTTTGCAAAGCTGGCCAGGTCGGATTACGATGGGGCTGATTTTGGTGCCTATGGCATTTTTGGGTGTTCAGGGCATTGGTGGGGGTGGCGCACTAGGCTCGCATGAAGTGATTCGGGTGGGTGATGCTTCGATTGGTCTGAATGAATTTCAATCCGAGCTTAATCGTTATCGTACACAGTTGTTACAAACCAATGATGCCAGTATGATTCGTGAAGAGGTATTGGTTGATGAGGTGATTGAAACGCTGGTAGGTCGTGCATTATTACAAAACCAAGCACATGTTTTAGGCATGGCAATATCAGATGAGCAAATCAGTCGCCTGATTGCTCAAGACGAAAGCTTTCATCAAAATGGGCAATTTTCTAATGATATTTTTGCAATGTTTTTGCAGCAAAATCATCTGACTAAAGATGAGTTGTTCCAAAGATTTCGCACACAATTAAACATTCGTCAATTGACCGCAGGTATTTTGGGTACTGCGATTTATCCTGATGAACAAATCAGTCGTTTGCTTGATTTGCAGTCTGAAACTCGTGAGATTTGGGTGCATCGTCTGAATTGGCAAGATTATGCCCAATCAGTGAGTGTTTCACAAGCAGAGATTGATGACTATTATAATGCCAATAAAGATGCTTTGGTGCAACCAGAATCAGTGGATTTGTCCTACATTGAATTATCGCCCAATGATGTTAAGATTGATCCGCCGACCCAAGCTGATATTGCTGCACAATTTGATGTGTACTTAGAAAAAAATGGCGTGTCAGATGGTCGAGAGCTTGCACAAATTTTGCTTTCTGGTGCTGATGCTCAAAATAGAGCAAATGAGGTTCAAGCCAAGCTTGATGCAGGCGAGTCGTTTGAAGAGCTTGCCAAATCTTACTCTGATGACCCAAGTGGTGAGTCTGGGGGGTATATTGGTCAGTATAATCCTTCGGTGTTCGGTAACGACGCAGCAGAGGTAAATCTGGCATTGTCGGGTCTAAAAGTCGGTGAGGTCAGTCGTCCTGTCAAGACAAAATTTGGTTATCAATTCTTTAAATTGACCAAAGCGGGCAGTCTGACGATTGACAGCGTGCATGATGAGCTGGTGCAGATGGCGATGCGTAATCAGCGACAGATTGCCTATAATGATCTGATTGAAAAAATCAATACGATGGCTACTGATGGTATGGGTATCTCAGACATTGCCATGCAAACAGGTCTGGAAGCTAAGTCTATCAAGAACTATCCAAAGCAAGATAATCATACTGTCTTATCACAACCTGCGGTCATTGCAGCGGCATTCGATGAGTTTACGATTGAAGATCAGGCGGTGAGTGCCAACATCACTTTAGGTGATAAAACTGTTTGGGTGCAACCATCTAATCATCAAGAACCCAAAACTTTGACTTTGGCACAAGCAAGCGATGACATCAAAGTGCGACTGACCCAGCAAAAAGCCATACAGCTTGCATTTGATGCTGCCAATAGGCTTGCTGATGAAGCCAAAAAGAATGGTGTCCGCTCCCTAATGACGCCCAGTACTCATTTTGGCATCATCGCACGCCAAAATCCACGCCTTTTACCTCAAGAGCGTTCTGGGCTGTTTTTACATAATTCTGGGGCTGACGATGTTTGGGCGGTCAAGACAGATGACGGTGCGAGTGTGATTGTTGGTGGACCAGTCAGCATGCAAGCGACTGCACAGCTTTCTGCCAACCAAAGAGCACAAGCGGCGATGATGATTCGAGATAATATTGGGCAGGACCAATTATCGGATTATATTTGGTATCTAAAAAATACAAATGATGTGGCAATTAATCGGAACATTCTAAGATAAAAGAATGATATAAGGTAAACCCCCTCTTTTTTAGAGGGGGTTTTTATCAGTGAATTTTATCAATCTGTACTCTGGCTGACATGCCAATGCTAATTTGGTTAACGGTTGGTTGATTGGCATCAAATTCAATTTTTACAGGTATTCTTTGGGTGATTTTGATGAAATTACCTGTGCTTGGGTCGGTTTTTTGGGTGCTAAATTCTGAACCTGTGGCAGGGGCAATTTGTACCACCTTGCCAGTCAGTACTTGCTTACCGCCTAAGGCATCAATTTCAATGCGTGCTGGTTGCCCAATCGCAATGCTTGCGACTTCTGTTTCTTTGATATTGGCAATGAGCCAATGTTCAGGTGGAACAATGCTCATCAGATTGGTTCCTACGCTCACCAGCTGACCTTGTTTTGCCATGATTTCACCCAGCTGTCCTGAGATGGGGGCTTTAATCGTGGTGTATGACAATTCTAATTCGGCAAGTTCAAGTCCTGTTTTGGCATTGTCAATGGCAACAATATTGCCTTGTTTATTGACGCCTACATTCGCAAGTTCTTGAAGGGCACTTTGTTTTTGGGCGGTTGCTTGTTTAAGAGTGGATTGAGCTTTTTTAAGGGCAACTTGGGCGTTGTCATATTCTTGGCGAGATATGGCATCGGCAGATAGCAGCTTACGCATTCTGTCAAATTGTACCTGTGCATTAGCAAGGGTTGCTTTTGCTGATTCAATATTAGCATCCGCCATGGCGATATTGGCATTAGCAGAGTTTTGAGCCTGCTTGATTTTACCAAGTGCATTTTCTTGAGAAATTAAGCCTGCTTTTGCTTGGGCGACTTTCATTTTAAACTGATCGGTTTCAATTTGAGCCAAGACCTGATTTTTTTCCACCCATTGATAGTCCTGTACCAATATTTCTTTGATGTAGCCTGCCACTTTGGGAGAAACTTGTACGGGTTTACCACGCACATAGGCATTATTGGTTTCGATGAATTTTGGGGAAAATGGTGGCAAATGATAAGCGTATAAAATGCCCAATATGCCTGCAATGATCAGTCCAAGCACTAGAATTTTTTTGGCGGGTGATTTCTTTTTGGGTTGCCAACCTTCTTGGGTGGCTGTGGGGTCCGTTGCTGTGCTTTGAGTTGTCTTATCAAGCGAATCGGTGTCGCTGCTTGTTTGATTGTGTGAGTTGGTTGTCATGATGATTCCTTACATGTGTGGTTAGGAATGTTAACTTTTTGCAAGACGGGCTTTTAATTTTTGCATTTCAACTTCCAGCACATTAATGCCTTGATGGCGACGATACGCCCAAAATACAAAACAAATCATAAAGCCTAAGCTGGCAAATACCCAAATCCAAAAAAACAAATCGTTATATGCTAGGATTTTTGCCTCAAAGATGGCGTATTGCATGGATTGTTTGATGTTTTGGGTATGAATGATGCCGTTGTCTATGACGATGTTTGTGGTTAATTGTTGTAAATGATATTGAGTTTGAATTTGAACATAAGCACCAAAAATGGCGTTGCCAAGCAGTCCGCCAAGTACTTGTGTTGCTGAATAAATGGCGATGAATCCTGCGATTTGTTCAAGCCCTGAAGCAATCGCACGCACCATGCCTTCAAGCATGACAGGACCTGAAAAATAAAAAGTAGCAAAGGCCATCAATGCTTGACTGGCATAAAAGTGTGTGGCAGGTGTCTGAGTGGATACGCCAATGTCCAAATAGGCACCGATTGCCATCAATAGTAGGGCGATCATGGTATTGCGACGAATGTCTGTTGGGTTAAGGGTGATGATGCTCATGACCAGGCCAGCCAGTGAAGCAATAAAGATGATGGCATAATAGTGATACAGTTGTTCAGTATTGAACCCCATCAAGGCGAGTACGCCACCAGCACCTACTGTCTGTTCGGTGGTGAATACCCTTGTCATCATTGCCATCAGCAAAAAAGAGGCGATTTGTCGTGCTGAAATCCAATGCCAGTCAATGAGAGGGTTCTTCCTTTGGGCTTCAAGCCATAAGGCCAGAGCTGTGAATCCCACACCACCTGCCAATAACCAACCAAGCCAGTTTGTACTCCACCAAACCAAGTTACCAAGGCTTAAATAGCCACAAAGCAATGCCAATCCTACTGCAAATACTCCAAAACTAAGCCAATCACGCCATGTCAAAGATGCTTCATGATACCCTCTGGGTAAGGGTAAGTATATCACCGCCGACAAACAGATCAGAGTGATTCCAAGCTGAAATATGAAAATGGCGTTTAAATTGCCATCTGCAAGAATTGTGGGTGATATCATGTAGCAAAGACTGGTTACCGCTTGCATGAGACCTGCTGACAATGCTAAGGGAATGAGTGCACTGCCTGCACGAAAGGTCTGCATGGCATAGAACATGCCAAGAGTCAAAAGTCCGCTAGTGCCTACGCCCATGATGAAGCGTGCAATGATTTCCAATTCAAATTGACCGCCGAAGGCTTGTAGTATGTTGCTGATGAACATCAGTACCAAAGTCCAGCGAACGAATTTTTGTAAGGAATAATGTTGGCGAATTTTTAGCCACATCATGCCCATCACGGCATTGCTCATTAAATAGGCTGATTGCACCCATACGCCTTGCATGACGCTCAAGCCAAGTTCGCCACGCACTTGGGCGATATTAACAATCATCAGACCGTTTTGTAATCCTGCACAAAAAATCAATAGAATGCCAATGATGACATAAGCGATTTTGCGTCCGCTTGTGTGCATGGGCGATGCTGGTGAGCCTGCCATAAAAGGCTTCTCATCGGCTTTATAGATGTAGCCGTTGTCTTGGAGTGCCATGAATGAAAAAAAAGTGATGCGTAAAATTTTGGCTATTTTAAAATAAAAAATTAAGTTAAAATAGGTAAAATTCTAACTTTTTTATGGTAAAAATGAAACCCATTACCATTGTTAACATTCAAACCAAATCGCCAAATCAACAATTTAATTGCGGTTCATTTCGTCAATTTGCCACCAGTGATGATGCTCATTCTCAAGCATTGCTTGGGCAATTAGAGCGGCTGCATCGTTTTGAATTTTGGGTATGGTTTTATTGCACGCAAGGTACGGCATGGCACATGATTGACTTTCAAGAGAGGTGTTTGACAGTAGGGCAGGCGATACTCATACCGCCGAACACTTTGCATCAGCTGTCCATGAGTGATCAGGCAGATGCTTATATTTTGGCATGGCGAGATGAATTTTTGCCTAGGGGCATTGATATTGATCACTTGCCAAATGTCCAAATTTTTGATGATGATGGAAAGGCGGAAATGGCTGCGTTCATCAAGCTGTTTGATTGCGGTAAAAACACTGATAACCACATGTTAAAAATTGCCATCTTACAATCGCAGCTGGCTGCTTTTTTACATCGATTGCAGGTGTATTTTGGCATGCCAGCACCTCCTGTTGACGCCAGTCATCGAAGATATTTGATATTTTTGGCATTGTTAGAGTGTCATCTTTTTGAATGCCATCAAGTTAAGTATTATGCCGATAAATTAGCTTGCACACCCAAAACACTAAATACCACCTGCCAAACCCATGCTCAAAAGTCTGCCAAAAGGTTGATTAATGATCGAATTTTATTAGAATCTAAGCGGTTGCTTGCACACAGTCAGCACTCCATCAATACCATTGGTGAAATGCTAGGCTTTGTTGATGGCACCCATTTCGGTAAATTTTTTCGCCAAAATGAAGGGGTGAATGCTGGGGTATTTCGCATGAATATGCTAGAGAGTTTGAATAAAAACCCCAAAAATTTGACTTGATTTTTGGGGCTGATGAGTTTTTGAAGATTACCAACGGATTGGCGTGATGTGTGGCTCTTTAACTTTTAGGTTTTCATAAGTGCCTTTAATAAAAATGTCTTCATTGACATGCTGAATGTTTGTGTGTCCACAAAACGCCATGGTGATGTCGCACTCTTTGTAAATGATTTCTAAGGCGCGGCGTACACCATCTTCTCCATAAGCACCTAGGCCGTAAAGGAAAGAGCGACCGATCATCGTACCTTTTGCACCAAGGGCGATGGCTTTTAGGACATCTTGACCTGAACGAATGCCACTGTCTAGCCAGACTTCGCAAGCACCATTTTCTGATTGTACTGCCTGAACGCAATCGGCTAGGGCAGAAATGGAGCTTGGTGCGCCATCAAGCTGGCGACCACCGTGATTTGAGATGACCATGGCGTCCGCCCCAGAGCGAGCAGCTAAGATGGCATCTTCTGGTTCCATGATGCCTTTGATGATGAGTGGGCCACCCCATAGATCTTTGATGCGTGCGACATCGTCCCAGTTCAGACGAGGGTCGAACTGCTCTGCTGTCCATGAAGATAGGCTGGACAAATCACCAACCCCTTCGGCATGACCTACGATATTGCGGAAAGTATGACGCTTTGTGCCAAGCATGTTAAAACACCATTGTGGCTTCGTCATTAAGTTTAGGATGTTTTTTAGTGTGGGTTTAGGAGGGGCGGAAAGACCATTTTTAATGTCTTTGTGTCTTTGTCCTAACACCTGCAAATCTGCTGTCAAAATCAATGCAGAACACTTGGCATCTTTGGCACGACGAATAAGATTTTCCATGAATTTCTTATCACGCATGACATAAAGCTGGAACCAAAAAGGCTTGGTGGTATTTTCTGCCACATCTTCGATTGAACAGATGCTCATTGTTGAGAGTGAGAAAGGCACGCCAAACTTTTCGGCGGCACGAGCGGCATGAATTTCACCATCAGCCCACATCATGCCCGTAAACCCTGTCGGTGCGATGGCGACAGGCATATGCACATCTTGCCCAATCATCTTGGTGGCAAGCGTACGACCTTCCATATCCACCAACACTCGTTGGCGTAGCTTAATACGATCGAAATCTGTTTCGTTGTTGCGATAAGTGGTCTGCGTCCATGAGCCTGAGTCTACATAATCATAGAACATACGCGGTACTTTACGCTCAGCGACACGGCGTAAATCTTCAATTTCGGTGATTTTACTTAAATCTGCCATAAGATAACCTTTATTTTATTTGATGAAAGGATATGAGCTTGAATTTTTAATTTTACCCAACTTAAAAAAATATTGGGTGTGGTCATTAAAAAACAGTAATGAATGTAGGGTATTTTAACGCTTTTTGATTAAAAATTCTAATAATTTTGTTGTGTTTGTATGCAACTTACTAAAAATAAGAACAGGCTTGATGAGCAAACCTGTTCTTATTGATGATGACATGATTAGGCTTTCGCACCTGATTTTGACATCAGACTAAAAAATACGATGGGCCAAATGACAGCACCAATCCACCACATCGGATTAAAGATGATGGCCATACCAATCATGCCAGCTTGAATGACATAATAAGTCATGGCGATCAAGGTTTTGCGAATGATGAGACCTTCACGGTTTACCATGCCAACCACCGCACAGGCAGCGACGACATTATGCACGCTGATCATGTTTCCTGCTGCACCACCGATTGCTTGCAAGGCAACAACCTTAGCAGCTTCAATGGCGTCCAAATTGATTTGAGTAGCGGTACTCCATTGGAAATGAGAAAACATCATGTTTGATACGGTGTTTGAACCTGCAATGAACGCACCAAGCGCACCAATCCAAGGCGATACGATTGGCCACATGCCAGCAAATACATCTGCTGCACCAATTGCCAAGACTCTTGGCATGGCAAGAATTGGCTCTGCAACATCTGCTGGTGTACCAGAGTTGATGAAGACCTGCACCATTGGAATTGAGAACAGCAGTGCAGGCGCGGCAGCAAGCATGGTTTTGCCAGAGGCACTCCAACTTCTTTTTACCTCACTGCCTTTCATGCCAAACATAATGATGCAGATGATGGATACAAACAACAGCACCGCAGCAGGAGAGTATAACAGCTGGGTTTTGTTGGTGATTGAAGTATCTAAAATGTTACTAAAAGTAATGACAGCGTTGTCGGTCAGCCATGATTTGAGTGGCTTGATCGTGCGTGTGGCAATCAAGATACCAATCACCAGCAGATAAGGCATGAACGCACGCAATATAGAATGTTTGGCTGTTTCATTAATGTCGACATTTGTTGGGGCAAGCGTACCTTTCCAATCATCTTCCCATTGATCACGACTGGCAAAATCAAAGATTTCTTTTGGTGTTAAAAATCCATATTTTGCCGCAGGCACAACGATGGCCAGACCAACGATGGAGCCAACCAATGATGGTAGTTCAGGGCCGATGAATTTGGCAGTCAGATAATAAGGAATGGTAAAGGCAAGACCTGCAAAAATTGCAAACGGAGCTGCTTTCAAGCCCTCTGTGAATGAGCGTTTTTCTCCAAAAAATCTTGTCAAAAATCCACATAGGATTAATGGAATTAAGAATCCGATGGTGGCATGAATAAAACCCACATTCGCACCGATATGAACGATGTAGTCTCCGAAGGCAATGCCTTTTTCGGTGAGAGCAGCACTCACATCTGCTTTGTTTTCTAGACCAGAATTCACACCAATCAAAATGGGCGTGCCTACCGCACCATAGGACACAGGCGTGGATTGAATGATGAGAATGGCCATGACGCACGCCATTGCAGGAAAACCTAATGCCAGTAATAAAGGTGCACCGACCGCTGATGGTGTACCCCAGCCTGTTGAGCCTTCAATGAGTGAGCCAAAGAGCCATGCTACGATAATCATCTGCACACGGCGGTCGGCGGAGATGCCCATAAACCCTTGTCGAATGCTGACGATGGCACCAGATTCTTTGATGGTGTTGAGTAATAAAACAGCGGAAAATACGATGAAAAGAACATTCACCGCAGTCAATACGCCATGAATGGTGGCGGCAGCGACTTGATAGCCGCTGGTATGCCAAACAAAATAAGACAGTGCGGCTGTTGATAGATAAGCAATCGCCATGGCAATCTTGGCAGGCAATCGCATCACAACCAGCAGTACAAAAACAATCAAAATGGGCAATAATGCCAAAAGGGTAAGCATAAAAGTTGTGCTCCATGTGTCCGTGAACGGCACGCTAAAAATCTCATGACGGTACAGGTGACGGTTTGGTTTTATTAGATCAATGTCATCTGTATAAAATAAAAGCAACGGAAAAACAGCTACTTAAATGTGTCAGTATTGTACTTGCTTTTTTAATAAAAAGGAATACATCTCATTTATTTTTTGTTATTTTTTAACAAAAATGGTCATTGTGAGTGGTGTTGCATCATCAGTTAGCGGGTTAAATGTGATGGGCATTCATGATGCGTCATCAATCATGGGTATGTAGTGTCAAGATATCCATGATGCCAAAAGGATAGCATAATAGCTGTTTTGGGGTGAGTAGTATGGGGATTAACACCCCTAAGCCGTTGATGACTGTATCGTCTTGCGAATCGATGAGTTCTAGATGATGAATGTGGGGCAATGGGCGTGTTTGCTTGATTTGATGTAACAAGCTGGCAATCTCATCACACAAGTGGCAGCCATCAGTGCCAATCAAATACCAATCCTGACCATCTGCCGTGATGTTAAAAGAGTTGATGATTTGATGGTAAAGATTGGCAAATTCTTGTGGTTTGAGCTGTGTTAGAGCAAAGCGATCGTGGGCTAGGTTGGTTAAATGCGTGCTAAAAACATGACGATTCATAAGACAAATGCTAAAAATGGTGTACAATGATTGATGAATACTGTTAAATGTGATGATGCTTGACAATCTTTTTGTCATTATATCGTAAAATAAGGCTGTTAGTGTGTTGAAAAGACTGTTTCGATGGGTTTTTATGCCCATTTTGGCGATTATTGTATTTTTTAATGTCATGGTGGCGGCATTGCTTGGCATTGGTAGGGTCGTGCCTGTGACCGAATCGGCGTTCATGATGACCCACCGTTTGAGTGGTGGTACAGTAACTCAAAGATGGGTGGGTTATGATGACATTGCCAAGTCCGCCAAACAGGCTGCCATCGCCAGCGAAGACAGTACTTTTAATGAACATAATGGCTTTGATTTTCAAAGCATGGAAGACGCCATCAGGCGTAATGAGGCGACAGGACGGATTTCAAGGGGTGGTTCTACCATTAGTCAGCAGCTTGCCAAAAATCTGTTTTTGACATCGCATCGCTCATACATTCGTAAGGCTGAAGAGGCGGTGATTGTGGTCATGATGGAGAGTATTTGGGATAAAAAGCGTATCTTAGAAGTGTATTTGAATGTCGTGGAGTTTGGTGAGGGTATTTACGGCATAGAGGCGGCGGCACAGCATTATTACGGTAAGTCTGCCAAAAATCTTTCTAATGAACAATCAGCATTACTCATCAGCATGTTGCCAAATCCCAAATATTTTCAAAAAAACCAAAATGCCAAAAGGCTACGCAAAAAACAACGCATCATCTTACGCCGCATGCAAGGTGTGAGGATACCGCGTTCAGCTTAACATGTCAAAGTCATTAAACTGACAAAAATCCAGTAGCTAACATCAGGAGAAAAAAGTGATTAACAACAAGCATGAGCAAAGTAAACTTAACCCTCAGTCTGCTGAAAAAAATGCACCAAGCATCGAGCAGCAAGCCATGCAAAGCGTGTTGGGTACGGCACCGCCACCTAATCGACTGCATGAAATCACACCCATTAAAAATGAGAGTGGTCATTATACTCCTGAGTGTTACATTAACCGTGATTTATCCACATTGCGTTTTCAACTAAGGGTTCTTGCACAGGCACTCAACCCACGCCACCCATTGCTTGAAAGAATGTTTTTTTTGATCATCTTTTCATCAAATATGGATGAGTTTTTTGAAATTCGTGTGGCAGGACTCATTCAAAAAATGAAAAATGGAGACAAATCCAGCAGTATTGATGGTCGTAAACCGTCCGAGATTTTGGCAGAAATCAGTCAAGTGGCTCATCGTGCGGTCGAAGAGCAATATCGTATTTTAAATGAAGAGATTTTGCCAGAGCTTGCCAAAGCAGACATTCGTTATCTAAAACGCCATGAGCTGACGAATGCACAAAAAGCATGGATGAGAGAATATTTCTTTCAACAAGTGTTGCCAGTACTGACGCCAATCAGCATTGATCCTGCACACCCTTTCCCCAGACTGGTTAATAAATCCTTAAATTTCATTGTCAGTCTTGAGGGTAAAGATGCGTTTGGTCGAGACATCAACCGTGCCATTGTGCCTGCCCCACGGTCGTTACCACGGGTAATTCGTCTGCCCGATGAGCTGACTGGCGGTAAAGATCATCATGTGATGCTTTCTGCCGTCATTCATGAGCATGTCGCTGAATTATTTTTGGGTATGAAGGTGACAGGCTGTCATCAGTTCCGACTCACTCGTAATGCCGACCTTGCCTTATCTGATGATGTGGAAGATTTGGCAAAAGCATTGGAGGGTGAGTTGGATAATCGTCGTTTTGGGCATAAAGTGCGTTTAGAGGTAACTACGAACTGCCCAAAAGAAACATATGAGTTTTTATTACAACAATTTGAGCTTGATGACAGTCAATTATATCGTGTCAATGGGCCAGTCAATTTGACGCGCATGCTTACCAGTTTTGATGAGCCAAAACTTAAATTCTCTCCGTTTGTACATACCATTCCCAAAGCCTTTCGTGGCATAGAGACGGTGCGTGTCGCTAAAGAAGGTTTATCCATGTTTGATGTCATTAAAAAACAAGATGTGTTGGTGCATCACCCATTCCATGCTTTCACTCCTGTCGTCAATTTGCTGTGGCAAGCAGCGAATGACCCTAATGTGCTTGCCATCAAGCAGACGATTTACCGCTCTGGAACGAATTCAGAGATTGTCCAAGCACTGGCTGCTGCTGCAAGAAATGGCAAAGAGGTAACGGCGATCATTGAATTGCGAGCGAGATTTGATGAAGCGAGTAACATCGCTGTCGCCAACATGTTACAAGAAGCAGGTGCGGTGGTGGTGTATGGTGTGGTGGGTTATAAGACACATGCCAAGCTGATGCTGATTGTTCGTAGAGAAGCAGATGAGATTCGCCGTTACGCCCATTTGGGTACGGGTAATTATCACGCTGGCAATGCCAAAGCTTATACAGATTATGGATTATTTACTGCCAACAGGCAGATTTGCGAAGATGTACATGGTGTTTTTGTCCAGTTGACAGGTATGGGTCGTCCAATGCCATCACATCAGATTTTGCATGCTCCTTTTACCTTACATGATGGCTTGATGCACATGATTGATGATGAGATTCGCCATGTTAAAAATGGCAAAAAAGGGCGGATTATCATGAAGTGTAATGCCATCACTGAACGAAAAATCATCAATAAGCTGTATGAGGCGAGCAGTGCGGGTGTTAAGATTGATTTGATTGTTCGTTCTATTTGTTGTTTACGCCCACAGGTTAAAGGTCTTTCAGAAAATATCCGAGTGCGTTCTGTGGTTGGACGATTCTTAGAGCATACGCGTGTGTACTATTTTGCCAACGATAAAGATCATGGCGGTCATGAACGCCTGTTTTGTTCAAGTGCTGATTTGATGGATAGAAATCTTCTGCATCGTGTGGAGGTGGCTTTTCCAATATTGGACGGTAAATTATTCAAAACAATCTACCAAGATGGCTTGATGAATTATCTGCAAGATAATGTACAGGCGTGGGAACTTGATGGGCGTGGTGAATGGAATCAGGTGCATCATGATGGCAAAACCATTCATGATGCGCAGTATGTGCTATTGGAAAAAATGTGTTGATAAAAGCGATTTCTTAAAAAGTCCATTAATTTGATCGGTATCAAGCATGAGTGAGATGATGATCGAAGATGAAAAAAAGAGATGGTAAACAACCATCTCTTTTTTATGCTTATAGCGTGCATTCATCGCTGGCAAGATAAGCTTGAAACTCATCATTACCACCAATGTGTTTGCCACCGATGAATATTTGTGGCGCACTTTCAAGACCTGTAATTGCTCTTATGGAGGTCATTGATGCATCACGACCCAGTACGATTTCTTCATAAGTCAGACCTCGTTCATCTAAGGCTGCCTTGGCTTTGGTGCAATGCGGGCAGCCAGGCTTGGTGATGATGGTGATTGAGGGCTTGTCTTGCCAATCGCTGTCTAAATGGCGGATCATGGTATCAGCGTCAGATACTTCAAATGGGTCGCCATCTTTTTCTGGCTCATCAAAAATTTTGACGATGGTGCCATCTTCTACCAGCATGGAATAACGCCATGAGCGTGAACCAAACCCTAAATTGTCTTTATTTACCAGACGCCCCATGCCTTTGGTAAATTCACCGTTACCATCTGGAATGACACGGATATTATCACATTCTTGATCGGCAGCCCATGCGTTCATCACAAAAGTATCATTGACTGACATACAGATGATGTCATCAATGCCAAGTTTTTTAAATTCGCCAGCCAACTCATTGTATCTTGGCAGATGTGTTGATGAACAAGTTGGGGTGAATGCACCAGGCAATGAAAACACAACGACTTTTTTGTCATTAAATAATTCATCAGTGCTTATGTCGACCCAGCTGTCGCCTTGACGGGTGTGAAAAGTAACACTTGGTACTTTTTGACCGACCATATCTTGAAATGCCATTAGCTATCTCCTTTGTTGGGTTGTAAATACATACGCATTCATGAATGATGCATGCGTGGATTGATGGTATTATGCCATATTTTATGTGTGTTGGTATACTTTGGTTTGTGTTTTTTAGGTTAAGGGATTGTAATTAGGTAGTCAATGACCACAGGGGCATGGTCAGAAAACCAAGTGTCTTTATACACCCAAGCACCAACCACGCGTTCGCCCCAATCAGGCGAACATACCTGATAGTCAATACGCCAGCCGACATTTTTCATGCGTGCTTGACCACGATTGAACCACCAAGAATAAACATCTGATTCCTTACATGCGATTCGAAAAGCATCAACATAACCCAAATCATCATAAATGTGATCAAGCCAGGCTCGTTCATGTGGCAGGCAACCAGAAGCTTTTTGGTTGCTAGACCAGTTTTTTATGTCAATCCGCTTATGCACAATATTATAATCGCCACATACGATGATGGACTTTTTTTCATCTCGCCATTGTCTAAGAATGTGTTGATAATTTTCTAAAAACACATCTTTACGAGCTTGGGCTTCGTCGCCTGATGAGCCAGAGGGTAAGTATAGCGATGAGATGAATGCAGATTGATCAAGCCCTAAGTCTACTTCTGCAGTAATAAAGCGACCTTGTGAGTCGGCAACCTCAAAGCCAAGTCCACGATTGATGGAGGACATTGGCAATCGACTATAAATCGCTGTACCTGCATAGCCTGCGCGTTCAGCAGGAAATAGTGCTGCATGCCAGCCTTTTGGCTTGAACTGATCTGTCCATTGTTCATGGGTGATGCGAGTTTCTTGCATGCAGACGATGTCCGCTTCGCTCGATTCTAGCCAGTCAAACAGCCCCTTTTTTTCGGCCGCACGCAATCCATTGACATTGATGGAGACGACGCGCAATAAACGCTGATTATCTTGGGTGGGGTGGTGGGATTTTGGACGATGTAAATAAGGCATGGCTCAACGATGAAATGTTCACAACAATTAGAACGGTCAAAAAAACGATTGTCATCAGACGATCGGTAGTTATGTTGCTTAGAATGAATGGTGTCAGTCTATGACTGTTTCTTGATTTGACTTCCAGTTGTACGCACCGTACAGCAACATCTGCATTTGACGAGTACAGTGATGCAACATGGCTTTCTTTTTATTTTCCAGGCCAGCAGGGAGTGGCTGCTCTTCATCATATTCTTCAGTAAGGCTTGGAATATAGGTCAATTCAAGCCAATCAATGATCCAAGAAAAGCTCAGATTAACCCCAATCTCCGCCAAAAGATAGCGGTCTTTGGCATTGATGTGCCCAAAAGCAGGTTGTAGGGCTAAGTCATCACTCATCACTTTGGCAAAAAACTTAATCTGCTCACTGATGGCATCACGCACCGCCTCCGAGCCGCCAAATCTTTCACTGGCGATAAACTGCCAGTAGCGTGGCTGTGCGTCCACAGCTTTAAAGAATAACTGCACGCTTTTAGCGATTTGTCGCTCAAAACTGCGTTTTTTACCCAGTTGCATGTGCTCACGCAAAGTTGCCATTGCATCGCCCAGCTCATCTTCGACCAGTGCTTTGCCAAGGCTTTCCATGTCGTCAAAATGGCGATAAAAGGCAGTTGGGACAACGCCCACTTCACGCGTAACTTGGCGTAAACTGATTGAGCCATACCCTTGACCTGTCATGCACAAATCAAGCACGGCATTAAAAAAGGCTTGACGAGTTTGTCGTTTTTTTTGTTCACGAGTGGTGGCTTTTTCTACCGTTGCTTTTTCAACCATAATTGCTTTCCTTGGGATGACGAGCGTCAAATAACGACGCTATAACAATATCAAACAAACACTTTAAAAGGCACTGCTGTTAGTAAGGCACCAACCCAACATTATAGCAAAACAAGCCTAAAAACGCCAATGCTCTTATGAGAGTCATCGTCTGGCAAGATGTTATTAACCAATGAAATTAAAAAAGCACAAATGTATTGTTAAATCTTAAAAACCCCATCAAATATTTGATGGGGTTTAATGGCGATTGGGTTAGGACTTTTTGCAAGAAAGCAGTGTAGCACCATCTTTGTCTATAAAGACTGCTTTGTCAGCATTCATGGTTAAAGTCATGTCTTTGTCGTCGAAACCGTCATCAGTGTGATATTTATTATCGCCTTTGGGTTCTAAATCGTAAGTGATATCATCCAAGGTGGCATGTGCTTCAATATCGCCGTCAGTGTGTTTATGAACTGAAATCTGGACGCTCTTGCCATCATTGCACTGATATTCATCTCCTAAAGCGTGATGATGCTCATGTTCGTCATGATCTTCATGGTCATGATCGTGTGTCTCATGGGCATCATCATGATGATATTCGGTGTCTTTTACAACTTCAGTGGTGTTGGTTGTATTGACTTCTTCGACAGGCTGATCATTCGACTTTTGGCAGGCGACAAGACTCAGACCAAGTAGGGCAATCAAGGGTAGGGTGTAAATTTTAGCAGAGCGTTGCTTATTCATTGTGTCAAACCTTAAAAAAAGATATCATATAACATTCACAGTATAGCACACATCAAAATCCAAATAAAGCACCAATCCGTCGTGAATGGACCAGCTAAAAAAATCCAATCAGTTTTGAAATTGAGTGGAAAAAATTAGTGATGATGGTTGGTATTATTTTTGATGAATGCGGTTGCCATGCCCACACCGTTTTAAAACTTTAAACATGCTTTACAATAGGCAAATAAAATCACCCGCCTGGGGTGATTTGTTATGCGATATCACACATTAAACCTAAAATGCATCACATCGCCATCTTGCACGACATAGGTTTTGCCTTCTAAGCGAGATTTGCCTGCAGCCGCTGCACCTTTCTCACCACCATGGGTGATGAAATCGTCAAAAGCGATGACTTCAGCACGGATGAAGCCTCGTTCAAAATCGGTATGAATCACACCTGCCGCCTCTGGTGCAGTAGCACCCACGGGTACGGTCCATGCACGCACTTCTTTGACACCTGCGGTAAAGTAAGTTTGCATTTTTAGCAATTCATAGCCAGCACGAATCACACGGTCAAGACCTGCTTCTGCCATACCCATACCTTCTAAAAATTCTGCTTTTTCATCTTCATCTAATTGGGCGATTTCTGCCTCAATTTGGTTGCATAATGGTACTACGATGGCGTTGTCTGATTGGGCGAATGCACAGACTGCGTCTAGGTGTGGGTTGTTTTCAAAACCATCTTCTGAAACATTGGCGATGTACATGACGGGTTTTAGGGTGATGAGTCCATAACTTTTGATGAGCTTTTTTTCATCATCATCAAGATTGGCCATTCTTGCAGGTTTGCCATCTGCCAAAAATGGTTCAAGCTTTTGCATCACTGCCAGTACGGCCTGAGCCTCTTTATCACCGCCTTTGGCTTTTTTGGTGTTGTTGGTGATGGCACGAGTTACCGCCTCCAAATCTGCCAAAGCAAGTTCGGTGTTGATTGTCTCAATGTCGGATAAAGGATTGACACGACCGTCCACATGAATGACATTATCATCATCAAAACAACGCACCACATGCGCGATGGCATCTGTTTCACGGATATTGGCAAGGAACTGATTACCCATGCCTTCGCCTTTGGACGCACCAGCCACAAGCCCTGCAATATCCACAAATTCCATTGAGGTGGGAATGGTGCGTTCAGGCTTGACGATCTGGGCGAGTTGTTTTAGGCGTGGATCTGGAACAGGTACGATGCCTGTATTGGGATCTTTGGTGCAAAAAGGAAAATTCTCAGCAGCAATGCCAGCTTTGGTCAATGCGTTAAAAAGGGTGGATTTGCCAACATTTGGCAAGCCTACGATGCCACAGTTAAAGCCCATAAAAAACTCGCTTGGTAGATAATTTAAACAGATTATAACAAAAATTCCAACCTAACTGTAAAATTTTTAGGAAGCAATCGCTTTTGGTGCAACTGTTTTATATTCTCTTGACAACTTTTGCAAAAGTGTGTGATTATTTGCTATAATGCCATTAATCTCATGCAGATGACATGGGATTGTCTTTTTAAACTTTTAAACTTTAAGGAATGATCATGGCTATTGAACGCACTTTATCTATCATTAAGCCAGATGCAGTGGGTAAAAATCACATTGGTGAAATCATCGCTCGTTTTGAAAAAGCAGGTCTGAAACCAGTAGCGGTAAAATATAAGCATCTTACTCGTGAAGAGGCCGAAGGTTTTTACGCTGAGCATAAGGAGCGTGGTTTTTTTAATGACTTGGTGTCTTTCATGACCTCAGGTCCTGTGGTGGTGTCTGTGCTAGAAGGTGAAAATGCCGTATTGGCTCACCGTGATATTTTGGGTGCGACCAATCCTGCCGAAGCTGCACAAGGCACCATTCGTGCTGATTTTGCGGTAAGCATTGATGAAAATGCAGCACACGGTTCAGACAGTACAACTTCTGCTGAGCGTGAAATTGCTTATTTCTTTGGTGCTGATGAGATTTTCCCACGCACTCGCTAATTTGTCGCAAGGACAATAAGGCAGCTCATCGTTGGATGGGCTGTTTTTATTGCGTTAATGCTTGGCTAATCCATGGTGAAACATTGCCTAGAAAAAAATGACTTTAAATGAAAATTTTAGTATAATGAACCGCTTATATTGGCAACAAAAGCGATAGCTGGATAAAATAGCAAGGTCTTATGACAAAACTGTCTCTCATCAAAACATCAACACTGCCTGAACAAAAATATGGCAATCACGACACTCAAAAAATCAACCTGCTTGGCATGTCCAAGCAAGAGCTGGCTGACTTTTTTGTGTCGCTTGGAGAAAAGTCGTTTCGTGCAACTCAATTGATGAAATGGATTTATCAATTCGGTGTTACTGACTTTTTTGAGATGACGAACATATCAAAAAAACTACAAGAAAAACTTGATGAAGTTGCGCATATCACACCGCCTGCAGTTAAGTTTAAGCAATTTAGTGAAGACGGCACTCGTAAATGGGTGTTTGAGGTGGCTGGAGGGTCGCTTGTTGAAACGGTGCTGATTCCTGCTGAAGATGGCAAGCAATTTGGACGCAAAACCTTATGTATCAGCTCGCAGGTAGGCTGTGCGCTTGACTGTTCTTTTTGTAGTACAGGAAAGCAGGGTTTTGAAAGAGATTTGAATGCCAGCGAAATCATCGGTCAGCTATGGGTTGCTAATCAATCCTATATGGAAGATGTGGCACCGACGGCTCGTGAAAACCGTGTAACCAATGTGGTGATGATGGGCATGGGGGAGCCATTATTAAACTATCAGCCTGTGGTTAAAAGCATGAGCTTGATGCTAGATGATCATGCTTTTGGTCTGTCAAAACGCCGTGTTACACTTTCCACTTCTGGCATTGTACCTAAAATGTATGAACTGGCCAAAGACATTGATGTTTCGCTGGCAATATCACTTCACGCACCAAACGATGAGCTTCGTAATGAACTTGTACCAATCAATAAAAAGTACCCATTGGCAGAGTTGATAAAAGCCGCCAAATCTTATGTGCATGATGAAAATCCACGCCATAAAAAGCATGTAACCATTGAGTATGTCATGTTGGCTGGCGTGAATGACAGTGATGAACATGCCCATCAGCTGGCTCGATTGCTTGAAGGGTTGCCAAGTAAGATTAACTTGATTCCATTCAATCCATTTCCTCATGCGCCATATGCACGCTCAAGCAATAATCGTATTCACACTTTTAGCAATATTTTGAATAATGCAGGCTATGTCTGTACCACTCGCCAAACCCGTGGCGATGACATTGATGCGGCATGCGGACAGCTGGTGGGTCAAGTGGCGGATAGAACTCGCCGGGCCAAACAATGGAAAGAAAGCGTTCAAAAGCGTCAGGCAACCACATGATGAGAAATGATTGGTAAAATAACAAAAGACTTGCTAGAATGATGAGATTGTTTGGTTGCATGAAACACATATTAACCATGTTGGTTAGAGCCAGCTTGTTTGGTGTTGTGCTGGTTTTGATGGCATGCCAAACGATTGAGCACTCTGACAAAACATCATTGGCAAACATTCGTACCCAAATGGCTGGACAGTATGTTTTGGCGGGTAACTTAGATGAAGCTAAAAGACAGCTTGATATGGCAATCATCGCAGATGCACGCTTTGCACCCAGCCATGACATGATGGGTGTGGTGTTGCAGGTCGAAGGCAGTCAGCAAAACTTAGATAAGGCCGATGCTTTTTTTCGTGAAGCGATGCGTCTTGATCCCAATTTCATGCGTGCCTATAACAACTACGGTGTTTATTTGGTGCAAATTGGGCGGTTGCATGATGCGATTGGGTATTTTGAGCAGGCGGGCAGTCGTTTGGGTTATGATGGCCGCATTCAAGCACTTGAAAACTTGGGTTTGACATGGCAAAAGCTTGGTGATATCCAGCGTGCTGATGAGGCGTTTTATCGTGCCATTCATGGTGGCAGTCTCAATTTGACAATCTATCAAGATGTGCTGACTCGATTGGTTCAGAACAATGAAATCACTCAAGCTGGAATGATTTTACAGCGTTTGGTTGATGTCGTGCCGATAACCGATTGGCATGAGCAATTGATCAAAATTGCCATCAAAGTGGTAAAAAAATCAGGCGATGATGCTAAGTTGCCACAACTGATGCAAGCACTGTATGATAAAAATCCTAAACAACAGCCTACCAATCTTAATGAACTTTAACCATCATTCAAATAAAGAATCGGAGTATACGCGTGGTCAATCAATTAACGAATGAGTCAAAACCAACCAGCAATTTCGGCAGTCGCCTAAAAAGTGCGCGTCATGCAAAAGGTCTGACGATTGACGAAGCGTCTGGCGAACTGAATATTTTAAAGCGATACTTGCAGGCATTTGAAGAAGAAGATTTTGCTGCCATGCCAAAATTTGCTTTCGCCAAAGGATTCATCATCAACTATGCCAAATATTTAGGGCTGGATGCGGTTGATATTGCACTTACTTTTGAAAAAGCCTATCCTAGTACGCTACGCCAAATTAAAGTCAGCGACATCAAAGCACCGCTGGTGCCAATGGGTACATTGCAACGCGGTCGTTCAAAAGTGCGTATCAATCCTGCATTGATTTTTGGGGCGGCTGCTTTGATTGTTTTGGTGTTTGTGTTATTAAAAGTGGTGAGTAATGCCATCAAGGATAATAAGCCAAGCCCTCAACAGCACTCATCTGTGATGACTCAAAATGACCAAGCAGCAGGGGCAGCGATCACAACAAACATGGCCACTTTAGAGGTGCGTTCTAAAGGTGATGTGCATGTCCTGATTACTGATGCTGCTGGCAATGTCTTATTGCAGGGCGATCAACCAAGAGGCAATTACACACTTCAAGGTGTAACACCAATCAAAGTTAAGATTGACGATCCTGCACAGGTTGATTTGAATTTTAATGGTGAGGCGGTCAAATTGGGTGAGTATGTCAAAGATGGTAAGGCGTCATTAACCTTGCAGTAATTTTTATTACATTTCTTTGAGGACTGCTTTCTAGATGTGCCTGCTTGCTTTGTCATGGTCATTCACATGATGAATCACTCAGCGGTCTTTAACTCATTTTAATCATTCATGCTTTTAGGAATTACCATGTCAAATCACCACAATCCGATCGTTCGTCGCACTACTCGAAAAATCATGGTGGGTAATGTTGCTGTTGGCGGTGATGCACCCATCAGTGTGCAATCCATGACCAATACTGACACTTGTGATGTGGCAGCGACAGTCGCTCAGATACAGCGATGTGTCGAGGCTGGGGCGGATTTGATGCGAGTGTCGACGCCAACCATGCAGAGCGTACAAGCATTTGGTGAGATTAAAAAGCAGGTCGCCATTCCACTCATTGCTGACATTCATTTTGACTATAAAATAGCTTTGGCGGTGGCGGAAGTTGGTGCAGATTGCTTACGAATCAATCCAGGTAATATCGGCAATGAACAAAAAATTCGTGAGGTAATCGCTGCTGCTCGCCATCATGGATTGCCAATTCGCATTGGGGTGAATGCAGGCTCCTTGGAAAAGGATCTGCAAAAAAAGTATGGCGAGCCAACAGGTGAAGCGATGCTTGAATCGGCAATGCGTCATATTGATATTTTGGATCGTCATGACTTTCATGATTATAAAATATCAGTCAAGGCGAGTAATGTATTTTTGACGATGGAAGCTTATCGCCTAATCAGTCAGCAGGTGGATTGCCCATTGCATTTGGGCGTAACCGAGGCGGGCGTGTATCGCACAGGAACGGTCAAATCTGCGATTGCACTTGGCGGATTGTTGATGGAGGGTATTGGCGATACGATGAGAATATCGCTTGCTGCCGAACCAGAAGAAGAGATTAAAATTGGCTTTGATATTTTAAAGTCCTTGGGCATTCGTTCTAATGGTGTTAATTTCATCGCTTGCCCATCATGCAGTCGTCAGGAGTTTAATGTGATTAAAGTAATGACTGAACTTGAAGCAAGACTTGAAGACATCAGAGAGCCTATGGATGTTTCAGTCATTGGCTGTAAAGTCAATGGTCCAGGAGAAGCGAAAGAAGCTGATATTGGTGTGGTCGGAGCCAATCCTAATAGTCTTGTGTATAAAAATGGCAATAAAAGCCATCTGATTGACACGGCCACGCTTGTAGATGAAATTGAAGCAATGGTGCGAGAAAAAGCACGGCTTTTACAAGAAAAGCGAGCCAATGAGATTTTAAGGGTGGTTGGGTGAGAGAAGTGGTGCAAAGTCAAGAGAAATTGTGTTTTGTTGAGTTGGCGGTATTGGCAATGACAATCGCCAACCGTCCAATGACTACTGCTCAACTATGGCAATTTGTTTTGCAAAATAATTTGCACCATCAGCTAAAATCATTTGATGTGAGCAGTCAACAGTTTAAAGGAAAGACGCCAAAGGCGAGTTTTGGTGCTGCGATTGTTACAAATAAAGAGCGTTTTCAAGAAGTACCAAATACCAAACCCAAACAGTATATTTTAAAAAATGCCAATATTTCAAATGATGAATGTGAATGCCAAAATTCGATTGATAAAAATGCAATCATGATAAAAACTTCGTCCAAAAAAGCTAATTTTCACGAACGAGATTTGCATTCTTTGTTGGCGTATTTTTTGAAAAATGATGATTATTTTGAGGCGTATTCAAAAACCATCTTTCATGAAGAGAGTCAAAAAGGCATAAGGGGTGAAGATAAGTGGCTGTATCCTGATATGGTGGCGGTTAATTTTGAATACGCCAACTACGGCAAAAATAATGTATTGCAGTTTATTGAAAAATTTGACATTAAGCCAATTAAGATTTTTTCTTTTGAGATTAAAAAAGAATTAAACTTTTCCACCTATAAAGAAAGTTTTTTCCAAGCGGTGAGTAATTCAAGCTGGGCAAATGAAGGGTATTTGGTGGCTTTGATGATTGATAATAACAGTCAATTTATCGAAGCTTTGCAAAAATTAAGCCAGAGTTTTGGGATTGGAATTATTGAATTGAATTTGAACCATGTTAGCCAAAGCAAAATTATATCACCTGCCAAATATAAGGAAAAAATGGATTATTCGGTTGTTAATGAATTGGCAAGCAAAAATCCAAATTTCAAAGACTTTTTAAAAACAGTTGCTGATTTTGATTTGTCAAACATCAAGAGATTTTTGGGTGAATTTGATGCGGTTTTATCAGATGATGAAATCATTCATCATTCAAAAAGAATTGTTTAATTTAAACAGTGAGGGACTTTAACAATGAGTAAGATTACCGCCATTCGTGGCTTTAATGATACCTTACCAAATGATACACAAAAATGGCGTAAGGTGGAAAAAATGTTAAGCGATGTGCTGGATGCTTATGGCTATCGTCAAATTCGGTTGCCATTGGTTGAGGAAACAGAGTTGTTCGCTCGGGGTGTGGGCGAGGCCACTGACATTGTTGAAAAAGAAATGTTTGGGGTGGTGCATGGTGGTAATGACGAAAATGTGTCATTTACTTTGCGTCCAGAAGGCACGGCAGGTTGTGTGCGTGCTGTGATTGAGCATAATATGCTTAGGGGAGATGCACCAAAACTTTGGTACATTGGCCCAATGTTTCGTTATGAGCGTCCGCAAAAAGGGCGTTATCGCCAATTTCATCAGTTGGGTGTAGAAGTTTTTGGTAATGAGCTGCCTGACGGTGAAGCTGAATTGATTGCCATGACTCATCGTTTTTGGCGACAATTAGGCGTTGCTGAGCATGTGAGTTTGCAGCTAAATACCTTGGGTGAGTCAGATGAGCGGTTGGCTTATAAGACAGCGTTGGTTGATTACTTAACAAAGCATAAAGATGGGCTTGATGAAGACAGTCAGCGTCGACTAGATACCAACCCATTGCGTATTTTAGATAGTAAGAACGAGCAAACTCAAGAAATTTTACAAAACGCTCCAAAACTTGCAGACTTTTTGGGTGAAAAGAGTAAGTCTCATTTTGAGCAGGTAAAATCTTACTTGATGGCACTTGGTGTGGCATTTGAGGTAAATGATAAATTGGTGCGTGGGCTTGACTATTATAATAAAACCGTATTTGAATGGGTAACGGATAAGCTAGGGGCTCAGGCAGCGGTGTGTGCTGGTGGTCGATATGATGGTTTGGTGGGGCTATTAAAAGGCAAGCCTGACCAGTCTGAACCTGCTGTTGGTTTTGCAATGGGGTTGGATCGATTGATGCTGTTACTGGAGACTGTATCCCCAGTTGATGGTGGGTCGGAGTGTGATGTTTTTGTCGTCGCACACCCTGAGGTTTATCAGCAAGCACTCATGTTTGCAGAAGAAATTCGTCATGCCCGTAAGGATTTGCGTATCAAAATGGCAAGTGGCTCAAGTCTTAAATCGCAATTTAAAAAAGCAGACAAGTCAGGTGCGGACTATACGGTCGTATTGGGGCATGATGAAATCGAACAGGGCGTGATTGGTGTCAAAAACATGAAAACAGGTGAGCAAAGCACGCAACCTAAATCATGGATCATGCAGTTACAACTGTCGAACACTGACTAATAAAATTTTCATAATCATCAAAAGGCAATATCATGTCACAAGACTCAAATATGGCAGACAAGCAAGCAATGTCTGCTTTAAAACAGCACGGCAGTAGCATTATTTTGGTAATACTTGTCGTTCTTGCAGGCTATTTTGGCTGGGAGTATTATCAAAAAAATTATGCCAAAATCGATACCGTGGCTGCTGATCTATACACCACGATTGAAGAGAATGATGATGCTTTAAGGCTTGCTCAATACAATGCGGAGGACGAATCTGCCAAGCAGGTTATGAATGCTCGTAAAGATGCGTTATTTACAGATATTGATAAATTGGTGGCAACGCATGGCAACACCATCTATGCTTGGCAGGCATTGATGATTAAAGCGCGTCAGCAGACACAAGCGAACGACTTGGCAGGGGCAGTTGCCACACTGGATCAAGCAACCAAGATTGATTTGGGTGATGAGGGTTTGTTGGCGATGACTAAGATTCGCCATGCGCGTGCCATGCTAGCAAATGGTGATACGGATAAAGCACTTAAGATTGCTAATGAGTCAATGCCAAGTGCTTTCGAAGCTTCTCGTCAAGAGATGTTGGGCGATATTTATGTGGCTAAAAACGACATTGAGCAAGCCAAGCAATCCTACACTGCCGCCTGGGAAGCACTGCGTGAACGCCAAGAAAATCGTGCGGTTCTTACTTTAAAATTGCAGTCTTTGGGTGTGGAAGTTGAGCCGATTGCTCAAAAAACACCAGTTGTTGCCGAATCTGGTGAGCAAATGACCAGCGAGCATACAGAGAGTATGACTCAACAGGCAAATGGGCAATAACACAAAAATATACAAAATGGCTGATGTTTTAGGACGGTATTCCTTTTATAATGACATCTGACCTACCGATTTTGATCATCATTCATTAAGCATAAGGATCGTATATGCACAATCGTTTTATAAAAACTGTTTTGGTTTGTGCGATGGCAACAGTCGCTTTGACAGGTTGCCAAAAGACTTTTAAGAGTGAAGATAGCAAGCCTGCCAAGCTTGTTAATATCGCCGCACCCGTTTCCGTATTATCACCAGTTTTGCAAGTGTCGCTTGACCAAAGTCGTAATTTGGCTAAGGGTGAGCGTATTAGTAAAAAAAATGTGGTTGATTTGCAGGTTGCTGTAACCAAAAGTGGAATCATTGCTGCCAGTCGTGGTGGTTTGGTGAGTGCCTTTGTTGGCAATCAAGCTGTTTGGACGGTGAATTTAAAGCAGGTCATTACCAGTGGGGTTGCGATTGATGAGCATGAGTCTATCGTGGTGGTAGGTACTCGTTCTGGTGAGGTGGTTGCACTCAATGCCAATACAGGTGAGAAACTGTGGGAGACGACCCTAACCACATCAAGTGTGGCACCTGCATTAATTCATGCAGATCGAGTATTATTGTCTGCCAATAATGGCGTGTTATATGGGCTGGATCTGCAGACAGGCAGTGTTGTATGGGAGCTTGGTACGCAAAGAACGGGCATCAGTGTTCGTGGGATTGCCAAACCACTGGCTTTGGATGCAAAAACCGTTTTATTCGGCACGGCAGATGGTCGAATTCATGCGTTGGATTCTGGCACGGGCATGCCACTTTGGAATCGTCGTGTTGGCATGGCGACAGGGGGCAGTTCTGTTGAGCACCTTCGAGATGTTGATGGCACACCGCTTGTGATGGGTCAGCATCTTTATGTAACAAGTTTTAGCGGGCAGTTGGCAGGATTTGACATGGCGACAGGTCGCACGATGTTTGTTGCTGACATTAAAAGCACCAAGTCGCCAGCCATCTTAGGAGAGTTGCTCATCGCAACTGGCGTGCGTGGTGATGTTAGAGCATTTAACCGTTTGACAGGTGAGACTGTATGGTTAAGTGAAAGCCTAAAAAATCGTCAACTGACCAATCCTGTAACGGTGGGCGACTATGTCGCAGTGGGTGATTATGATGGTGTGATTCATCTTTTTGATCGTGATGGTGAAATTGTCAGTCGTGTGCAGACAAAGGGGCAATTAACAAGTTTACAAGTAAAAGACAATCGCTTGTATACACAGAGTGCAGCAGGTGTGATTAGCGTTTGGCAGTTTTAAACTTGGGTAATGAGTTTAATCAGTCGTCCTTTGCTGTCTGTTTTTTGATGGCAAGGGATTTGATGTTTTGGTGTTGTTTTTATCCCTTTTTTAATCAGAAAGTTTTGAGAAATTCATGAGTATGAAACCTGTGGTCGCCCTAATCGGTCGTCCAAATGTTGGAAAATCCACTTTATTCAATCAGCTTACCAAATCTCGTCAAGCACTCGTTGCTGACATGTCTGGCTTAACTCGTGATCGTCAATATGGCGACGCACACTTTGAGAATAAATCTTTCATTGTTGTTGATACGGGTGGTATTGGTGAGGCTGATGATGGCTTGGGTAATATCGATGATTATATGGCAACCCAATCTTATACTGCCATTCATGAAGCGGACATCGTGGTGTTTGTTGTAGATGCTCGTGCAGGATTGATCGGTGCAGATGCTGAAATTGCACGCTTTTTACACACGCTAGGCAAGCCGGTGTTTTTAGTGGCCAATAAAATGGATGGGGTGCATGAGGCATCATCAGCAGAGTTTTTTTCCCTAGGTTTTGGTGAGCCATTCCCAACAGCTGCCAGCCACGGTAAGGGTGCAACCAATCTTGTCGAGGCAATCACTGCTGACATGCCTGTTGATGAGGTTGAAGAAGATGCTGACCAAGGTTTAAAGCTTGCCATCATCGGCAGACCAAATGTCGGTAAATCAACATTGGTGAACCGCCTACTAGGAGAAGAAAGGGTGGTGGTCTTTGATATGCCTGGTACGACTCGTGATAGCATTTACATTCCTTTTGAGCGAGAGAGTCAAAAATACACGCTGATTGATACTGCTGGTGTGCGTCGTCGTGGACGCATTGATGAGAAGGTTGAAAAGTTTTCAGTGGTTAAAACATTGCAAGCCATCAAAGATGCCAATGTGGTTGTGGTGGTGATTGATGCACATGAAGGGATTGTGGATCAGGATTTGCACATGCTTGGGTATGCCCTAGATGCTGGGCGTGCCATCGTTGTGGCGATTAACAAATGGGATGGTCTGACTGACGATCAAAAAGAGTTTTTAAAAATAGAGATTGATCGCCGTTTTAATTTTGTGCCTTGGGTGAAGATTCATCGAATATCAGCATTGTACGGCAATGGCGTGGGCAATTTGTATCCATCAATTCATAAAGCGTATGAAGCGTCCATGTTTAAAGTCTCGACATCTCGTTTAACACAAATTTTGCAAGATGCTGTAGAGAATCATCAGCCACCCATGGTTGGCGGTCGTCGCATCAAGCTTCGCTATGCACATTTGGGTGGTCATAACCCCCCTGTCATTGTTATTCATGGCAATCAAACTTCCGCTTTACCAAAAAGCTATCAACGCTATCTTGAAAACATCTATCGTGAGGTGTTTAAGCTTGAAGGGACGCCATTGCATGTAGAGTTTAAGCAAAATGCCAATCCGTACGAAGGTAAGAAAAATCCTAAGGTTAAGAATAAGGCCAAGGTCATGCGTGAACGCAAGCGTATTGCTGAATTTAAGAAGCGTGATAAAAAACGCAAATGAATAGAAGCTGGTCGTCATACAAAAAAACCGCCATTGATTACATGGCGGTTTTTTGGCGTTAGTAGTCAAGAGAGCTACATCATTCATTGAAAATCTCAATATGTGCCGCTGCACGCATTTGCTCAATCCAATCTTCTTGTGCTTGTGGAGCCATGCGATTAAAAATCATCTCACGAGCGATGTTGGTGCGATACTGTTCCGTCACATCTTGTTTGCGAATGTCATCAACTTTTAGAATGTGCCAACCAAATTGTGAGCGAAATGGTGTTGAATAGTCGCCTTTGCTGGTGTTTTTCATCATCGCTTCAAATTCAGGAACCATCTGACCTTCACTCACCCAACCCAAACTGCCACGCTGCTGGGCAGAACCCGTGTCGTCAGAGTAAGTGGCGGCAAGCTGTGCAAAATTGGCACCTTTTTGCAATTCATGGTATAGGGCGTTGATCTTTTGCTCTGCCATGGCATTGTTTTGAGTGCCATCAACACGCACCAAAATATGACTGGTTCGCCATTCAGGTATCAGCACATGACCTTGTTCATTTTTTTCAACCAACTTGACCACATCGATACCTTGGGGTGTTGAAACATAAGTCAAACCGCCTGTTGGCAGCTGGGCAATTTTTTGAGCCAAGTCGCTAGGCAGTGCTGATTGACTGATAAATCCTGTATCAGCACCTTGAATCTGTGGTTGGTAATCTTTGATATTATTTAAAATGGCATTTAGTGAATCGCCGTTTTGTAAAGCGGTAGCAACTTGGTTGGCAACTTGTTGTGCTTGTGTCATGTCGCTTTGACTGGGGTTTGCCTGATAAGGCACGCGAATATGAATCAGATGATATTGTGGCTGCAAGATGCTTTTGGCTTCTGGTGAGTTTAAGAACGCCTTAATTTGTTGATCGGTAATTTTGATTCGCTCAGATGCCTGGTGTTGCCAAAGAGCGGCGATGGCAGCGTTTTCAATAAGTTGATTGCGTAGAGCTGCATAGCTGCCTTTTTGTTGGGCATCTAGTGTGGATTGTAGTTGAGTGAGTGATTGTAGTCCTTGACTGTGGGCGATTTGCAACATCTGAGCGTTGATGATGTCATCATTTGGTACAGCTCCCAACCGTTCAATCATGCCCAGTTGTAATTTATGATTGATTAACCCATCTAAAGCCATGTGTTGGATTTGGCTGGGTGTTGCATTGATGTGGTTGGCTCGATATTCGGCGCTAAGGGCGGCGGTGGCAGCAACCAGCTCGCTTTTTAAAATGACCTTGTCATTGACGACAGCAACGATGCCATCAGTGCTTTGGGCGGTACTGATGTTTGCCATGGCGATGCTGGCTGTGCCCAAAGAGCTGATGGTTAGTAAGCCTGCCAATAAGGGGCGAATGAAATATTTACCTTGCATAAAATTTCCTTGAAAAGTCTGATGAGTGGTAAATGTGAGTTGAAAATTTTATTAAGTGTAGCATTTGTCAATCAATGCGTCAAATCCCAGCGTGCTTGATGACATGCTGTTGAGTAATGCTTAAAACAAACCGCATTCTTATTTATTGATGGACTTTTGCCATGCGTCTTGTGTGGCATCATAGCCGACCACTTTATCACTCATCAAGCGACTTAATCGACTACTGTCGGTAATGCCGTTCAGGCGAATCTCTGCCATGATGGCATGATTTGCCTTGATGTCTGGACTTAGGCTGTTGCGATAGCGGCGTGCGTAAACTGACAGTCCATAGCAGCAATCTTCATAATTTATCCCAACAAGTGCGTCTAACAAGCGGTCATTGCGACGGTCAAACTGCACCTGACTTAAAAGACGCCAACGATTATTGATGGGAAAAATGGCTGATGCGGTGTAGGCTTGTAAAGGTAATTGCCCAAAAGCATGGTTATGCTTACGATTAATCAATCCTATGCCATACAAACTGCGTTCACTCGGCTGATAGCGAATCTGAGCAGTGAAATGATTCAGATGGTGGTTGGGTGTGAATGAGCCGTCAGTATCAATCCATAGATCATCTTTTGGTTGAGTGCTGATTTTCCATGCCATGCCAGAGCTTTTGTCACCATGTTTTTGGCTGTCATCAAGACCAACTTTAAGATCACTCAAATAAAACTGTTGTGCCATGCTGCCGTCAAAGCGTGTTTGACCATTTTGATCAACATAGCGGTAATTGATGGCAGGCGTGATGGCGTGCAAATCTTGAAGGCGGTCATCACCTAAAAACCAAGAATCCGCTAGCAATTGATCATAGTTGATGGCAGCAAAGGCGGTTTCAAAATTTGGAATGTCATGCTGGTCTTTGTAGGGCGTGTGATTGTATTTTAGGCGTGGTGAAAGCACTTGATAACCACCCCATTTTTTATCAAACCAGCCAAAAGGCGATCCTGACTTTTCAAAAAATGCTGCCGTATCAAAACTTAATTGGGGTACAAACACCGAGTGATGCCCTTCGGTTTTGTCAATGCCTCGTGCTACTAAGCTGTCTTTGTCATAAGATGCGTACAGATGATGCAGGCTGATTGTTGGGGTGAAATACCCCCAGTTTTTTAGTATGGGATAACTGGCGGTAAGCTGATTGTAGACTCGCACGCCACTGTGTTCTGTGGTGGAATCGCTTGCGATGGTTTTTTTAAAGTAGCCTGAATTATGCCTTGCGGTGATGTCAAAACGGTCAAAGCTGCTTGGTATTTTCCAGTGCTTACCCATTGTTGTTGTCGACTTAGGCAGTATGAAATTGATTGTAAGCTGTGGCAAGCGAGAGTAGGGCTTATCTTTATCCTGAATGGGTGAGCCATCGCTATTTTTTCCTGATAGCGTTTGAAAGGTTTCGGCTCGCAAATCTGCCGTCAAGTACTCATTATAATAATTCACTCCGATGCGTCTAGGGAGATTGAGCGGATTGTTTTTTAGTCCTAGTGCATCAAAGTCGCTGAGATAATCGCTGTCTGACACATGGCGATAGATGGCATGGGCGGTGAGATTGTTGATGTGTTTGGCACGCCATTGATGATCATAAAATACATGATGGCGATTTGTATCACCGTGCTTGCGGTCATTCGGTAAGTAGGAGACATCAAGAATGCCTGAGCCATAATTTTTGGTTAAATAGCGAAATTCAGCTCCCAGCATGGGATTACGATTGTTAAATAGGGTTGGGTTGAGCGTTGCATCGAAGTTTGGTGCAAGGTTTAGGTAGTAGGGTGCGGTAACTTTTAATCCGCCTGACGAATTCATACCAGCAGTGGGTAATAAAAAACCACTGGCACGCCGATCATCAATGGGAAAATTAAAATACGGCAGATAAAAAACAGGGGTGTCTTTGATTTTTAGGGTGCTGTTCTTAGCAATTGCACGACCTGTTTTGGTGTCGATTTCGATACTATCTGCATCCAAATGCCACTTGCGTTGAGTTGGTGGGCAAGTGGTGAACATGACCTCGTCCATTTTATATTCACCATTGCTTAGTTTTTGCATGTGCTTGGCATGACCATGCGCACCAATGGCAATGCTGGCAAAAGCAACATCTTTGGCGTTGGCAGTTTGGGTGTTAGCGTTATAATTAAGCTCACTTGCAATACCAATCATGCCTGCATTTGGTGCATCATGCTTAGATTGAGGGTGTTTGTGATGGTTTTGATTGCCGTCTGGATGATTGGGGTTGTCGTTAAATAATACCCGACCCATGGCGCGAGAATCACCAGTTTTGGGATTGAAAGTGATTTTATCAGCAAGTACTTGTTGACCATTTTGCTCTAAGATGACATTGCCAGACAATTCAGCGTAGGCATCATTGTCATAATAGCCATAGTCGGCTTGAGCATGGTAGCTGCCATGCTTGGGGATGCTGTTGGTATCATTGTCCGCTCCTAGTTGCTTAGCAAGACTTGACCGATCTGGCGTTGGGTATGTCCACCTCCCTTGGCAGCGTGCGTCAGTATGTGGCAGGGCTTGATAATAGCCAGATAGTCGTTCAAGAGCATCATTTTTTTGATCGATTGCATGACCACTGATGCCTTGTGCCCAGACACTCATGGGTAATAAACCTGCGCCAAATAATACCGTGCGAATGCTTATGGATAGGCATCGCTTTGCGAGCCGTTCTTTTGGGTGTTTCGACATCACAGCCAAACCTTTTGATTGAAAATCTAAACGATGAAAATGATCGTTATTTTACATCATTTTTTGATAATTTTTTAAGATTTTTAGAATATGGAATAAGTGAATGGGATTGGTGATGGTTTTTTGTGAAAATTAACGCATTGTCATTGGGAAACATGATAAAATTAACAGGATTTTTTTTGACATAATTTACCGATTGTAAGGACTTGATGATGAGCAGACATGATGAGATGATGGCATTTTTAAATGCCAATCTTGCCACTGGTTTTCGGGTTGAAAGCTTGGCAGGCGATGCCAGTTTTCGACGCTACCATCGCATTTATTTGCCGAATGTTGATGAACAAGGCGTGCCCGTTACTTATTTGTTGATGGATGCACCGCCCACGCAAGAGAGTGTAAGCGAATTTGTCAAAGTGGCTGGTATTTTAACAGCGGCGGTCAATGTGCCAGACATCATTGTGCAGGATTTATCACAAGGGTTTTTATTGTTGCAAGATTTTGGCACGATAGAATTTGCCCATTTGATTCGTCGTGATGCAGGTCGTGTGGATGCTCATTATACCAAGGCGTTGCAGACACTTGCTGAGTTACAAACTTTATCTACGGAAGTGGACTTGCCACCGTATGATGATGCCAAGCTGTCTGATGAGATGGATTTATTCATCGACTGGTTTTTGCCTTATGTTGATGTCAAAACAAATATTGAGACGATGCGTATGTGGCAAGACTTTAAAAATTATCTGCTTGAACGCATTGCCACGCAACCAAAAGTTGTTGTGCACCGAGACTATCACAGTCGTAATTTGATGCTGGATAAGGGCGGAGATGCACTTGGTGTGATTGATTTTCAAGATGCACTCATTGGTGCTTATACTTATGACTTGGTGAGTTTATTAAGAGATGCTTATGTTGATTTTGATGAGCATTGGGTGAGTGCAAAAATTGGGGAATTTCATCTGTTAAAATCACTCAATATACCTCTTAGCCAGTTTCACAAGGAGGTTAATACCATGGGTGTGCAACGACATCTAAAAGTATTGGGTATCTTTGTGCGTCTGTCCCAAAGAGATGGTAAAGATCGCTATTTGGCAGACATTCCAAAGGTGATGCGTGATTTGATTAATGAGCTTGACTGGTTAGCATCCCATGGTGAGACGGCGGTTCAGCCATTTTATGATTGGTTGAGTGGGGAGGTATTGCCTTTTTATCATGCTAAATTCGCCCTGTGAGTGGCATTAGGATTATGATTAATCATAAAAAAGGCGAAAACTAATTTTCGCCTTTTTTATGTGTGTTACAATAATATTTTTTGTGGAGATAAGAAATGACCATTAGACAAGCGATGATTTTAGCAGCGGGTAAAGGCAGTCGCATGCGTCCTTTGACATCACATACACCCAAACCCTTAGTGCCTGTGGCAGATAAGCCACTCATCATCTGGCACATAGAAAGATTGCGTGATGCAGGCATTGAAGACATCGTCATTAATGCAGGGTATTTGGCACAAAAACTCATTGATGCACTCACGCAGCTGTCGCTTGGTGTCAATTTACACATTTCTGATGAAAGCTCATTTAGAGAACCATTAGAAACGGCAGGCGGCATCAAATACGCTTTGGCAAACAATTTACTTCGTAATGAACCATTCATTTTAGTAAATGGTGATGTTTGGACGGAATATGACTTTACCAAGCTGGTCAAGCATGAATTAAAAGAGCGGTTAGCACATTTGGTGTTGGTGGAGAATCCTGAACATAATGAATCAGGAGATTTTGGACTTGATGGTCAAAATATCAGACTAAAAGAGAGTGGCTGTTTGACACATACTTTCGCAGGTTTAAGCGTATTATCACCAAAGATGGTTGATGGTGTGGTGGCAGGTCAAGCAGTTCCGCTGGCACCATTTTTAAAACAGGCAGCCAAGGAAAACCTAGTAACAGGCGAGTTGATGACTGAAAAGTGGGTTGATGTTGGTACGCTAGAGCGGTTGGGGCAGGTCAATACTTATGTAGAAAATTTAAAAAATTATGATTAAAATCAACATGTTAAAATATTTTTTAAAATATTATAAAAAAATTGTTTGACATACGCCAAAAAATCTATATAATACGCAACACAACGAACGAACACGGTAACGAAATAACCAATCCTCTGTTTCCATGTTCTAGATGTTTTGAACATGGGCGGTTAGCTTAGTTGGTAGAGCGTCTGCCTTACAAGCAGAGGGTCAGCGGTTCGAATCCGTTACCGCCCACCATGTTCGCAGCGGTAGTTCAGTTGGTCAGAATACCGG
>NZ_JAMBAQ010000009.1 GCF_023336735.1 Moraxella oculi | reverse complement strand
ATTGAATCATGCGGTTATTTTTTATTATAATAAGTTTGAATGATGACAAGGGCGGATGAGTTGTCATCATAAGACAGTGAGGAATCTTTATGAGTAAACAAGCCCCTCTTTTACACCCAACCCCAAAACAAGCTTTACTGATTGCCATGATTGTGGTGGCGGTACTTGCTTTGACGATGATTCAGCTTGGCTTTGTGCCGTTGCTATCTTTATTGATTGTCATTCTAGGTTTGATGATGTTCGGCTTATGTAAGGGTGTCAAGTTTGAGGCAATGCAAGATAGAATGATAGGCGGTGTCGCCACGGGCATGGGGGCGATTTATTTATTTTCGCTCATTGGGTTGCTTGTGTCAGCACTCATGATGAGTGGAGCGATTCCCACGCTGATTTATTATGGTTTTGAGATGCTGTCATCACAATGGTTTTATCTGTCAGCTTTCATATTGGCAAGTGTGATTGGTTTGGCTTTGGGGAGTGGATTTACCACTTGTGCTACGGTAGGCGTGGCTTTTTTGGGTATGGCGAATGCCTTTGGGGCAAATCCTGCGATTGTGGCAGGAGCGGTAGTTTCTGGGGCATTATTTGGTGATAAGATGTCGCCGTTATCCGACACCACAAGCATCGCTGCTTCGATTGTGGGCGTGGATTTGTTTGATCACATCAAAAACATGATGTACACCACAGTGCCTGCTTGGCTGATGACAGCACTGATTTTTACATTCATGCCTTCTTTGGGCGGTGATTTTTCAAATATTACTACCTTACAGACCAGCTTGCTGTCAAGTGGGTTGGTGCATGGCTATACACTCATGCCTTTTGTGGTTTTGCTTGCATTGGCACTCATGAGAGTGAACGCCATATATAGCATCGCTGCCACCATCGTGGTCGCAGTTGGCTTGACTTATATTCATTCTAGCCCAAGCCTTTCTCAACTGGGTGGTTGGTTTTTTAAAGGCTATTCACCTGCCGAAAACTTAGAGTTGGGTGATGTGGGTAAGCTGATCTCTCGTGGTGGCTTGGAGAGCATGTTTTTTACCCAAATTTTGGTGATTTTGGCATTGTCGTTGGGTGGGTTATTGCAAGGTCTGGGTGTGTTACCAGCACTGCTTGATGGCATGCGTCATTTATTGACAAAGGCAAGTCGTGGCGTGGCAGCAGCGGCATTCACTTCTTTTGGCATTAATGTGTTGGTTGGTGAGCAGTATTTAAGCTTGTTGCTTTCGGGCAATGCTTTTTTACCAGAATATAAAAGACTTGGATTGCATCCAAAAAATCTGTCTCGCACCATCGAAGATTCTGGCACCGTCATCAATCCCTTAGTGCCATGGGGGGTGTATGGAGGATTTCTGACTGGCGTGTTTGGCATGCCTGTCATCAGTTATGTGCCTTTTGCGTTTTTTTGCTATTTTTGTTTTATTTTGACATTGATTTATGGTTACACTGGCATCACCATTACCAAGACACGGTAAGACCATGTCATGACGCATGAATAAAGCAGGGGTTGCCCTGCTTTATCATTTGAATGATTGGAAGTTATTGAAACAGTTCGTCCGTTTTTACCGCCATGATGAAATCATTTTTATGCAGGCCTTTAATGCTGTGCGACCACCAAGTAACCGTTACCTTGCCCCATTCAACAAAGATTCCAGGGTGATGCCCTTCTGATTCGGCAAGGTGCATCAGCTTTTCGCCGAATTCCCAAGCGGCTTTGAAGTTTTTGAATTTAAAAACTCGTTTGAGTTGCAAGACATGATGCTCGCTTACTTGCTCGGAGATGACAGCCCAGTCGGGTAGCTGTTTCATGAATTCAGCAAGCTCTTCATCAGTAACCTTTGGGGCATCGGCTTGACAAGCTTCACAAAATTGACTTTTTAAATCACTCATAAAAGATTCCTTATTAACGATGTTTTTAGGGTAGGTTATTTGTCATGCCGTCTGATCATCAAGCAGGCTTGGATGTGGCTCAAATAATCCTTGCTCCATGGCTTTGTTCACTTCAGCCATCAATGATTTTTCGGTCAGTGAAAACAGCTGCTCTGGGTTGTCGATGACATAATAGATGGGTTGAATTTTATCAATGCGATAGGGTGTTCTTAAAATGTCATTGACATTGAAGGGTCGGTACTCTGGCTTACCACTGACGGCATACTCTGTCTCAGCAGGAGATGACAAAATACCACCGCCATAGATTCTAAGACCGTCTTTGGTGTTAATCAGGCCAAATTCCATCGTAAACCAATAAAGTCTTGCCAGAAATACTCGTGTCTTTTTATCGGCTTGTAGTCCCAGCTTGCCATAGATGTGCGTAAAATTAGCAAAATCAGGATGAGTCAATAAAGACAGATGTCCAACAATTTCATGAAAAATATCAGGTTCTTGAATGTAATCGAAATCTTCTCGAGTACGGATGAAAGTGGCTACGGGAAATTTTTGGTTGGCAAGCAACTCAAAAAATTTGCCAAATGAGATGAGGGCGGGTACAGGAGCGGTTTGCCAGCCAGTTCTGCCCTTTAATACAGCGTCCAAATCAGGCAGTTGAGGAATGCGATCAATCGGTAAATTTAGGGCTGTCAGACCATTGAGATATTCATCATAAGCCCTACCAACGATGCTTTTTTGTTGGCGAGTTTGTAAATCATGCCACACTGAGTTTTCATCTGCCGACCAGTTAATCAATCCGTTGTCGTCAGGCTTGTGGGATTTATAAGGAGTTTTATCTTGCATAAAATGTCCTTTTTATAGTTTGGATTTGGCTTGATAGGGTTATTATAAGAGAAATGATGCGAATGATCTATGGGAAATTTACTTTTTTTATCAGATATTTAGATAAATGGTGTGCGGATCGGAAGGTCTGTCTTGGTGTTAAATGTTGGGCGGTCAATGGTGATTTTTGGGGTTGTGTGTCTTTTTTGAGTTATAATAACATTCACGGTATTAATTAAGGATTGGAGTATGTTGAATTTTTTTGATGCACCGCTTTGGCTGCGGCGAGTGGTGATTGGACTATTGTCAATCGTGGTGGCGGTATTGGTGTTGGCGGTACTGACCTATCGCCAATTGCCAGACAACACCCAAAAGAGCATTTCTCATCATCTGACACCCAATCTTGATGGTGCGATTGCCAAACGGCTTTTGCCGCAGATATCTCAGCATGCTAAGGAAAGTGGTATTTATATGCTGGCAGACAGTCGAGATGCGTTCTTGGCACGCTTGGCTTTGGTAGAAAAAGCTGAGCAGAGTTTGGATTTGCAGTATTATATTTATCATGATGACCTATCTGGCAGACTGCTTAGTCAACGACTCATTGCTGCTGCTGATCGTGGTGTGAGAGTGAGGATGCTGCTTGATGATCACACAATGGCAGGCATGGATGGTGTGATTAAAGCATTAGATGATCATCAGAATATTGAAGTGCGTCTTTTCAACCCATACATGCAGCGTCAATTTCGCCCATTGGGTTATTTGACGGATTTTTTTAGACTTAACCGTCGCATGCACAATAAATCCATGACCGCAGACAGTATTATTAGTATCGTAGGTGGTAGAAATATTGGTAATGAATACTTTGACGCCAACAGTGGCATCATGTTTGCTGACTTGGATGTGGCTGTGGTGGGTCAGGGGGCACAGCAGACAGCGGAAGATTTTGACAGATATTGGAATGATCAATCATCCTATCCTGCGTCAGTCATCATTGGGAATGTCGCACCTGCTGATCTGTCAGGTGTGAGTGATGAGGCCAGAGGATATCTTGGTTTATTGATGCAGACAAATTTTGCCAAATATCTTACCGATGGTCAGATGCCCTTGGTTTGGGCAAAGACCATGCTCATCAGTGATCATCCCAGTAAAGTCCTAAAAAAACAGCAAGAACAAAATATTTTGGACAAGTATATTGCCCCCTTGATGGAGAACGCCCAAAAGGAGCTGGTCATTGTCTCTCCTTATTTTGTGCCAACCAAGCAAGGAGAGAGAATGCTAAGTAATCTTGCTAAAAAAGGCAAGTCAGTTGGGGTGCTGACCAACACACTTGCTGCCAATGATGTGGCGGTGGTTCATTCAGGATATGCTAAATATAGAAAGGATTTGCTAAAAAGCGGTGTGAAGCTTTATGAACTCAAAGATGATGCAACAGTCAAACCAGCCGCTGTCAGAGGTGCATACGATGGGCAGGGGGCGAGTTTGCACGCCAAAACCTTTGTGGTGGATGGACGATATTTATATGTTGGCTCTTTTAATATGGATCCGCGTTCTGCCAATCTTAATACTGAAATGGGGTTGATCATTGACAGCCCTAAGCTTGCCAAAAGCTTGATTGACCAGCTTTCAATCAATCTGTCAAAGCATACTTACACCGTCAGCTTGGATGATGAAGGCAAGATGATTTGGACGACCCAAGAAAATGGTGAGATGATTCAGCAAGACCATGAACCAGAAAGCTCTTTATACCGTCGTGTGCAAGTTTGGATAGCCAGTCATTTGCCGATTGAGTGGCTTTTATAGTAATTCTTGATGTTGTTCATTCATATTGACCTTCTTGCACATACTGGCATAGCATGACATAAAACTTTTGGGCAGCGTCGGATAGAGGTCTGCCGCGTTTGCGATATAAAAAAGCAGGTCGAGTGATGCGAGGTTCTGTCAAAAGACGCATGCATAGACCATGTTGGGCGACCCGAGCCCGAGAATACGGCAAACAGAAAGTAAGTCCTAAGTGCTGCGTTACCATACTAAATGCCGTGGTTAAAAAATTCACTTGATGGACAGCATTTTTGATGATGGCCGCATCCTGACTGGGTAAGTCTTGCATTAAAAGCTGATTGAATGAGCCTGACAATGTGATTAAGTTTTCACCTTGTAGTTGCGACCAATTGACATGGTCCAGCTGGCTAAATGGGTGGGTTTTTGGCATGACCACATAAAAAGGTAGCTCAAACAGCATCTCACTAGATAAACTGTCAACAATGTCTCTCTCAGGTCCGATGCCAAAATCCACCGCACCTGAATTGACGGATTGAATCACGGTATCTACCGAGCAATCGTCCAATGTAACTTTGATGCTAGGATATTTATTTGCAAATTTTGCCATGACGGCAGGCATGAGTGATGCTGCCAGTTGCTGACTCACAGCAACTTTAACTTGCCCACTTTGCAAATCTTTAAGCCTGCTGACTTCAGTGGCCATGTTTTCTACATCATAAAGTATGCGAATCGCCATTGGGTAGATGTGCTGACCTGTGGTTGATAGTGATAAGGTGCGAGTCGTGCGATCAAACAATCGCAAATCCAGTAGGCTCTCAAACTCTTTAATCAGACCGCTTAGAGCGGATTGGGTAATGTGTAGCTGTTCGGCAGCTTTGGTAAAACTTCCCAATTCAGCGACTGCCTTAAAGGCGCGAAGCTGTCGCAAGGTAATATTGGCTGGATTCATGCTAACTAACCTTGATTGATGATGATGAGTCAAAATTATCATAAATACCGATAAATAATCAAGAAATTCCTGCTTTATTTTCGGCGTTTTTTTTGGTGAAATGTGCTCATAGCCAAGCGAAAAATATATCCGCTAACCATAAAGGAGATAAAAATGGCATTAACCCAAGGCGTACATCATGTGGCATATCGCTGCAAAGATGCCAAAGAGACGGTAGAGTGGTATCAAAAACATTTGGACATGGATTTTGTGCTGGCGATTGGGGAGGATAAAGTACCATCGACAGGCGAAAATGATCCTTATATGCACATATTCTTAGATGCTGGTGGTGGCAACATCTTGGCGTTTTTTGAGTTACCCACTCGCCCAGAAATGGGAAGAGATCCAAATACACCCATTTGGACACAGCATTTGGCATTGAAAGTGGAGAGTATGGAGACATTACTTGATACTAAGGACAAACTGATCAGTCAGGGCATCGAAGTACTTGGGCCGACCAATCACACATTGTTCCACTCAATTTACTTTTTTGACCCCAATGGACATCGCATTGAACTTGCTTATGATGTTACGACCAGTAAGCAGGCAAAGGCTTTGGATAAGGTCAAGTGGGACATGCTCAATGAATGGGCGGTTACCAAAAAAGCCCCCAAACATGCTCGCTGGGTTCATGATGGTACAGAGCCCCCTGAAGTGGACTAAGACGAAGTCTTTACGCAGTTGAGATAAAAAACTAACACGAATTCACTTGTGTGTGAAACGAATCAAAAAAAAGGAATCAGTCATGAAATTAGCCAGTCTAAAAGCACAAAATCGAGATGGTCGTTTGGTGGTGGTCAGCCGTGATTTAAGTCGCTATTTAGAACCACAAATCACAACACTTCAAGCCGCCTTGGAGGATTGGGAAAATGCCAAACCTGCCCTACAAAAACTCTACGACGAACTCAATGCCTCAGACTCTGGTAAGCCGTTTGACCAAAATGAATGCCACTCGCCACTGCCCAGAGCCTATCAGTGGGCGGACGGTTCAGCGTACTTAAATCATGTGGAGTTGGTACGCAAAGCTCGAAATTCAGAAGTGCCAGAATCTTTTTATGATGATCCTTTGATGTATCAAGGTGGTTCGGACAGCTTTATCGCACCAAAAGACGATGTGTTGGCAAAGCCAGAATGGGGCATTGATTTTGAAGCTGAAGTGGTGGTGGTAACGACCGACTTGCCAATAGGAGCAAGCGTGGATGAAGCAAGCCGTGCGATTGCATTGATTGGTTTGGTCAATGATGTGTCTCTTCGTGGCTTGATTCCTGCCGAACTTGCTAAGGGATTTGGTTTTGTTCAGTCTAAGCCTGCCAGTGCTTTTAGCCCTGTGTTTGTAACACCTGATGAGTTGGGTGATGCGTGGAGAGATGATAAGGTACATCTGCCACTAAATGTGGAACTTAATGGTAAACTGTTCGGTTGCCCTAATGCTGGTGTGGACATGACCTTTGATTTTGCCCGTCTGGTAGCACACTTGACAAAAACTCGTGAGATTGAAGCAGGAACCATTGTCGGCTCTGGCACAGTGTCTAACAAACAAGGTAGCCTGTATGGCTCATCAGTAGAAAACGGCGGTGTGGGCTATTGCTGCTTGGCGGAAGTGCGTATGTACGAGACCATTGAAACGGGCAAGCCTCAGACCGAATTTATGGACGATGGCGACACTGTCAAGATCTACATGAACGATGAGGATGGTCATAGCATTTTTGGTGAGATTGTCAATACGGTTAAGACACAATTTTAATAAAGAAATGACCCTATTTTTTAATGGGGTTATTTTCATTCCAAGGACACATTCATGAAACTTTATTCTTATTTTAGAAGTTCTGCCAGCTACCGTGTGCGTATCGCCTTGAATTTAAAACAATTGCCGTATGATATCGTGCCTGTGCATCTGGTCAAAGGTGAGCAACATGCAGACGAATATCGCAATCAGAACCCAAGCGAATTGACTCCAAGTTTGCAGTTGGATGATGGCACAGTCATCACACAATCTATGGCAATTTTGGATTATTTAGAAGCCCATCACCCAAAAAAACCACTCTTGCCATCTGCCCATATTGATAGAGCGATTGTCTTATCCATGTGCCATATCATCGCTTGCGACACTCATCCTTTGAATAATTTGCGAGTTTTGCGGTATTTGTCGAGTGAGTTGAATGTCAGTGATGAACAAAAACACGCTTGGTACGCTCATTGGATACGATTGAATTTTACCGCCCTGGAGCAACTGCTGTTAAAGCATGGAGGTCAATACTGTTTTGGTAATACGATTACTATGGCAGACTGCTTGCTCATTCCACAAGTCTATAATGCCAAGCGTTTCAAGGTGGACTTGACAGATTTCCCCAACATTTTAAAAGTGGCAGAGCGTTGCAATCAGCTAGAAGCATTCATTCAAGCCAGTCCAGAAAAACAAGTGGATTTTGAGTAACTTGAATCATCATGACATGAAATCTGTCATCACATGCCTATTTTTTCACATATTTTCGGTAAGTCTTGGGTGACTTGCCGATAAAATATTTTTAATCCCTGGCATAAATAATTCAAGCCAAACTCACCTGTGGAGTCGGCAGTAAAACGGTTTTTTGGGCATTCGCTCCAGCATAGATTAAGATAATCACATTGCCGACAATCATTGGGTAGTTTTAAATGCTTGGCATAGCCAAAGCTCGCTTGTTGTTCGCTAAATACCAAAGAGCCTTGATGTGTGTGATGAATATTGCCCAGTCGATAGCTTGGGTAAACAAAGTGATCGCAACTATAGACACTGCCATCGTGTTCAATCGCGACTGCTTTGCCACAGATGGGTGCGGTGATGCATTTTTGGGCACCAAGACCTAATGCTTGACTGATTGTATTTTCAAACTGGTCGATAAATACTTTGCCAATATCACGCCTAAACCATTCTTGCCAAATGACACACAAAAAATCACCCCATGCCTTAGGATTGACGGACCAATCGGTTGTGGCGCTATGGGTGGATGAGTTGTGGAGGCCAGTTTGCCTAAAAATGTACTTTGTGGGCCGCTGATTAAAGTAAATGGGTTCAACGGCAGACAAAAACTGAATCATTCTGGGGCGAACATCATCACGCAAAAAGTGATAAACTTTCATGGGTTCTTGTGAATTATAAGCATTCACCACACAAAGAGCGTGAAAGGGGATTTGATGAGCATGTAATTTGTCTATCGCACGCATGACCAAAGCATGTGTAGGCTTTTTATTTTTGGTTTTTCGCATTTTGTCGTGCAATTCTGCAGGCCCATCAATAGAAATACCCACTAAGAAATTTTCTTGTTTTAAAAACTGGCACCAAGCATCATCTAGTAGCAGACCATTGGTCTGTAAATCATTAACAATGCGTTGATTGGGTTTGGCATGATATTTTTGTAAGGTGACTGCCTGTCTAAAAAAATCAAGACCCATGATGGTTGGTTCGCCACCTTGCCAAGTAAAGACCACTTCGTCAGTGGTTTGGGCTTGTATGTATTGTTTGATGTGTTTTTCAAGGGTTGTCATGTCCATGCGTGGGTGTTCTGGCTGAGCTAGAAGTTCTTGCTTGTGCAGATAAAAGCAATAATCACAATCAATGTTGCATTTAGAACCAGATGGCTTGAGCATTGCATGGTAAGCAAAGGCAAACTTATCCTTGCTGACTGATTGATCACGATGTTTCATGTCATTTTCCATCAGCTTTTGGCACTGGACGGGTAGGGCTTAGTTCGACGACTTTCATGTCGGTTGAATATTTATCATAAGCATCCAGCATTTGCGACAGTATATCAGTGTGTGAATCAGCAATATCCGTCGTCTCGCTGGGATCATTGACAATATCAAAAAGTCGCCATTTGCCAACAGGTAGCTTGTCAGAAGGAATGCCTGCGGGTAATGTGCTTAAAAATGTTGCTTTAAAGTTGCCTAAACGCACCTGCCTGCCACCACGCATCTCAAAGACATAAGGCGTGTCGGGTTGAGTGAGGGTTTTGGTTGGGTTTGCTAGGGTTTCTTTTAGACTCAAGCCTTGTAAGGGTGTTTTGTCAACAGGGGTGTCTTTGCTCACTCCTGCCAAATCCAAGATGGTGGGTGCCAAATCAAGCATTGTACTATATTTGCCTGACACGCCTGATGAGATGCCTTTGCCCGAAATGATGAGTGGTGAACGGATTGCCCCATCGCTCATGTAACCCTTAAATAATGCAAATGGTGTCATCGAAGCTTGCGCCCAGCTTGATCCTGTTGAAACATAGCTGTTTGCTTTGCCCATATTGTCATAGTCGTTAAGGCGAGATTGGCTGATCCAGCCACCCCATTTTTTAGAAGCTTCACGAGATGCTCCCGCTGCCCCATTGTCGGAGAGGAAAAAGATGATGGTGTTGTCGTATTGACCTGTTTGTTTTAGATGATTGATGACACGACCGATGTTGTGATCCATATTGTCAATCATGGCAGCGTACAGTTGCATGCGCTTAGCTTCTATTTTTTTGGCGTCGTCGCTTAGACTGCCCCAATCTGCCACATTGACAAGCTCGTGCGGTCTGACATGCTCATCAATCAGTCCAAGCGATTTTAGGTTGGCTAGGCGATGTTTTGCCAATGCTTGTGGCCCGTCCATGTATTGATCTGCGTACTTTTGAATGTACGCATCGGGGGCTTGTAGCGGTGAGTGTGGTGCGGTATAGGATAGAAAAGCAAAAAACGGTTGATTGTCGTCTTTTTTGCGTAGGCTATTTATCAAATAATCGGTGTAAAAGTCTGTCGAAAACTCGCCCTCTGGTAGCTGAGCATCCATGCCATTATGACCATATAAGTCTTTTCCGTCTGGTGAATCTAGCTTGTCTTGATAACGCCAGTTGTTCGCTTCACCATTGAGTAGGGCAAAAGCGTCATCAAACCCCCAAGCATTCGGTTGGTGCTCTCGTTTTTTACCCAAATGCCATTTGCCAGACAATATGGTATGGTAGCCTGCTTGCTTTAATCGCTGTGCAATCGTGATGCTGTTGTTGGTTAAATGTCCAACATAATTGGGTGCGGCGGATTGCTCTTGTGTGTTCAGCTCATAGATGTTGCCAAGCCCAACTTGATGTGGGTCCGCTCCTGTCAAAAACATTGCACGGCTGGGTGATGAATAGGGCGATACGAAAAAGTTGGTAAAGCTGATGCCTTGTTTAGCAAGTTCATTCAGATAGGGCGTGTCAATCTCTGAGCCGTAAGGCTCAATATCCGACCAGCCTAAATCATCTGCCATAATCACTAAGATGTTCGGCTTGGTTGGTGCAGGACTGGCATAGGTAGATAGATTGAGTCCAGATAGTATTAAGCCAACAGCGATGGCAAGCGATTTTTTATTGATATGAATGGATTTCATGGATCATTCCTTTGATTGGGTGGATTGAGAGTATTTTAAAAAATAATGTTGTCGATATTTATCGTATATTTATATAAATAAATTAAAAAAACGATTTTCCTTTTTATGCACAGTTGAGGTTTAATAATCAAGGCAGTGAAGCTCTCTTGGAGTGAATGACAATTAATTAAATGGTATTTTAGGAGTGTTAACATGAAAGTTAGACGAGTAAAATTGGCACTGATGGGTGCGATGGCATTGATGCTGAGTGCTTGTACGGATGATATTGGCACACAGACCACAACCAATTCAAGCGATGGCGATGAAAAAGTGGTATTGAAAGTTACTCATTTTTGGCCAGCGACCGCCATGAGTCAAAAAAAGGTATTGGAGCCATGGTGTGAAAAAATCGCTACCGAGTCAAATGGCAAGCTAAGCTGTCAATTTTATCCTGCCATGCAACTTGGCGGCACTCCAGCCCAATTGATTGACCAAGTGACTGATGGTGTGGCAGATATTGTATGGACTTTGCCAGGCTATACCGCCGGGCGTTTTCCGAGTATGGAAGTGATGGAATTGCCTTTCATGACCGTCGATGGCGAAAAGAGCAGTCGAGTGGCTTGGCAGATGTACGAGGAGTTTGGTCAAAAAGATTTTGAAAAAGTCAAACCTCTGGCATTTAATGTGCATGATCGTGGACAAATTCATAACAATGTCCGCCCAATCACCAAGCTAGAAGACTTTAAGGGATTAAAAATGCGAGCTCCGACTCGCTTAACCAATAAGATGTTGGAAGCATTAGGAGCTACGCCTGTGAACATTCCTTTGCCAAGCTTATCAGAATCCATTTCAAAAGGGGTGGTTGATGGCTATATTTTGCCTTGGGAAGTTGTACCTACCTTAAAGCTGCACGAAATGACCAAGTATCACTCTGAGATAAACAGTCCTGACCCCGTGTTATATAGTGCATTGTTTAGCATTGTGATGAATAAGCAAAAATACGACAGTCTGTCCGACGATCTAAAAAAAGTGATTGATGGCAACTCTGGTGCAGAATTCTCCGCAAGCATTGGCAAAGCATGGGATGAAGAGATTACCCAAGCGCGTCAGCAGGCGGTGGACAGAGGTAATCTGATCAATACCATCAGCTCTGATGAAGTCAAACGCATTCAAGATGCCACACGCAAGGTTGAGACGCAATGGGTCGATGAGATGAATGATAAGGGTTATGATGGTCAGGCAATGATCAATCGTGCTAAAGAACTGATGGCGACCTCTGCTAACTAACCTTTGATAATCAACCACAAGCACTTATCGTAAGATGAGTGCTTATTCAATCATGCAATGGAGTGATTATGACAGATGCCTTTGAAATTGAGATATGTAAGGACAAACCGAACGACCCAATTGGTCGATTTTTGTGGGCGTGGTCTAAGCTGTCTGCTTTTGGTGGGGTGGTAATTTTGGTAGGTATTTGTCTGCTATCGACCGCCAGTGTCATCGGTCGTTCAGTTTTTAATACGCCGATTAAGGGGGATGTTGAGCTTGTGCAAATTGGCTGTGCGTTAGCGATTGCCGCATTTTTACCATATGCTCAAATGAAAAAAGCACATGTGATTGTGGATTTTTTTACTTTAAAAGCCCCTGCGGTGATCAAACAATTCTTGGATATTTTTGCCAGCATTTTATTGGGGTTGGTGGCGCTTGTGCTGATGTGGCGTAGCTATTTTGGTGCGGTGTCGGCTTTTAAGTATGGCACGAAAACCATGATTTTGGGATTGCCAGAATGGTTGGCTCATGTGACGATTGCACCAGGCTTTTTCTTGCTGGCCTTGACGGCGTTCTATACTGCTTGGCGATTCTTTAAACAGTACGATATTAAATAAAAAGGATTGTGTGATGGATTCGATGGTTATTGGTTTGGCAATGGGTGGCTTTACGATATTTTTACTTGTGTTTCGTATTCATATCGGTGTGGCCATGCTGGTTGCTGGGGCATTGGGTTATGCCATGCTTGCAGGATGGCTGCCATTATTAAACTACTTAAAAAGTATGCCTTTTGCAAGATTTTCAGTGTATGACCTATCTGTGGTACCACTGTTTTTATTGATGGGTAACTTAGCTTCTCGAGGCGGATTGTCCAAGCGATTGTTTGCAACTACCAATGCCTTTTTGGGGCATTATCGTGGTGGTGCGGCAATCAGTGCGGTAGGAGCGTGTGCAGGCTTTGGGGCAATCTGTGGTTCGTCTTTGGCCACGGCTGCAACGATGGGGCAAGTCGCCTTGCCTGAACTAAAACGCGCTAATTATTCTGATGCCTTGTCCACAGGTGCTTTGGCGGCAGGTGGCACTTTGGGTATTTTGATTCCGCCATCAGTGGTTTTGGTGATTTATGCAGTACTGACCGAACAGAATGTCGCCTCAATGTTCATGGCAGCACTGATTCCTGGGGTTATTGCCATGTTGGGGTACATGATCGCCATTGCAATTTATGTGCGTGTGGTGCCTAACAGTGGTCCTGCAATGCCTTATGTCAGCTGGTCGGAACGCATCAGGTTGCTAAAAGGCGTGTGGCCAGTCGTGGCGGTTTTTACATTGGTGATTGGTGGGATTTATGGCGGTATTTTTACCCCAACCGAAGCAGCCGCAGTTGGTACGGTTGCGGTTGGAATATTGGCTTTTTTGACCAAAGAATTGACCAAAGATGGCTTTGTGCAGGCACTTCTTGATACAGCAGCATCGACTGCCATGATTTTTTTGATTTTGATTGGTGCGGATGTGTTAAATGCTTTTTTCGCTTTGTCGCAAATGCCATATGAGCTTGCTCAATGGGTGTTGGGCAGTGGCATGGCACCCTTAACAGTGTTATTCGTCATGATTGCCATTTATATCGTATTAGGCTGTGTCATGGACAGCTTGTCTATGATTTTGCTGACCATTCCTGTGTTTTTTCCCATCATTATGGGGATGGATTTTTGGGGACTAAATCCGACTGATAAAGCCGTGTGGTTTGGTGTGTTGGCGTTAATGGTGGTAGAAATCGGTTTGATCACACCGCCTGTTGGTATGAATATTTTTGTGATCAATAGTCTTGCCAAAGATGTTGCGATTAAAGAGACTTACAAAGGTGTGGTGCCATTTTTATGTGCGGATTTGACACGCATTTTAGCGTTGGTATTCATGCCGTCACTGGCATTGTGGCTTGTGCATGTGTTGGGCTAAGATTTGCTAAGTATGACAGTCAATGAGTGCTTGACAGAACGGCGGGTGGTTGGCGTGCTTTATTCGCCAGTATTCATGATTGCTTACAAAGAAATATTAGTGTTAAAATGCCTGCCAGTAAGCAATAGATTGCTCACCAAGTGATGTGGGATTAGGATGGGCATTTGCTTTAAGACATCACGGTATAAAAAGGAAACTTATCATGTTGGCAACGCTGCCCATCATCATTTCGCTCATTTTATTGATGTATTTTGCGTATCGTGGCTGGACGGTACTTCTCATCGCTCCTTTAATGGCAGCAATCGCAGTATTGTTATCTGGCGATGGGGCGACATTACTGCCTGCTTATAGCGAAACTTTCATGAAGTCTGCTGGTAATTATTTGGTTAAATTTTTCCCCATTTTTTTGCTTGGGGCATTGTTTGGTCAGTTGATGGCTGATTCTGGTGCAGCAACCTCCATTGTCAACGCAATAACTCAAAAACTCACCGCCAAGCATGCCATTTTGGTGGTGGTCTTGGTGTGTGCCCTGTTGACTTATGGTGGTGTGTCGCTGTTTGTTGTGGCATTTGCGATTTATCCCATCGCCAAAAAGTTATTTAGTGAAGCTGATATCCCCAAAAGACTCATTCCTGCCACCATCGCTTTGGGTTCATTTACCTTCACCATGACGGCTTTGCCTGGAACGCCAGCCATTCAAAATGCCATCCCCATCCCATACTATGGTACCAATGCCTTCGCAGCCCCTGGTCTTGGTCTGATTGCTTCGGCGTTCATTTTTGGTCTTGGTATGTTTTGGTTAAAGCGCCAAGCAAAACTTGCCGCCGATAAAGGTGAGGGCTATGGCGAACATAATGATGGTGCAAAAGACGCTTTGGCGACGAGTGATATGCCGTTTTTATTGGCAGTATTGCCACTGATTTTGGTGATTTGCATTAACGCCTTACTGACTTATGTGGTTTTTCCAAAAGTGGATTTTGGCTTTTTAAATGAAAAATTCCCTAATTTGGTGGTTGAAAGTCAGTTGGGAATTTGGTCAATCATCATTGCGTTGTTGATTTCTTGTGCGGTGTTGGTTGTTTTTAACTTAAAGCGTCTAAAAAACTTACAATCTTCTGTCAATACAGGCGTCTATGGTTCAATGTTGCCGATTTTTAATACCGCATCGGAAGTGGGTTATGGTGCGGTGATTGCGGCACTGGCAGGTTTTACAATCATCAAAGATGGTGTGCTGTCAATAGCACCAAACAATCCTCTGATTTCAGAAGCGGTGGCAATGACTGCATTGGCAGGGATTACAGGCTCATCATCAGGGGGTTTGTCAATCACTTTGCAGACATTGGGTAAGGATTATCTTGATATGGCGATTGCCAACAACATTGACCCAGAGTTGTTACACCGTGTGGCGGTGATGGCATCGGGTGGTTTTGATACTCTGCCTCATTGTGGTGCGGTAATCACATTGCTGTCTATTTGTCATTTAAACCACAAACAATCATACTTGAATGTCGCCGCAGTAACGATTGCCATACCATTTTTGGCGATGATTGGTGTCATTGTGCTAGGGACGATTTTTGGGTCGTTTTAAGATTGATTGGTGCTGAATTAATAATGTTTTTTAGAAGGAAAATCTAATGAGTATTTCTTATCATTTAACAGGCAAAACCGCTCTGATCACAGGTGCAGGGTCTGGGCTTGGCAAAGCGATGGCATTGGCATTTGCCAAATCAGGAGCAAGCGTTGGCGTGGCGGATATCAATGAAGCCAATGCCAAAGCCGTTTGTGATGAAATCACTGCAGAAGGCGGTCAGGCACTTGCCATTGTGATGAATGTCGCTGACCAAAATGAAGTCGTGGCAGGCGTGGACAGCTTTGCCAAAGCATTTGGTACAATTGATGTTTTGATTTCCAATGCAGGCGTGCAAATCATCGATCCCATTGACAAACTTGCTTTTGATGACTGGAAAAAAATGCTTGCCATTCATCTGGATGGGGCATTTTTGACCACGCAGGCGGTGCTAAAATATATGTACGCCCAAAAATCTGGCACGGTGATTTATATGGGGTCGGTGCATTCGCACGAAGCATCGCTTTACAAAGCCCCTTATGTAACCGCCAAGCACGGACTGCTTGGACTGTGCCGAGTATTGGCAAAAGAAGGGGCGGAGCATCATGTGCGTAGCCACACCATCTGTCCAGGTTTTGTCAAAACACCGCTTGTAGAAAAACAAATCCCCGAACAAGCTCGTGAAAAGGGAATATCCGAAGAAGAAGTGGTGAAAAATATTATGCTTGGGCAAACGGTGGACGGCGAGTTTACCACCACGCAAGATATTAGTGAGCTTGCCTTATTTTTAGCAGCATTTGACAGCAATGTCTTTACAGGGCAGTCGTTTATTGCCAGCCACGGTTGGGGAATGCGGTAGGCGTTAGAATGTAAATTGGTGATTTTTTCATTTTTAAAAGGATTTTGCTATGTTACAACTGATTACCAACGCAAGCGTACAATTGGTGAACCGCTATTTGCCTTCACCGTTTGTGTTTTCTATTATTTTAACCTTTATCGCTTTTGTTGCAGGTCTGGCTTTGACAGGACAATCCGCTCTACAAATGGCAGGACATTGGGGTAAAGGCTTGTGGTCGCTACACGGCTTTGCGATGCAGATGGCGTTAATTTTGGTAACAGGGTATGCCCTTGCCAATGCACCGATTGTGCAAAAATTGTTAAGCAAATTGGCAAGTCGTATCCAGTCGCCTAGCACAGCGATTGTGGTGGTTACCTTAGTTGGTTTGGTTGGTTCGTGGCTGAATTGGGGATTTGGTTTGGTTGTAGGTGCGGTATTTGCCAAAGCGATTGCCAAACAAGTCAAAAATGTGGACTATCCTTTATTGGTGGCTTCGGCTTATTCAGGTTTTGTGATTTGGCACGGCGGGCTGTCAGGCTCGGTGCCTTTGACCTTAAGCTCTGGCGGAGACACTCTAAAAAAATTGACAGGTGATGTTATCACAGAAGCTGTACCTGTATCACAAACTTTATTTTCTGGTTATAACTTGATTATCGTTGTGCTTTTGCTTGTTATTATTCCATTATTAAACCGTTTTATGCAACCCAAAAAGCCAACGCTTATTGACCCAAAACTCATTGAAGAGCAACAATACCAGTTACCACCACGCACGACCCCTGCACAAAAACTGGATGATGGCCGTATGGTAGCTGTGTTGCTTTTAGGTATGGCACTGCTTTATTATGTGGCAGAATTTGGCGAAAATGGTTTTAGTTTGGGTTTAAATATTGTCATTGGTTTATTTTTATTTGTCGGTTTGCTGGCTCACGGCTCGCTAGAACGCTACTACCGTGCGGTAGACGGTGGTATCAATGGCATCACAGGTATTGTGATTTTGTTCCCATTTTATGGGGGGATTATGGGTTTGATGACAGGGGCGAGTGTAGATGGTATCTCTATTGGTTCGCAGATTAGCGAATTTTTTGTGAATGTCGCCTCTAAAGACACTTTCCCTGTCTTGGCTTTTTTGAGTGCAGGACTTGTCAATATTTTTGTGCCATCAGGTGGGGGCCAGTTTGCTGTGCAAGGACCAGTGATGATACCTGCTGGCGTCAAATTGGGCGTAGACCCTGCTGTAACGGCTATGGCGATTGCGTGGGGTGATGCGTGGACAAATATGATTCAGCCATTCTGGGCATTGCCGTTACTTGGTATTGCAGGGCTTGATGCACGTGCCATTATGGGTTATTGTTTAATGGTTTTGGTGGCGTCAGGTGTGATTATCACAGGCGGATTTTTCTTTTTAACATAAACATATTTTTAACAAAACAGGAGTGTTTTATGACTTCAAAAGTGTATGACAGTGCCGAATTAGCATTAAAAGACATTGTCAAAAACGGTCAAACCCTTGCCATTGGTGGTTTTGGCTTATGTGGTATTCCAGAGGCGTTGATTTTGGCATTGCGTGATAGCGGTGTCAAGGGTTTGACTTGTATCAGCAATAACGCAGGCGTGGACGACTTTGGCTTGGGGCTATTATTACAAACTCGCCAAATCAAAAAAATGATTGCCTCTTATGTCGGTGAAAACAAAGAGTTTGAACGCCAATTTTTAAGTGGTGAGCTGGAAGTGGAGCTGACACCACAAGGCACGCTTGCTGAGAAATTGCGTGCTGGTGGTGCTGGCATTCCTGCTTTTTATACCAAAACAGGCGTGGGAACGCAGGTGGCGGACGGCAAAGAATTGCGTGAGTTTGACGGAGCGGAGTATTTGCTCGAACGGTCATTGACGGCTGATGTTGCCCTTGTTAAGGCATACAAGGCGGACAAAGCAGGTAATTTGATATTTAACAAAACTGCCAGAAACTTCAACCCTGATGTGGCAACTGCTGGCAAAATTTGCGTGGTAGAAGTGGAAGAGTTGGTAGAAACAGGCGAGCTTGACCCTGATGACATTCATTTGCCTGGCATTTATGTGCATCGCATTGTGGTTAATAAAAATCCACAAAAACGCATTGAACAGCGTACTATCAAACAAGACCAATAATCTAGGAGCAAAAAATGGCGTGGACAAGACAGCAAATGGCACAGCGTGCAAGCAGTGAACTAAAAGACGGCTATTATGTCAATTTGGGTATTGGCTTGCCAACTTTGGTTGCCAATTATATCCCAAAAGGTGTAAGCGTGATGCTTCAATCAGAAAATGGTCTATTGGGGATTGGTGAATTTCCCACAGAGGACACCATTGACCCTGATTTGATTAACGCAGGCAAGCAAACGGTTACCACCGTTAAAGGGGCAAGTTTTTTTAGTAGTTCTCAGTCCTTTGCGATGATTCGTGGCGGTAAGGTCAATTTGGCGATTTTGGGGGCAATGGAAGTGTCTGAAAAGGGCGATCTTGCCAACTGGATGATACCAGGCAAAATGGTCAAGGGAATGGGCGGTGCGATGGATTTGGTGGCAGGCGTGCAAAGAGTGGTGGTGCTGATGGAGCATACCGCCAAAGACGGCTCGTTTAAAATCAAGCCGCATTGCGATTTGCCTTTGACAGGCAAAGGCGTGGTGCATCGCATTATTACTGATTTGGCAGTGCTTGATGTTACCGACAAGGGATTGAAACTTATTGAGCTTGCAGATGGTGTCAGTTTTGATGAATTGCAAAGCAAAACTGGGGTGGCGGTCATTCAGTGATGGCAACTGTATCTAAATGGCGGTTTTCTATTTTGGGAGATCGCCATTTTTATTAAAGATGGCTGGTTTGAAAAAGTGGTGCGCCCATTTGTTAAAAATTGATTGAGTCTTGTTGTGATGCTGGGTTGATTGTCTTACTCAAACCTGCCAACAAGATAAAAGCCTTTTGGGTTTAATAGAACCCAAATAGGAGATTTTTTGATTTTAAGTAGGATTGGGTAGGGGCTTATCAAGAAAGCACCATCAAGATGCTTTCTTGATAAAAAAGCTAAAAAATCACTCAATTACATAAACTGTTCTATTGTTTTGTGGCTGCACTGGACGGTTATTCCCATTGTACAATTTTGATAGCGTATTGAGCTGTGCAGTACTTGCGCTTATTGGATTGGCTTTTAGGAGCCATTGTACTTGTTCACTACAAGGAGGTGTGGTTAATGATCCGTCATAGGCGTAAGTTGCACTATTCTTTGGCATTAAGGTTTCAATATTAAAGTTTTTTAGCATACCTTTGGTTGCTGCTGTTGTAGGTAGGTTTGTTAAGATTTTATTGAAATCAGCGTTGTGGGCACCTTTATCTACCAATACGCCCACAACTGCTAGATTGCCACTGGCGTTTTGATGCACGAAATGAATTTCTAGTGGATAGAACGCATTCATGACAGTGTGTTCACTTGGTACATGGTAATGAAATTGTAGCAATTTGTAATTAACGCCATTGATACTTAGGGTATTATTATCGCTCTTGGCATTAAAGACAATGGTGTGGCCATTGTTGACCACTTCAAAGTCTGTTGTGTGGTAATTTGATTTTAGGTTGAATTGACCTTTTGAGTTGGGTGCTGGCTTGGTAACCTGATGAATGTTGATGGGCGACTGACCAACACCTGTTTTGCACAGACGATTGACTTCCTGATCGCCCCATTTTTCTGGATGTGCGTAATCCCAACCATGGTCGTGATGGTCGTGATCGTGATGTGTATGAGTGTGCGGTTTAACTGGTTGAATTTTTTGATTGGTGGCGCAGGCACTGACTAAAGCAACAATTGCAAGAGGTAGTAGAATATTTTTCATAACAATTCCTTTAAGATTGGGAGGTTTTATTATACAATTTTTATTTTAAGAAAGAAAGCAGTATGATTGTTATAAAAATTAGTAAATTTTAATAATTGGGCAAGAATTTTATAAAAAATTTGTGGGTTGTGTCAGATTGGCTGCTTAAACCAGATGATGTTGTATTGTCAATCGTATTTTGTGATGGCATTGCATAACTGCATTATTTTGCATACCTAGCAAATATTTGATGCTCGACAGTAAATTTTTGTCGCGAAGAATTTAGGTGGCTTTCAATTGACTTTTGTCGTGTTATGGCGATTGGTTTTTTATGATGGTGTGTACATTATATGTGCCAGCTTCTTTTTTATTATTTATCATTAGTGAATATACATCAATCATTGATGTATATTCACCCTGGAAAATCTCAGACAAAACACCTTGCTAGCCATACAAAACAATGCGATAATAAGCGGTTAAGCTTACCATTGATCTTAGCAATAAGAGTGTGGTCAATTTTTAAAATTTTTCTTTTAAATCAAAAGGATAGCTATGGCTCAATATATTTATACAATGAACAAAGTGTCCAAAATCATCCCGCCTAAGCGAGAGATTTTAAAGGACATTTCATTGTCATTTTTCCCAGGTGCCAAAATTGGCGTATTGGGGCTAAACGGTGCAGGCAAATCCACCTTGCTACGCATTATGGCAGGCGTGGACACCGAATACAGTGGTGAAGCTCGCCCCCAAGCAGGCATTAAAGTTGGCTATTTACCCCAAGAACCCCAGCTAGACCCTGCCAAAGATGTGCGTGGCAATGTAGAAGATGGTGTGCGTGAAGCCCTAGATGCCCTTGAACGCCTAAACCAAATCTACGCCGAATATGCCGAACCTGATGCTGACTTTGACAAACTTGCCGTAGAACAAGGCAAAATGGAAGACATCATTCAAGCGTGGGACGCTCACAACCTAAATACCCAGCTTGAAAAAGCAGCGGACGCACTTCGCTTGCCACCGTGGGACGCTGATGTTTCTAAGCTGTCTGGCGGTGAAAAACGCCGTGTGGCATTGTGCCGACTGCTTTTATCTAAGCCTGATATGCTGCTGCTTGATGAGCCGACCAACCACTTAGACGCTGAGAGTGTGGCGTGGCTTGAAAGATTTTTAAAAGATTATTCAGGCACGATTGTGGCGATTACCCACGACCGCTATTTCCTTGACAATGTTGCTGAGTGGATTTTGGAGCTTGACCGTGGCTATGGCTATCCGTATCAAGGCAACTACACCGAATGGCTAGAACAAAAAAATAAACGCCTAGAACAAGAACAAAAGCAAGAAGAAGCCTTTGCCAAAGCCTTAAAGCAAGAACTAGAATGGGTACGCAAAAATCAAAAAGGTCAGCAAGCCAAATCCAAATCCCGCCTAGAACGCTTTGAAGAGATGAACTCTCGTGAGTTCCAACAGCGTAATGAAACAGCAGAAATTTATATCCCACCAGGACCACGCCTAGGTAATAAAGTCATTGAGGTCAAGAACATCTCCAAATCCTTTGACGGTCGTTTGCTGTATGAAAACTTATCCTTTACCGTGCCGCCAATGGCGATTGTGGGGATTGTTGGGCCGAACGGTGCAGGTAAAACCACGCTGTTTAATATGATTACCGGCAAAGACAAGCCCGATACTGGCACGGTAGAAGTGGGCGAGAGCGTGAAAGTCGCCTATGTGGGGCAGGTGCGTGATAATCTGGACGACAACAAAACCGTGTGGGAAGAAGTCTCGGACGGGCTTGATATGATTACCGTGGGCGAGTACACCACGCCAAGCCGTGCTTATATTGGGCGTTTTAACTTTAAAGGTCAAGACCAGCAAAAACTGGTGGGCAATCTGTCGGGCGGTGAACGCAATCGCTTACAACTTGCCAAAACCTTAAAACAAGGGGCGAATGTCATCTTGCTTGACGAACCGTCCAACGACCTTGATGTGGAAACCTTGCGTGCCTTGGAAGATGCGGTGCAGGTGTTCCCTGGTACGGTCATGGTGGTGTCGCACGACCGATGGTTCTTGGACCGTATTTGTACGCATATTTTGTCGTTTGAAAATGAAGAGCCTGAATTTTTTGACGGCAATTATTCAGAATATGAAAAATGGCGTAAAGAACGACTTGGGGCAGATGCCACGCCTAAGAGAATGAAATATAAGAAGATTGGGGGTTAATATTATCACACCAAGCAATTTAAGTTGCTTGGTGTTTTTTTTGATTTCAAGGATAAAAAATGCCAATAAAAGATTTAAAAGATAAAGAGAATATCGGTGTCTGCCAGGATTTTGAAATACAACATAATTCTAACAATTTTCAATTTAAGAAGTTAAATGCTATTTTTGAGTATTTAATTAAATTTATCAGCATCGCTACAATTTTTGGCATTATCTTTGGGGGAATCAATGTTTACTTGTATCTAAAAAAGATAAATCATTTATTTTTATTCCCTGATAATATTTCAGCATCTAATGTGTCCGTCTCAATTTTTATTGTTCATATTATATTCTATATTATCTTATCGTTTGGTTTTTTGTCTCCTTTTTTTATAAACATAATACTAAATAATATCTCTAGTGATTTTTTAAATCCAGGTAGCAAGAAACAAATTTCCCAAAATAGCTCATCAAAAAATAAAAATAAATTACTCAGTATAAATCCAAAATTAAAAAATGTGATAAAGTTTATTTTAAATGCTAATAAGTTAATTTTTTCTTTATTAATACCAGTATTATTATTTATAACACTATTTTTCATATCTGTAATTGGATTTTCTATAAATATTATTAAATTATTTTTTAATATTATAGAAAATACATTTTTTTATGAAAATAAAAAAAGAGACATCATTTATTATGCTAAGTTTGTTTATTGGAGTATGTTTTGGTTTATTGGAATTTTCACAATAATATTTTTTGCTGACTCAATATTAAGTACTTCTCTCAATAAATATTATAGTAATATTTTAAATTTTTTAACTTTTGTATTTATATTTTTTAATATAGCATATGGTTTTATTTTTTTAAATCAAAATAAATTATACAAAAACAATATACAGGAAAATAGTATTTGGGTTCTTGCAATTGCTATGCTGCATATATTACCTGTGTGTTTACATTTTTTATTTGTCATTATTCCTACATTGGGCGTACTGGAAAATACTAAAACTTTTATATTGTTCTATATTTTTTCAATTATTATTTTTTCATCTTCTTTGCTTTTTTCTTATTTATCTTTTGAATATTTCTATAAGAACAAAAGACATAATTATGCTTTTTATATTGCGAGTGCTCTATTTGTCCTTTTTTATTTATGCTATGTTTCTGTTTTTAGTAATTATGAAGTTTCTCTTTATAAAACAAGATTTATAGAAAAACCCCAAAATTCATCTTGGTATCTCATACATAATGGCAATGCCATGTCAGATACGATTAATGGTTTAACGGAAAAAGATATTAAAAAGTATCAATATAATTTTGAACCAGTATTTTGGGGTAAATATTGCCAAGTAGATGTTTTTACAAATCAAAATATGAAGAGTTGCAGAAAACTTAATGATTATATTAATAGCATAAGCCCCAACGCTCTTTACGGCTACTTTGCTTGGAATTTAGGCAACACCAAAGTATTTTGCCCTGTATCGGTGGATTTTTTTGATGATGAGGGTAATAACAAAGAAAAATCCGCCAAATGTCTTGTGATTGACGGCAAATATTTACAGCTTGTGAGCGATTATTATTTATCCAAAATCCCAATGAATGAAATAAAATTGTATTTGAGGTGATTGATGTTTTACCTACTAAACTTTGTCATTCCGATTGTGTTATTTTTGCCGATTTTGTATCTAATAAAGCATCAAAAAAGCATAAAAAGCTGGTGGGGTTGCTTGCGACTTTGTTGATATTTTATTTGCTTGTCTTACCGTTTTGGAATACCTCTGGGCTTTATTTTGTGCCTTTTTAAAATGGTGGGCTGAATTTGGCGATAAATTGCCAAAAACGAATGATTTGCTAACCAAATTGTCAAGGTTTGGCATTTGTCATATGTTTGGCAATTAATGATCATTGATGATAGCCAATCAGTATCAATGATGACTGTTTTTGGGTTGCGGAGCGTTGTAAAACACCATCAAGCAAACTCTAACCATTTTTTAGGCTTCATTGTGCATTATTTTATATCAAATTATGCTAAACTAGACATTTTTTTGAGTTAGAAGTATTCATAGATAACAGATAATTAGGAAAAGCCATGACAGTCCCAAATGCTTTTAAGCTTATTAGTAAAACAAAAATCGAGGCGTTAGATATCGATGTGCTGCATTATCGCCATCAGGATACTGGAATGATTCATTATCATTTGGCATGTGATTATGATGAAAATGCCTTGATGATAGGCTTTGCGACACAGCCGATGAGTTCACGAGGTGAAGCACATGTTTTGGAACATGTGGTGCTGTGTGGCAGTGAAAAATACCCTGTGAGAGATCCATTTTTTAGTATGATAAAGCGGTCTTTGCAGACTTTCATGAATGCGATGACGGCAGCAGACTGGACGGTCTATCCGTTTGCCACTCAAAATGTCAATGACTTTTTTAATCTGTTATCCGTCTATGCCGATGCGTGCTTTTTTCCAAACATTCACGAGCTTGACTTTGCCCAAGAGGGCATTCGCATTGAGATGAATGATGAGGGCAAGCCCGAGTATCATGGCATTGTTTTTAATGAGATGAAAGGTGCAATGAGTGGTGAGATAGATCAGCTGTATTACGCCTTGACTCCCCATGTGTTCCCGACGACAACCTATCATTATAATTCTGGCGGCGATCCTAAGCACATTATTGAATTGACGCATGAGGATTTGGTGAAATTTCATCAGGTTCATTATCATCCGTCAAATGCCATCATAATGAGCTTTGGCAATATCAAGGCGGAAGCTATCCAAGCACACCTTTGTGAGCATGTGCTGAGTCGTTTTGATGATATCGAGCGTCCAAAAATGGGCAAAAAGTTCACCTCTGTAACAGAGCGGAGATTAACCAAGCCTGTGCAGGTATTTGATACCTATGCGGCAGATGATGATAAGAAGCAGATGACGCATCATGTGTTATCGTGGTTATTGCCGACCATCAATGATCCAAGACAACGCTTGGCACTTCGTCTGGTAGAAGGGGTGTTGATAGAGCATTCAGGTTCTCCGCTGCGTGCCTATCTAGAAAGCTATGTTCATGCCACTGCTCCAAGCCCTTTATTGGGGCTTGATGACAGTCATTATGAAATGGTGTTTTATGCAGGGGTTCGTGGCAGTGATGTTGAATATGCTGATGATATTGAAAAGGGTATTTTAGACCTGCTTGAACAGGTTGTGCAGCAAGGTGTGGATGCGGATATGATTGAGACGGTGCTACATCAAATAGAGCTTGATCAAAGACATATTGGTGGCGATGGCATGCCATATGGTCTGACATTAATTCTTGAGGCATTTAGCACGGTGATTCATGGCGGTAATCCTTTGGATGTGTGGCAGATTGATGGGCATTTGGCATGGCTAAGACAACAGGCGAAAAATCCAGATTTCATACCATCACTCATCAAAGAGCATCTGTTAGACAATCCGCATCGTGTACGCTTAACGCTATCTCCCGACAAACAAAAAGCTCAACGGTTATTGGCAGATGAGCAGGTGGCGCTGGACGAATTAAGCAAGACGATGACTGATCATGACCGCATGACAATAGAGCAAAAATCCCAACAATTACGACAACGCCAAGCGATGATTGATGATGTTGATGTCTTGCCAAAGGTGGGTCTTGACGACATTCCAAATGACATCAGTTTTATTGATGCCAATAAAAAAGCCATCGTGTTAGACGGCAAGACTCGCACTCTGTATGAATATCATGCAGGTACGAATGGCTTGTATTATTATCAGGTGGTCATGGATTTAGGCGAGCGTGCAGATGAGATTTTAGATGATCCGCTACTGCCCATTTATCTGACGCTATTGTCCGAGGTGGGCACGACCAAGCATGATGCCAGAGCATTTCAGGCGGTACAAGCAGCTTGCTCATCTGGTGTAACGGCACGCATCAGTCAGCGTACCGATACGGTGAACAAGGATAAGATGAGTAGCTATTTTGTGGTGGCGACCCGCGCACTCAATCGCAAGCTTGAGGCGATTGAGTTGGTCAATCAAGTGCTTGACGAGTCGATTTTTAGTGAGGTTGACCGCATTCGTGAACTGTTACAGCAAAAACAAGGCAGCTGGCAATCTCGCCTTGCTGGCTCAGGTCATGCTTATGCAATGCAGACGGCAAGCCAAAATTTTAGCCGATTGGCCAAGATTGAATATGCGTTTTCAGGATTGCCTGCACTGTCTGCGTTAAAAGCCTTTATGGCACAAGAAGGAGAAGGTAAGTGGGCTGTGCTGTCTGAACGCCTTGCGGCATTGCATGATCGCATCGTCAGTCTACCAAAAGATGTCATTGTTGTTTGTGAACCTGAGATGGCAGATGTGTTGACAAGCACAATCAGCCGAACGCTTCATACCCAACCAAGATCTCAGCGTGTGTCAAGAGACCTGTTAGTATTTGATGATTTGTCGCAGATTGTGAATGGTAATAATTCTCAAGACATTGCCTGGCTGATCTCCACCAATGTTTATCATAATGCAGCCGCTTACGCTGCAACCACCGCAGGCGATGAGGACGCACCTGCACTGATGGTGCTTGCTCCATTTTTGCGTAATGGCTATCTGCATGCTGCCATTCGTGAAAAAGGTGGTGCTTATGGTGGTGGTGCAAGCTTTGATGGTAATGCGGCGGCATTTAAGTTTTATAGCTATCGAGATCCGAATTGCCAAGAGACATTTGCTCATTTTTTGGCCAGTATTGATTGGTTGATTGATCATGAGCATGATGAATCTCAACTACAAGAAGCAATCATGGGCATCATCGCTGGTATGGATAAGCCAGGTTCGCCAGCAGGCGAGGCGGTCAAGTCCTGTTTCGCTCAGCTTCATGGTCGTGATAGAGTGTATCAGCAAGCGTTGCGTGCTAAGATTTTGGCGGTAACAATAGACGACCTAAAACGCGTGGCTTGCCGATATTTAAAAGACAAGCCTCACACCAAAGCCACCCTAGCACCGCTTGAAAAAGAGCAAGTGGTTGAACAGCTAGGATTTTTGGTAAAAAAACTGACCGATTAAGCCATTCTCATTAAAAAAACCAAACCCTTGTCGTCATGGGTTTGGTTTTTTTTGATTGGATATTAACAACTGGGCAATCACTCACTCTGTTTCATATATTTGACGAATCAAGCGTTTAAAATAAGCAAATGCGTCATCTGCACCTTTCATGGCGGCTTGTCTTTGTTGTTCGTCAAATGGCAGTGCGTCAATTTTGGCTTTCACCGAACGCCAATGTGGCATGCGACCATCTGCATGAGCAGCCAAATGAGAAGCACCAAAATCATCTGTTAAATCAATCTTTCCTGCTTCTTTATACAAAATTGCCGCACCGACATTTGACCCTTCAACGCAATACAACCAGCCGACAGCCTCATCTTCATCATAGCTTGGCTGTTCAATGTCTTTATCGTAAGCTTCAACCGCCAAGTCTTTCATGTCAGACTTCACGCGATCTAGGCGACTTAATTGTGCTAAGTCATCAAACTGGCTGGCAAGTTTTTGATTTTGATAGATTGGATGGACGGTTTTATGAAACTCAAACTGTGCTTGTAGGAATTTGCGGTAGTTGTCATGATTGGCAAATGGTTGCATGCTCATGACCAAATGATCCACGGCGTCATGGGTTGTGCGTGAATGCTCTTTTAAAGCTTCAGATAGTGTGGGCTTACTCATAAATAACCTTTCATTCATGATCTTTGTTTATTGATGTACTCAATAAAAACCTGGACAGATTTATCAGGATTTACTTTTGATAAATCACAAGCTTGTGATATGATTATGATGGTGGTGCCTTGACTTGATATTTATATTTAATATTTAGACCTTATCAATATCAATCAGTTGGCTACATTTATCATGCTACCTTATGTTATTATGACGGTTTTTTTGTGATTTTCAAGCTAAAAATGATGGTTTTTTGATGAGTCTATGTTGAATTTACCCCAAAATAAATCACCAACCAAGCCTAATAAGCACCAAAAATCCACCAATCACATGATGAAATGGGGGCTTTTTTTACTAGGTTTTGTATTTTTAGGTTTGGGCATCTTAGGGGTGGTGTTGCCAGGCTTGCCAACGACAGTATTTGTTTTGCTGGCGGGATATTGCTGGTCGAGAAGTTCTGATCGATTTCATGATTATCTGCTTAGGCACAGGGTTTTTGGCAAGGTGTTGAGTGACTGGGAGAGACATCGTGCCATGCCACGCTTTGCCAAATACTTGGCATGGGGCATGATGATGCTTTCTTGTGTCATCTTGGCTTATCGCTTGCCTGCTGATTGGATGTGGGTGGTGGTATTGGTGGGTGTGATTTGTTTGGCGGTCTCTATTTGGATGGCGAAATTGCCTGATGCTTAATCACTAAAAAATATCCACAGGTCTAAGTGGATATTTTTTTACTAAAAAGCGTACAAACACTTAGCATGCTTTGGTGCCAAAAATTTTATCCCCAGCATCCCCAAGTCCGGGAATGATGTAGCCATTGTCATTTAGGTGGCTATCTAGGGCGGCGGTGTATATGGTTACATCTGGGTGAGCTTGATTGACCAATCGTACACCTTCTGGGGCAGCGACCAAAACCAAAGCCTTGATGTTGGTGCAACCATGCTTTTTAAGCATGTCAATGGTGGCAACCATACTACCACCTGTTGCAAGCATTGGATCTAAAATTAAGGCGGGACGGCGATCAATATCTTTGACAAATTTCTCAAAAAATGGCACAGGCTCAAGCGTTTCTTCATCTCGCTGCAACCCAACCACAGAAATTTTAGCAGTGGGTAACAAATCCAGCACCCCATCAAGCATGCCCAGTCCAGCCCGCAAAATTGGGACGAGTGTGAGTGTTTTACCCTTAATCTGTTCGCCATCAATCTCACCACACCAGCCTTGCATTTTAAAGGTTTCAATTTCAAAATCACGGCTTGCTTCATACGCCATCAAGCGTCCTAACTCTTTGGTTAAAGTGCGAAATTGGTAGGTGCTGCAATCAATGGCACGCATTAAAGACAGCTTGTGTCGGACAAGAGGGTGGTTAATGATTTGGATATTTAGATCGGTCATGCTAATCTCTTTATTATTGGTTCATGAATTCATGTATTGTTTGGTTCATTTTGCCAAACGCCATCTCAGTAAACAGCTTTGAAAAACCTTGCAAAACCATCAAGCACGATTCAATCATCTGTCTTGATAATGTCTGATGGTTTGGGTGGTATCGCTGTGCGTTTAGGCTGTGGGTGATTTTTCAGGTCTCAGCCACCCTTCAATGGTTACTTGTTTACTACGAGCGACCACGAGCTTACCATCGGTGCAATCTTTGGTAATCACAGAGCCTGCACCAATCGTTGCCTTGTTGCCTACCGTAACGGGAGCGACCAGCACTGTATTTGAGCCGATACGCACTTCATCGCCAATCGTGGTTTTGAATTTATTGACGCCATCATAATTGGCAGTAATCGTGCCAGCACCGATGTTGGTCGATGCACCGACCGTACTGTCGCCCAGATACGCCAGATGATTGGCTTTTGCACCATGCTTCATCTGCGTATTTTTAAGTTCCACAAAGTTACCGATATGCACTTCATCAGCCGTTACCGCATGTGGGCGTAAGCGTGCAAAAGGACCAATTTGGTTGTTTTCACCCACCACTGCATTCTCAAAAATGCTGTATGGCTGGACAACAGTACCACTGGCAATCTTAGTATTTTTGATGACGCAACCTGCACCGATTTTAACATCATCACCTACGACGCAATCACCTTCAAAAATCACATTGATGTCAATGCTCACATCTCGACCCACCGTCAAACGACCACGCAAATCAAAACGGGCGGGGTCAATGATGTGTACGCCTTGTTTCATGAGTTCATTGGCTTGGTGAGATTGCCAAGTGCGTTCTAATTGTGCTAACTGCATGCGGTCATTAACACCTTCAATCTCAAAAGCAAATGTGGGTGATACGGTGTCGATAATGATGCCATCATCAACGGCCATTTTGACGATGTCTGTCAGATAGTATTCGCCCTGTGCATTATCATTGTCTAGATTTTCTAAATATTTATGTAGGATTTCATTGGCGATGCAATACACGCCACTGTTAATTTCACTGATTTGTTTTTGGGTGGTCGTGGCGTCTTTTTCTTCTATGATGGCGACCACCTTGCCATCACAGCGTAGAATGCGACCCAAGCCGAATGGGTTGGTGGTGGTCATTGTCAGCATGGCAAAAGGGCTGCTGCTTTGAACGAGTCTTAGTAGTGTATCTGCTTGAATCAGCGGAACATCGCCTGACAGAATCAAGCTTTTACCTTGTTTTGGTAACACTGGTAAGGTCATTTTGACAGCATGCCCTGTACCAAGTTGCTCTGCTTGTTCAACCCAGTCGATGTCATTATCAACAAAGGCATTCCTAACCTTTTGACCTTCAAACCCATAAATAATAACGGTTTTTTGGGCGGTTAATTGTTTGGCGGTGGCCAAAACATGTGCCAGCAAGGACTTGCCTGCCAATGGCTGCAATACTTTGGGCTTGGCAGATTTCATGCGAGTGCCTTTGCCAGCGGACATGATGATGACGGTCAATGACATGATAACTTCCTGCGACAAAAATAAAGTGATTATAGCATAAGCATGACCATTTATGAATTGACCATGCCGCCGACCGCTTGATAGACGCTGACTAAGGCTTGGGCTTGATTGATCACGCTGTCTGTTACTGCCGTTTGGGCTTGACGGGCATGCTCTTTACTTTCTTCCAGCTCTCTGATTGAGATGAATCCCAGTTCATGGCGTTTTTGTTGATGTGCCAACTGTTTTTTGGCAAGCTGATTGGCTTTTAAGATGAGTTGGTGGTTTTGTTTGAGATTTTCTAAGTTTTCCAATTTGTCTTGAACATCTGACAATGCCTTATAGACGCTGTCTTGATAATTTAAGGTGGCGATGTGTTCATCGATTTTGGCAAGATTCAGATGATATTGGTGGTCCTTTGGGTTTAAGTTGGGAATGTTTAGTGAGATGCCCCAGTTGAGTACAGGAACTTTTAATAAATCCAGCAAATGCGTATGCTGTGAGCCTGCCCCTGCTGTAAATACCAATGTTGGGTACTGGTTTTTTTTGATGAGGTCTTGCTGGACTAGGCTTGCTGTCAGTCGCCACATTTGTGCTTGAACATCTGGTCGGTGGTTGATCACAGCCATTGATGAATGCTTGATGTCTGTTGGTAGGTTTGGGGGGAATTTTTGATTGCCAAGCTGTTTTTGTAAATCTTTTTTATCAATCTGGCTTAATAAAGACAGTGTGGATAGGCTGGCTTGTTCTTGTTGTGCCAGATTGTTAGCAATTTGCTTTAGGTTGTTGATGGTTTGTTCAATGGGTAAGGTGTCGGCAGGGGCAATCAGCCCCAATTTTAGCTGACTTTGTAAAAACTTGCGTTGTTTTTGTTGGTATTGCAAGGCTTGCTGGTTCTCCAAGCGTTTTTGTTGAATGCCTAGAAGGTTGAAATACTCTCTGACGGCAGTTGCGGTAAGGCTGACAAATACCGCTCGACGATCAGCACGGCTTGCTTGCATTTCCCAATCGCTGATGTTTTGTTGCAATGCCAGTTTCCCCCACAAATCAACTTCCCAACTGGCATTCACACTCACATCAAAGTTGCTTGATGATCTGATTTCGCCTGTTGAGAGGGATTTTTGTGCACGATGACCTGCTAAGGCGGTGTTACTTACCATGATTTTCTTATTATCTTTGGTTTTTTGATGACTCAAAATGGCTTTTTGTAAGTTGAGTGTTGCCACGGATAATTCATGGTTATGTATCACAACTTCACGCATGAAATCATTTAAGGTGGCATCATTAAATACACGCCACCAATCGCTGGTGCAAAGTTTGTCATCAATATGTAGGCATGCTTTCGGCTCGTTGTTGAGTATGTGTGGTAAAGGCACTGGCTGTTTTGGTACGGTTTGGCACGCTGATAGTGTCAGTACTGCTAACACCACACTAAAAGATTTGATTGACATGGCGATTATCCTTTATTTAAAGCATCAATTGGATTCATTTTTGCTGCCTTATGAGCTGGCATGAATCCAAATATAAGACCGATTAAGCTGGCACAGCTTACCGCAAGTATGATGGAAGTGGCAGAGAACATCACTTGAATTTCAAAAAGCCGTACCAGCAATCCCAAGCCAAAAGCCAGCAGTACGCCTAAAACACCACCTAAAGCACAGACAACCATCGCTTCAATCAAGAACTGCCAAACGATGTCTTTATAAGTAGCACCCACCGCCATACGCACGCCAATCTCGCCTGTGCGTTCGGTAACTGATACCAGCATGATGTTCATCACGCCAATACCGCCGACCAATAAAGAGATGACTGCAATCGCTCCAATGAGCAGAGTCAAAGATTGTGCGGTTTTCTCCACTGTTTTTGCTAGGCTGTCGCTATTAAACACAGTAAAATCTTTCCTTCCGTGTCTTTTGGTGAGTACTTGACTGATGTTTTCGCTTGCTAAGGCAGATGACTGGTCTTTTTTTAGAAGGACGGTGATGCTACTAAGTTGTGGCGATTCGCCTGCAAAGCGGGCTTGGTAAGTGCGATAAGGAAGCCAGACTTTTAGACCACGATCAAAGCTGGCTTCAACGCCTTTGTACTTAAATACCCCAACGACAGTGGTTGGCACGCCGTTTAAGAGAATGGTCTGACCTAGGGCGTCACCTTGTTTGAAAAAAGTTTCTTTGGTTTTTTCACTGATGATGATTTTTTGGCTAAAATGATCCAAATCTGTTTGGCGAAACATGCCCCCCAAGACAAATGCCACATTCTTTAAGCGATGATGATTAAGTCCTACACCATCTACTTGTACAAGCTTGGTATGATTGCCGAATTGGGCTTGTGCGTTCATCGATAAATCAGGCGACACGCTTTCTATGAAAGGTAATTTTTCAAGTGCGTGCATGTCATCAAAAGTTAAGTCATTAGGTCTGGTGGCATCATCATCGTTATTCATGGTCCCCATAAAGATGGTGATTGTCGGTGAACCGATGCTGTTGATTTGGGTTAAGATTTGCTGCTTTGAACCATTACCCAATGCGACAATCAATACCACAGAAGCAATGCCAATGATGATGCCTAGCATGGTTAAGAGTGTTCGCATTTTATTGGCGATCATGGTCAAAACCGCCATGCGAAAGGCCTCTTTGATGCGACTGATGGCTTGGGCGTTAAAAGTGTGTTTGATTGTTTGAGAAAATTTTTGTGAGGTATTTGGTAGGTGGTCTTCAGCTTGTTTTGTGTCGCTTAGGATTTGACCATCGGATATCTCAATGATGCGACCAGCACTCTGAGCGATTTTGGGATCGTGAGTCACCAAAATGACGGTGTGGCCTTCTTGATTGAGTTTGGTCAAAATGTCCATCACATCACGGCTGCTTTTGCTGTCTAACGCACCAGTTGGCTCGTCTGCAAAAATGATTTGGCCGCCGTTCATCAAGGCTCGTGCGATGGATACTCGTTGTTGTTGACCGCCTGAAAGCTGATTGGGATAGTGATAAAGCCGCTCTTGCAAGCCTAATTTTGTGAGTAAGGCTTGGGCTTTTTGCTCTCGTTCGTAACTGTTGGTTCCAGCGTAGATGGCAGGCATGGCAACATTTTCTAAGGCATTTAGGCTGCTAAGTAGCTGATATCTTTGAAAAATGAAACCAAATTTATCTCGCCGTAACCTTGCCAACTCATCGCTGTCCATGTCGGTGGTAGCAATGCCATCAATGACATAGCTTCCTGTTGTTGGTGCGTCTAGGCATGCCAAGATGTTCATCAGCGTGGATTTTCCAGAGCCTGATTGACCGACGATGGCGACCATTTCTCCTGCAAAAATTTCTAAATCAATGCCGTGCAACACTTGTAGTTCATTATCACCTGAGCCGAATTTTTTGGTGATGTTTTTCAGCGATAAAATGGGTGTGTGATTCATGCTACAGCCCCAAATCCAGTGTTTCTATATTGCCGTCTGACTGGGAGACGATCACTTTTTCACCTTGTTTTAATCCAGACAGAATTTCTGTGTTGATTTTGTCGTTGATGCCAACCTTGACGGTGCGTGTGCTGATATTGGGCGTAGCACTGTCCTGACTTTCCATGACTTGCACTTCAAATTCATCTGTGCCGACTTGCTTGCCTAAGGCGGTTAGGGGGATGGTGAGTGTCTGTGCTTTTTTGTCAATCATCACACTAACATTGGCAGTCATGCCAATAAATAGCTCACGATTGGGATTGGGTACGCTAAGCAGACCATAGTAATAAACCGCACCAGACGATGCACCATCGGCGATGGGAGACAGCTCAATGGCCTCCAGCGTGGCGTGAAATTTCTGATTTGGCAAGCCTAAGATGGTCACATTTGCCGCCATGCCCACCTTTAATTTGGGAATGTCAGCTTCAGAAAATTTGGCTTTAATGCGTACGGTGTCAATCTGAGCGAGTTTAATGATTGTCGGTGATGACTGCATGGCATTGATCGTTTGACCTTCTTTGGTAACGACCGCCACCACGACACCGTCAATGGGTGCGGTGATGCGAGTATACGCAAGGTTATTCTTAGCCGTGGCAATTTTAAGCTTTGCTTGTTCTAACTGTGAGTTGCTGGCAACCAACTCTTTTTTGGCAACTGATAGGGCGTTTTTGGCTTTATCAAAATCCACCTGTGAGATGATGCCCGCATCAAATCCTTGTTTTTGTTTGTTAAAATCGTTTTGGAGTTGGTCAAGCTGGAGTTTTTTAATATCATGCTGAGCAATCAGTGCTTGATAGCTGGCTTGTTCGTCCTTTAAGGTATTTTTTTGTTGTGTGGCATCAATATCAGCAATCAACTCGCCTTTTTTAAGGCGTTGACCGAGTTTGACATGCAACTTGTCTACTCGCCCAGTTGCCTGTGCACCCACATCCACCAGCTCTTCAGCATAGACTTGACCCCCTGCAATCACTGTTTCTTCAATGTCATTTAATGCCACCGACTCAGTGAGATATTCTATTTTTGGTGCTTGATGTCGTTGCCAAAACCAGCCGCCAATGGCGATGATGAGAATGATCATGACGAAAGAGATTTTTTTTAAAGACATGGTGCATCACCCAATGATATGTAATAATATGAAAAAGTAAGCATCATCAATGCTTTTTGCTAATTGATAAAAAATAATAAACAGCTTGCCAGTCCTGCCATCATGCCAGCTAGAACATCATCAATCAAAATGCCAAAGCCGCCAGAGACATTTTTATCCACCCATTTGATTGGAAAAGGTTTAATAATATCAAAAAAACGAAATAAGATAAAAGGAATGATGAATGATAAAATCACGCTTGGGTGTGAATGTGCCAATCCTGCTTCATTGCCAATTTGTGTGCTTTCTAACAGCCAAACACTCGGCAAAACAGCTATCCACACGCCCACCCATTCATCAAAAACAATGTGCGGATCATCATGGACATCCATCAAATTTGAAGTCTTGCCACAAACATGACTGCCGACCAAACAACCCAACAGCGTGAGGACCAAAAATCCCCAAAATCCCAATAATAACATCGGCAACGCAATCACAAATCCGCCCAGCGTCCCCCAGCTCCCAGGAGCTTTTTTTGGTAATCCAGAACCCAGTCCAATGCCCAGCCAGTAAACACACTTTTCAAGGCGTGTGGCAGTCAGCGGGCAGGGTGGGCAAGGGTTTGATTTTCGAATGTCGGGTTTGTGCATAATGATGTTTTATGTATTTACTTCAAAGGTTAATGACAAATGATGCTGCCCAGTTTTGAGGCATGAATGTTGCCAACTATTGGCAAATCAGCAATGCCATTTAGAATATTTTGTATGGAATTTAAATGATTTTGACCAGTCTTTCAAAAATGCTCCCAGCCTTGAATTTTAAAATCCACTTGTTGATTTTGATGAAATAATTCCACCTCTTGTTGTTCTATAATTTCGCCAATTTTAACAATGCTATTGGGATAAAGCTGATTAAAGTTATCAAAACTATCTTGGGGCATTGTAAAGCACAGCTGATAATCATCACCACCATTCAAAATGTGCTGATATTTGTCAGCAAAAGGTAGGGTGTTTAAGGCGTCATCGCAAGGAATGTTATCCAGATGCAGCCTAGCACCAACCTGACTGGCTTTTAAGACATGCCCTAAATCTTGCCCTAAACCGTCTGAAATGTCAATCATGCTTGTGGCATAACCGATGAGTTTTTGACCCAAATCAACCTGTGGCATCGGTAAATCTAGGGTGTGTTGTAAATCGGTTTTTTGATGGGTTAATATCTGTGATAATGCCAAACTTGCTGAACCAATAGGGCCGCTCACACAAATATGATCGCCAACCTTTGCCCCATCTCGGCGAATGGATTTGCCAGCTTCAACAAAGCCCAATGCCGTTACCGAAATGGTCAATCTGTCAGACTTGGTGGTATCGCCCCCAATCAGATCAACATGAAATTTTTTGCAAATATCGCCAATGCCTTGGGAAAGCGCTTGTAGCCATTCATCATCATTTTGGGGTAGAGAAATCCCCAGTAAAATTGCATATGGCGTCGCTCCCATGCTGGCAATGTCGGATAAATTGACCGCCACTGATTTAAAACCAATCGCATAAGGATGCGTACCTGATGGAAAATGTCGCCCAGCCACCAAGGTGTCCATACAGCTGACCAGCTCACAGTTGGGTGGAATGCGGCTGACTGCACAGTCATCACCAATACCTAAAATGGTTTGGCTGTGCGATTGAGTCAGGTGTTTAAAATGATTGTGGATTAGAGAAAATTCAGACATTGGACGATACTTCATTTAAAAGATGATGGGGATTATCAAAAAACTCTTGATCTGTTGATGGTGAATGTTCTCACTAATAACTTTCATGATTACTGCTCATGAGATGTTGTGTTTGGTGGTTTTATCATTCTTCATCAAATTGGGCGTTGCTGATGTTTTTGTTCTTTAAATCATCAACAAAATCATCAGAATGAAAAAGTTGCTGTCAAATTAACAAGTCTCTTTAATTTTTTGTACAAGGCGGATTTAGGCACATCACAAGGTATTTGTTGCAGGCTTGATGGTTGAGATGATCGCGGCGATAAGTGTTGTTTGGCAAAAAAATGAATGGACGATGAGCATTGTGGGTGAAACCATCACAAAAGATATCATGTTTAGGATCTGTATTCATGCTTGCGCCATACCTCTTGGAGATTGGTAAAAATCCTTGCTTTTAACGGCAAGGATTTTTACCATGATTAAAGCGTACAAAGTAGTCTTGGCACTTAGTGGCTTATTATTGCAATATTTTTCAATGATGATTTTAACTCAATTCAGATTGGGCAGATCGGCAGCAGACTTAGGTCTTATGCCATTTTTCTCATCTGTTCGCACTTCTTTGGCATATCTGTCTAGCACGGCATTGATGAGCTTGTGGGCGTCTGTCGCCCCAAAATAAGTATTTAGCCGCATTGCTTCATCAAGCACTACTTTATAAGGAATGTGTGGACTGTGCTTAAGTTCGTATGCACCGATAAGCAGCACCGCGCGCTCAATGGGATCTAGGCGGTTAAAATTGCGATCCAAATGGCGGGAAATCTCCACAATCAGTTCACCTATCTGATCAGGAATATTACGCATCAGCTCATGATAGTAGCCTAAATGCACAGTGTGCATGGCATTGTCGGCTCTGGTGCGAGCAACGATGGTGTGTGGTTCATTACCACCTAACAAATCTTGATGTTCGTTAGCAAAGCGATGGTCGGTCAAGATCCATTCATACAAGCCTTGCAAGGCAAAGCGACGAGCTTTACGCACAGCGGTATGGCTGGTTTTATAGCCGCATTCATCAAAGTTAACTTGGTTGTTTTGGGAGATAGTATTCATAAAACGCCTTAAAATAATGCTGCATTGAAATCATCTTTCAATGGAAAAAAGATGCCAGCTTTTCGATGAGTTATCATTCGTGATGACATCAAACAGCCGGGTCTTCATGTGGGATTTTTGTTAAATGGCTTTGAGTACACTTGCCATTTCGATGGCGGTCATGGCAGCTTCATACCCCTTGTTGCCTGCTTTTGTACCAGCACGCTCAATGGTCTGCTCAATATTTTCAGTTGTTAAGATGCCGTTGATCACAGGAATGTCGTGATGTAGAGCAACTTGACTGAGTCCTTTGGCTGACTCATTGGCAACGATATCAAAGTGTGGCGTTGCACCACGAATGATTGCACCTAGCACCACGATGGCATCATATTTGCCAGAAGTTGCCAGTCGTTTTGCAGTCAGTGGCAACTCAAAAGCCCCAGGCACACGAACGACGGTGATGTTTTCGCCTTGCACTCCATGGCGAAGCAGAGCGTCTAAGGCACCCTCCACCAGGCTTTCTACCAAAAACCCATTAAAACGGCTGACTGCAATGGCTACTTTAAGGTTTTGGTTTTGGTCTAAGGCGCCATCAATGTGAGTGATGGTGGATTTTTGAGCGGTGTAATTCATGGAGCTACTCGTGTTTGATTGTGTTAAAAACTGTCTTTTATCATATCATATTTTGATAAAAATAGGGTGTTTTTTGGTGGGTGAGTCAATTAAGGCAAGTGGTCATCTAAAAAACTGGCGTACTTGCGTGATGGGTAACATCATCAGAGCAATCGCATGGGAATGCCTTGATTTGCCATGAATGCCTTGGCTTCAGCGATGGTGTGGTCGCCGAAATGAAAAATGCTGGCCGCCAGCACGGCATCCGCACCGCCTTTGATGACGCCATCAGCCAGATGCTGTAGATTACCCACACCGCCTGATGCAATCACAGGAATGCTCACCAAATCACTGATGGTGCGTGTTAGTAGCAAATCATAGCCTGCTCGTGTGCCATCGCCATCCATGCTGGTAATGAGCAGTTCACCTGCCCCTCGTTTGGTCATCTCCACCGCCCAAGCAACCGCGTCAATACCAGTGGCACGCCGCCCGCCATGCGTAAAAATCTCAAAGCCAAGTGTGCCATCTGACTTGGTTACGCGTTTGGCATCAATAGAGACCACAATGCACTGACTGCCGAAGCGTGCTGCAGCGTCATTGACCAAATCAGGATTGGTGATGGCGGCAGAGTTGATGCCAACTTTATCTGCACCAGCATTGAGCAAATTTCGAATGTCGTCAATTTTACGCACGCCACCACCCACAGTCAGTGGAATGAATACAGAGCGAGCAATCTGCTCTACCATGTGATAGGTGGTATCTCGCCCATCTGATGTGGCTGTGATGTCAAGGAAGGTGATCTCATCTGCTCCTTGGTCATTGTAGCGTTTAGAGACTTCTATGGGATCGCCTGCATCTTTAATGTCAATGAAATTAACGCCTTTGACGACGCGTCCATTTTCGACATCAAGACAGGGAATGAGTCGTTTTGCTAACATAGGTGTCCTTGATTTGGCAAAGCTTGCTTAAACTGATGGGTTATTATAGCAGTTTTTGATGGGCTGTGCGTTAGAATATTTGCCATCATTCTAAGCCAAACTCTTGATGAAATTTTAATCGCTTGTTAAGCTTGTGATTTTTTTTTTTGAGTGTTAAAAGATGATCAATGCTGAGGAGGGTGTTGCCATCAAAAAATTTTTAGATTGGTTTTTGTTGATATTTTTTTCAAACGATGAGATTGCTAAACGAATGTTGATGTAAGATTGCTAGAATAAGGTTGATGTATGAGTCAATAAAAAAGACCAACCTTTAGGGTTGGTCTTTTTTATTCTCAAGTTGAGAAAGAATATTGGCACTCCATAGGGGATTCGAACCCCTGTTACCGCCGTGAAAGGGCGATGTCCTAGGCCTCTAGACGAATGGAGCGCATGAAACTTTGACTGAGTCAAAAATAAGAATGTAAGAAATTGCCTAGGTGCTTACATTCAGCCTTAATGGTTTTTGGTGGAGCTAAGCGGAGTCGAACCGCTGACCCCTTGCATGCCATGCAAGTGCTCTACCAACTGAGCTATAGCCCCTTGATTAAGGTGGGCGTATTATATAAGGTGAGTTGTTTGGTGTCAAGAAAATAATTTAAAAAAAGTAAATAATTTTCTTAAATTATTGATTTTTATCATTTTTATTTGATGATGTGGAGAATGTTATTTGACGGTTGGGTTGTGCGGTATTAGTTAAAACCGACAACGCAGTGGGGCATTGTCGGTCATCATGGGTCATGCTTGGGCTAAAAAATTTGGCAGGGTTTTATTCATTTCTTCAAGTTTTTTCAGCTTCTTCTTACCTAAGCCGTCCAACACCTCGCAAGCATGGCGTAATCGTGCCAAGGTCATGTCCGCACCCAAAATGTACATTGAATTCATGACAGGTGTGGAGCTGGTTGACCCTGCGATTGCCACGAAAAACGGCTGCATGAAGTCTTTGAGTTTGATGTCGAAGTGTGCTGATAAACCTTTGAGCGTTTGGTAGATGTATTCTTCACGCCAGCTTGGTAGGGCTTCTAGTTGCCAAGTCGCCAAATAGAGTATTTCTAAAAGTCTGTCTTGATCTAATGTTTTGTGAGTAAAATCTTCTGCCGTAACGGTAGGCAAATTTTGAAAATAAAAACCTGCCCAGTTGACCGCATCGGACAAAAGATTGATGCGTGGCTGAATTGCCTTGGTGATGGCGGTCAGTTTGTCATCATCGCTTGCCCAAGCTAAGATGGCGTGTTTGAGTTCATCGGTACTCATACTGCGTAGGTACTCGCCATTTAGCCAATAGAGTTTTTCCACATCGAAGACAGGACCGCCCAAGGACACACGAGTGATGTCAAAAGTATCAATCATCTCATCTAGGCTGAATTTTTCTTGCTCATGTGGTAGGCTGTATCCCATACGCCCCAGATAGTTCATTAAGGCTTGTGGTAGTACGCCTGCATCACGATAATAAGTGATGGAGGTTGGGTTTTTGCGTTTAGACAGTTTGGATTTATCGGGATTGCGAAGTAGTGGCATGTGGCATAGCACAGGCATTTCCCAGCCAAAATATTCATACAGCAGTTTGTGCTTTGGGGCGGAATTGATCCACTCTTCCCCACGAATGACATGGCTGATTTGCATCAAATGGTCGTCGACGACATTGGCAAGATGATAAGTGGGTAGGCCATCTGTTTTTAACAAAACCTGCATGTCCACCGTTTCCCAAGGAATGCTGATCTCACCCCTTAGCATGTCATTGATGACGCATACGCCTTCGGTCGGTACTCGCATTCTGATGACAAAAGGCTTGCCACTGTTTGCCAACTCATCACTTTCTTTGCGACTAAGATTGGCATAGCGACCGTCATAGCGAACAGGCAATCCCTGCTTTTCTTGTTCACGACGCATGACATCAAGTTCTTGAGGTGTACAAAAACAGCGAAAGGCATGCCCTTGGTCAAGTAATTGTTGAGCATATTGTTTATAAATTTCACCACGCTCAGACTGTCGATAAGGGGCAAATTGCCCACCTACATCAGGGCCTTCTGACCATTGAATGCCCAGCCATCGCAAAGCATTTAAAATCATCTCTTCGGATTGGGCGGTGGAGCGAACTTGGTCGGTATCTTCGATGCGTAAGATGAACTCTCCACCCATGGACCTGGCAAATGCTAAGTTAAACAATGCGATGTAGGCGGTGCCGACATGTGGAAATCCAGTCGGGCTGGGGGCGATGCGAGTGCGAACAGGACGGGTCATAGGTTTCTCACTGTTGTTGTATGTTATTGTGTGCTTGCTTGAAAATTTTTACTATCATATCAAATTTGCCAAGTTTTGGATAGAGTTGTTATTTTGTATGAAAAAGCACCAAAAATGCTTGATTTGGCAACAATAACAACACAAAAATCTGCCACAAAAGTATGATTTGCTGTTAGAATATTGGGTTTGCAGTTTTTGTTAGGCAAGTCTGCCAGCCATGCATGTTGAGCATGATTTGGCAAATTTGGGGTGTTTTGGATGATGACCGACTTACATGGCGATGATTTGGCGTCATTTCGCCATACGACAGTATTGCTTGAGCCAGCCGTTGCGATGGTGCTTGGAGTGGCAAATCTTAATCATGTCCCAAAAAACAGCGTGCATGGCGTGTTTGTTGATGCAACCTTTGGTCGTGGTGGGCATAGTAGGCTGCTGCTTGATTATTTGGCAGATGATGCAATGCTGGTTGTGTTTGATAAAGATCCACAGGCGATTGTTGCTGCCAAAGCATTGAGCAGGGCAGATGATCGAGTGAAAGTCGTGCATGACAGCTTTGCGACATTGGCAGACAGCTTGCGAACGCTTGGTGTTGATAGAGTAGATGGGGTATTGGCAGACTTGGGGGTGTCTAGTCCCCAACTTGACGATGGCGCTCGTGGATTTAGCTTCATGCGTGATGGTAGGGTGGACATGCGTATGGATACGACTCGTGGCGAACCTGTTTCAGTGTGGCTTAAACGAGTAGATATTGATGGGCTGGCGGATGTGCTTTTTGAATATGGCGAAGAGCGACACAGTCGTAAAATTGCCCGTGCGATTAAGGCGATGTCAAGTTATGAGTCTACTTTGGAGCTGGCAGAGGTTATTAAGCAGGCACACCCAGCTTGGCAAAAAGGCAAGCACCCAGCCACGCAAAGCTTTCAAGCGATGCGGATTTTTATTAACAATGAACTTGGCGATGTTGATGACTTCTTAATACAAACTCTGTCTGTGCTAAAATCAGGAGGACACCTTGCGGTCATCAGCTTTCATTCGCTTGAAGATCGTCGCATCAAGCGATTTTTAAACAACCATAGCCGTGGTCGCTGGGAAGGTGATGACAAGCTTTTCATGCCCCCAAAAAGACAAAAGTATTTTGGTAAACCAAACCGTATCGCACCATCTGATGATGAAATTACGGTCAATCCAAGAGCCAGAAGTGCCTATTTGCGTGGTGCAACTCGTACTGATGTGCCTTTTACAACCTGATGGCTGTCGTTTTTCATCTATCAACAGTGATGCTCTGGCGACTTTTACTTAAAACCTAAGACTTAGATACCATGAATGACAAACTTGCTCATTTGATTTCGTCTGATACTCTCACCAGTCGTTTTGGCATGGTGGCGTGTCGTGTGATTTTGTTTGTACTATTTATAGCAATCATGCACACAGGAGTGAAAGTCGTTGAGCAAACACAAGAGCATCATGAGGCTTATCACCAGTTGCAACAGCTTAAAAAAGAACTGGTGGCGATGCGAATTGAAGAGCAGCAGTTGCTGATTGAGCAACAAACTTTCAGTGCAACGCCACAGGTCGCTCGTCGTGCCGTGAGTGAACTGGGCATGTTTTTTCCCACAGGAGAGAATCGTCGCATCATCACCCCTGGTATCAGTACAACCTCAAAAAATCAGCAGGTGGGTGAATGATGAAAAAACCAACCCAAAAACAAGACCTTGCATCAAAAATCACGCCATCGAGTCGTAAGAAATCCCCCAAAGATGACACTAAAGATAAAAACGGCATTGCCAAGCCAAAGCATTCAAAGCACGGTAACGCATGGTCTTGGCTATTAAATAAGCTGGGGTTGAGTAAGAGGCGTTCACAGGCAACCAGATTGGGTGGCATGCATGATGCGTGGCGATATCGTCTGATTTGGGCTGTCATGGCGTTTGGCTTCGCTGCTTTATTTGTCAGGGCGTTTTATTTGCAGGTGGTCAATTCGTCTTTTCTGATTGATATGGGCGACAAAATCATCACTGCCAAAATCACCATGCCTGCACATCGTGGCATGATTACTGATACCACAGGAGTGCCGCTGGCAGCGAATGCACCATTATCAACCATCGTGTTTAGTCCTTATGATTATGCAAAAAGGTACTATGAATTATTAAAAATCGTCAAAACCTCTCCCAGTCAATCAAAAAGAGATAGGGCTCTACAACAACTTAAAGAAATGGACTTAGTCAAGCTGTCTGGCATGACCAATTTTCCTCTAAAAACTCTACAAAAAGCCGTTGCCATTGATAATACAATCGATGTCAGTGATGCAGATGCTGTGAAAGCGGCTTTACCAAAGGGTGCGGGTTCTAAAAGAATGGTGCTGCAACAAAAAGTATCGCCTGAATTGGTTGAGCCGATTAAAAAGCTCAAATTTGTGGGTGTGAGTGAAGATACGATTTTTCAAAGATATTATTTGCAAGCCGAACCAAATGCACAGATTCTGGGCTATATGGCACAGTCCAAAGATGCTACAAATGGTGGCTATGTAGGGCGTGCAGGCATTGAGGCCAAATACGAAAAACAACTTGCTGGCGAACCAGGAAGAGTACTGCTGCTAAAATCCAAGGATGCTGCTGTCAAAGAACTCAAAGAACTCAAACCGCAGGTTGAGGGTCAGGATTTGCAATTAACGATTGATTCTAGATTGCAATATGTGCTGTATAAAGAGCTTGAACAAGTAGGTCGTGTACAATCAGCACGATCAAGCTCAGGCATCGTGGTCGATGTCTTGACTGGCGATGTGTTGGCAATGGGGTCGTGGCCGTCCTTTAATTCAAACAATCTTGCCGAGCGTACTGGTGCCAATGAACGCAACCGCCCAGTATTAGACACCTTTGAGCCAGGATCCATCATGAAGCCTTTTACGGTGGCGGCAGCATTAGAATCTGGAAAATATTCTGTCAATTCACTCATTAATACCACGCCAGGTAAACTCTATGTTGGCGGTTATACGATTCGTGACAGTGCGGACTATGGTTCAATCACGATGGCAAAACTCATTCAAAAATCCAGTAATGTCGCATCAGCCAAAATCGCCCTTAGTCTTGGCGTGAATGATATTGCAGACATGCAGCGTCGCTTTGGCTTTGGGCAAAAAACAGCTTTAAATTTCCCTGCCGAAGCATCAGGGAGTGTCAAAAATCCTAGTGGTGAAAAAGACACCACGCGCCGAGCCACACTCAGCTATGGCTATGGTCAAAGTGTTACGCTGGCTCAGGTTGCCCAGGCTTATGCAACACTTGCCAATCATGGCCAAATGCACCCTTTACGGTTGGTAAAAAACGAAAAACCTGTCGAACCAACTCAGGTCATTGAAGCTCGTCATGCTGATGCCATTGTCAAGATGATGGAGCTGGTAACGGAGCCAGGTGGTACAGCACGAGCGGCTGCCATCAATGGTTATCGTGTGGCAGGCAAGACAGGTACAAGTCGCCGAGCCAAGCCTGAAGGTGGCTATCATGCCGACCAATATCGCACGACTTTTGCAGGGATTGCTCCTGCATCCAATCCTCGCTTTGCGGTGGTGATACTGGTAGAAGATCCACGCCGTCAACACTATGGTGGTGTTGTGGCCGCACCTGTATTTCACAATGTGATGAAGGAGGTGTTGCGTTTGTATAATGTGCCATTTGATAAGCCTTTACAAGCCGATGTGAAAGACTTGCCACGATTTTAGCCGCATGATAAAACCATAGAAGGAATTTGCCATGAAAACTGTTACGCTGTCTGCACTTTTTAACGCTTTGAATACGACTTTGCCTGAGGATATGATGTCGGTAGCACAGCTGCCATTTTCACGGTTTTGTTTGGACAGTCGTAAGATTGAGCAGTCAGATGCGTTTGTGCTGCTTGAAAGCTTTGGGAGGCAAGGTGATTTTGAGCGTGTGCGTGAGTATCTGCATTCGGTAGAAAATAAGGCTGCTTTTGTGTTGTCGCAAATCGACCCCAGGCTACTTGGCATCAATTTTCATCTTCCAGTGGCGTATGTGCCAAACATTCGTAGCCATTTGGGGGAATTGATTGCAGTCAGGTTGCAACAGCAAAAGACCGCTCAGCTGCCAACGGTGGTGGCGGTAACTGGCACAAATGGTAAAACCACCATCAGTCAGCTGACCGCCCAGCTTGCCCAAATGGCTGGCATGCCCTCTGCCATCATGGGTACAGCGGGCAATGGACGGTTGGGTAGTTTGGTTCAATCAGCAAATACCACAGGCGATGTGTTGATGGTGCATGAGTTTTTATATCAAATGGCACAAGAATCGATTGAGCTTGTGTCGTTAGAAGCCAGCTCACATGGACTTCATCAGCATCGTTTGCAGGGAGTGCCGATCAAAGTGGCGATTTATTCCAATCTGTCTCGAGATCATTTGGATTATCATGCAGACATGAATGACTATGCCCAAGCTAAGGCCAGACTTTTTGATAAAAATTTATTTCCAAGCCTTACCCATGCCATCATCAACCTTGATGATGATCATGCCGACATCTTCTTAAATACGGCCAAGCTATCTGGCTTGACGGTATGGACCTATGCCACTCAAAATCCACAGGCAGACATTCACGCAAGCCAAATCACGCCAAGTCTTGATGGAGTGGACTTAACCATCAATACGCCGCAAGGACAGATGATGGTAAGAAGCCCGCTTTTGGGAATGTTCAATGTGTCAAATCTTTTGGCGAGTGTCGGAGCTGCTTTGGCGTTAGGGGTGAGTCTAGAGCGGCTTTTCGATGGCATCACACACCTAAAAGGTGCAAGCGGCAGAATGGAGCGAGTGCCTTCTAGGCATGGGTCATTCATCGTGGATTATGCCCATACGCCTGACGCATTAGAACAGGTATTATCCGGCCTTAAAAAACACTGCACTGGCAATCTTGTGGCAGTGTTTGGCTGTGGTGGGGATCGTGATAAGGGCAAACGCCCATTGATGACACAGGCGGGGCTAAGATTTGCTGACAAAGTCATCTTAACGGCTGATAATCCAAGAAGCGAGCAGCCTTTAGCCATATTAAAAGACATGCAAACAGGGCTGATGTGTGCTGATCATTATCGGATTGAGATTGAGCCTGATCGCAGATTGGCGATTGAGCTTGCTGTAAAATCAGCAGGAGAGCAGGATATCGTGGTGATTGCTGGCAAAGGGCATGAGACCTATCAAGAGATACAGGGGGTGCGACATGATTTTGATGATAGAGTGGTATTAAGACAAATGATTGATAAATTTGATAAATGAACATTCATTAACACGAACGAGAATGAAGAGTAAAGACATGACAACAAATCACCGATATGTTTGGCATAAGCAAAATTTACAAGCCGCCACTTGTGGTGCTTGGCATGGAGATTTTTCTGGTCAGTCCACCAAAATCACGACAGATACTCGCACCATCAATGAAGGCGATATTTTTTTGGCAATTCATGGCGAGAACTTTGATGGGCATGATTTTGTCAACCAAGCCTTTGAGCAAGGAGCGGTACTGGCGATTGTCAATCAGGTGGTGGCAAGCAATTTGCCACAGCTTGTTGTTGGAGATACCAAAAAAGCACTAGGAATGCTTGGTCAATACCGCCGTGATGATCACCCTGATTTGACGGTTGTTGCCCTGACAGGATCGGCTGGTAAAACCACGACCAAAGAGATGCTTGGCAGCATTCTTGGGCAAATGGCACCGACTTTGATTACTCGGGGCAATCTCAACAATGATCTTGGCGTGCCGATGATGCTGCTTGATTTGACAGATGAACATCGATTTGCGGTGATGGAGCTTGGGGCGAATCATGTGGGGGAGATTGCCCATACCAGTGCTTTGGTGCGCCCTGATGTGGCCTGTGTGTTAAACATTGGTACGGCACATTTGGGTGAGTTTGGTGGTCGTGCCAACATTGCTCGTGCAAAGGCTGAAATTTACTCATCATTAAGCAGTGATGGCGTTGCGGTCGTGCCATTTGACGATGAATTTTTTGAGTTTTTAAATGAGTCGGCAAGTCAATTCACCAGTCGTATTTTAAGTTTTGGTGAGCGAAGTGTGCCGTTATCTCAAGCATCTTTATCTGATGATGATACAGCAATGCTGTGCAAGCAGGGTGTGGACTCGGTATTAATGATGGGTGATTTGTTCGCAGATGATGTTGATGTGGCGAATACATACACCAACTTTACGCTAAATACCAACTTGCATGTTGATGAGATTGAAAGTCTGCCAGTGCATTTGCCATTCATGGGCATGCATAATGTGGTCAATGCTCAGGCGGCGGCGGCATGTGCTTATGCGTTGGGCGTTCCTCTTGAGCTGATTGTAAAGGGTCTAGAATCGGCAAATCCGCCCAAGGGTAGGTTGACTCGTGTGGCATTTGGTCAGCATACATTCATTGATGATACCTATAACGCCAATCCGACCTCCATGCTGGCCGCTGCCAAAGTATTAGAACAAGAAGAGACGACTAAAATTTTAGTACTGGGAGATATTTTTGAGCTGGGTGAGGCGGCAGATGATGAGCATCATCGTTTGGGATTGAACTTGGCACAGCTGCATATTGATGAGATTTTTGGGCTAGGTCGGCACATGCTACACACGGTGCGTGGAGTCAATGAAATTCGCCCCATTGCGACACATTTTTCGGACAAAGATTCTTTGCTTGGTGCGTTAAATGCACGCTTGGACAGTGGTGCTGCTACCGTGTTATTTAAGGGTTCTCGTGGTATGAAGATGGAATCGCTCATCGACGCCTTGATGAATGCTTAACTTCATGAATTGTTAGATAAAAAATGGCAGTCACTGCCAGAAGGGTTAAATCATGCTTTATTGGTTATTTCAGCACAGCGATATTGCCATATCATCTTTGACATTGCGTGCCTTACTTGCGGTCATCACATCGCTGTTAATTGTCATTGTGGCTGGCAAACCAGTCATCAATTATTTACGCACCTTAAAATACGGGCAGGCAGTGCGTGATGACGGTCCAAAAACCCACTTAATCAAACAAGGAACGCCCACAATGGGAGGTGTGCTGATTTTGGTGGCCATTGGCATCTCAACCTTGGCTTGGGCAGATTTATCAAATCCTTATGTGTGGATTTTGATGGTGGTGATGGTGATTTTTGGGGCGGTAGGCTGGGCAGATGACTGGCTAAAAATCAAGCATAAAAACCCACAAGGCTTGATTGCTCGCAAAAAGTATTTTTGGTTGTCGGTTGGTTCGCTATTTGCAGGTGGTTCACTGTATTACATCGCCATACAACAAGACACCACCACGGCTGCTGCAATGCAAGATTTGCTGGTGCCGTTATTTAAGGATCTGGTGATTCCTCTTTCGGCAATTCCTCTTGGATTAGGCTTCATCATCTTGACTTATTTTACAATCAATGGCACTTCTAATGCGGTGAACCTAACCGATGGCTTAGATGGCTTGGTGATTTTGCCAGTGGTGCTGGTGGCGGCCGGGTTGGGTGTGTTTGCGTATATTTCAGGCTCGGCCAATTATGCGGCATACATGCATGTGCCTTATATTGCATACAATGCTGAGGTCATCATTGTTTGTGCATCAATTGTTGGTGCAGGACTGGGCTTTCTTTGGTATAACGCCGCACCTGCTGATGTGTTCATGGGTGATGTTGGGGCGTTAAGCTTGGGTGGCATGCTCGGTACGATGGCGGTAATGACACGCCAAGAGCTGGCGTTCGTCATCATGGCCGGGGTGTTTGTGGCAGAGGCGGTGTCGGTGATTTTACAGGTGGGTAGTTATAAGATTCGCAAAAAACGCATTTTTTTGATGGCACCTTTACATCATCACTACGAGGAAATGGGTCTAAAAGAAACCAAGGTCGTTGCAAGGTTTTATATTGTCTGTATCATTTTGGTGGTGCTAGGCTTGATGACTTTAAAATTGCGATAAGACCATCCATCTATAAAACCCACGATTGTCGTGGGTTTTTTTGCATTGTTGTCGCAGAAGGCTGATGGGTGTGCTACAATGATTGCCCAATATCAAAGCATAAACCCATCAACAAGTGATGTGAATGATATGAATACCAATCAAAATCAAGCCATGCAACAAAAACCATTTCCAGCACTGTGGGTGCTTATCTTGGGTGTGATGATTGCCATAGGGCCACTTGCCATTGACATGTATTTACCTGCCTTGCCGACCATGGCAGAGGATTTTGGGGTGAGTACTACCAGTTTGGCTCGTTCTGTGCCTGCTTATTTTATTGGGCTTGTGTTTGGGCAGTTATTTTATGGTCCGTTTTCTGATAGGATCGGCCGTGTTAAACCCATGTATATTGGCATGGTGATTTTCATTATAGCATCTGTGATTTGTGCCATGACAAAAAATGAATGGATTTTGTTTGCTGCTCGCACCATGCAAGCTGTGGGTGCGTGTGTAACAAGTGTGGTAGCTAGGGCATCTGTGCGTGATGTCTTAGATCCCATTCAGTCGGCACGAGCATTTAGCTTGATGGTATTGGTGATGGGCGTTGCACCCATTTTAGCTCCGACATTGGGAACTGTGATTTTGCAAGCAGCTGACTGGCATGCTCTGTTTTGGTTTTTGGCGGCATATGGAGTGTTCATCATCATCTTGACCAAATTCTTTTTAAAAGAAACACTTCTACCAGCCAATCGCAACACACGCCCCATGCGTGAGACTTTGGTTGGCTATCTTGACTTGCTCAAAGACAAAACTTTCGTCATTCCTGCGATGGCGGCTGGGTTATTACAGGGGGCTTTTTTTATTTATTTATCAATTTCTAGTGTGTTGTTCATGGAGAATTACGGTCTTTTAGAAAAGGAGTTTGCTATTGCATTTGGAATCAATGCTTTTGGTTTTGTTGCTTTAACCCAAGTTAATCAATGGCTACTTAAAAAAATCCCATTGATAACACTCTTGCGTTTTGGGGCTTTCCTGCAAGTCTTTTCAGCGACATGCCTTTTGGTGCTGGGGAGTGTCTTTGGAGGTCAAGCAAACTTTATGTTGGTGTCTGTCGCCATCTTTTGTTGCATTGCAGGACTTGGTTTTACCCAACCGAATGCCACTGCTATCGCGCTTGCCTTTCAAAAAAAGCGTGCAGGCATGGCGTCTGCAATGCAAGGTGCCATGCAGTTTTCGGTAGGAATTTTTGGCGGTCTGTTGCTTAGCTTTTTTGATGCTGATCCAGTAACAAAGCTTGGCATCACAACATTCGTCTTGACTGCCATTGGTGCTTATCTCATTTGTCAACTTGATAAAAATATTCGACTGTCCGATATTGATTGATTTGACGGTCGTTTGCAGGCTGGCAATCAAGAGATGTTAACCACCACGATGGTAGGGGTGGTTGTTGATGATGCTCATTGCACGATACAGCTGTTCTACCAAAATCACACGCACCAAGGGGTGGGGGAGGGTTAAGTCGGATAAGGACCACTTAAAATCAGCTGCTGCCAACACCTCTGCCGACACACCATCAGCACCGCCAATCACTAAGGCAATGTCCACTCCTTCTGCCATGACTGCATTGAGTCTGTCGGCCAGAATCTCGGTTGAGATCATCTTGCCTTTGACTTCCAAAACCCAAAGACGCTCTCTTGGTTGTCGGGAGGTTAAGATGGTTCTTCCTTCTTGTTGTTTGTATTTGTCGATTTCAGCAGGCGAAGGGTTTTTACTGCGTTTGGCAGGGGGGAGTTCGATGATTTGAGTGCTCATCATGGGGTTGATGCGTTTTAGATATTCATCAACACCAGAGTGTACCCATGTGGGCATTTTATGACCAACGCTTAAAATTCGTAATTTCATACAACACGCTCGGTTTAAAGATTTTACTTATTATAGATAAAAATCAAAAAAATCTCCAAATTGAGGCAAAATTGATGTAAAAAAATGGCGGAAATTTAAAAACTTTGTTATGCTAAGGCTTATTTTATTACTTAGGAAGTAGACATGAATATACACGATTCAAATCATCCAGCTCATAACGCCATCACTTATGAATATGCGGGTTTTTGGTTGCGGCTTGTGGCAAATATTATTGATGCCATATTATGGGCGTTGATCAGTTTGCCACTGCTTTATTTGATTTATGGCAATGCTTATTTTAGTAATCCACAGCCATTTGCTGGTGGGTTTGATGTGATTTTGTCAACAGTATTACCAGCCATACTTTCTGTGGTTTTTTGGCTAAAAAAAGACGCAACTCCTGGAAAAATGTTGCTTGGTCTTAAAGTATTGGACGCCAATACGGGCAATCGCTTGACGCCAGCACAAGCAATTTTGCGCTATTTTGGTTATTTCGTATCGGCATTTGTACTGTTCTTGGGCTATATTTGGGTGGGTATTGATAAGAAAAAGCAAGGTTGGCATGATAAGATTGCCAAGACCGTGGTTGTGCGTGAACGCTGATGCGTCAAAACACAAGACGCATTGGCGATGCTTATGAAAATCGTGCTTGCCAAATGCTACAAGCAGGCGGTCTTGACATCATCACTCGTAACTATCATGCGTCAAAGCTGGGTGAAATCGACATCATTGCCCAAGAATGCAAAGCCAACCGATTCGGTCAAATGGTGCGGACGATTATTTTTGTTGAAGTGCGTGCCAGAAGACATCGCCATCAACCATTTGTCAGTTCAGTACAGAGCATCACCATTGCCAAGCAAAGAAAAATCATTCAAGCGGCAGGGTATTTTTTGCAGCATCATGAATCTTTTGCTGGGTATGATTGTCGTTTTGATGTGATTGTCTTTGATGAATTTGGTGAGCGTGCTACTGGTGAGTGGATTAAGTCGGCATTTTTGGCGGAGTGAATGCGTTGGTATTCATGTGTCATGAGCATGCCTGCCTTGAAATTTAATAATGACTACAAAGGGTGAATATCATGAAACAACTGGCATCGGCTGCCATGCTTGGTGTGCTAATGACGCTGACGGCGTGCGGTACACTTGGTAACACTGCTCAAAGTGTTGATTTTGCTGACATGGGGCGTAGCTTGCCTGAGCGTATCAGCGACGAAAGCATTGAATTTACAGCGCGCAAGCAGTTATCATACATTGCTGGTGTGAATGAAAATACCGTGCGTATCGCCATTGACAGCTTTCATCGCGAGGTGTTGCTGACAGGCGAGGTGCCTAATGAGACGGTCAAGACCGACATTGAGGCAATGGTAAAATCCATGAAAGATGTGACGGCGGTCTATAATTATCTGACAATTGCCCAAACGCCAAAAAGCCAAAGTCATACCGTGCATGAAAACTACCTAAAATCAAAGATCAATGCTCGCTTGATGGCACAGCAAGGCATCAAGGCATCTCAATACAAAATCGTTGTGCGTGATCGTACGGCATATGTGATGGGTCATATGACTCCAATCCAACAAGGATATGTTTTAGATGCCATACAGCATACCGCAGGCATGGCATCAGCGGTTACTTTAACGACTTTGGTGAATGACGATGTTTCTGTGGGTGCTAAGATTCATCCTAACCCAACGCAGCCTAGCTCAAGTAATGGTGTGATTGATGGGGGTGGGGTGTATCAAGCCAAACCTTATGCCTTGCAAGAAATCTATGTACCAAATGCCACCACCAATGCTCCAGCAAATATTGAGCCTGTCTATACGCCAGTAGGTATGGGTAAAAGCACAAGTGGTTATGTGCAGCTGTATCAAGGAACGAATACTCCTTAGTTTTGACTGATTAAGCTTATGACCTCACAAAAGAAAAACGCAACAAAGCTAACTTTAAAGACTTAAGTTTTGCTATAATAGCGTGTTTTTAAGCGATGAACTGTTAATATTTTTTTGGAAAAACTCATGAATGCTGATGATTTGATTGAATTGTTACAACCACACTTCCCAAAAGCCGAAATCCAAGCGGCAAATCAGGGCAATAAATTTGAGGTATTGATTGTTGATGCGGGTTTTGAGGGCAAGCGATTGGTGCAGCGTCAGCAGGCTGTGTATGCCATCGTCAATCCGCACATTCAAAGTGGTGCGATGCATGCCCTAACCATTCATGCACTGACTCCTGATGAATACCAGGTCAAACAAAACTAATGAGGCAAGGAAGTGCTATGGATAAATTTAAGATCACAGGCAAGAGCCGCATTGCAGGCGAGGTTACCATCTCTGGTTCTAAAAATGCCGCCTTGCCACTATTGGCAGCGATGATACTGCCTAATGGCGAATCTGTCTTACATAATGTTCCTACCTTAAAGGACACAGAAACGCTCATCAAGCTCATTGCAGGTACAGGTGTGGCAATCGCTAAGCAGGGCAATACTGTCGTAGCAGACGCACGCTGTGTGACAGACTACTATGCACCCTATGAGCTGGTACGCACCATGCGTGCATCAATCTTGGTATTAGGACCTTTATTGGCACGCTTTGGTGAAGCGGAGGTGTCTTTACCAGGTGGCTGCTCAATCGGTTCTCGCCCTGTGGATCAGCATCTAAAAGCCTTTGAGGCGATGGGAGCTTCCATCACGGTAGAAAATGGCTATGTCAAGGCAAAAGCACCAGCAGGCGGTCGTCTGATTGGTTGTGATTTTAGCTTTGATATGGTAACTGTGGGTGGTACTGAAAATGCCATCATGGCGGCCGTACTTGCCAAAGGTGTTACTCGCTTACAAAACTGTGCTTGTGAGCCAGAAGTCGTTGATTTGGCAAAAATGCTTGTCACCATGGGCGCTAAGATTGACGGTATTGGTACGCCGACGATGGTCATTGAAGGCGTTGATGATTTGCACGGATGTGAATACACGGTCATCTCCGACCGCATTGAGACTGGATCATATCTAGCAGGTGCCTTGATGAGTGAGGGAGATGTTCTAACCAAGAATACCTCAGCAGAGTTTTTATATCCTGTACTAAAAAAGTTTGAATCCATGGGGGCGATCATCACGACAGGGAATGATTGGATTCGTGCTGTCATGAAGGGCCGTCCAAAGGCGGTGGATATTCGCACACAAGTGCATCCAGGCTTCCCAACAGACATGCAAGCCCAATTGATGGCTGTTTGCTGTTTAGCACAAGGTACCAGCACCATCATAGAAAATATTTTTGAAAATCGCTTTATGCATGTCCCAGAATTACAGCGTTTGGGTGCGAATATTAAGGTTGATGGCCATGCTGCAGTCGTTGTGGGTGTGGATTCATTTACCCCAGCTCCTGTGATGGCAACCGACCTGCGTGCTTCAATGTCATTGGTGATGGCGGCAGCTTGTGCTGATGGTGAGAGCATCATTGATCGCATTTATCACATTGACCGTGGTTACGATGATGTGGAAAATAAACTGCGTGCATTGGGCGTGAACATTGAACGCTTAAAAGGCTGATGATGCGCACCGTTTTTAGCGGTGCGTTTTGGTTAATGAGATTTTGTGGGCTGAATAAACGGTGGCGATGATGAGTAACTTTGATGGATTGACGATTGCCTTGTCGAAAGGGCGAATTTTAGATGAAACCCTGCCTTTGTTTGATAGAGCGGGCATTCGTCCTTTAGAGGATATGAATAAATCTCGCAAGTTGATTTTTCAGACCAGTAGTCCTGCTGTGAGATTTTTACTACTGCGTGCGTCCGATGTTCCGACTTATGTGGCACATGGTGCGGCGGATGTTGGCATCTCTGGTAAAGATGTATTGATGGAGTACGATGGCGATGTGTATGAGTTGCTTGATTTAAACATTGCCAAATGCCGATTGATGACAGCTGGTGTTAAAGGAGCGGTATTGCCAAAACGACGCCTACGCATCGCCACCAAATACGCTAAGGTTGCCAAGGATTATTTTGCCTCTCGTGGTGAGCAAGTAGACATCATTAAATTATACGGTTCTATGGAATTGGCACCGCTGGTGGGATTGGGGGATTTGATTGTCGATGTGGTGGATACGGGAAATACTTTGCGTGCCAATGGACTAGAACCATTAGAAGAGATTTGCCAAGTGTCATCACGATTGATTGCAAATCCTGTGAGCCATAAGCGTAAATTGGCACAGCTTGAGCCGATTTTAGAGATTTTACATGACGCTGTAAAAAAACAACACTTAGGATTATAAGGAGGCGTGATGCCAGATTTGGTCATTTTAAACAGTCAAGACGGTGATTTTAAAAAAAGATTGGCAGATTTATTGTCTTTTGAGACCGTTACTGACAAAGCGTTGGTTGAGACGGTTGACGATATCATCACCCAGGTGCGGACAAGAGGCGATGATGCTGTATTTGCCCTGACTAAGCAGTTTGATCAACATCCTGCTAGAAGCGTTGATGAGCTGTTTGTTGATGCGAATGCTTTAAAAGTTGCCTTTGAAGGTTTGGGTAATGAGGTTAAAACGGCATTGCAGTCATCTGCTGAACGCATCTTTGAATTTCATCAATACCAAAAAGAATCGGGTTTTTGTTTTGTAGATGGTTTGGGCAACACTTTGGGGCAGAAAGTTACACCGTTGGACAGCGTGGGCATTTATGTTCCAGGCGGTCTGGCAAGCTATCCGTCTAGTGTGCTGATGAATGCCATTCCTGCCAAGGTTGCTGGCGTGGCCAACATCACCATGGTTGTTCCTGCCCCAAAAGGAGAGTTAAATCCCTTGGTGCTGGCAGCAGCACATTTGGCAGGAGTGGATCGTGTCATTACCATCGGTGGGGCACAGGCAGTGGCAGCTTTGGCGTATGGCACTAAGCGTATCACAAAAGTGGATAAAATCACAGGGCCAGGCAATAAATATGTTGCTGCTGCTAAGCGAGCGGTATTTGGACAGGTGGGTATTGATATGATTGCAGGACCTTCTGAGGTACTGGTCTATGCCGAAGGTGAGGCAAATGACGATGCTGACTGGTTGGCGATGGATTTGTTATCGCAAGCTGAACATGATGCGGTGGCACAAGCGATTTTTGTAACCACTTGTCCCAAGCAACTAGAAGCGGTAAAAAACGCACTTGATAAGGCCTTAAACACACTACCAAAAGCTGACATTGCCAAAACGGCACTTGCCAGTCGTGGGGCATTGATTTTGGTTAGGGATAGAAGTGAGGGCGTAGAGGTCATCAATCAAGTTGCTCCTGAACATTTGGAGTTGTCTTTAGATGATCCATCGCAAGTTGAGCGACAGATTAGGCATGCAGGAGCAATTTTTCTAGGTAGGCACACGCCAGAAGCGATTGGCGACTATTGTGCTGGTAGCAATCATGTATTACCAACCTCAGGCACGGCAAGATTCAGCTCGCCTTTAGGAGTGTATGATTTTACAAAAAAAACCTCACTGATTCATTGCACGCCAGAGGGCTCAAAACCACTGGCCAAGATTGCGGATATTTTGGCGGTGGAGGAAAGTTTGCAAGCACATGCTTTATCAGCACGCTATCGCCATGGTGGTATTGTGTCGTCATGATGGCATCAGTTGGCGGTGAGAGACTAACTCATTTTGCGGTTGAAAATAAACACACCATGTGTTCAAACATAAAAATAAAGTAAGGGTAAAGTATGAGCATAGATACCAGATTGTGGAGTAATAAAATCCGAAAACTGACGCCTTATGTGGCAGGTGAGCAGCCAAAAGCAGAGGATTTGTGCAAATTAAACACCAATGAAAACCCTTTTGCACCAAGCCCAAAAGCAGTCGCTGCCATGCAGGCTGTTTTATTGGAAGATGGGCAGGTGCTCAGACTTTATCCTGAGCCTGAATCAGATGAGCTGTGCCGTGTGCTGGCGGATTATCACGGATTAAGGCGTGAGCAGGTGTTTGTTGGTAATGGGTCTGATGAAATATTGGCATTTATTTTTGCTTGCTTTTTTACCAAAGAACGACCATTACTCATGCCTGATGTGAGTTATAGCTTTTATCCTGTCTATGCACAAACTTTTGGGGTGGATGTTCATACCATTGCCTTAAAGGATGATTTTAGCATTGACTTGGACGATTATCGCATTCCTTGTGGCGGTGTGATTCTCCCAAATCCTAACGCTCCGACAGGCATTCTCTTACCAATTGAAAACATTCGTAAGCTTGCCAGTGAACACCCCAGTTCTGTCATCGTCATTGATGAGGCTTATATTGATTATGCTGATGAGGTAAAAAGTGCGTCTGCGATCAGCTTGATTGATGAATTTGATAACCTCATAGTAACACAAACTTTCTCAAAATCTCGCTCTTTGGCAGGGCTTAGAGTGGGAGCGGCGTTTGCCAATCCTAATTTGATTACTGCTTTATCCATCTACAAAAACAGCTTCAACAGCTATCCACTTGACCGTGTGGCACAAGCTGGGGCAGTTGCCAGCATTTTGGACGATGCGTATTTTGAACAAAAGCGTCAAGAGGTGATTGCCCTTCGGGGTGACTTGGCTGAGTCTTTAAAGGGGTTGGGTTTTGAGGTGTTGCCATCAGCGGCTAATTTCTTATTTGCTAAGCCATCTCACGACACACTCAGCACCAAAGAGATTTTCGATGCGTTGCGTGCATCAAAAGTAATCGTCCGTCATTGGGATAAGCCACGCATCAAAGACCATCTGCGTATCACGGTAGGAACTGCCGAACAAAACGCTCGCTTGATTGCAACATTAAAGGAGATTTTGTGAATGACGGATAAGGCTTGTAAAGCGTGAAATGTTTCAAAGCCCAGGCATTTGTGCTAAAATGCTTGGGCTTTTTGTGGGACAGACATTAAGCAACACTGAAAGTTCATCAGCCAGCTACTCTAAGATTAGCCAGCCACAAGGAAAAATTATGACCGTCATCAAGCAAGAAGATTTCATTCAATCCATCGCAGACGCATTTCAATACATCAGCTACTATCATCCTACCGACTATATCAAGGCACTTAAAGAGGCATTGGCTCGTGAGGAAAATCCTGCTGCCAAAGATGCGATGACGCAGATTTTAGTCAACAGTCGCATGTGTGCTGAGGGCAAACGACCCATTTGTCAAGACACAGGGATTGCTACGGTATTTTTGAAAGTGGGCATGACTGTTCAATGGGACGCCATCATGAGTGTTAATGATATGGTTAATGAAGGTGTTCGCCGTGCCTATAAGCATCCTGATAACACTTTGCGTGCTTCGGTGCTGGCTGACCCAGCGGGCAAGCGTGTTAATACCAAAGATAACACCCCTGCAGTGATTCATATGGAAATCGTGCCAGGCGATACGGTTGATGTTATCTGTGCTGCTAAAGGCGGGGGTTCTGAAAATAAGTCGAAGCTTGCCATGCTAAACCCATCAGACAACATTGTGGATTGGATATTAAAAGCAATCCCAGAGATGGGTGCTGGATGGTGTCCACCTGGCATCTTGGGTGTTGGCATTGGAGGTACGCCAGAAAAGGCAATGTTACTTGCAAAACAAAGTCTCATGAGTCATATTGACATTCATCAGCTTAAAGAAAAAGCCAAAAGCGGTGCTGATTTATCCACCACTGAACAACTGCGATTAGAAATTTTTGACAAAGTGAATGCGTTGGGTATTGGGGCTCAAGGCTTGGGTGGACTGACCACTGTCCTTGATGTTAAAATCCTAGATTATCCGACACATGCCGCATCAAAGCCTGTGGCAATCATTCCTAACTGTGCCGCCACCCGTCATGTGCATTTTGAACTAGATGGTAGTGGCCCAGCCGAGCTTGCAGCTCCTGATTTGTCAGTTTATCCAGACATCACATACAGCCCAGATAATGGCAAGCGCGTGAATGTTGATGCCTTGACAAAAGAAGAGGCGGCAACTTGGAAGACGGGCGATGTGTTGCTTTTAAGTGGAAAAATTTACACGGGTCGTGATGCTGCCCACAAACGCATGACCGACATGCTTAATAATGGCGAAAAACTCCCCGTTGATTTTACCAACAAACTCATCTATTATGTCGGACCTGTCGACCCTGTGCGTGATGAGGTGGTTGGGCCTGCTGGACCCACAACCGCAACTCGCATGGATAAATTCACTCGCCAAATGCTTGAACAGACAGGGTTGCTGGGTATGATTGGTAAATCCGAAAGAGGTGAAAATGCTTGCAAGGCAATCGCTGATAATAAGGCGGTTTATTTGATGGCGGTAGGCGGTTCAGCTTATTTGGTGTCCAAGGCAATTAAAAAAGCCAAAGTTGTTGCCTTTCCTGAGCTTGGCATGGAGGCGATTTATGAGTTTGAGGTTAAGGACATGCCTGTGACGGTAGCAGTCGATAGCAAAGGAGTTTCTGTTCATGCTACCGCCCCCAAAATTTGGCAAGCCAAAATCGGTAAAATTCCTGTGAAAGATGCTGACGAAGCTTGATGATTCTGTCATTTAAAAAACCCAAGTCATTGAACTTGGGTTTTTTTATTCACCAATAGCGATCATTTACCTTTGCCATTGGCTTGCTCATTGTTGGTTTTTGACAGCTTAGTACCTGCTTTGCGTACTTCAGACTTTGGCTTATTGTCGCTTTTTGCGGCAGTCTTTTTGATGCGTGTTTTGGCAGGTTTTGGTTGAGCAAGATTTAAAATGCCAACTTGAGGCAGTAGCTGACCTGCAACATTCTCAATCATGTCTTTATAGCTGTTGGGGCGTTTATTTGCTTTTTTTGCTTTGTCTTGAACGCCACCATTGTTGTCATCAGTTGGCTTCACGGCAGCAGGTGTTGATGTCTCAACTTCATCATCAATTTTTTCGACAGGTGCTTGTTGCGTCATTTGATCATCAAGTGAGCTTGTAGTACCATTGCCATCATCAGGCATTGATTGCGAGTCTTTGACATTTTCATCAGTCATCTCATCTTTGATGGCGTCGGTTGCGTTGTCATTTGTCAAGACAGAAGGAGCATTTGATGCTTGGGTGTCATCAATTTCTGATGTGGTCTGAATGACATCTTTATCATCAATCGCTGTTTCATCATTTGGGGTGGAGTTGTGCGACTTTGAAAAATCAGGGTGCTGACCACGAGGGTCGTTATCAGCACGCTTGGTAATGCGTAGTGCTGGTGGCGTGGTGGTTTTTCCCTGTGGCGTGCTGATGCGAGAAGCAACGCTGGTATTTTTATCAAAATCGGTCAAATAGTCGGCACTCAGCGGTACATAGCCATAATTGGTGAAATCCATTTTGGCGGTGATTGATTGACTTTTGGCACAGGCATTGAGAAAGTCTTGCACAAAGTTGTTTGCTTTATTATTGCCAAGCATGAGTTTGATGAACTCACCAGCTGTACCACGGATGGTATTTTGGGTGCTTTGTGCAGCAAGAACAACTCGTGGATCATTGATTGCTCTATTCATTTGGCGTGCCAACTCAACAATCTTCGCATCTGGTGTGATTGTCAAGCTTGTTGCTGCTGATGGCATCTTACTACTAAAGTTGCTTGACGCCGCCTGATCGTCATCATTGCAATCATTTGTTGAATTGATTGGAGTATCATCAGCATTTTTTAAGTCGTTTTGACTGACGAATGAGGATTCATTGGTGGTGCTATGGCTTGCCATCAATGTCTGTGAATCCACCTTGTCTTCATCAGCATCGCTGACTGGAGATTTGGCTGATTTGTTTGGCGATTTGGCGACATTTTGATCGGTCGCATCTTTTGCTTTTGGTTGATGTGCTTTCTCGTCTTTGCTCTCATCGAGTGAAATGTGCACGGTTTGACTTGGCACTTCTTCTTTGATGATTGGCTTGACATTGATCACAATCTCAAGAGGATCGCTTGAACGGATGCGTTGATCATCGCTTTTTTTGATGATTTGCTCATCTGCTTTTTTGTCTGACTTAGCGTGATTGTTGGTCAGTGAGTTGCCACGCACGATCTCGCCACGAGGTTCACGGTGTGAGCCAGGCTCTCTTTTTTGGTATGCTGCTTCGTCTTTTTTGGATTTTTTGTCTGATTTTTCTTTGCCTTCTTCAACTTCCTTTTTCACCTTTTTATTCTTGCTGCGGCGTTCTTGTTGTTCTTCACGAATTTCACGATCGGATTTGCTTGTTGCATGAATTTCTTTGGTTTTTTTATTGTTGGTTTTGATGTCTTGATTTTGTATGTCAAGATTGACCACACCACCAGCACCCAAGCTAACACCACCAGCATTAACCAATGATTCGATGGCAGCGGCGGCATTGTTATTATTTAGGCTGCCTGCCAGCTGAGCTTGTGGTTTTGGTGCAAATAGGTTGGATAGCCAAGCAACGACTTGTGGCTTAGCTTCAGGCTGAATATTTGGCTTTTTGTTGTTTGATTGGTCGCCTTTTTGTTCATTAGAATCGGCTTTTTGCCAGCGATTCGGCTTGTCTTTGCTGGTGTGTTCGGCTTGCTCGCCAGTTTGCCAGTTCACATCATAGCCACGATCTCCCATTTCCTCTTCTTCGGCATCGATGATGCGTTCATAGCTTGATGGGGCGAAACCATCTGGGTTGAAATGTAGGCTAAAATTTGGGCTTTCTAGGTGTGCATGTGGCAAGATGGTGATGCGTGTGCCAGAATCTTGTTCCAAATACACCAAGCTTTCTCGCTTTTCATTGAGTAAAAAAGCCGCGATTTCGGTGGGCACTTCTGCTTGAATCTCACCCATGCGTTCTTTTAAGGCCATTTGCTCGATTTGACGCATGATGGATAATGCAAGTGAACGCAAATCACGAATCATACCATTGCCATGACAGCGAGGGCAGATGTATCCTGTTGACTCCTCTAAAGATGGACGAAGGCGTTGACGACTCATCTCCATGAGACCGAATTTGGAAATTTCAGCAAATTGCACCCTAGCACGATCATAGCGAGTTGCTTCCATCAGGCGTTTTTCAACTTCTTTTTGATGGCGTGGATCGCTCATGTCAATAAAGTCGATGACAATCAATCCGCCCATGTCTCTAAGGCGTAGCTGCCTAGCAATCTCATCAGCAGCCTCTAGGTTGGTATGGTAGGCAGTCTCAGCAACATCTGAACCTTTGGTGGATTTTGATGAGTTGATGTCAATGGCAACCATGGCTTCGGTTTGGTCAATGACGATTGAGCCACCTGAAGGTAGGCGTACCTCGCGCTGATAGGCGGTTTCGATTTGGCGTTCAATGCCAAAGCGTGCGAACATTGGTTCGTAGTCGGTATATTTACGCAGTTTGTTCAGCTGTGCTGGCATGACAGCATCGATGAAGTTTGCTGCTTCATTATAGGCATGTTCTGAATCAATCCAAACCTCACTGATGTCATCGCGCAGGTAGTCACGCACCGCACGAGTAACCACGCCTGCTTCTTGATGAACTAAACAGGGGCTTGGGCGTTTTTTATTTTGATCTTGAATGGAAGTCCAGATGTCCAATAGATGATTTAAATCGTTTTGTAAGTCATCAAATCCTTTGCCAAGACCTGCGGTACGCACGATGACACTCATGCCTTTTGGAATGGACAGACTTGCGATGATTTGCTTCATCTCTTCACGGACTTTACCTGAGATTTGACGACTGATGCCACCTGCTTTTGAATTGTTTGGCATCAGAACCAAATAGCGACCAGCCAACGAAATGTAAGTAGATAGAGCGGCGCCTTTATTGCCTCGCTCTTCTTTTTCAACTTGAACGATGACCTCATCGCCTTCTTTGAGTAACTGGCGGATGCTGTCTTCACGGACATTGCCGTGCAGGTATTCAGGAGCGATTTCACGCAGTGGTAAAAAACCTTGGCGTACTGAACCATATTCAACAAAAGCTGCTTCTAGTGATGGTTCAATACGGGTGATATGACCTTTGTAGATGTTGGCTTTTTTTTGTTCACGAGTGCGATTTTCTAAGTCGAAATCGTACAGGTGGTTGTCTTTGCATAGTGCGACACGAATCTCTTCGTTGTGTGTGGCGTTGATTAAAATGCGTTTCATGGTGTTCCTTAAATTGAGTTGGCTTGGACTTCCAAGCGACTTTGGCAACACCGTTTGAATGATCTGAGTGCGTTAAAGTTCATCTCAGATGAGCTAAAAGATTATTAAGACGAGACCGCTTGCGATGTCTTTTGAGCTGGCCGTCATCTGGTCATTTGTCAAATATGGTTGCTTTGAGTAAAGGCAACATGATTTAAAAAAATTCTTAATACACTCAATCGCAGTCAATGACGATTGATGACCATTGCTTGCACCAATGGTTATGCATGGTGTTTTGGGATTGTCCTATCAAAGGCAGAGTTTGTCTTGTGCCGATGAGCCAAAAATCACCACTAAAACAGCATAAAAACTTCATTGAATGACGATATTTTGTCAAGCCGTGATTGGTAGCGATTGGCAAAATAAAGCATTCGCATTGATAATCTTTGCACATCTCAAACGGATGTTGTGGTTTAATAAAAAAATTATTGGGTTGCTGGCGAATCAATGCGGCGTGTCAGACCGATGTGCTGCTTTGATTGGCAGTTATAAAATCAGGCATCTTTGACCGATATTTTATAAAGATTGATTCAAAAAAATGATGAAAAAGGCGTCTTGTGAATTGAATTTCGCCTTTTTGTTTGCAACATGCTAAACTATACCAAAATTTTGCGTATTTTCCTATCAAAAAATCATTATTTTTACCAAAAACTCTTAAAATCATGAAAAAATCTTGTCATCTTACCAAAAAATCACAGACCAATCCCCAGCATGTTGCCAGTAAATCAAGAAAGCTCTCTGATCCACAGAGTGCTGATGAGATGATACAAGATTTTAGTCGGGTCAATTTTCTGGTGGTTACTGCCAACCAAGAGGGACAAAGAATTGACAATTTTTTGTTGGCAAGATTAAAAGGTTTGCCACGCTCACATCTTTATAGACTCATTCGTAATGATGAGATTCGAGTGAATAAAAAACGCATTAAGCCGCACGACCGTGTGAGTGCTGGTGATGTAGTACGCATTGCACCTGTGCGTTTGAGTGTGCGTCAAGAGCCTGTCATCAGTGATGAGTTTGCCTCATCATTGCTAAATCGCATCATTTTTGAAGATGAGGGCTTGATTGTTTTTAATAAGCCGCAAGGCATGGCGGTGCATGGCGGTTCGGCAGAAAGCTTTGGGGTGATTGAAGCGATGCGAATGGCGATGGGTAAAAAATACTTGGAACTCATTCACCGCATTGATAAGGACACATCAGGATTGTTGCTGATTGCCAAAAAACGCAGTACTTTAAAGCAGTTGCAAGACAATTTTCGCAAAAAAACCATCAAAAAAAGCTACCTATGTTTGGCAACAGGGCATGTCAAGGTCGATGAGCAGCTCATTGATAAGCCTCTATTAAAGTATGTCTTAGCTGGGGGTGAACGCCGCACCAAGGTTAGTCAAGAGGGTAAGTCCAGTCAGACGCATGTTAAGACTTTGGCTCGTTTTGATATTGAAGGCATGCCAGTAAGCTTGGTACTGGCAAGCCCTTTGACGGGGCGTACGCATCAAATTCGTGTGCATATGGCGAGCATTGGCCATGCACTGCTTGGTGATGATAAATACTTGACAGTCTTAGCCCCAAGTGTGCCACGATTATGCTTGCATGCATGGCGACTTACCGTACCAAATGATGATGGTTCACCAAGTCATTTTACCGCTGACATACCATCTGACATGGCTAACTTATTCCCAAAAGACAGTGGGGGGGTGATTGAGTATGGCGGTTGATATGTTTGATGATGTTAACACGCCAAACACCAGTCGTAAGAATGACTGCGTGTGATTTACCGATAAATATTGATACTGACAAATTAGGAAGAAGTTTATGAAGTCTGTCATGATAGATACTGCCGCTCATCACGAAAAAATTGCTAAATCCATTATCGAAGCTGGTGCTTTGGTGGGGCGAGAGGAACTTATTGGTTCGATTGACTTAGGCTCTAATAGCTTTCACTTGGCGATTGCACGCCTTGATCATGGCGAAATTCGTAAAGTCGCTTCCATCTCTGAAAAGGTGCAGCTGGCAGCGGGTCTGGATGACAACAATGTATTATCTGAGGAGGCGATGCAGCGTGGATTGGACTGTCTACATCGTTTCGCTCAGCATCTTACGGAAGTCAATCCAAATCTGCTGCGTGTGGTGGCAACTAACGCATTGCGTAAGGCGGTCAATGCTCAAGAGTTCATTAAGCGTGCCAATGTGCTGCTGCCAAAGCCGATTGAGATCATCGCAGGGCGTGAGGAGGCGCGTCTCATCTATTTGGGTGTTTCTCATTCTAATGCCAGTACAGATAAGCGACTGGTCATCGACATTGGTGGAGGTTCGACAGAATTCATTATCGGGCAGGGTTTTGAACCGATTGAAATGGAAAGTTTGCAGATGGGCTGTGTGGCATTCACTAAGAAGTTTTTTAATGATGGCAAAATCACTGAGGTGGCATTTGATCGTGCCATGAAAGCCACCAAAGCTGAACTGCTGTCAATTGAAAAAAGATATAAGAAAGTCGGTTGGGATAATGCCATTGCGTCAAGCGGCACGGCAAAAGCTGCGCTATTTGTGTTACGAGAGCTGGGTTTGGCGGATGAATTCATCACCATTGAAGGTATGGAAAAATTAAAGCGACATCTCATCAAGCTTGGTCGGATTGATAAGATTGATTTTGATGGTGTCAAATCGCACCGTCAGTCAGTATTTCCAGCAGGCGTAGCGGGACTTTATGCCATCATGCAAACACTCAATGTCAAGCAACTAGGCTACTCTGATGGTGCCTTGCGTGAAGGGGTGATGTACGACATGCTTGGGCGATCAGGAGATGAGGATGTCAGAGAACGCAGTATTGCAGCGATGGCGGAGCGTTATTCTGTTAATGTCAAGCAAGCTGGGCGTGTGATGGCAACCTGTGCCAGATTATTTGATGCTGTCAAAGACCAGCTAGGCTTTGATGATGAAGACCGTGATTTATTGAGGCGTGCGGCGAACCTGCACGAAATTGGCTTGGCAATTGGACATAGCAATTACCAAAAACACAGTGCTTACCTGTTAGAGTTTTCTGACATTGCAGGTTTCTCGCAGGTGGGTCAAGCGATGATGGCGCAGATTGCCTTGTATCACAGACGCAAGCTTAAAGCAGATGCCTTGGAAGTATTGGAGAATTTAGGTGGTCGTAAATTGGTGTATTTGTGCCTATTGTTGCGTTTGGCTGTTCAGGCGAATCAAAGCCGTACCACCAAAGCTGCCCCCATTTATTTGACCATCATCAAAAAGAATCAATGGCAGGTTTCAGTGGGTCAAGGTCTGCATGATGAGCTGATTTACTCGCAGCTTGCTTCCGATGTCGCTCAGTTTGCCAAATGGGGTGTGATGCTTGATGTGGTTTGATGACAGTCAATGCTTGATTGGGAAGAAAAATGTTTTTGAAAATGTAAAAAATATGCTAAACTAAATTAAGTTTACATTTGTTCATTGGGATGATAAAGATGAGTACAGTTTGGGAAAGTGTTCAGCTAGCACGCCATGCTAAGCGTCCATTATTCTTAGATTATGTTTCAGCATTGTTTACAGAATTTGATGAGTTGCACGGAGACAGAGCTTTTGCTGACGATAGAGCAATCATTGGTGGGTTGGCACGCTTTAATGGTGAACCAGTACTGGTGGTTGGTCAGCATCGTGGTCGCTCTACTCGTGAGCGTATTTCTCATAATTTTGGCATGGCAAACCCTGAAGGATATCGAAAAATCATTCGTTTGGTACAATTGGCCGAGCGTTTTGGGTTGCCTGTGTTTACTTTTATTGACACCCAAGGTGCTTATCCTGGTGTGGGTGCGGAGGAAAGAGGGCAGGCTGAAGCAATCGCCAAGTCAATTGCGGTATTTAGTAGCTTAAAAACCCCAATCATCGCAACGGTGATTGGTGAGGGTGGTTCTGGTGGTGCATTGGCAATTGGGGTGGCGGATAAAGTTAATATGCTAGAAAATAGCATTTACTCGGTCATTTCACCTGAGGGCTGTGCCTCTATTTTATGGAAAACCGCTGAAAAAGCCGCCGATGCTTCCGAAGCTTTAAAGCTAAATGCTAATAATCTACACCAACTTGGTTTGATTGACGAGGTCATTGCCGAGGGTGTGGGGGCTCATGAATCACCAAAGGTAGTCATGGATGCCTTAAAAGACCTCCTAACCCACCAGCTTAATGAACTCAATCAGTTGTCAATTGATGAGTTGCTAGAACAGCGTTATCAACGCTTAATGTCATTTAATTCGACTGTTTCGTTGTGATTTGACTATTCAAAATCGCTTAAAAAAGCTAGAATGGTCATGTTCTAGCTTTTTATGATGCCATGCTAACTCAGTTAACACAAATTTTTAGAGCATATCATACAGACCTTGCCAGCCATCGGCTTTTTTTGGCGTGTAGTGGTGGGCGAGATTCGCTGTCGTTGGCTTGGGCGTGCAAACTCTTGTATGAACAAGGCGAGCTGCCAACATTACCGATATTACTACATGTGCATCATGGCTGGCAGGCAGCCAATGATGAGTGGGCGAATTTGGTGGCGTGCTGGGCTGCTCAGCATGGCTTTGAGTGCCGTATTTTATCTGTCAAACTTCCCAAAAATAATGAGACCTTTGCTCGAGACGCTCGCTATCGGGCATTGGCAGGGGTGATGGCTGATGGCGATGTTCTTTTTGTGGCCCATCATGCCGATGATCAAGCCGAAACCATGCTCATGCGTTTGGTCAATGGGGCTGGTGTTGTTGGTCTTTCAGGCATGAAAGTTTGGCAAGATAGGCGCATACAAGACAAGCAGTTACGACTATGTCGCCCCATGTTGCAGATGACACGCAAGCAAATCAGCAAATTTGCTAAAAGTCATAACCTGCCTTATGTCAACGACCCCACCAATACCAACGATGATCATGTGCGTGGCAAGCTTCGTAATCATGTATTGCCTGTCTTTGAGCAAATCAACCCCCAAGCGATACAGAACATCACTCGCAGCGGTCAGCTATTGGCACAGGCAAGCGAGATTGTCTCAATGTTTATTGACGATAAACTGGCATCGGCACAAGATGCCTTAACCCAAATGCCATTTTGCCAAGTGCTAAATATTGGTCAAGTTGTTCATTTGCCAACATCAGTGCAGTCATCTGTTGTTCATGCGTGGTTGTCAAAAGGAGAGATTTTGCCACCTAGTCAGCGGCTGGTCAAAGATGTGTTGGGGTTGATTCATCGTAGGGATGGCAATCATCAGACGCGGCTGTTTTGGCAGGGCGAGCATGGACATGTCGTTTGTCGTTATGGCATGCAGATTTATTGTTATCGCAAAGAGGCTTGGGAGTGTCTTTTGGCGCCTTCTTGTGTCAAGTGGTCATCTGGTGAGGTGGTGTTAAAACAGACGGAGGAGTGTGCGTTGATTTGGCAGGTTTTGCCAGATTTTTTGGGAAAAAAAGTGCAACTTTATCCTGTATCTCGCCAAACCATCGTACCATTACATCAAGGTGTTTTGATAAAACAATTGCACGGCAAAAAACTGATGCAGACATTGGGTGTGCCAGCTTGGCTTAGAGACAATTTATGGTTGGTGTGTGTTGACGACTTCCCCACATTACTGCTGACGGCTGGGCAGGCATGGCGGCTGAATAAAAACAGCAAAACGACAGGTGCTAAGTTTTGCGTCATGGGTACAGATGGTGTAAAATGGCAGGCTGATAACCAAATCACCACATCGGATGCTTAGGAATGCTTGTGAATACTTTGGATGATAAAAAAATCGCTTTTATCGGTGGTGGCAACATGACCAATGCCATCATTGACGGCTTGCTAAAACTCAAAAAAGAACAAAATTTGAATGTGAATCTTGCGGTATCTGATCGTAATGAATCCAAGCGTGAAGCTTTTGCCGCCAAAGGAGTACATTCAGTTGCACCAGATGACGCTCATCAAATCATCATTGATGCTGATGTGCTGATATTGTCGGTAAAGCCACAGGTGATGAAAGAGGCTTGTCAAAGCATCATTCCTTACTTATCTGGTCAGCTGATACTCTCAGTGGCAGCAGGTCTGTCGGTGGAAGCTCTAACAAATATGCTCGGTGGATATGCCAAAATTGTTCGTAGCATGCCAAATCTCCCATCGGCAGTTGGGTTGGGGGCGACAGGATTATTCGCTAACAACATCAGTGATGAGGATAAGGCGGTGGCAGGTGCTGTCATGAGTGCTTCAGGCATTGTGGCATGGCTAGATGATGAATCACGGATACATGCGGTAACAGCATTGGCAGGATCAGCCCCTGCGTATTTTTTCTACTTGCTTGAACACATGATTGAGCAGGCGGTCTTAATGGGGTTAAATAAAGACACAGCGACAGCACTGGCCACCCAAAGTCTCATTGGGGCAGGCGAGCTTGCTAAGACGACCGACCCAGCACTTTTGCGAACACAGGTCACCTCAAAAGGAGGCACAACCGCAGCGGCGTTGGCAGTGTTTGCCGAACAAGATTTTGGAAAAATCATGCAAGATGGCATGAAAGCATGTGCCAATCGTAGTCGAGAGCTTGGTGGCGAGCTGGGTCAATAAGACGATAATATGGTGTTGATATTGTGGATTTGATATGGATGAGTAAGTGGCATAGGTTATGAATACACTCCCTTTTATTCTCATTAATGCAGTGGTTAATTTTGCACTGATTGTGTTGTTTGTGCGTTTTATGTTTGAATTTGCACAGGTTGATGTCAAAAGCCCTTACATGCAAGCCGTCAGACGCATGACGCGTGTGGTAGATTTATTTTCAAGCATCTTGCCGAATGTGGGGTCAGAAAGACACATCAGTACAGCAGCGGTGATGCTAATGTTGATTTTGTACTGGATTAACATTTCAGCCAATGCTTTCATACTCAATGAGTCAATCAATGCGGTCAAGCTATTTTTTGCTGGGACGCTACAAGCCATCATTAAATTTTTGGCAATGTTGCGTTATATCATCATCGGTTCGGTGGTGGCAAGTTGGGTGGTGATGCTGATGAATGTTTCGCATCCTTTGGTGTATCTCATCATGCAGCTTTCAGAGCCAATCATTGCACCATTTCGCCGCATCATACCAAATTTAGGCATGCTTGACCTATCACCGATTGCAGCGATTTTTGCCTTATTGCTGATGCAAAACTCCATTACCATCATCGGTGCAAATATTTGGGCTGGAATATAGAGTTGTTTTGTATGGTAGGGCATGAGAGGTGTACGACACCGCTTCAACTTACCTACGGTAATTGTCATCATCAGAGTTATTAAACAGAAATAATGCCATGAATTTAAAATCCATACGCCACCCAGCACTCTCAAACCAATCTGGGAAAACGGCACTTGCCTCACGCTTGCCGATTGGGCTTGCCACTGTTTTGGCACTCATTGCAGGCATGGTGTTTAGCTTATCTTTGGCACCTTATTATCTGTGGCCTGTGGCGATTTTTTCTGTGATGGTCTTGTATGCCTTATTGGTGAATGAAGACAGTCCCGTTCGGGCTTTTTGGCTTGGGCAGCTGTATGGATTCGGTACTTGGGTGGTGGGAGCTTCTTGGCTATACCATTCGATTCATGAATATGGCTCAATACCCTCTTGGATTGCTGCCATCATGATTGTTGTGATGGCAATGATCATGGGGTTATTTCAGGCATTTTTCGCTTGGGCTTTTGTGAGATTTGTCGGTCGGCAACCATTGGCATTTGCTTCGCTGTGGGTGTTTCAAGAGTGGCTAAAAACTTGGTTGTTTTCTGGCTTTCCTTGGTTGTTTGTGGGCTATGCTTTTACTGAACAGTCTTGGCTGACTGGGTTTGCACCTGTGCTTGGTGTGTTTGGTGTCAGCTTTATGGCGGTGTTATTTTCAGCATCACTGGTAGAATTATTTCGTCAAAATCTGCGGTTTTTTGTGTTATCAGCTTTGGTACTCATGCTAAATGCCGCACTGTCCTGGGTGGATTGGACTTGGCAAAAACCAAACGATCGGTTATCTGTCTCTTTGGTACAAGGAAATATCCCCCAAGATTTAAAATGGCTGACTCAATATCGTGAACGAACACTTAAAATCTATGCAGATCTATCAAGCAATGAGTGGGGTCGCGATGTCATCATATGGCCAGAGGCGGCAATCCCAATGTTTCATGATGAGGCAGCACCGTTCATTAACCGCATTGCCAATCAAGCTTTGGCAAAAGAATCGGCATGGGTTACAGGGTTGATGTATCGTGATTTTGAGCAATACGATGCGTCCAAAGACTCTTATCCACCCATTTATAATAGTGCCGCTGCCATCGATCGGCATGGCATAAGTCTGTATAAAAAGCAACATCTTGTTCCATTTGGTGAGTACATTCCTTTTAGCGGCTTGTTTAATATACTCCCCAATCTTGCCAATATGCAAAGCATGAGAAGCATCAGTGCGGGAGATGCCAACCAAACGCCGTTGATGGTCAAGGGTAGAAGTGTGGGGGTAGCGATTTGCTATGAAGTTGCCTATCCTGATACCACACGCCATAATGCTAAGGATGCAGAGGTGCTGCTGACCATCTCTAATGACGCATGGTTTGGTACAACAGCAGGCCCTTGGCAGCATTTGCAAATGGTACAGATGCGCAGCCTTGAAACGGGACGCTATTTCATTCGTGCGACCAATACAGGCATTACTGCCATCATCAATCACAAAGGAAAAATTCAAAACATCGTGCCGCAGTTTGAGCGGACTGTTTTGCAAGGCGAAGTGCCGATGATGATGGGCGTAACCCCATTTGTAAGATTTGGTAATTATCCAATTTTAGGGTTGAGTGTGTTGCTTTTTTTATGCAGTTTGATGGCACGACAAAATCAATCTGCCAGCAGTGCCACCCAAAAATATTATACGGCTAACGGCGTGCGTGATTAATGATGAGTTGAGTGAATGACTTTTTTGCAATAATTTTTTTTAATGTATCAAAGCAATTGCACAAAAAAGTAAAATTTGGTATATAATAGAGTAAATTTATTTTAAATTAAGATTAACCAACCCATCGTTACGACAGGTGATTTATGGCACATGACGCATCAAATAATAATCCGACCAAAGAGTTACTGGCATCATTGGTGGGCATAGCACTTCTACTTACGATGATTGCTGGCATTGCCATTTCAGCATGGTTGCGTCCAGCGGGCGAGCATCATTCGTCCACAGTAGCGTTGCCTGACACCCAAGAGGCGGCTGTAGCAAGCATGCAGGTCAGCGATGCTGCCTTAGCCGAAGCACAAGAAAAGCTTGACAAAACTCCTGATGATACTCAGGCACCGACACAGGCCACTGCCACCGAAGACACGCCAGCTGCTCAAAATGCCCCTGCTGACACCACCAACCCTGCACCTGTGGTCGAGACTGTTGAAGAGCAATCACAGGCAAAAGCAGCGATTGAAACAGCAAGCAGTACAGAAGACAAAAAATAATTCAATACTAAAAAATGCCCAGCCAACCCTACCACGCAGTAGAATTGGTTGGGTTTTTTTATGACCAAATGTCATCTGATGATGGTTTTGAAGTGATGCATGGACCATGACTCATCATGAATTAAGCTTGGCGTGGGTGGGTGTTTTTGGTGCTACCCGCAGTGCATTGAGATGTTAGCAGCATTCATGAAGATGAATACAAGCTGTCCTAGCATCGGATTGATGACGGTTGGGAAAAATGATGGCTTATGTTAAAATGCAGTTTCACATTTCAATTGTGGTCAGATATTAACATCAAAAAAAGGACTCATCATGTCAGATTGTGTACAGATTCGTCTTGAGCGATTGGCAAACATTCGCCAGCAAATGCAAATACATGAGATCGATGCACTCATCATTCCTTCTGCCGACCCACACATGTCAGAGTATTTGCCTCTGTATTGGCAGGGTCGTGCATGGCTGTCTGGTTTTACAGGCTCGGTAGGGACGCTCGTCTTAATGCAGGATTTTGCAGGGCTTTGGACAGACTCTCGTTATTGGGTGCAGGCACTAGTACAGCTTGATGGTACAGGCATTCAGCTTCAAAAGATGGGACAAGGAAATCCAACCTTTGGACAGTTTTTGGCACAAAGATTATCAAATGGGGCGAGAGTTGCTATTGATGGGGCGGTATTATCGGTGGCACAATTTGATGACTTGAAGAGGGTTTTTGGCGAAAAAGACATTCGCTTAACGACCAAGATAGACCTGCTAAAAACGGTATGGACGCAGCGTCCTAGCCTACCAACAAAGACCATCTACCCACACCCATCGGCATTCATTGATGTCTCAGCGAAAGATAAACTGACCCAAGTTCGTCAAGCCATGGGTGAGCTTGGTGCGGATGCTCATCTGATATCAAGTCTTGATGACATTGCATGGCTGACCAATCTGCGTGGTGCTGATGTCCCATTCAATCCTGTGTTTTTGGCTCATTTACTCATCACAGCAAATGAGGCGACCTTGTTCGTTCATGGCGATAAGTTAAATGATGAGGCAAAAACATCATTGACAAATGCTGGCATTGTGGTGGCAGAATATGATGCGGTGGCAGAGCATTTGGGCGGTATTTTAGGATCGTTACTTATTGATCCTGCCAAAGTGGCTGTCGCCACCTTGAAAAATCTGGCAGATGACATTAGAGTTGTGCATGCAGTGAATCCAAGCACGATATTAAAAGCGGTCAAAACCGATAAAGAGCTGGAGCACATTCGTGAGGCCATGCGTCAAGATGGTGCGGCCTTGTGTGAGTTTTTTAGCGAATTTGAACGCTGTGTGTCAACTGGCAAGATGTTGAATGAAGTGGATATCAATACCATGCTTAATGATGCGCGCAGTCGTCAGCCGAACCATGTGTCAGCAAGCTTTGACACGATTGCAGGATTTCGTGCTAATGGGGCGATTGTCCATTACCAAGCCCAGTCAGAAAGCTGTGCAACCCTACAAGGTGATGGGCTACTACTGATTGATTCTGGTGCACAATATTATAATGGTACGACTGACATTACTCGCATGGCAAGTGTGGGTCATGTCAGTGACGAACAAAAGCAAGATGTAACCTATGTATTAAAGGCACACATCGCTTTGGCAACTGCCACATACCCAGTTGGCATACCTTCTGCTCACCTTGACACACTGGCACGCAATCAGCTGTGGCAGCAGGGGTTGGATTATGGTCATGGTACAGGGCATGGGGTAGGATACTTCTTAAATGTTCATGAAGGACCGCAAGTCATCTCTGTTCATGCACCCACCACAAAAGAACGCACGATGCAGTACGGCATGATTACCAGTAATGAGCCAGGTCTTTATCGTGAAGGCAGCTGGGGCATTCGTCTTGAAAATCTTGTGGCGACTGTGCCAGCACGCCAAACGGAATTTGGTGAGTTTGCTTGTTTTGAAACTTTGACATTGTGTCCATTCGACACACGGTTGATTTTACCTGATCTGTTGACCGATCAAGAAAAATACTGGCTGAATAACTATCATCAAAAAGTGCATGATCAGCTGATTGATCGTGTGGATGGCGATGCAAAATCTTGGCTGATTGAGCGTACTCGTCCGATTTGAGTTGTGTGCAAATCTGCCTACAGTCATTGCCCCAAAAGTGAGTTTTGCTTTTGGGGTATTTTAAATCAACCATTGGTTTGGTATGCTGACCGATTTGCTTGACCGTGAGCTGAATGTGGGTTATTGGCTTGCGAATGGGCGACTGACTTTGGTTAGGGTTGAGACACGGACTGTAAGATCTGTCCCACTTTATCCATGCATTCTTGATATTCGCTGTCTGAATCGGACTTGATGGTAATACCGCCCCCCGCCCACAGTTCGCATTCATCAGATTTTTGCAAGGTGCGGATTAATACATTCCATATGCCCGATTCATCAAAATTTAGATAACCTAGGGTGCCACAGTACGCCCCTCGTGGACTGGTTTCCAATTCATTGATGATTTCACACGCTCGTTTTTTTGGTGTGCCTGTGATGGAGCCTGCTGGCAAAGAACCAAATAAGACTGCCAAAGCGTGTGTGTGGTTGAGTTGTGCAGTAACAGTACTGACCATATGGTGAACATTTTTAAAACTTTCAATGGCAAATCTTTTGGGTGTTTTTACTGTACCAATATTGGCGTATTTGCCCAAATCATTACGCAGCAAATCCACAATCATCAAGTTTTCACTGATGTCTTTTTCACTGGTTGCCAGTTCATTTTTTAGTTGGGCATCAAGTGATGGCTTGTCGTGGCGTGGTCGTGTTCCCTTGATGGGTTTGGCGATGAGATGGGTATGATTTTTTTCTTGGTAAAATTCAAAAAACAACTCTGGCGATACCGACAGAAGTTCAAAGTTGGTCAAGTACAGATACCCAGAAAACGGAGCGTTCATTGTCTTATATAACTTGGGCAGATGGCTTGCCAAATGAGTCGAGCCCGCCTGCCATTTTTGAGTCAAATTGATTTGATAGGTATCGCCTGCCTTGATGTATTTTTGGACTTGGTCAAAAGCTGTTTGGTAGTCTTGTTTTTGCCAAGTGGGAATGAAACAGAAAGGGGTGGGTGGCGCTAAGTCTTCTTTTAATAAACTTGCCACATCATCTTTAATGATATTAAATAATTCTTGATCAACATCAATGCCAATAAGATCAAAGCCTGTCTCACTCTTTTTTAAATACACATCATAATGACCCAGATAGGCACAGGGCTGATTTTTTTTAATGCCAATGCTAGGGTTTAATTGGTGAGCTGATAAATCATAACCAATAAATCCCATGAAACCGTGTGTGTATTCGTCTTTTTTGGTGGGGCAATCAAAATCTTTGCCATAAGCCATCAGTTCATTTTGCCAATCGGCATAAGTTGATGGGTAGGTGCGGTGTCCGTTTTGGCGGGTTTTTTTGTGAATGTATAAGCCGTCCATAAAATTTGCCGTCCATGAAACGGCAGGACAAATGCCAATTACAGGGCGGTGATTGTTGTTCAAAAAACACACTTGCCAATCAGGGCGGTGCGTGGCAATCAGGGCGGTCAGCTCAGATGAATCGTGGACGGTGGTAAAGTGATGTGCAGGCATTGTTAAAATGACAAATAAAAAGGTAAATTGTAAAGGAAAATGGAAAAAAGGGAAAGGGGCTTGGCTTAGGTGTTCAACAAAAAAAGCAAGGGGCGTCATCATGTGCTTTCATCATGGTCTAAGATGCGTCGACTTAAATGATTTTTTTGGCAGGTGATTGATGAGAATTTTAAAATGAGTGTGCAAACATGAAAAAACCCTATTTTGACAATAGGGTTCGTGGATAAAAAAATGAAAAATCAACCGTTAAATTTTTTAACCACCAGTGCCGAATTGGTTCCCCCAAAGCCAAAGCTGTTGCTCATTGCACTATTGATGGTGGTTTGGCGAGTGGCTGTAACGATGTCAAAAGGCTTGGCTTTTTCATCAAGATTGCTGATGTTAATGCTTGGGGCGATAAAACCATGTTTCATCATTAAAATGCAGTAGATGAACTCCTGCACGCCCACGGCCCCCAGACTGTGACCTGTCATGGATTTTGTTGAGCTGATGGGGGGTGTCTTATCTGCTCCACCAAATGCTTGAGCGATGGCATCAAGTTCGGTGATGTCGCCAAGCGGTGTACTGGTACCATGTGAGTTCACATAGTCCACCGTATCAAGACCTGCTTGAGCTAAGGCGATTTGCATACAGCGAGTCGCTCCTTCTCCACTTGGAGCGACCATTTCAGCACCGTCTGAGGTTGCTCCATAACCTACCAATTCAGCTAGAATGGGTGCTCCACGAGCGACAGCATGTTCCAGACTTTCAACAATCACCATGCCGCCACCGCCTGCAATCACAAAGCCATCACGAGTCGCATCATAAGGGCGGCTGGCGGTTGTTGGTGTGTCGTTGTATTGGGTACTCATTGCTCCCATCGCATCGAACATGCATGACTGCGTCCAATGCTCACTTTCGCCACCACCTGCCAATACCAAATCTGCTTTACCAAGCTGAATCAGCTCCATGGCATGACCGATGCAGTGGCTAGATGTTGCACAGGCAGAAGAAAGAGAGTAGCTGGTGCCTTTGATTTTTAGGCCAGTCGCTAGGGTTGATGAAACGGTACTGCTCATGATTTTGGGAACGGCAACCGCACCCACACCACGCAGTCCTTTTTCTTTCATGTTGTCCACAGAAGTTACGACATCTGCGGTGCTGGCACCACCAGAGCCTGCCACTACCGCCACTCGTGGATCATTCGCCACATCATCGGTGCTAAGTCCTGCATCTTTGATGGCGGATAATGCCGACAGATAGGCATAAAGGCTGGCGTCTGACATGAAGCGTTTTAATTTGCGATCAATGCCGCTGGTGTCAAGCGTGCTATGGTCAATCGACCCTGAGACGCATGATTTAAACCCTTGACTGGCATAGCTTTGGTTGAAGGTGATGCCAGACTTGCCTGCTTTAAGATTATTGGCGACTGTCAGTAAGTCATTGCCAATGTTTGAGACGATGCCCAAACCTGTGATGACGACTCTTTTCATCATGATTCCTTAACTTGGATAAAAGTTTACACTTGTATTTTGACTATTGTAACAAATTATTTAACAGATGGGAAAAATTTCTTAAAGCCCGATGGGTTTTTGATTGATGCGTTGATTTGTTCGGTTTTTTTTGATGAGTTTTCACCAAATGAAACGCTCTGCAATATTTGCTTGATATGGTAACAATTTACCTAAATTTTTGCTAAGTGTGATGGCAATTTTTATGATACTCTGTTTGTTAATTGATTAACTTGTGAATGGTTATTGAAAATTGAAAGGAGATGATGATGCCAGGCATAAAAACGAATGAGTCTTTTGATGAACTTGCCGAAACCTTAGAAAATGCAGATGGTGTGGAGGTTGTTGGTCATGTAGACATTGCTAATAAGTCTGTGCAAGATGTTTTGGTGGTCAAAGGTTCAATCACAGAGGTGGTGGATATGAATGATGCCCAAAGTGATGAAACGCCCCAAGGTGAGCACGATCAAGAGATGCTTGACGAGGTAAAATCTACCGCCAGTCAAATCACACAAAAAGCCACGGATTTTCAAGAGCAACTGCAAGATCAGGCTCAAAATCTAAAACAAGAAGTGTCAGAGCATGCTGATGAAGCTAAGCAGGCAGTCCAGTCTGCTGCAACGATGGTGCAAGACAAGGCAGCAAAGTTGAAAGAAGCAGGTGATGTGGCGATTACTGATGCAAAAAGCAAAGCCGAAGAATTGATGCAGGCTTCCAAAGACAAAATGCAAGACATTGAGCAAGACATTGAAGATGCAGCAGATGAGTTAAAAGAAAGGGCTGCTGATGAGGCGTTGTTTGTCAAAGACAAAGCTCATGCAATCAAGCAAAAGGCTCAAGAGATTGTTGATGAAGCCACGAATGTTGCTCAAAATGCGATTGATGACATCAAAGATAAGTTTGAGCATCTAAAAGCTGATGCTCAAGACAAAGCGGAAAGCTTAAAGTCTGACGCTCAAGACAAGGGTGTGCAATTAAAGGATAAGGCCGAACAGCTGACCGAAGATATTAAGGCTAAGACTGAAGAAGCGACGCAAATTGTCAAAGATAAGGTCGATGCAGTGGTTGAAAATGTGGATCGGACTCAAGCACATCATGACTCAAGACCACAGGTAGGTTTTTTGACAAAGATTGGTGCTTATTTTGATGGCATGACTTCTGGCAGACAGCAAGGTTTTGCATCAGTGGATCTTAATAGCAAGGACTTTGATGAAGATGCTTTTAGATCACAAGCAGCGACCATTGGCTCGCAACTTTTTGGTGGTAAGCTTGCCAAAGCTCAATCATTGGTGGGTAAATTCACTCCAAGTGCCAGTGCAGATAGTATTTCAAAGGCAGTATTTGACAAAATTGCGTATTGGGCGAATGATTGGGCAAAAAAAGATTTGCAAAAAGACAGTCGACTGGGTAAGTTAAATGAACTGACTGATGCTGAGCGTGATGAGTTTGCTCGTGATGTGGCAAATCAAAATCGTGCCTTGGCTCTGATGGGTGGTCTGTCAGGTTTGTTCGGTGTTAAGGGCGTGATTGCTGATACTGCTTGGCTGTTGATGGTGTCACTCAAATCTGTTTACCAATTGGCAATCATCTATGACAAGCCTCTGATGGGGGCGGATGGCATCAAACTGGCTTATGGCGTGCTTTCTGGTGCAAATTTAAGTAAGTTGCAAGAAAAACAAGTGATTTTAACAGCACTTGCACTGGGCAACACATTTTTTGTTAATGCACAAGACCCAGATTTAAAGAAACAGCTTGAGCGTGCCGATTCCAAATTCCGCATTGACAATGCTTTTGCAAAACAGTTGGATGATTTGTCGCATTTTGTTGATATTGAGAAGTTGAATTTTGGCTGGTTTAAACGCGTATTATCTGTAGCATCTGTTGGCACCAGTGTGTACTACAACAGAGAGTTGATTGAAGAGGTTTTGGGTACTGCCATGGCAACTTTCCGACCAGAGCGTCCCCAGCTTTTAACTCAAAGCAATCAATCAAGCTTAGAGGCTAAGAAGGAAAATGATGATCTGGATTGATGATTAATCACCATGAACATCTCTTAAATATCTGGGGTAAAACGAAATTTTTGTTTTGCCCTTGTATTTTTTTATGAGTATACTTATAATATATTGCCCCTTAATGGGGATAGTCGGCTATTTGTACATCATACAGCTAGCCATTTTGTTAATAACGGGAGAAATTGCCAATGGCAACCACAAACCAACTTATCCGTAAGGGTCGTAAGACTATTACCGAGAAGTCAAAAGTACCTGCACTACAAGCATGCCCACAGCGTCGTGGCGTATGTACTCGTGTCTATACTACGACTCCAAAAAAACCTAACTCAGCGATGCGTAAAGTGTGCCGTGTTCGCTTAACTTCTGGCTATGAAGTGTCAAGCTATATCGGTGGTGAAGGTCACAACCTTCAAGAACACAGCGTCGTACTAATTCGTGGCGGTCGTGTTAAAGACTTGCCAGGTGTTCGTTATCATACCGTGCGTGGTGCACTTGACTGCGCAGGCGTGAAAGATCGTAAGCAAGGCCGTTCTAAATACGGTGCTAAGCGTCCTAAGGCATAAGCCTAAGACATCATTTGCGTAGCTTGGGGTTTGGTGTGTCAAACCCAACAAGTACGCAGTAAGGCTGGTTAAGCTAGCTTTTATACCAGAACATCCTGAAGATATAAGGAACTATTATGCCAAGACGTCGTGTCGTCGCTGCCCGTGAAATTCTACCGGATCCAAAATTCGGCAGCCAAACCATTGCTAAATTCATCAACCATGTGATGGTTGATGGTAAAAAATCAGTCGCAGAAAAAATCGTTTATGGAGCACTAGAAACAGTTGCTGCTAAGCGTAATGTTGAAGATCCTGTGGCTTTCTTTGAAGAAGTATTAGAAAGTGTTCGCCCAACGGTAGAGGTAAAGGCTCGCCGTGTTGGTGGTGCAACTTACCAAGTACCTATGGAAGTGCGTCCCTCCCGTCGTACAGCCCTAGCGATGCGTTGGTTGGCTGATGCTGCCGCTAAGCGTTCTGAAAAGTCAATGGCATTGCGCTTGGCTGGCGAACTTAATGATGCTGCAGAAGGCAAAGGTGCTGCCATCAAGAAGCGTGATGATGTTCACCGCATGGCAGATGCGAACAAAGCATTCTCGCACTTCCGTTTCTAATTATTTTAAGAAAACCTTTGGGTTATTCTTAATCAACTTAGCTTGGTTGAATATGCTAACTATTGACTGAGCTAAGTATGAAATTTAGTCTGATGGTCATGATTTTGTCATGTCAAATAACCATAATCAGTGCATCAGACACTCTATTTAATGAGAATTTTTCTAGGAAAAATTATGGCTCGTAAGACTCCCCTAAATAGATATCGCAACATTGGTATCTCAGCTCACATTGACGCAGGTAAAACCACCACGTCAGAGCGTATTTTGTTCTATACAGGTAAAAGCCACAAAATTGGCGAGGTGCATGAAGGCGCAGCGACAATGGACTGGATGGAACAGGAGCAAGAACGCGGTATTACCATTACTTCTGCTGCAACCACTTGCTTTTGGTCAGGCATGTCTGATCAATTTCCAGAGCATCGCATCAATTTGATCGACACCCCCGGCCACGTTGACTTTACCATTGAGGTTGAGCGTTCAATGCGTGTCCTTGATGGTGCGTGCATGGTTTATTGTGCGGTTGGTGGCGTACAGCCTCAATCTGAAACTGTATGGCGTCAAGCAAATAAATATCGTGTTCCACGCTTAGCATTTGTTAACAAGATGGACCGTACTGGTGCCAACTTCTTCCGTGTGGTTGAACAAGTGAAGACCCGTTTGGGTGGCAACCCTGTGCCAGTGGTTGTACCGATTGGTGCAGAAGACACTTTTGAAGGCGTCATCGATCTGTTGGAAATGAAAGCCATCATTTGGGATGTGGAATCTCAAGGCATGAAATTTGAGTATGGCGAAATTCCAGCTGATTTGGCTGATGTTGCTGAAGAGTGGCGTAACAACATGGTTGAGGCGGCTGCTGAATCATCAGAAGAATTGATGGACAAATACCTAGAAGAGGGTGATTTGAGTCGTGAAGACATCATCGCTGGTTTGCGTATGCGTACCTTAGCGTGTGAAATCCAACCAATGCTTTGCGGTACTGCCTTTAAAAACAAGGGTGTTCAACGTATGTTGGATGCGGTGATTGAATTCTTGCCAGCACCGACTGATGTTGAAGCCATCAAAGGCATCTTAGATGACAAAGACGAAACGGAAGCCAGTCGTGAATCTTCTGATGATGAACCATTTGCAGCTCTTGCATTTAAGATCATGAATGATAAATATGTGGGTAACTTGACTTTCGTTCGTGTGTATTCAGGTGTTGCCAAGCAAGGCGACAGTGTATACAACCCTGTTAAAATGAAGCGTGAGCGTATCGGTCGTATTGTAGAAATGCACGCAAATAGCCAAAACGAAGTAGATGAAGTTCGTGCAGGCGATATTGTGGCATTTGTTGGCTTAAAAGATGTAACGACTGGCGATACTCTGTGTGATAACGACAATGTCATCACGCTTGAGCGTATGGAATTCCCAGATCCAGTCATTTCTTTGGCAGTTGAGCCAAAAACAAAAGCTGACCAAGAGAAGATGTCTATTGCACTTGGTCGCCTTGCCAAAGAAGACCCATCGTTCCGTGTGCGTACTGATGAAGAATCTGGTCAGACCATCATCTCTGGTATGGGTGAGCTGCACTTGGATATCATCGTTGACCGCATGAAGCGTGAATTTGGCGTTGAGGCTAATATCGGTGCACCACAGGTTGCTTATCGTGAGACCATTCGCCAAACTGTCGAGGTTGAAGGTAAGTTCGTTCGTCAAACAGGTGGTCGTGGTAAATTTGGTCATGTTTGGCTACGCCTTGAGCCACTTGATCCTACCGGTGAGATTGAATACGAATTTGCTGAAGAGATTGTGGGTGGTGTTGTTCCTAAAGAATACCATGCGGCAGTTGATAAAGGTATTCAAGAACGCATGAAAAATGGTGTTTTGGCTGGCTATCCAGTTGTGAATGTCAAAGCGACTTTGTACGATGGTTCTTATCATGATGTTGACTCTGATGAACTTTCGTTCAAAATGGCAGGTTCGATGGCGTTCAAAAAAGGCTTTATGCAAGCATCTCCAGCACTGCTTGAGCCCATCATGAAAGTTGAGGTTGAGACTCCTGAAGACTATATGGGTGATATCATGGGCGATCTTAACCGTCGTCGTGGTATGGTTCAGGGTATGGACGATCTGCCTGGTGGCACAAAAGCCATTCGTGCAGAAGTACCGCTGGCAGAGATGTTTGGTTATGCTACTCAAATGCGTTCGATGTCTCAAGGTCGTGCAACTTACTCGATGGAATTTGCGAAATACCAAGAAACACCTAAAAATGTGGCAGATGAAATCATTAAGAAATTCACTGCTAAAGATGACGATGATGAGTAATTCGCCGTTTGATTGACGGTACTTTGACATTCTTAGCATCATTTTGCTAAGAATGTCCGCAAAATTAAAAAACAATCTTTTTTGCCAATGTTGATTGGTGTAATTTAAGAAGGAATAATATTATGGCCAAAGCCAAGTTCGAACGCAACAAACCACACGTAAATGTAGGCACCATCGGTCACGTTGACCATGGTAAAACCACACTAACTGCTGCGATTG
>NZ_JAMBAQ010000008.1 GCF_023336735.1 Moraxella oculi | reverse complement strand
CTTCCATCTTTTTATCAAAGAATGTGAGTTTAGATTTAACTACAGCACACCATCTAATCAGCTTAAGATATTGAGAAAATGGTGTGGGATTTAGGGCTTGTCTGCTACAGCCTCACAAGCTTTATTATTTTAGAACAGATAAGGGGTCGACATAACTTGAATTGCGAGCAATGCGAAACTCAAGCAATGCCGTACCATTCTCTTGCCCACGCATGGTAGCGATTTGCTGGCCTGCCTGTACGGTCTGACCTGCTTTCACCTGCGCATTTTGAATGTGGAAATAATTACTCACAAAACCATCAGCATGAGCAATCGCAATCATTGCTCCATCAATATTGCCATCAGCATGCAGTACTGTGCCTTTACGGCTTGCCAAAACTGCGTCACCAGCACGCCCAGAGAACCACATTCCTTGACTATTGACCGCCTGTCCATTGATGGTGGTCGTGCCAAAGCGTCGCACCACAGGATTACTACTGCTGACAGGGTAGCGAAATTGCATCAAGCCTACACTGCCCACAGATGGTGATGAAGTTACGGTTGAGGGCGGTGTATATGTTGGTACTGCTGGTTTTGCTGGTGTTATTTTAGATTTGGTGGTTTTGGGTTGTTGGGTGTGTTGGCTAGTGCGTTGATGCGTTAATGCGTCCAAGCCTACCCCATCTTGCCATAGGGTGAGCCATTGACCCACATAAATGGTATATTGTGCATCAAGATGATTGATACGCCCAAGCGTCTGCCAGTCCAACCCATAGCGAACAGCAATCTTGCTTATTGTATCGCCCTGCTTGACCAGATAGCGATTGGGCACACCTTGAGCATTCATCACCACCTTTGGCGAGCCTAATGCGGCTTTAGTAGTCATCTTTTGTTGATTGGGTTGGCTGGCACATCCTGATAATACCACTACGGTCAGCATGCCAAGCGTTGCCAGTGTTGATATCTTAGATTTTACAACATACATCATTTAAATCTCTTTTAAGCACCAAAAAATCATTCATTATTCTAACACGAGCCATGAGAACACAAAACCCACCCACAGGTAGGTTTTTTGTCAGCATGTGAGTTAGACGGTAGCATTCTTTGGTTTAATGGTTGCATAAATCACACCAGTTACCACCGAGCCGATGGCAATGGCAATCACATACATCATTGGCTGAGACACAAAAGGAATCACGAACAACCCACCATGCGGCGCTTGTAAAGCAATGCCCAAACCCATTGAGATCGCTCCTGCCACCGCCCCACCAGTTAATGATGCAGCAATCACACGAGTAGGGTCAGCCGCCACAAAAGGTAACGCCCCTTCTGAAATGAAACACAGACCCAATACAAACGACGCCTTGCCAGCATTTTTTTGATCATCTTTGAACTTGGAAGGTGCCAACCAAGTGGCAATCGCCATGCCTATCGGTGGCACCATGCCTGCCGCCATCGCTGCCGCAATCGGCGTATAAACACCAGAGGCAATCATGCCTACAGAAAATGTATAAGCCGCCTTATTGATTGGGCCGCCCATATCAGCACACATCATCAGCCCTAAAATCATGCCCAAAATGATGGCGTTTACCTCCCCCATGGATTTTAGCCAACCAGTAAGCGCGTCCATTAATGCGGCAACGGGCGGATTAACCACATAAACCATCAGCAAGCCAACAATCAACGCACCCAACAATGGTAAAATCAAAATCGGCTTTAAGGCGGCTAAGCTCGGTGGTAATTTAATCACATCATTTAAGAACTTCACCACATACCCTGCCAAAAACCCTGCAACAATCCCTCCTAAGATACCCGCACCAGCAGTATTGGCAAGCATGCCACCAATCAATCCTACCGCAAGACCAGGGCGGTCAGCGATCGAATATGCCACATAGCCAGAAAATATAGCAATCATCAAAGCAAATGCACTGCCACCACCAATATCCATCAATGCTTTTGGTAAGCCGTATGCAATCGCTGCATCTTTAAAGGCCTCTACACCAAACATGAAAGACATGGCAATCAACAGACCGCCTGCCACCACCAAAGGCAACATATAAGACACGCCTGTCATCAGGTGTTGATAGACGCTTTTGTTTTCTGATTGTGGTTGTACCTCTGCTTTAACATTTGCTTGTTGATGAATGACAGCACCGCCCAATGCTCTATCAAACTCTTCGGCGGTCTTTTTTAGTGCCAAACTGGTAGAGGTGCGGTATATTTTTTTGCCAGTAAACTTTGATAAGTCCACTTCAATATCCGCCGCCACGAATACCAAATCCGCCGCTGCCACCTCATCAGCACTGATGGGATTGCCGATACCGACTTGCCCACGAGTTTCAACCTTGATGTCCCAGCCTTGAGATTTAGCATACTGCTCAATTGCTTCTGCTGACATAAAGGTGTGTGCCACACCTGTTGGGCAGGCAGTTACCGCCACGATTTTAAATGGCTTGTCCTGTTGGACCGATGTGCTGATGGTGCGTGATGGTGCAGATGTTAAAGAGCCCAACAGTGAGTTTAAATACACCTCATCATCAAAATAGTTAGGAAGCAGTTCATCTTGATCTAGATAGATGGTTTTTCCATCAATACCGTTTTTTTGACCAATGACGATTTTGTGGGCATGACTTGCCTGATCAGTCAATAAAACCGTTGTGGGCACACCTTTATCTTGTAGAGCTTTTGAGAGTTTTTTTGCAAGTAGCAGTGTGTGTGGCAAGTTTTGCTCAGCCACAATCACATAAGAGGTGGTTAAAAATTGCATAGGTTTTCCATATCACTCATGAATATTAAAAAAAATTAGCGATGAGATAATCTTTGGACACTCACTTGTGGCAACAGTTCAGTCATTCTGTCTTGGCTTGCCGCCTTAAAACCGACGATACTCACCGCATGAGCGGACAAGGCAGTGGCACGAGCCAATATGTCTTTTGGGGGCAGTTTGTGTAGCAGTCCTGCCATCATGCCAGCGGTCAAGGTATCGCCAGCACCAACAGTACTCTTAACAGTCATCTTGGGCGGTATTGAATGATAAATCTCATCGCCCACAAACCAGTTCACCCCTCTTTCGCCCATGGACACAACGACATGCTCAATATCCAAACCTTTTAGCAATGCTGATTGCCGTGCCAGGTTTGTGGCAGATTGACCAAAGACCTGTGCCAATTCATCATCATTGGGCTTGATAAGCCACAACTGGTGTCGCAAAGCAACCTCTAGGGCCGCACCACTGACATCAACAGCGACTTTATCATTAGCCATTGTCAATATTGACAACAATTCATCAAAATCCTCCGTCTCAAATCCCAAGGGCAAACTCCCAGCCACCAACACCGCCTGGCATTCTTTGGCGATGGGTGCCAGATGACTTAATAATGCTAACTTATCTTGATGACTGACAAAAAATCCCTTGCCATTAATGTCCGTGGTAATGCCAGCAGCATCAATCTTGACATTGATGCGAGTTTCCCCAACCACACGAACAAATTCATCACGCAAGACACCCACCAGACAGTCTTCGGCATGGGTGCTAAGCTGATGACGATGAGTAAAAAGCTGCTCAAAAATAGCCGCATTCTGCTTACCCAAAAAACCCGAAGCAATGGTGTCAAAGCCTAAGTCTGATAATATTTGTGCAGCATTAAGCCCTTTGCCAGCTGGATCTGATTGGCAAAAATACGCACGATTGACTTGACCAACATTCAAATCATTGACCGACAGCGTCAAATCAATCGCAGGATTTAAGGTAATGCAAAGCACTTTCATCACGCATCACTCTCCAATCTTAATGCACGCACTTCATTGGCAGTTCGACAATTAAGGGCGTGCTTGGCCAATACTTGGCATTCTGCCAAACTAAGTTCGCGTACCTGTTGTTTTGCCAAGGCGATGCTTGATACTGACATGCTAAGTTCATCAACCCCAAGCCCCAACAAAATGGGTATCGCCTTTGAATCACCAGCCAGCTCGCCACACACACCAACCCATTTACCATGAGCATGTGCCGCTTTGATGGTCTGATGTATTAGCATCAATACGCTAGGGTGTAGCCCATCCGCTTCTTGAGACAGTACAGGATGACCACGATCAATTGCCATCACATATTGAGTTAAGTCATTGGTTCCGATGCTAAAAAAATCCACTTCGCCAGCAAAGGCATTCGCCATGATGGCTGCACTTGGCACCTCAATCATGATACCCACCTGCAAACGGTCATGTGGATACCGAGCTTTTACTTCCTCTAAAATACTTTTTGCCATCAGCCACTCTTCCAACTTGCTTACCATCGGAAACATGATACGCAAATCACGCCCTTTTGATGCCAAAATCAAGGCCGTCAGCTGATCTTTTAGCATTTTGGGCTGTTTAAGAGATAGGCGAATGCCACGCAACCCTAAAAATGGATTGTCCTCATCAGGCATTGGCAAATAGGATAGGGGCTTATCACCCCCCACATCCAGCGTGCGTACCACCACAGGACGAGCGTCAAAAGCATCGAATACTTGCTCATAATCACGCATCTGTGCTTGGACATCAGGAACTTGGTCATGCGTCATAAATACAAGCTCTGTACGCAACAGACCCACCCCATCGGCACCACTTGCCACAGCACTGGCAGCGTCATGAACGCCACCAAGATTGACCGCCACTTCCACTTGGTGTCCGTCAATGGTGATGGCCGAATCCAAGGCATGCTGATTGGCAAGCTGTTGACGCTGTTTCAAACTCTCTTGTGCTTGCTTACCTTGCAAAATCATGGCATCGCTTGGCTCAATCACAAACCAACCTTCGCTAGCATTCACTAAAATGGGTGTGTCTTGGGAGATATCTAGAATGCCAAAACCTACGCCTACAAGTGCTGGAATGCCCAAAGCACGAGCAACGATGGCACTGTGCGAACTGGAACCACCAACTGCCGTCAAAATACCTGCCACACAAGATGGATCAAGTCGTGCCACATCCGATGGCAACAGATCCTCCTTAACCAGTACATAAGGCGTCTTTGGCTCAGCCTGCCAGTCCTGACCGGTCAATGCCAAAAGCACCTTTTGACCCACATCTTTTAAGTCTGCTGCACGCTGTGCCAGTAAGGGATTGGTCACTTTAGACTGAATCTCAACAGCATCATCAATACACGCCTGCCAAGCCGCTTCTGCTGATGAACCAGCATCAATGGCAGCCTTTGCTTCAAACACCATCTCTTCATCATCAAGAAGTGCCACATGTGCCATAAAAATCTGGGCAACATCAGCGTTGTTGGCAGATGCGATGGTTGATGACAACTCCGCCTTTACCCGCTCAATCGCCCCAATCAATCGCTCAAATTCTGCTTGAGGGTCGTCGGCAATCATTGGATAATCAACTTGTTGCTCACGCACCACAAAAGTCGTACCGATTGCCACACCAGATGAAGCGATGGTGGCAGGAATTTTTTCGCCTCGTTCAAGGTGCTTATCTGCAGGCATTTCAACCAAAGCATCAGCATCACTCAACTCTGCGTGTTCTGACCGATGTGACAAAGGCAACACCTTTTCACCCAAGCCATCAGTCACAGCCTGCGTCAATTTTTCTAAGTATCCTTGTGCCTCAGTATTTGGCTCAGCGATGAATGTGAGTGTCTGACCACGCACCGCCCCCAAGGACAGCAGACGACTTAAACTCTTCGCAGAGACAAAATCACCACCATCCACCGAGACTCTAATCTCGCCTTTCGCTTGCTTGGCAAGTGCCGACAGTATGGTCGCAGGGCGTGCATGCAGACCATGCTCATTAAGAATGAGCGCGTCTTTTGATGGCCAAGATGTCTCTTGTATGTCCAATAATTGCAAGATGGCATGAATATCTGCCTGATGCAGTGCCAACCCAAACTCCTCACCCATCAATACATCATACACCGATGCCAGCTTCCTAGCATCCAATTTCTCATTGGCCACAATGACAGCCACCGCCCTTGGCGTGATGTCATGCTTAGCAATCGCAAGCGAAAGTGCCGATTGGGCAACTTGATGGTCATCACCCACAAAGCTGATGCACTGCACTAGGTCTGACACCGCAAGTGGCTGCGACGGCAACAAAGACAATGTATTGACAGCGCGTGTTTTCTTTAATGCAGTAACTGCCGTGGCGAATAACGCATCAGCATCTTTTGCCTGCTCATCAATTTGGATAAGATGTTGATTCAAAAGCAAAGACTGCGGCTTGTCATTGATGATGGCAAGCAGCTCATCGGCGGTTTTGACAGAGTTGATTTTTTGGGCAATGTCCTGCGATAGGATTTTGGTCAGTTGTTTTAATATTTGTAAATGCTCATCAGATCGTGCAGCGATGACCACTGCCAAATACACCAACTCCCCTTCATCACCCCATACCACCCCATCAGGAAAATGTGCCAGTCGCACACCAGTTGCTAAAATGTCATCACGAGATTGTGGCGTGCCATGCGGAATGGCGATGCCTTGACCCAGATAAGTGGTGGTCTGCGCCTCCCTATCATACAGGCCATGCACATAGTTTTGCGTAGTCAAGCCATCTTCGACCAAAATATCAGCAAGCATCGCCAAAGCTTCTTTTTTATCAGCTGCATGCAGATTCATGCGCACATCTTTTGTGGTTAATTGCATAATAACCCTTAATATTCATCAACTTTCTTATTGACCATAAACCCCACCATCAATCATGTTAATTCGCCATGTCAATGTCAACCACCAATGAACTGAGCACACGGTCAATCACACCCTTCCTTTTTACATTGAGCGACATGATGAAAGCTTGAGGGATAATATTGATGGTTGCTGTGAATCTAAGATTGATGCGGCGTTAAAAACACGGGTATTTTAGCATTTTTAACCACAAAAGTATGCTTTCATCATTCATGTTCTTAAAAACCGAATGAAAGCATACTTAACAAAGCCTTTTGATGGTCGTCGTACTGCATTGACCAAATGAGTCAATCGGCCTCACAAAACCGCCGAACAATACTCACCCCAACCAAAATCTGCCATCACTTTTACAAATTCATCATCCAAAGATGCAACAGTCGTCACTTTTTTGCCACTCATGTCATTAAAAGCAAGCGTGTGAGCATGCAAAAGTAGCCGAGACACCCCTGTAAATTCCAATACGGCACGATTTTGTGCTGTATCACCATGCGTGGTATCGCCAACAATCGGATGAAACAGATGTGTCATGTGTCGTCTTAGCTGATGTTTACGCCCCGTGATGGGCATCAGTCGCATCAAAGAATAACGAGAAGTGGCATATCTTGCGGTGGAGATGATGGGTAACTCACAAGTCGCCAAATTTTGATACTCTGTGATGGCAATCTGGGGCTCTTTATCCACCTGAGCAAATTTATCAGCAATGTCATCCAATCGTACTTTTAAAGGATACTCAATCCGACCATCACCCAAGAGATGCCCACGGACGACTGCCAAATAGGATTTCTCTACCACATGGTTTTCAAATTGTACAGACAATGCTCGTGCCACCTCAGATGATTTGGCGAACAGCAAAGCCCCTGATGTCGGTCGGTCAAGCCGATGTACAGGATAGACATACATACCCAGCATGTCTCTTAGCAATGTCATCACAAAAACCGTCTCACGCTTATCCAGCCATGAACGGTGCACAAGCATTTTTGCAGGTTTATTAACGACAATCAAGTCATCATCTTCATAGATAATTCTTAGCACGGAGGTCATTTGTAGCACATTTAGTCATTGTTATCAATTCAAGCAACATTGATTTTATCCTCATAGCCTAGCAAGCTCATAAAACAACTCATCATAAGCAATGCCATGTTGCACATTTTGCCCCATCGCCATCACCACATCATCAAGCACGCGACAAAATTGTTCAATGGCATTCATGTTCAGTGATTGTTGTGCTAGCAATGCCTGTACATTGATGTCTGTATGGCGACTGTCCAAACCTAAGCCCACACGCATGATGTCAATGAACATCAATCTGGTTAAAACCAAAAAGTCATTCAAATCCATTACCTGTTGCCAATAATCACTGGCACTGATTGGCGAACGCTTATCATGTCTTAAAGCCAGCCAAGTCTTGATCCAAAGTTCTCTTTTATCAAACCATACTTTTTTTGGCAAATCAGTCGCCAAAAGCACCGCCCCATCTGCCAAATCCAAACACAGACGCGCCATGTCTTGGTCATTATTTAACTTTGTGGTAACAAAATCCAATGCCATGTGATATGAAATCTGCCTTAGTGGCAAAGCCTGCACACGACTTTTGATGGTAGGAAGCAGACGAGTCGGATGATTACTAATCAAAATCAAATGCACGCCCGCTTGCGGCTCTTCCAAGGTCTTTAATAGAGCATTACTTGCACCCATCGTCAGAGTATCAGCATGATCCAAAATAATCAGTCGCACCCCATGGCCTTTGACATGACTGTACTCTTGTAAGGCTCGAATGTCGTCAATTTTAATCGAATTGACTTTATCATTCCGATGTTCGGCGGTCGGCAAACTCTGGCTGGGCAACACCATCAAGTCAGGATGCGTGCCTGATGCAAGCCAATGACAATCATCACAACGCCCGCACGCTCCTTGCTCGGTTCTATTTTGGCAAAGCAGCCATGCCACCACTCTCCACACAAATTTTCTTTTGCCAATGCCTGCCATGCCACAGGCTAAAATCCCATGCGGTAATTTACCCTCATGAAACTGAGTAATTACCTGCTCCCAAGCCTGCGTTTGCCAAGGTAATAAGGCAGAAAAATAGTCCAAATCATTCATTACCCTCTCCGCTTAGAATTGCAAAAATTCATCAATTGGCATGGCATTCAATCTGTCCAAGTCCTCTTGAGTATCCACCCCCAGCGGCAAGGCAACTTTGGCAATGTCTATGGCGATTTTTTGTCCATTCTCTAAAATACGAAGCTGCTCCAAACTCTCCAAGCGTTCCAAAACCCCCTGCTCCCATTCGCCAAACTCTTTTAATAATTTGACCCGATACGCATAAACCCCCAAATGACGATAGGCATTTTGTGGAGTATTGCCAAGCTCACCTGACAGATGAGCATCTCTGTCATATGGTATGGAACTGCGACTAAAATACAAGGCATTTTGGCGTGCATGAACCACTTTTACTACTGAGTTTTTATAAAAATCATCATGATTATCAATCACTTCACACAAAGTCGCCATGACGCAATCATCATGATTTAGTAGCAGATTTTTGGCTTGTTCTAGTAGCATGGGCGGCACAAGCGGTTCATCACCTTGCATATTGATGATGATGTCGTCATCTGACAAATTCAAAAGACGAACCACCTCACCCAGTCTGTCTGTACCCGATGCGTGCTTACCTGTCATCACTACAGGAATCCCTGACTTTTCACATACCGAAACAATCCGCTCATCATCGGTTGCCACACACACGCTGTCGGCAAAGGTTGCTTGCAGAGCTTTTTCGGCGGTCCATAAAATCATGGGCTTACCATGTAAGTTGAGCAAGGGTTTAGCAGGCAAGCGTGTAGAGTGATAGCGGGCTGGAATGATGATGTGGGTCTTGGGATTGGTTGTCATGATTGCTCCTTTGAGTTAAGAAGTGAATGATTGTTTTAGGCTGATGATTTTTAGTCTTTTTGGAAATTTTACCAATAGTGCTTCACGCCAAGCTATCCACTGACAGTTGATGCACAAAGTTCTGCTGTGTTTTTCGGTCAGTAGCAGAAAGAAATCCAAGAGCAGTAAGATGATGGCCGTCATTCTTGGCATATCACATACCTTTTCTTATCATGGTTGTTTATCATCATCTGTTTTAACATGTTAACCATTCAGTCATTATCCAGCCCCAACACCTCAAGCACTCTATCCATTTCCTCATAAACACTGTTTGATAATACTGCTTGCACAGGCAATACCCAAATGTTAGCGAAAATGGTACTGTTGAGATGAATGCTGGCAAGTTCACGCAGTTTGACGGCATCTTTACTGGTGGTAATGATTGGCAAATCCATCAACCCTGCCAAGTCGTCGATTGCAAAAGCATGGTGGTCGCCGAAAGGACACTCCACCACATCAAAGCCCAGCTCGCTAAGGGTGGTAAAAAAGCGTCTAGGATAGCCAATACCGCTGACAGCATAGACCTTTTGGGGTGGTAAATTTTTATCACCCACCAATTGATCTCCCCTTGAGAGTGGTACAGGCTTGTTTGGAACTAGGTGCATCAGCAGAGCATCATCATTGTAACATTCCGTTCGGCTGTCATGATAAATCACTGTTGCACCATCTAGGCGGTCAAGTGATTCACGCAAAAAACCTTGTGGAAAAAGCTTCTTATTACCAAAACCACGCACGCCATCAACAACAATCCACTCCACATCTCGATGTAAAGCGTGGTGTTGTAGTCCATCATCACTGATGATGAGTTGTAATTTTGGGTTATTTTTGATAAGTAAATCAATGACTTGACCACGATTCGCCCCCACCGCCATGGGTACACGGGTACTTTGAGTAATCAGACAAGGCTCATCACCCACCATGTTAGGCAAGTCGTCAGGGCCGACCAGCATGGGGGTGTTGTCCTTTCTTCCATAACCACGGCTGATGACCCCAACTTCTATACCTTTGCCTTGTAAATATTGAACAAGAGTGATGATGAGTGGCGTTTTACCACTGCCACCTACGGTAATATTACCAATAATCATCACAGGAATGGGGGCGTGATATTTGGTCAATATGCTGGCGTCATATAAACATTGATGCACACTCCCCAGCATGCCATAAAAGACAGCCAGGGGCTTAAGCAAAGTCAACAAAGGTGAGTTTTTTTGCCAAGCTTTCGTGATGAAAAGTTCTAGATTTTTCATGTGGGGTCGATGAGGGCTGATTCATGTTGCTCATCAAAAGTACGCTCATACATGGTACGGTACATGCCTGATTGAGCAAGCAATTCATCATGAGTACCCATCTGTACGACACGCCCACGATCCATGACAATGATGCGATCAGCATTCTCAATGGTGGATAAACGATGTGCAATCATGAGTGTGGTACGACCCTGCATGACGGTTTCCAATGCTTTTTGGATGTGATATTCTGATTCATTATCCAGGGCAGAGGTCGCTTCATCTAATATTAAAATCGGAGCGTCTTTTAATAATGCCCTGGCAATGGACAGTCGCTGGCGTTGACCACCAGATAATTGTAGACCCTCTGAACCAATAAAGCCATCATAGCCATCTGGCAAATTCATGATGAAATCGTGAGCATGGGCAGATTTACTTGCTTTGATGATGTCATCACGAGATTTGACAGACAAGGCACCATAGGCAATGTTACGAGCAATCGTATCCAAAAATAGCGTTACCTGTTGATTGACCATCGCAATCTGCTCACGCAATGCAGACAGCTTGATTTCATCAATCGGCATGCCATCAATATAAATTTGACCTTTGGTAGGGCTAAGAGAACGAGTTAAAAGATTGACCAATGTCGTTTTTCCAGAGCCAGAACGCCCAACAACCGCTATCTTCTCACCCGCTTTGATGTCAAGATTAAAATCCTTGATGGCTTGAGTACCACTCTCATAAGTCAAGCTGACATCTTTAAAACTGATCTCGCCTTTGATGACTGGAGTCAACACTCCTGAATCTTGCTCCTCCACCTCATCAATCAAAGAAAAAATCGACACGCCTGCCACAATGCCTCGTTGTAACTTTTGATTGACATCCGTCAACGCTTGAACTGGACGAGCAAGCAGCCCCGCCGCCACCAAGTAAGACGCAAACTCCCCTGCACTGGTGTTGCCCAGCACTTCAGGACGAAGTGATAACCAAATCACAAAACACATGCCTGTCGCCATGAGCAACTGAACCAAAGGCGAGTTAATGGTGGCAAGAATGGTAATTTTTAGTCCTTTATTGAGATTTTCTAAAGATGCTTGGCGAAATCTTTGTAATTCATAAGCTTGACCACCATAGTTTTTCACCACTTGATAGCCTGTGATTGCTTCATTCGTGATGTGGCTGACCGCACCCATGGAATCTTGTACATCCATCGATAAAGTAGCAAATCTTTTGGACACACGCTTGATGATCCAAAAAATTGGTGGGACGATGATCATCAGCACCAAAGTCAATCGCCAGTTGGTATAAAATAAAAAACCAAACAGTGCGATGACTTTTAGACCATCCTTTAATATGGTTGTCATGGATTCGGTCGTGGCAGCGGTTACTTGCTCAACATCAAAAATCAGTTTTGATGAAATCGCACCAGAAGGATTATTCAAATAAAACTTAGATGGCAAGCGAAGCAATTTATCAAACACCTCAACACGCAAATAATAAACCAAGCTGCGTGCCATCAATGCCACATAATAACCGCCCAAAAACACCCCAACACCACGAAAAATAAACAGCAAGATGACCAAAAACGGAAACCAAAATTTACGCACATCATCATGCTGGTTGATGGCTTCAATGATGTACTCAAACAACTTGGCACTTGCCACCTCACCACCTGCACTGATGACAAAACCAATCAGTGCAATGATGAATGCCCACCAGTATGATTTTAGATATGACATCAAACGCAAAAACACAGTGATTTTATTGGCTTTATTAAAATCTTGTTGGCGTTTGGATTGGTGTTCAAAGGTACGCATGACTGCTCTTTTGATGGCTGATGGTTGGGTTGATGGCGTCTTCATTAATGAATGAAATAAGCATCATGAATGCACATGACTTAGCAACTGACGCCAAACTGTGATAATAAGCTTTGTAATTCATCATCACCATGAAAAAATATCTCAATGCTTCCTTGACCATCTTTGTGCTGTTTAATTTTGACAGAAGCACCCAAAGCATCAGAAATTTTTTGGTTTAATGCCCTAATCTCATGAGCATCGGTATTTTTTGCTTTGGCGGACTCAGGATTTAAGATGGATTTGACCAACTTTTCAGCATCACGGACGGTCATCTTAGCATCAATGATTTTTTTGGCAATGATGGGCTGTTGTTTGGTAGATAGAGCAAGCAAAGTGCGCGCATGCCCCATGTCAAGCAACCCTTCTTGCATATAGCCTTTCACGGTGTCATGCAAGTTATTTAGGCGTAATAAATTAGATACGGTCGCTCTGGCCTTGCCCACCACATCAGCAATCATTGCATGACTCATGCCAAATTCAGTATGAAATCTTTGTAATGCCACCGCCTGCTCTAGCACATTCAAATCTTCACGCTGAATGTTTTCAATCAAGGCAAGTGCAATGGCAATTTCATCAGACAGCACGCGTTCAATGGCAGGAACGCTGGTCAATCCTGCCATTTGGGCCGCACGCCAGCGACGCTCGCCAGCAATGATTTCGTGCGTAATCACCCCATCAGCTTTTCGTTCATCTGTCAATAACGGACGAATGACGATCGGTTGCATGATGCCATGCTGACGAATAGAATTGGCAAGCTCACTCAACGCCTCTTCATTCATGTCTCGGCGTGGCTGATATTTACCAGATTGTAGCCGCTCTGTACCAATCTGCATGAGCGCCACCCGCTCTGCATCACGAGCATCATCTTTGGCATCATTTTGTTTATTCTTTGATTTTTTCTTAGGTTTTTTGACCTTGCAAGTATCGGCAGATGGGACATCTCCCTCGTCATCAAGCAAATCAAAACTCACCTGCTGAATACCTGCCGTGTCAAGGGTTGTAGGCAAAATCTCTCCACTGACGATTTGTCGCTCTTTTTTGAGATTGCCCATCAGTGCATCTAAGCCACGCCTTGCCCCAAGTCCACGCTTTTTCATGTCAATTTTCCAGTTGTTACTCAGCCACGGCCCATATAAAGCCAAAATTTACTTGAATAAAACCAACATTTTAGCATAATTTTTGGCATTATTTTATGATTTTGCTGATTTTTTCATCACCAGTCAAACTGTGCACGCACCTTTGCCTTAAACAGTTCAGGTCTGTCGGATTGCTCAATGACTTCATTCATCAAAGCATGATAGGCAATCGCCCCCTTAGACGATTTTTCATAGCCAAAGATTGACTGACCAAAGCTTGGTGCCTCTGCCAAACGCACGCTCCTTGGAATGGCAGTCTTGTAGAGCAGTTGACCAAAATAAGCTTCCAGCTCAGATGAAACATCTTGAGCAAGCGTATTTCTGCCATCAAACATCGTACGCACCACGCCACGCACATGAAGCTCCCCATTGATGGTTTTTAGTCGTTTGATGGTGTCAATCAAATCCACCACACCCTCTAGAGCATAATATTCGCACTGCATGGGAATGATGACATTTTTTGCCACAGCAAAGGCATTGACGGTTAAGATGCTTAGACTTGGAGCACAGTCCATCAAAACATAGTCGTAGCCAAATTTACCACTTTTTTTGCTGGACTTGATGGCTTTTTTTAATAAAAATGGTGCATCTTCCACACTCGCCAACGACATGTCAATGCCTGCCAAATCACGGTTTGCACCGACCATGTCAAAGCCTGCTTGCGTGTTTTTTTGAATGACTTTGTGAATCTTGACATCATCAAGCAGTACATCCACAATACTACTTTCAAGCTCATTCTTATCAAGCCCTGCACCTGTCGTGGCATTGCCCTGTGGGTCCAAATCAATGAGCAACACCCTTTTTTTACCAATCAAAGAAAGTGCCGCCGCCAAGTTGACTGCTGTCGTCGTTTTGCCCACACCGCCCTTTTGGTTGGCGATTGCAATAATTTCCATACACCACCTATTTTCTTAATCTTAATCTTTTTTGACCATCACACACTGTTGATTTATGGCGTTGTCATCAGGCATTTTTAATCGTTGTAAATAAACCACACAGCGTTCATCATTCAGCTGTGGCACCTCAATACTCTTAATCCGAGTTTGCCATTGTGTCAAATTCACCAAATCATCAGCCGTTGGGTGCTTGCCTTTCATCGCATAGAGCATGCCGTCTGCTTTCAAATAAGGCTTAGCAAGCATCACAAAATCATCCAAACTGGCAAAGGCACGAGAAGTGATGATGTCAAACTCACCTTCAAACTCCTCAATGCGGCTTGCCACAGGGATGATGTTACCCACTTTAAGTTCACTTGCCATCTGACGAATAAAGCGTATTTTTTTGGCATTGCTATCAAGGGCGGTGATGTGCCAATCAGGTCGCATGATGGCAATGATGAATGATGGTAAGCCCGCCCCCGTACCAATGTCCAGCACACGCATTTTGTCCTGACTTCCAAATGGCAACTCTGAGATGATGGCAAGACAGTCTAGCAAATGCTTGATGAATGCCTGTCTTGGTTCTGTGATGGCGGTAAGATTGTACGCTTTTGTCCATAAAAGCAAGTTATCCAAATACCGCAAGAGCTGACTAAGCTGTGTCTTGCTAAAAGTCAAATTTAGCTCATTTTGAGCCTGAGATAATTCATTGATGAATTCGTCTGCGTGAGCAGATATTTTATGGTAAGTCATTGTGGTAGCAAAATAAAGTTTTCGTAAAGTATTTCAAGATGACATGATAAAGTATTTTTTGAAAAATCTTTCAAAAAATCCCTTTGGCATCATCGCTTGCCAAACATTGAAAAAGGCGTTTTGTTAGCATTCATTCACGATGAACCCTTGATGTGATACGCATCAAAGCTTAGACAAGCAAAGTTTAGACAAGCCAACAAACCCCTGACAAGCTTTTTATCAAATAAGCTATTTTATCATGTTTTAATCTGTTAAAATACACCCTTTTACCACTTCCCACCACTTCGCATCACAATGACTGAACGACTGACCAAATTTCGCCTAAAACACACCGACTTAGTACGCCATACCGACCCCGCCACACTGTCAGATGGCAACCAAACTTTTGAGATGGACTTTGGTCAAGAGCGTGCAGTGCGTGCCATTCGCACCGCTTTGGACATTAAGACTGGCGGTTATCATGTGTTTGCTGTGGGTGAGAATGGGCTGGGTAAACGCACCCTCATCACACGCCTTTTACACGAGCGTGCCAAAAGCGAGCCAACACCCCCTGACTTGGTGTATGTGTCTGACTTTGACAAACCAAGAAAACCCATCGCCTTGACCCTACCTAGCGGACAAGGCGAATCGTTCGCCAAAGACATGCACAAACTGTGGCAAAATCTTTACCAAAAGATTCTAAGTAAATTTGGTAGCATCAGCCATCAAAACAACCTAAATGCCATCAAGCAATCCGCCCAAAAACAAGAGCGGGCATTGATGGACGAGCTGAATGCTGCTGCCAAATCGCACAACCTCACCTTATTACAATCAGCCGAACAAAAGGCGGTATTCACACCCATAGACAGCAATCAACCCATTGACGACACCGCTTTAAACAAACTACAAAAACAGCTGACCAAAATCAACATCAAGCTTGATGACTTGGACAATGAAGTTCATCAAAAAATTGAAGAGTTGCATCACGGTCTCATCACCAAAATCACCACGCCACTTCTCACCCCTATTCATAAAAAATACGCTCAAAACAATCAAGCGGTCGCCCAATTTTTAACCGCATACGAAAACGACATCATTAATAATCTCCTGTTCATCACCGAGCATGATGATGATTTTTTGATAAAGACGGTTGGCAACATTCCCAATCGTTACTACATCAATGTCGTGGTCAGCCATGCACCAAACGATGGCGCCCCCATCATCTTTGAGGAATTGCCCACTCACCCAAATTTATTAGGGCATATTGAATACACCACACAGCTTGGCACCATCTTAACCGACGCCAGCATGATTCGAGCAGGTGCTTTACATCGAGCCAATGGTGGTTATTTATTACTTGAAGCATCATCACTATTAGAACACCCTTACGCATGGCAAGGGTTGAAGCGTGCGTTGCAATCAAAACAGCTTTGCATATCCAGCCTAGAACAAATGCTGACTTTAACAGGATCAGTCTCTTTAGAACCTGACGGTATTGAATTGTCAGTTAAAGTGATTTTACTTGGCGAACCTGACTTGTACTACGAATTGCTTGAATTCGAGCCTGAATTTAATCGTGTCTTTAAAATTCGTGCCGATTTTCAAGAAGTGCTGACAAGAAATACAAAAAGCGAGCGTTTTTTGGTCAATAAGATGACCGACATGATACACACCCATCAGCTGGCTTGTTTTGACAACACGGCATTTGCAGCAATTTTAGATGAATTATCCGCCTACGCTGAGGATAAGAATAAATTGGATTTGCACAGTGACAGACTGCTACAATTACTGTCCGAGTCTACGCATCAGTTCATACTTACTGGCGATACAAAGTGCGTCAATGCTCATCATGTCAAGCTTGCAATCAATGACATCAATGATCGAAAAGGCCATTTAAAAGAGCTTTATTGGCAAGAAATTAAAAACGGACGACAACTCATCAAAACAGATGGTTTTGCGATTGGGCAAATCAACGCCCTGACCGTACTTACTTATGCTGATAGTGAGTTTGGTTTACCTGCCAGACTGACCGCTCTGATCAGCCCAAAATTTGGTATAGGAGAAATCTTAGACATAGAGCGAGATGTGGAGTTGGGCGGCAGTCTGCATGCCAAGGGAATGCTTATCATGACAAGCTTTTTACGGTCCTTGTTTAGTGAATTTAGCGAGTTAAACTTTTCAGCCAGCTTGGCCTTTGAGCAAAGCCATGCACACATTGACGGTGATTCTGCAACCCTTGCTGAATGTGCGGTAGTACTATCTGCCTTGGCAAACATGCCAATCAACCAATCACTTGCCATCACAGGCTCTATGAATCAGCTGGGTGATGCTCAAGCGATTGGTGGCGTGAACGAAAAAATCATTGGGTTTTTTGATGCGTGTCATGAACACGGCTTAACAGGTTCGCAAGGCGTGATCATCCCAAAAACCAACATTGACCAACTCATGCTGCCCGACCATATCGTTCAAAGCGTTAAAGATGGGCAATTTCACATTTATGCAGTTGAGACAATTTATGACGCACTGTCCATCTTGATGGACATGCCCATTCATGACAAAAACAAAAAAGGCAGCTATAAGAAAAACACACTGTTTGGCAAGATTGTTAATCGTTTGATGGCATGGCAAGATGATGACAAGGCAATAGAAAAGAAATGACTGCCAAAAAGCACGCCAAACATGATGTTGTGGCGGGATTTTTTGCACATATGACCCATCAATCATCATACCAAGCACCGTGTATTTCATCATGACCACCTTGCATTCATGATGATTTTTATCTGTTAGTCAAATTTATTAATCAAACGCATTCGCCATTTTTTATCATCAATCTATGCAAGCTATTCAATCCGTGTATCCGTCAGGCTCATAAGGGAGTGTATTTTAAAATTGGACTCACATGCCCCAAAAATACATAGATTACAACAGACTATGACGGACAACCAAGGACAACAAAAAGGCTAGCAAGCTAGAAAAATAAAGGGTTGTCGCACGATTGTGGACAACCTTAGATTATTGTATGGTCAGTGGCGAACTACGAACATGTATGATAAATCATTGATTTTATTATATTTATTTTTAAATAAAATTTTCAATACCAACAATAATACCAACAAAATTCAAAGTAACCCATATTTTTACCATTAGAAAATCAAGCACAATCCGCCTTTTTTGTCATTCCAAATAGATAAAAAAGAATGGTTTTTACACCATTCTTCATCACTTACCACCACATTCCAACCTTTAAATCCCCTGTAAATGGTCTTTCTCTTTTTAGCACTCCATATCTTAATGCGTCCGCTCCGTGGTCTGCTCCATCGCTTGCCATATCTTCGGGGCGTTTGTCGTCTCTTGATAGTGTCGGCAAAGTTTCCCACAAATAACGGCATTGATTGGAAATATACAAGCCAGCTTTATCAGGCTTACCAGCATCAGCCAAAAACCGCCTTAGAATGTTCCAACCTGTTATGCGGTCTGCTTTTTTGGCTGGGCTAAATTCAACCCCTTGCAGTCTAAATTCATCAGCGATTGAGCCAGTAGCGTGTCCACCTTTGGCAAATATTGCATCATCAGCCACGCCCCTAGCCTGTATGTTCCAGTAATTACACATTTTTTTAATCTCTTCTGCCAAGGTTGGTACTGTCCACCCTAAGCCCACATTTAAATTACTGTGCTTGTGCGTTACCAGTTCATCAACCACCACCAAAGAGCCTTTGGGGTAATATCGTCCGTTCACGGTATCGCCAAAACTCTCACAAATAACCAAAGTTGCAGACGGTGCAGATGAGCCAAAGTCGTGAGCCAACCACCAGTCCCAACCCTCTGGGATTTCGTGCCATTCTTCAATCATTGAGCGTTTTTCGTCTAGCACATTAGCAAAGTACGCCCCACGATTTACCGCCCAATTTCCATCAGTCCACGCCTTTAATAATTCAGGGTCATCAGGGCAAGAAGCGGTTAACTGCTCATGGTATTGTTCACGGTCTATAAAATGGTTATCATTAAAGGTGCTGGGAGCGTGTACCCATGTTCTTTTACTTTTTGGCTCGTGAAAGGGTTGCCATGCTTCATGTCCATTAAACACAAATCTTTTGGCTATCCAGTGATGCCCTACGCCAGCAGGGTTTGCACTGATTATCATTCTAATGGGTGTTGTGGTGTCGCCACGCAAATTTGAACGCATTAGGTCTAGTAATCTAGGCTCGGCAAACTGTCCAGCTTCATCAACTACCAGCAGGTTAAATGACCGCCCTTGGTATTTGGCATAGTCCGACTGACTTTCTAACTGCCCCAGCTCTAAATATCCACCATTAGGAAAACGCCATACATGTTCAGTTTGATTGTATCTAGCACTTGAGCCATAAACCATGCCAAATACTTCACGGCAAATCAATTCAAAATCTGCTAAGCCCTTATAAGTCTTTCGGATAAACAAACATCTTGCTTTTTCCTTGTATAGTTCAATATGGCGTAAAATTAACAAGGCAATGCAGTAAGATTTACCGCCACCACGCCCACCAAGCAGGGCAATATCCACACCATCAGGAATAGCCATTACTTTTTTTTGAAAATCGTTTAATTGGATTTCTTGTTGCATTATTCAAGCTCCTTTGCTGGATTGACAATTTTCATGTATTGCCCTAAGTCCTCGGCTGGTGCTGGTAGATTAAAAGTAATTGCTACTTTGTTGGCTTGTTCGGTTTGGTCGTATTCTTTGTAACCGTGTCTTGATTTTAGTAGGAATATCGCCGCCGTGGTATTGCCTTTTAGGGTTGCCTGTTCAAATAAGGCATTATGTAGGGCGTATCGCTCTTTTTCTAAGCCCAATTTGTAGGCTTCTTCCACTTCTGGGAATTTTTCACGCCACGCATAAAACAAATCTTTGGAAATTTTACAAGCCTTGCAAATACTAGGGATTGAATAACCTTGGCTGGCATACTCTTCAATGATTTTTAGATGCTGTTCAGTTGGCTGTTTTCGTGTTGCTTTTACGGCTGGATTTCTTGCCATGATTTTAACTCCAAGCAAATAAGGGGCAATCGCCCCCTATTTTATTTACTGATTAAGAATGCTAAAGGAATGTTTTTACGCTCTGTGATGCGTTTCCAATGGTCAGCTTTGGCAAGTTCTGCAATACTTGGGCTTTCGCCCTGCAAATCGCCCTCAACCCAAGTAAAGCCTAATGGCTGAATTGCCATGTTTAGCCGTGAATGTAGTACCTGCATACCGCCACCATAGCCAGCACTTTCAATCACTTCTAGGGCTGTGCCTTTGGTGTGAGCTGGTTCAGATACGCCATAACTAAACACACCACGACCCAAAAGCACCGTTAAATAATTACCTTGTTCATCGGGGGTTAAGCCATCATCAACGATAACCAGTAAGCCCCTAAATGTTTGAAATGGTTTACCTTGGCTGTCGGTTAAGGTTGCAATCAAATCATTTTTTAAGGCATCAAAATAAGTCTTTGAGTGCATAGCAATAGCCACCACATCACCAAAACTATCGCCAAGCGTGCCAGCGGTATCAATCACGGCGGTGCTTGAAAAGGTGTTGTTTTTAGATAGACTTGAAATGTCATGCACCATATCGCCAGCATTATTTGCTTTATTGCTTGCCATAATCCCTTTAAGGCTGGCAATCAGTCGCTTTTGTAGCTCATTACCCCAATAAGTGATAATGCGGTCTTGAATGGCTTCAAGGGGATTACTTCCTGCGATTTCAGCAGATAGCCCCATAGATGACCAAGAATTATGTAGGTAGGCTTTTCGCACATTCTGTTTAAATGCGGTGAGCTTTTTGGGTGTACTGTGTTGGTCAGGGTCATCAGAAATAATGTCTGCTTCTGCCCCATTAGCAATATCACGCCAAAACGGTACATTAAAGCTGGTTGAGCCACTTTTTAGCATTTTAATGATTTGAGCATTTCTAACCAACAAACCACTTTCTACAATGCGTGTTTTGGTTGCGGTATTTTCTAGGATATAAGGGGTAAAATTTTCAGGTGCGATAATGTCGCTTAATTGAGTGGTTGCCATGTATATTCTCCAATAGCAAAAAAAGTTATTGATAGAATATTTTGCATAACAAAATAGATGGGTCATAAACCAAGGGTTGAGCCATAAGCCCGAAAAGAAAAGGTATCAGCATTGCCAACACCCTTATTTTAAGTCATTTTAAACCAAATTGCAATTTGTCATCATTGCTTAATACTTGATTGGGTAGGCTGTCCACAGTCGCCAAAAGTGCAGGGATTTCACGGCTGTAATGCTCTATTTGGCGTTGTGCTTTATCTATTTCAGATTGGTAGAAGTCGGCTAAGGCTTGGGCGTGTGCCTTAATTCTGGGCTTGCCAACAAATACGCCATCTTTGTACTCACATAACTGTTTGGCTTGATAATGGGGGTCAATGTAACCACTACCCGTTCCGCTCGCCCTTGTGCCATAGACATGATTTGCAAAGCGTTCTTTAAGGTTGTAGATTTCATTGCTATTTACCAGTTTGTTATCTTTATTGATAAAGCAATATTTTTGGCTTTTTTTGTCAAAAATCACTTTATAACCCATTTTTTCAAGTTCAAATTTAACAAAATCTTTACTACTTGGTACAACATCAAGCACATCAAATAAAACCGCTTCTAAATATTCAGCTTGTTTGTAGTTTTCAAAATCCGATTGAATATTTTTTAAACTTTCATTTTCAGATAATAAAGTTTTATTGTCATTTTTGGCTTTTGCCAATTTATCCAATAATTCTTTATTTTTATTTAATAACTTGTCTACTTCATTTTTTGAAGTATTTTCATCATCATTATTTAAATTTTCATTTAAATTTTGTGATGTATTTTCTTCAAAATCTTGTGCTAAATTTTCAAGATTTTGGGTGTTTTGGTCTGCCATAAATGTTTCCTTATTGTTGCTAAAATTACAAAGTTTAACGGTAAATTTTACCTTTTTTGCCTATGTCTCTCTTTTTGATGAACAAGTTGAGCATCTTGAGCAAGTTCCATATTTTACAAGGGTTGTAGCGTTTTTTGTCTTGAACAACTTGATTTTAACTTGTTCATTGATAAAATGGCTGTAACCCTTGATTTTGCTTGATGTTGCTCAACTTGCTCAACTTGCTCATAGTAAAAGGATAATAGACAAAAGAACAAGTTATTTTGTAAAGTTATGTAAACGGAAAAGGTTCGCCATAACTTACCAAATTGGCATTGCTTGGTTCTAAAAGATAACCATGTTTTAATCGCCAATACCAAAAACCATCGGATTTTTTATAAGGTCTATCACAAACAATTTCCCTAGCTCGCCTTAGGGTAATTTTTGTAATATCTGCTTCTTTGGCTAGTTGTTGCACTTCGCTTGATTTCATTTCTTTATACTCTCTTAATAATTCTACCAAGAATGCTTTGGCTTCATCTAACAATGATGATTTTTCTTCTTCATCATTATTTGTATTTTCAGCTTCATTTAATAGCTCTCTTGCTTTTCCTGTTTGATATTCACCCCATTTAATTTTTGTGGTGTCTATATTATCCACGGTGCAAGGTTCTATTTGATAATTAAATCCGCCATCTAATGATGAAATATTGCTTTTGGCTCTTGTTAAAATACAAGGCTTGCTATCGTCTTCAGGCTTACTTGCTACCCAAGTCATTCTAGCTAAAGCATTAAATGCTTGTGAGCCAATCACTCGTTCGGCTGGATTTCCCCCTTTTGAGCCTTTGGCAAAGTGTGTAATACCAACAACAGCACAATGAAAATCTTGGGCAAAGTCCACCAAGATTTGTAAGCCGTTTCGCACATCGTTGGCTTTGTTCATGTCGCCACCAACTGCCGAAACAATAGGGTCAATCATCAAAAGCTTAATGTTTCGCCCCTGTGCATACTCATAAATCATCGGTAAATCAGTACTAGCACAAAATGGCAAATTTTCACCCTTGTCGTTTGTTTGTCCTGTGATGAAGTTAATGTTATCCAGCCTCGCCCCATTTGCCATCAATCTAGGCTTTAGGGTGTCTGCTATGTCGTCTTCGGTGCTAAATATCAAGATTTCCCCTTGTGTGGTGCAAGCTGTGCCATCAGGGAAATTACCGCCATTGCTGATGATTGCAATCAGATTTAACAAAAGGTTAGTTTTTCCACTGCCGCCAGCACCTGCCAAAATCGTCAGCTTGCCAAGTGGTAACCAGTCTTTCCATAGCCATTCAATGGGCTTGGCTTGTACTTCTTTGGCATTGACAATGGTAACACTACCACCGCTCTTTAAAAGGGCTTCTATACGCCCCTTTGTCGCATTTTGGGGGATTTCTATCAGGTGCTTTTTAAAACCTAGTCGTAAATCGCTTGTGCTTGCGATTTTAAAGGGTATTTGATTGTTTTGGGCTGTACCTGCTAGGGCGTTCACATCGTCGCTGTAAACGCAATTTACGCCCAAATCAAACAAGTTTTTAAACAGTGTCTTGTCATCGGTCAAAATGGGTGTGCCACAAGCTCGCCCCATAAAATCACCCTGCCCAATGTCAAAACTGGTCCTGTCTTTGGTGAAAAGTCTGTAACCAGTAGTCTCAAAGGTAAAATCAATTAGGGGGAAGGCAAGCCCACCCCCAAAGTCTATGCCATCAATGATACAATCATCAAGGCTAGATTTGCCAAACAAAAACTTGTTTTCAAAGTCCTGCAAGGTGTCAAAAGTAACCTCCTGTCCTGCGGTGTTGGTAACGGTTAGCATAGTTCACTCCCCTTGTTCTAACAATTCAAGGGCGGTTTGCAGGTCTTTTTTGGCGGTCTCTAACCGCTCCCATAGGATAAAAACAAGGCTGTTAATGCGTTCACGCTCAAATAATGGGTTGTCTTTGTCGGTGTAGTCGTAAAGAATTCCCATTACATTGACAATGTCATCAAGGCTTGTTTTTGACTGCTCACAATGGGCTAAAATAGTGTAGTTTTTATTCATCTTACACTCCCATCGCAAACAAAATACCAATGACAAGGCAAGCAAGGGGCAAGCCTAAGATAAAGCCCAAAACAAGGCTTTCTAGGGTGGTGAAATGGGATAGTTTGATAAGGATTGAATTAAGCATTAGAATGCTCCTAACAGTTTATTGAGTAAAAACCCTAAATTAGGGTGGTGTGGTCTCACTCTCGGTTCTGTTAGTAACCGCTTTACATATTCGCCAATAGGCTTATTTTGTAATATCAACCACACCATAAAGGGGAAACGCACACTTTGGGCGGTGTGGTTATATGGTGGGATTGCCAAATCATCAGAATTTGAGCAATAAAAAAGCCAATTTAAACCGTTTGGCGTAACGGCTAACAGATTTTGAGAGAGAACGCTATTTTGTAGCATCTCATTAATTTTATCAAGTGAAATAATTTCACTCAAATACTCTTTTACTGAAATAATATTCATGTTATAATGCCTTTATCAAGTTTCAAAAGTCCTGCCATGTGTGGGGCTTTTTTATGCACTGTATTCATTCAACCATTGGTGAATGTCGCTGTTTCGCCATACGGTAACTGTTGGGGATAGTTTGATTGGCTGGGGGAATTTGCCATCTTTTACCCATTTCCATACGGTAGATTTACCAATGGGTAAAAATGGCAAAAGTTGGGTCAGGCGGCTCATGCCGTCTTTGGGTAGGTTGGTTGGGTTGTCTTGGTTCATAATATACGCTCCTAAACTGTGGTGGATTTAGGGCGTATTGTAGGGGGTGTAAGAAAAGCAAAAAACCTAGTTAGAATATCAAAACTCTAACTAGGTTCTAACTAGAATAATAAGGCTATTTTCCTATGTCATAGGCTTGTTTTAACCATTTCCCTACGGTGTCTTTGCTTAATACATTACCTTGCTTTTCTAAGATTTCTCTTATTTTTCCATTGGTTTCATCTGCAAATGGTTTGGATAAATCCCACCCCAAACACTCCGCCATTGCCAAAATGATTTTACTAGCGTTGTTGGCGGTTCTTGTGGGTAGTTCTTTATTGCCTGATTGATTTTCAAGCTCTGCTATGCGTGCTTTTGCTTGCTCCAATTCATCTTGTAGTTGTTGATTGGATTCAAGTGCTTTAAAAATTGGATTGCTATAAAAATCGTCAAATGTCCAGTAATGGCGTGGCGATTCTGTAAATATGCTTGCCGTTCGAAAGGTCAGTAAATTTATAATGCCCGATTTATCTATAACTTTTCCAAACAAAATACTAGGGCGTAATTGATAAAGGATATTTTTATTGTGCGATTGTTTTTCTTTTTCGCTTGCCAGCTCAATTTGTTCGCCTTTGTCGTATGATACATACAAGGGCAATTCCAATACATCATAATCCAATAACCAAAATTTTAATGGTCGTGGCGATTGTTTTTGTTTTAGTAATTCGTTTAGTTCTTTCAAAGCGTCTATCACTTCGATAAATTCACTCATTGCATTAATTCCGTCATTTCCATTCTGTGTATCGCCACTTCATCAATGATTTCATGGTCTTTATATCTTAGGGCTTTTAAAAAGCTGATAAATGCCTGCTCGCTCTGGTCAGTCATGCGTTTGTTTTTGTAGCTGTCAAAATTGCCGTGTTTAATTTCATCAACGATATTTGCCCATTCACTCATCATTCTTGCGCGTGCTGGCAGTAGGTTGGCTTCATTGTACGCCCTTACTGTCTTATTACCCTGTACATGCGATAACTGCAATTCTATGGCTTGTGGTGGGTATTGCATTTCGTATAGGCTCGTACTTGCCAAGCCACGAAAGCCGTGCCCCGTCATTCGCCCTTGATAGCCCATTGTTTTTAGTGCTTTGGTAAAGGCGTTTTCTGATAGCGTTTCAGCTTTGCGACTGCGATTACTGCAAAATACAAATTCATCATGTAGCTTCATGGCTTGAATATCTTTTAAAATTTTTACCACTTGTGGTGCAAGTGGCACAATGTGCGGTAAGCCGTTTTTCATGCGGTCAGCTGGAATGTGCCACAGGTTGTGTTCAAAGTCCAACTCAGCCCATCTCATGCCCCTAAGCTCTTTGGTGCGAACAAAGGTATAACACATCACATAAAAGCCGTATTTGGTCAATGGTTCACTGTTGCTATCGTCAATGTCTGCAAGTAGCTGGGGAAGTTCGGTTATCTTAATGCGTGGATAATGCTTGGTTTTGTGTTCGCATAGGCTTTTACCGATACCTCTTGGAATGGGATTGTATAGATTTTCTGCCAAGCCTTTTTCAATGGCATAATCATAGATGGCAGTTATCCAGCCAATCACTCTATGGGCGGTGCTGGTCTTACCTGCGACTGCTAAGCGGTCATGCACCGCCATAATGTCGGGCAATCGCAAGGCGTAAATGTCCTTGTTGCCAATAACAGGCTGAATGTGGTTATGGTAGGCACTCTTATCCCGTTTGAATGTGTGGGGCTTGGTGCGTGTCTCGTGATGTTCTAGCCACTTTTGGGCGAACACATCAAAACGGTTGTCATTCTGCTGTTGTTTGGCTTGTTTGGCGTGTTCTTTAGGGTCTATGCCTTGTGCAAGCTGGGCTTTGACTTCCGCCAATCGCTCCCTTGCTTGTGCTAGGGTGATTTGTGGGTATTGCCCAAGGGATTGATTAACCTGCTTGCCTTGATAACGATAAGCAATGACCCACGACTTAGCACCTGTATATCTAACCCATAATTGCAAGCCGTTCATATCGCTATATTTATCAGGTTGCTTGGTCTGTAAGCATTTATCTGATGGTTTTAGCTTTTTAATTGCGGTATCTGTTAAAGCCATGATGGATAAGCCTTTAGATGAAATTTGTTGGTATTGAAAGAATGTGAACTATAATACCAACAATAATACCAACAAAATTCATGGCTTGCAATGGTCTATCATGGACTATGTAGGACAACAAAAAGGCTAGAAAGCTAGAAAAATCAAGGGCTGTCGCACGATTGTGGACAACCCTAGATTATTGAATGGTCGGAGTGGCGGGATTCGAACTCGCGACCCCTTGCACCCCATGCAAGTGCGCTACCAAGCTGCGCTACACCCCGAATAGGTGGATATTTTACTAAATTTTTCAGATTTTGCAAGTATTTTTTAATAGCCAAGCATCATCATCAAAAAAATTTATCAAAAAACCCCAATCAGCCCAATATTTATTGACCACCAATCAACATCACTCAAAGAAAACGACTAACAACCGATTCACTTTGGTAGCTTTGGCGGCTTATTAGGCTTGGGCAATGGCGTTGCATGATGACTCTCTTCAACTCGCCCTTCATCCTGTTGCAACCCTTCTTCATTATGATGCTCTGCAATCGCCTCACGAATGTCTTTATCTTTATCATCATCTGCCTGATTCTTCTCTTTGTCTTTTGACTTACGCCCCAAGCGACGCACCACATAATGATCAGGTAGGACACGGTTGCTAGATTCTTTATCATCGGCAGCATCTTCATAAATGACTCGCCCTTCACTATCGATTTTGGCATATTTGACAGACTCGTTTCTTGGGAACAAAAAATCCCACGGATTGACCAAAAAATGTCGCCAGACCAAGCCTGCCAACTTTTTCCATTCAGTAAACTCCACTTCTTTTGAACGCAATGCCACAATCAGAGCAAGAGAAAAACTGACCATCAAGTTCACCACACCAATCAGCAACACACCCACAAAAGAAACCATCGCAAGCGACCAAGTTAAATCCTGCGGTGATAAGTAAAACAACCCATGCACAAAATTGGCAGACGCAAACGCAATGTGTCGAATGTCTATTGGCAAGCCAAGCATGTACCCAACAGTGGCTGTACTACCCAAGAAACAACCAAAGATAAAGTTACCCATGATGGCACCCAGATTTGCCTCGACAAAACTGCTTAATTTATCTTGCCAAGTATTTGGCAGAACATAAGACAGTAAGCGATGGCGTCTGATACGCTCACCAATTTTATTGTAAGCCGCCAAGTTATCATAATAACCAGCAATCAATCCTGACAAAAATAAAAACACCCCTGCAATCGCTGCGTGTGGCAGTGATAATGAACGGATTGGATCAAGCTCATGCAACAAATGAGCCGCCTTAGCACCATCGATCATGGGTACGCCTGTAAAATACAGCCAAGCGTAGGCGATGATGAGTGCGACAGGCATGGCGATGGAAATATTGCCCAAAATCGCCACAAACTGAGTACGCATAATGTCCACAATCAGTTCAGAAAGCTTGGTCATCTGCTGCGTCTTTTTATTTCCCGAGCCTTCAGAGATGGTGGATGCGATGGCGGCAGCGGTCATGGCAGGCTGCTTGGTGGCAACAGTACCCCCTGCAATATGAATGAACACAAAACCCAAGCCATAGATCATGCTATTAACAAAGGCTTTGCCAATCGGTGCTAATATCAATGACGCCGCCAAAATTTTAATCGTCGCCATAAATGCAATGAAAAAACCACCCAAGGCTGCTTTTTTATACATTTTGCGATAGCCTGTGCGATCAGTGCTGATGTAATGCTCTCCCACACGGCTGGCGTTTTCGGTAACTTTTCTGGATAATAGCTTGGTGTTATTTTCAATCAAATGACCAAAGCTATAACGAGTCTTTGCCGTTCTGACAATCTGCATCGTCAACTCAACGACAGCCTCATCACGCCTTTTTTTGTTGTCTGCCACAAGTTCAATCAATACCTGCATTCGCTGCAAACTTTGTTCTAGTCTCACCAGCATGTTCGTCAAACGAATGGAAATGCCTGTTTTATAAATGCGTTTTCGCACATTGGTTACAATGTCCTGACATTGCTCCAACATGACCAAAAGCGGTGCAGGACTGATGTCTTCTTCAGGCGTTACATCCGTCATTAAGTCAAGTTCATGTGCTTTGCGATACTGATTGACGAATAAGACCGCCTCTTGGTTTTGGGCCACAAAAGCAGCAGAATGATTCAGCATTTGTGGATACGATGCCATCAGTTCAGGGTGCAAGCCCATGCCACTGATGCGATAGGATAAAATCACAATGGCATTGAGTACACTGTTTTTGGCAGTTGCTACCAGTGCCAAGCCTTCTTCGCCCACACGAATAAGCTCAATCAACCTATCCCACTTTTGCGTATCAATAGAACGCATCCAGCGCAAATCGCTACGATGGTTAAACAAGTAACTCGCCAATTCCACCACCGAGTCTTCTTCAGGCAGCAAAGGTAAGAATCGATGACTGATTAGGCGGTTAACGCTATAAGAAAAGCTATGATCCGAAGCAATTCCTGTGTCCGTGTATAGTGTTACCTGGTTGTATTTGTTAATCAATCTTAGGACAAACTCTGCCAAACTTGAACCATATTCAGGGTGCTTTTCAATGAGTGCGATCAGCTCATCCATCTTGGCATTTGCCTTATCAGCATCACCATCTTCAACACGCAATTCATCAACAAGGTGTTTGAGTACTTGTGATTCTGGCAATTCTTTTAATGCCATGATCTTTTGTAAAATGCCTTCTAGTCCAGCATAATCAAAATCGTGCAAAATTTTCTCCGATATTTTTTTTGTTGATGCGTAACCATCAACAAAGTCTAGTTTTTGCCATTTTAACACATGGTTTGGTCAGGCGGTTATCCAATGTCAGCCAAACTCACTTATTTGCGCTTAGCAGCCAGCATTGCTTGAATGTTTGACAAGTATTCTTGGGCAGTCTGCTTGGGGTTTTGTTGTGCAGAACGCCTGGCTGGATAATCGACATGCTCGATCGGCAATTCATCTAAGAAACGAGATGGCGTCGTCTGTTTAAAATCTTTACCAGCACGGCGTTTTTGTGCCAGCATCAAAGTCAGTTCAAGCTTTGCTCTGGTGATGCCCACATACATCAAGCGACGCTCTTCTTCGATATTTTCTTCAAGCAAAGAATTACGATGAGGCAAAATCTCTTCTTCCACACCGATAATATACACATAATCAAATTCCAGCCCTTTGGCAGCGTGTAAGGTCATCAGATTGACTTTATTGGTGTTTTCTTCTTCTTGTTGCTGCTCTAGCATATCAAGCAACATCATTTTGCGTATCACCGCTTCAATGGTTTTATCATCTTCATCCTCAGCACGCTCAATGAGGGTGGTGATGCTTTGATATAGCAACTCAATATTATCCAAGCGATTTTTTTCTTGTTGTGGCGTCTTACTGTCTTGTTTAATAAAATCGATATAACCTGTCTCCACAATCATCTGCCGAACCAGTGGCATGGGGTCGGGATTGTTGTACAATTCACGCGTATAATGCTCAATAAAATCAGCAAAAGAGATTAAAGTATTGCTCACTTTTGTCCCAACCGCCGATTTCAATCCTGCATGATGGCATGCTGACAGCAAAGAGATGCCATACTCTTGTGCCAACAAACCCAACTTTTCTAGGGTTGCCGAACCCAATCCACGCTTTGGTGTATTAATGATTCGTAAAAATGCCGCATCATCATCAGGATTTAAAATGATGCGTAAATAACTCATCACATCTTTAATCTCAGTACGAGCAAAAAAAGACACGCCGCCAGAGAGTTTGTAAGGGACATTCAATTGACGAAGCTGTGCTTCTAATGCACGAGCCTGAAAGTTTGAACGATACAATACCGCATATTGCTCCCAAAGATTGCCATGACGCATGCGATGAGCAACGATTTCTTTAGCAGCACGCTCCGCCTCATCAAAATCAGACGGGCAAGTAATCACACGAATGCGATCTCCCTCACCTTTATCTGACCACAATGCCTTATCAAAAATATGCTGATTATTGGCAATCACAGTATTTGCCGCACCTAAAATGCGGTTAGTGGAGCGATAGTTTTGTTCCAATTTGACCACATGAAGATTTGGGAAGTCCTGCTTTAACAAAGCCATATTTTCTGGCTTGGCACCACGCCATGTATAGATGGATTGGTCATCATCGCCCACCACCGTAAAGCGAGCAGACACGCCGACCAACAGCTTGATCAACTCATATTGAGCCGTGTTTGTATCTTGATATTCATCAACAAGCAAGTAGCGAATGCGTCGTTGCCACTTATCCCTCACCAATTCGTTTTGTCTTAATATGCGTACAGGCAGCACAATCAAATCATCAAAATCAACCGCATTATACGCACGCAGATTTCTTTCATAAAGCCCATACAGATGGGCAAACATCATATCTTCAGGATCCGACAAGGTCGCCGCTGCATGCTCTGGCAAAACCAAATCATTTTTCCAGTCAGAAATGTATTTCATCGCCCGACCGACCAAATCACGACTCTCCGCCCCACTCATGTTATCTCGCACCATCAGTTCCATGAGTAGCCTTTTAGAATCATCTGAGTCCATGATGCTAAAATTGGATTTTAAGGGGGTGCTGGGCAATTCATATCTTAAAAACTGCAAGCCAAACTGATGAAAGGTCGATACCGTCAAACCACGAGTTTTGTCATTTGATAGCAGTTTGCAGACACGAGATTTCATTTCACGCGCCGCCTTATTAGTAAAGGTCATTGCCATGATTCTTTCTGCAGGGATGTGGCAATCGGTGATTAAGTGAGCGATTTTTTGAGTGATGACCGAAGTCTTACCCGAGCCTGCCCCAGCAAGCACAAGTAAAGGTCCTGACACATGAGATAAAGCTTCTTGTTGACGGAGATTGAGTTGGCTCATTGTTCTTATTTGTCATCATGATAAATGGTCAAGTATTATAAAGGATTTTAACCAATTGGGCAAAAATTTTGGTTCACCATGAATGAAGACCAATGCATGACCTAAAATACCCAAGACAAGTGCTAAAATAAAAAAATACCAATCTTGCGATTGGCATTTTCATCACGGCAGATAAAATAAGCACCATACCGACAGCACGCCCAGCATCATGCCAAGCCCATTGATTTTAGAAATCCTTTCTCTAAAAAAGAACAATCCCACTACCGCCCCCAGACAAATCACACCAATGTTCATGCCTGCAAATACCAAAGTGGGATCGTCCTTGAAGGCTTGGTGAGCCTTGATATAAAACAAGATATTGGCAAAGTTTAATACCCCCAAAAGCACACCACTCACCAAACTTTTAGCTTGCCAGCGTGTTTTTGTGATGAATAAATAACCAAACAACAACACAAATGCCAAGATGAAGCTGACGGTCAATGTGTTGGCAAAAGCTCCGCCGAGTTTTGACATCTGTTTAAACAAGACATCAATCACGCCATATCCCACCCACACCCCACTTAAAATCAGAGCAGTGGTTTTGATGCCAATCTTGGTTTGGCTGTTTTTTTCATCATTAATAGGTTTATAAGTCAAGGCAATCATCGCACCAAAAGCCAAGATGATTCCCACGCCCTTAGCATGAGTCAGACTCTCACCAAACAGAGTGAAAGATGCTAAAATTGGTAAAAATAACGAAAGACGCTGGGCGACATCGGATTTGGCAATACCAACCAAATCAACCGCCTTTGACATGATGAGAAAAACACTTGGCAATAACACACCCAACGCAAGGAAAATCCAAGCCCCTTGCTCAAGAATCCCTACGGTCAGACTGGGTTTTAACAATACAAAACACAACATGATGGCGGTGAGATAATTCACCAAAATCGCTTGAGCGATTTGAATGTGCCACTTGCGTGCCAATTTTAAAAATATGGCGACCGACACACTGGCAACAATGGCAAGAACTAAAAAACTCATGGCTATTCATCACAACTTTGTTTTTATGAAATGTTTCGTTACAAATATTGCGATATTATAGCCATGATTTGTTTTTTGTCAAAAATTATCAGCACGCTCACATCAAACGACTGCTGGCAAGTTCAGTCAGCTGATAAAGTGCTTGACGGTATCTGTTATCAGGCAGATTTGCCAATGCTTGCTGTGCCAAGCGAGTTTCTTGCAGAGCACAGTCTTTACAATATGCCAATGCTCCACTAGATTGCACCAGCTTGATGAGTTCATCAACATGATCGATATTGCCTGTTTGTACGGCAATGCGTAATTTGTCATAACCATTAGGATTAGTATCTTTTAAGATCTCCAAGGTCTTAATGATTGGCAAAGTTGGCTTACCTTCCGCCAAGTCATCGCCAAGATTTTTACCCATCGTTTCACGATCGCCAGAGAAATCAAGCACATCATCAATCATTTGAAAGGCATTGCCAAAATGGTAACCAAAATCACCAAGCACATCAAGTAAGTCCTCCCTGCCTTGCAATAACGCCGCCCCTTTGGTTGCCATCATAAATAGGCGCGAAGTCTTTCCATCAATGATTTGTCTGTAATCGCTTTCAGTGGTCTCAATGTTGTATTGATGCTGTAATTGCAACACCTCACCTTCAGCAATATCACATGTCCCATCAGAGAATACTTTAAGCAATGGCATATTGCCAAAACCAACCAACAAATTAAATGAACGAGCAATCAAATAATCTCCCACCAATACCGCCGTCGCATTATTCCAAGTAGCATTCGCAGTAGGTTTACCTCGTCTAAGCCCAGATTCATCAATCACATCATCATGTACCAGTGTTGCCGTATGAAGCATCTCAGTGATTGCCCCAAGCTCCAAGGCTTGCTTGTTTTGCTCATCTTTTAGCATTCGTGCTGTCAATAAGGTGATTAAAGGTCGCATGCGTTTACCGCCAGCATCAATCACATGTTTGGACACCTGCATCACAAGGCGTACTTTTGAGTTGAGCGACCCAAAGACTTGCTTGTCCATGATGGCAAAATCATCGGCAACTACGGATAGAATCTCGGCATAAGTTGGTGTGGTCATATTGCAATGTCTCATTACTTACTTAAAAACTGGTTTATGATCCATGAATGCCACCTATCATACCACAGCGACATTATTTACTCAAAATTTACCAACAATCCATCCCATGCACACCTTGCCAACACATCAAGAATAAAAGCAATTTTCATCACAAAAGAACTTGTCAAATGAAACAATTGTGTGCATAATGGCGTGCGTGATGAAAGGTGTCTTATTTTACTGTTTGATCACTTTATTGATAACATTCTAAGCCAACCCATGTCTGATTATTTAAGGTAGCTTCATGTCATTCTTAACCCGCCATACAGAAATTGACGATGTGAATATTGAGAAAATCACGCCACTCATTACACCCGCTGAATTAAAACGCATCTACCCACTATCAAGTCAAGCTTTTAGCACCGTATTGCACGGTCGCAAAGTCATTGAAAATATCTTAGACGGTAAGGACAAAAGAATCCTTGCTGTGGTCGGCCCCTGTTCCATTCATGACATTCGTGCTGCTCATGAATATGCGGATAAGTTAAAGGTTTTGGCAGAAGAGTTAAAAAATGAACTATTCATCGTCATGCGTGTTTATTTTGAAAAACCACGCACCACGACAGGCTGGAAAGGCTTGATCAACGACCCAGACATGAATGACAGCTTTGACATCAAAAAAGGGCTTGGCATGGCTCGTAAATTACTGTTAGAACTCAATGAAAAAGGTCTGCCCTGTGCCACCGAAGCCCTTGATCCAAACACCCCACAATACATGCAAGATTTGATCAGCTGGTCAGCGATTGGTGCTCGCACCACCGAATCTCAAACCCATCGTGAGATGTCAAGCGGTCTGTCTTGCCCTGTCGGATTCAAAAATGGCACTGATGGCTCAATGAAAGTTGCGGTCAATGCCATGCAAGCGGTGAAATCTGGTCATAGCTTTTTGGGATTGTCCACAGATGGTCAAGTATCTATCATCAAATCCAAAGGCAATCAATACGCCCATGTGGTATTGCGTGGAGGTAATGACCAACCCAACTATGATGAAACAGCCATCGCTGCTGCCGAGCACGAACTTGCCAAGGGCAACACCAATGGCAAAATCATGGTTGATGCCAGCCATGCCAATTCTGGCAAAGATCCCTACTTACAGCCAATGGTCATCCAAAACATCGCAAGCCAAATCCAAAAAGGCAATAAATCCATCATGGGCCTGATGATTGAAAGCCACCTAAAGGGCGGTCGCCAAAACATTCCTGCTGATTTATCACAATTAGAATACGGCAAATCAGTAACAGATGGCTGTTTGGATTGGGATAGTACTGTAGAAGTATTACGCAAATTTGCCAAAGATGTTAAAGAGCATCTGCCCAACCGTTGATACCAACACAATAAAAAAAGAATGAGCAATCATTCTTTTTTTATTAAAACCTGAATAAAAACCCAATTGGTAACATGCCATGACGGTCAACATCGCCATTTTTAATTTTAAGGCACATTTGTCCATCCCAAACTTACCAGCATAAATCAGCACGAATACTGCCTAAGAATTGACATTGTTATGTATAAAGACTTTGGCGGAATATTTATGTTATAATACCTCATTTGCCCCACCAGTCATGTCAAATCCAGCCCCCACCAATCCCAATCAAGGCTCATTCTTTGGCTCGTTTTATATGGTCATTGCTGCATTAGGCTTTGCTTTGATGCTTGTTTTTATCAAGCTTTCTGGGCAAAAATTCGCCATGAATACCTACGAAATGACCTTTTGGCGTGTGTTATTCGCCTTTGTCATCTTGGGTGGTTTTTCATGGATAAAAGGAAGGGATTTTCGCACAAACTATCCTAAGGAGCATTTTTGGCGATCGCTGGCTGGTTCGATCGCTTTGATCATGAATTTTTATGTCGTGCTGCATTTGCCACTTGCCACCGCAAGCACCCTGCAAAACACCTCTGCCATATTTTTAGGTCTGCTGTCCATCATCATACTCAAACAAAAGCCCTCCATTATCAACTGGACATCACTCATTTTTGGTTTTTTTGGCGTGATGATTTTACTCAAACCCAGTCAAGATGGCGACATTTTTGCCATGATCATCGGCTTATTAAGCGGAGCGATTAGTGGTTATGCATATCTGCAAGTGCGAGAATTAAGCTTACTTGGCGAACCTGCTTGGCGAATTGTCTTTTATTTTTCTTTATTATCCACACTGATATCAGGGGCGTTGGCTTTGTTTTTTGGGTTCACGCCCATAAGTTTGTCAAGCCTGCCTTATATCATTGGCATCGGCATTTCTGCCTTACTTGGACAGCTGTTCATGACTTATGCTTATCAGGTAGGACAAAAATTTGTCGTAGCGACACTGTCTTATATGACGGTGGTATTTGCCATTTTGTTTGGCGTGTGGCTGTTTGGCGAAAGATTGGACTGGCTAAGCCTTTTGGGCATTGGAGTCATTGTAGTAAGCGGGATATTAAGCACGAAAAGATAACACGGCACTTTAACGCATGCTAAGCTTAACACCTCATCACACTCCCAAGTCGTCTTAACACCGCTTAGAGCACTGATTTATCATAAAAACATACCGCATGTGATGAAATATTTGGACATGCCCAGTGATACACTCTTTTTGATATCCACAAACCAAGAGGCAAAATCACCAAAATGATGATTTTTTTCTGTTATAATTCATTGTGGTTGCCTGACAGATGTCATATGATGATCAGTTAATACAAATAATCCCCACTCACTCCAAGCAGATGACACATGAAAACATTCAAAGACCTACTCTCAAAAGATGCCCAAGCCCAGCTTAAAGCAGCCACAGACAAACCAAAGACCCAGTCAGATGCCCAATCCGCCAAAAAGCAAGTTACTCATCAAGTCAAGCACTCAAGCGAATCGATTGGTGAAGATAAAGCATTGTTCATGCAGGCAATGGCTGGCGTTACCCCTCTTAAACACGAAAAAACCGTCCATCACGATACAAAAACCAACCCCAAAGACCCCACCGCTCTGTCTCGTCGTGCCAATGCCGAAGGCGGAGAAGAAATCCTAGGGGCGACCCTATCTGACATGCAAGCCTTACTCAATCCTGTGTCGGCAGAAGCGTTTTTAAGTCATAAACAACCAACCTTACAAAACAAAGTCTTTGAACAGCTCAAACAAGGAAAGCTTCGTTGGTATGATGCGGTTGATTTGCATGGCACAAGCATTGAAGATGCTCGCACTGCTGTACAAACCATCATTGCCAATGCCCTTAAAAGCGGCGAAACCGTCATTAAAATCGTGCACGGCAAAGGCAGTAACGCCATCATCAAGACCTGTGTCAATGGATGGTTACGCCAAATCCCTGAAGTGATGGCATTTGTTTCTGCTCCTGCTAACGACGGAGGCAATGGTGCGGTACTTGTCTTGCTCAAACGCAACAAAGTCATTGGTTAGAACATCACATCAATTCAATCAATATGACATATAGGCAAATTTCATACATCAACCATCTCTAAGGAAAACCCATGTCAAAACAATCTCTCACCATTGGTGTGGTCGCAGGAGAAGTGTCAGGCGATGCTTTGGGTGCAGATTTCATGCGTCAAATGAATGCCATCGATCCAAACATACAATGGGTAGGTGTGGGCGGTGAAAAGATGGCACAAGAAGGCTTAACCTCCCTCATTGACATGTCTCGCTTATCGGTCATGGGAATCATGGAAGTGATTAAGCATTTGCCTGACTTATTGGCCGCCAAGCGTAAGATTTTGGCTGAGTTTGAAAAACAGCAGATTGATATTTTTGTTGGCATTGATGCACCAGATTTTAATTTAAGACTGGGAAAGGCATTAAAGCCTAAAGGGGTGTTTTGCGTGCAGATGGTCAGTCCAAGCATTTGGGCTTGGCGTGAGAATCGCATTCACGCCATCAAAAAAGCCACCAACATCGTACTGTGTTTATTTCCCTTTGAGCTGCCCGTCTATATCAAGCATCATCACCCCGCCGCTTACATCGGTCATCCATTGATCAAATCTCTACACCCTAAGCCTTTTGAGCGGCGTACTGACACACTATGCCTGATGGCAGGGTCAAGGGTGGGCGAAATCCGCAATATTTTACCCATGTTGCTAACCAGCTTTGAACAGTTATTCAATCACAATCATGCTTTAACAGCCATGCTGCCACTGGCAAAAGATGAGCATCGCCCACTTGTTGAATCACTCATTGAATTGCACACACCACAGCTGATCAGTGTGCTACACATCATGACGCCCAAAGACTGGCAATCATCAAGCGATTTTGATGAATCTTATACCGCCAGTCAATATGCCATGCAAATTGCCACTTTGACCATACTCGCCAGTGGCACAGCGACACTTGAAGCATTACTACTACAATCACCGATGATTGTGGTCTATAAAATCCACCCTCTAACCCACGCAATCGTCAAACGACTGATCAAAATACCCCATGTCGCTCTACCGAATATTTTGGCCACTTCACAGGCAAACGCGCCGATTGTTCCAGAGCTCATCCAAGCAGAGGCTACCGCCAGTAACATCGCAAAGACCGCCCAAGACATACTGACTCACCCAAAAACTCAACAGCAAAAACTCATTAAAACCGTCGCACAATTACAGCAAGAACAATGCGATGCCGCCCATGTCACATTAACTCATTTTGAACATTTCTTCGAGGATAAGCATACATGAAAATACACAGCCAACACATTTATGATGACCAATGTGCCATCTTGGTTCATAAAAACCATGACATCCACTCAAATCACATCACCATCGGTGTGGACGAAGTTGGTCGTGGTGCATTATTCGGACACATGACGGTGAGTGCTGTGATTTTAGATGATGATATGACAGGGGAATTTGACTGTATTGATTTGACTGACACGCCGATTGCCATCATCAATGACAGTAAAAAACTCTCCATAAAAAAACGCACTTTGGCATATCACGCCATCAAAAAAACCAGTCAAAGCCATGCCATCGTTGATGTTCCAGCCTGTGTGATTGATGACATTGACATCCATCAAGCAACACTGCTTGGCATGCGTCTTGCCATTGAAAATCTAATCACCCTTAATAACCTCAGCCCAGAACACACCACCATCATCATTGATGGCGATGCCACACCGATATTAGCATGCACATTTGACGCATACCAACTTGGCATTCAAACACTCATCAAAGGCGATGGACTTCATAGCTCAGTGGCATGTGCCAGTATCCTTGCCAAAGTTCATCGAGATGCCGCCATAGACAATCTTGCCAAGAACCACCCTGAATATCATCTTGATCGACATAAAGGCTACCCCACCAAAGCCCACATTCAAGCAATTCATCAGCACGGCATACTGCCACAACACCGTAAAAGCTTCAACCCAATACGAACACTGTTACATCAAGCCAAGATACCCACAATGACTGACCTGTCAACACCACGAATGGATCAAATAATACCGTTTTAATCACTACCAATCAAACAACCCTGCCTCAAAAGCCACATGTTGTGGCTTTTACTCATCTATAGCCTAACACAACCAAAATTAACCAGACGCAGTCTAAGCATGGGGGCAGGTGTTATTCAACACTCATCTGATTTCATCAAAGCAATCTTCATGGTTACTTATTACCAACAAATCACCTAAAAACTTAACAGCCCATCTTATGCTATAATGAAATCAATTTTGTCAAAATATTTAGAGTGTCATGTGCATCATGACGGTTTAATACCAAAACAATTATGAAAAAAACGACTTTTTTGCCTTTATTTTTTCTCACCGCATTAACCTCAACGATGGCTGCCCAAATCATTGATGGCAAACTATTGACAACCATCATGCAAAACGCCAGTGGCGATGGAAAATTTATCCATGCAAGCAATGAACACGATGACTTTGATAACCCACTTGTTAGTAACGCAAAAAAACCCATCGCCACTTATGAAAAAGCCATCGATGCCATTATTAACAGTACTTATGATGAAATGATTTTAAGGTCAGCGACCCGTCATGGTGTTGACCCTGCACTCATCAAAGCCATTATTCACACAGAGTCATCTTTCAATCCTCGTGCCATCTCGCCAGCTGGCGCAAAAGGCTTGATGCAGCTGATGCCCAGCACAGCAAAAGATATGGGTGTGCGAGATATTTTTGACCCAGCCCAAAACATCGAAGGTGGTGTCAAATACTTAGCATGGCTTGGTCAGCAATTTTCTAACACAGATCACATCATCGCTGCTTATAATGCAGGTCATGTCAATGTGCGTCGCCACCGAGGCATTCCACCATTTCGTGAGACACGCAACTATGTTCGCAAAGTCAACAATCGCTATCAAACCATCTATGTGCATGATACCAATCTTAATCGCCCCAATATTCAGCTGGCGATGAATACTCGTACAGTTATCATGCCAACAAACACTCTGATCAATGATGCCCCACAGACACCCATACTTTCACAAATGGCTGGAAAAATACACATCAATCAACAAAGGTGATATTGTTGTTTTTTTGTGCAAGCATTGTTCAGGTACTTTTATTTTTTATAATAATCTTTATAATATCATTAGATTTACTCATAAAACTCAATTGTCGTGTTTTATGCTGGCTGCAATTTTTGATGAACAATTTTAAAAGGAACCATCATACATGATGCGAATTGGCTTGTTTTTATTAACCAACATAGCAGTTTTGGTCGTATTTAGCATTGTATTTAGCATTCTTTCTGGCGTGTTTGGCTTGGGCAGTGTTCATGGTGCTGGTGGCTTAAATTATATCAGTCTTGCAGTGATGTGCCTGCTGTATGGCATGATCGGCTCCATCATCTCATTATTTTTATCAAAATGGATGGCAAAAAAATCCACAGGTACTGTCGTCATCGAAACGCCCAGCAATGGCACTGAACAATGGCTTATTGATACCGTTGCCAAACAAGTCCAAATGGTCGGCATTGGCATGCCAGAAGTGGGCATTTTTGACAATCCCCAACCCAATGCCTTTGCCACAGGCTGGAATAAGAACCAAGCACTGGTTGCGGTATCCACAGGGTTATTACATACCATGACTGCCGAAGAGGTTGAGGCGGTACTGGCACATGAAATCGGTCATGTGGCAAATGGCGATATGGTAACACTTGCCTTGATTCAAGGCGTGGTCAATGCCTTTGTGATGTTTTTTGCTCGCATCATCGGCAGCTTTGTGGATAAAGCTGTATTTCGCAATGAAAGCGACAGTCCTGGTATCGGTTATTTTGTTACCAGCATCGTGATGGACATTTTATTGGGCATTTTGGCCAGTGCAATCGTCATGTGGTTCTCTCGATTGCGTGAATATCGTGCCGATGAGATGGGGGCAAGGTTGGCAGGTCGTGATAACATGATTGCTGCTTTAAATGCCCTGCGTCCAAGTGATGCTGCCCCTGACCAGATGCCTGAAAGCATGAAAGCTTTTGCAATCTCGAGCGGTCAATCACAAAGTTTTAGTATGGCAAATTTGTTCCGTAGCCACCCCACACTTGATGACAGAATTGCATCACTGCAAAAACTACCGAACTAAATGGTTTTTAAAAAAAGCACTGCCAAGGCGGTGCTTTTTTGTTGAAAAAGAGTCATCAGCTATGGCACCAACCAAGGCACAAGCACGGGTGCCAAAAATGCTGTCAACACCCCATTTAAAATCAATCCTAAAGTTGCATAAGCCACATGGCGAGAACCCAGCTGCACCGCTCTTGCCGTCCCCAACGCATGTGAAGCAGTCCCCAAGGACAGACCCAAGGCCATCGCACGACGAACACGCACCCAATGCAACACAGACACACCCATCACCTGCCCCACAACGCCTGCCATCAGTACAGTTGCCGCACTGATGCCCACCACGCCGTCCAGCACTCGCATGATTTCAATGGCAATCGGCATGGTAACAGATTTGGCAGATGTTGCAACAGCGGCTTGCACACTCCCACCCATCATTTGCACCAAGCACACACCAGAGACAATCCCCACCACCGACCCAATGAGTTGCGACATGATGATTGGCAACCATTGTGATCGGATTTTTTGCCATTGTACATACAACGGCACCGCCATAGATACCACCACAGGCTGCAACCAAAAACTCAAATGCTCACTGGCACGCTCAAAACTCTCCCAAGAGATGTCGAACAATTCCAAAAAAGCAATCACCCCAATTGTCGTCATCAGTGTTGGATTGATCACTGGCTGTCGCAACTTATGCCTTAACCACACGCTCATCTCAAACACACCAATCATCACAAAAAGCAACAAAAACGGGCTGTTTTTTAAAGTTGTCAACTGTGTCATCATTGATAATTGCATCATTTTCGTTTGGCTCGCAATTTTTGCAACTTTCTTAGACCATGATAACTTTTGGCGGTAGTGATAAGCACTAAGAAAGTACTAAGTATTGTTGCTACAATCAGTATCCACAAATCATCAGCAATGACATCCAAATACTGCATGACAGAAATGCACGCAGGAATCACCAGCAACACCAAATGATCCAACATGACTTTGGCCAGCTGCTCCATGGTTTGCAATTTAACCAACCTCATGTGCAACGCCATAAAAAGCAATAACAATCCGATCACGCTGGCAGGTAGAGTTAAATTCAACCCCATCACAATCACCTGCCCTAAGAATAAACATGCAAAGATGATTAAAATCGCTTTTAACAACATCATTCACCAACCTAAATTTGACACATTAGCAATCATCGTCAGGTATTGTAACGCAAAAAATCAACGACAGACAAAATAAAATGACGAATACAGAGCATCATCTCATATTTTTATGATGATTACTAAGATTCTAGCCATTCATTGCCCATGCTGATTCTAAGCATGGCTGTAGCCAATAAAACCGTTTTTTATTCTCAAGTGATGAATTTTTTGCCTTAATATCACATTGCTTAGCAAAATCGGTTATAATTTGGGATATTTTTAACAAAGGTGTTGACATGTTGTCCGTCCAAATCAAAATCCTAAATCCAAAAGTCGGCAAAGACCCCAATTTTCCCATGCCCACTCGTGCTACCGATGGTTCGGCAGGCATTGATTTGCGAGCATGTATTGATGAATCCGTGGTGATCAAAGCAGGTGAGACCAAACTGATTGGTACAGGACTTGCCATTTATATCAAAGACCCAAATTATGCAGGCATCATCCTACCTCGCTCAGGGCTAGGGCATAAACATGGCATTGTCCTTGGCAATCTTGTGGGGCTTATTGATGCTGATTATCAAGGCGAACTCATGGTTTCCATCTGGAACAGAAGTGATGCAGACTTCATCATACATCCCGCTGAACGCATGGCTCAATACATGATTGTACCCATCGCACGCCCTGAATTTCAACTCGTTGATGAATTTAGTGATGACAGTCAGCGTGGATCAGGTGGATTTGGCAGCTCTGGCATCAAATAAACCTTGGCTGATATCAAGGTTTTCACATCAACAGCCGCCACTGATTTTTATCAAAACCAATCAGTGCCACCTTCTTGTCATTGAAGCTTCCAAGTAGGATTGGTCTTTTTAGCACGCTTTGGTTATTTTTGATGATGTCATAGATGGCATCACCATCATCACTTGCTAAGACTTCTTTGGTTTGATTGTCAAATTTACGATAAGTCAAACCTTGTTTATTAATAACTTTTTCACCAAAAATTGTGATGAATTGCTCAAAATCCACCTGAGACAAGGTGGATTTTTTATAGTCAAAAAAATCAAATACCACGCCTTTTTCATGCAAAAAATCCATGGCTTTTTTCATGGTATTGCAGTTTTTAATGCCATAAATGATCAGCATCATTCCTCCTAACACTACTTACTCAACAATGAAAAATGTTAGCAAATTATAACAAAATTACGCTATAATAACCCATCGCTTTTACTTTCATTCTGAGATTTTTTATGTTGCAAGATTATGATTTTAGTGCCATTGAACAATCCCAACAAGACAAATGGCAAGCCGGCAATCGCTACCAAACCAACAACCTTGACAATGGTAAACCAGCCCGCTACATGCTCTCCATGTTTCCCTATCCAAGTGGCAAGCTGCACATGGGGCATGTGCGCAACTATGCCATCACCGATGTGCTGAGTCGCTACTATCGCCAAAAAGGTCATGATGTCATGCAACCAATGGGCTGGGACGCTTTTGGTCTGCCTGCAGAAAACGCCGCCATCGCTCATGGCGTTGCTCCTGCCAAATGGACTTTTGCCAACATTGACAACATGCGTGAACAACTCAAATCACTGGGTCTTTCCATTGACTGGTCTCGTGAATTTGCCACATGTACACCTGATTATTACAAATGGGAGCAATGGTTATTTTTACAACTTTACAAAAAAGGCCTGGTTTATAAAAAACTTGCCACCGTCAACTGGGACCCTGTAGATAATACCGTGCTTGCCAATGAGCAGGTCGTTGATGGTCGTGGCTGGCGTTCTGGGGCGATTGTTGAAAAACGCGACATTCCAATGTACTATTATAAAATCACAGAATATGCAGATGAATTACTTGCAGACTTAAAGACCCTAGAAGGTAAGTGGCCAAAGCAAGTGCTTTCTATGCAACAAAACTGGATTGGCAAAAGTCATGGCATGGAGCTGTCTTTTAAGTACGAGATTGATGGACAGGCAGATGAGTTGACTGTGTTCACCACTCGTCCTGATACCGTGATGGGCGTTACCTATCTGGCAGTTGCCGCCGAACATCCATTGGCTCAACATGCCGCACGCACCAATGAAGCGATAGCGGAATTTTGTGCCCAATGCAAGCAAGGCTCTGTTGCCGAAGCTGACCTTGCCAAAGCCGAAAAAGTCGGCATGGATACAGGATTGGTCGCCGTTCACCCCATCACAGGGCAGAGCGTGCCCGTTTGGGTTGCCAACTATGTACTGATGAGCTATGGCTCTGGTGCTGTGATGGCAGTGCCTGCTCATGATGAGCGAGATTTTGAGTTTGCCAATAAATATGGACTGCCCATTCGTCAAGTCATTGACATTAAAGGTCAAAGTTATGACAAAAACGCTTGGCAAGAATGGTACGCCGACAAAGAAAATGGCGTCTGCATAAACTCTGGTGAGCTTGACGGCTTAAATAAAGCCGATGCCACCGCTAAGATTGCCACGCTTTTAGGCGATAAAGGCAAGATTACCACACAGTACCGCTTGCGTGATTGGGGGGTGAGTCGTCAGCGTTATTGGGGTTGTCCAATCCCAATGGTTAATTGCACCTACTGCGGCACCGTGCCTGTTGATGAAGCAGACTTGCCTGTGATATTGCCAACCGATGTCGTACCTGATGGTCGTGGCAACCCACTCAAAAACATGCCAGAATTCCTAGAATGCACCTGTCCAAAATGCGGTCAGCCTGCTGAGCGTGAGACTGACACTTTTGACACATTCATGGAGTCAAGCTGGTATGCCCAGCGTTTTACCACGCCAAATGACGACACACAAATGGTCGGTCGAGTAGGAGCAGATAAATGGCTATCGGTTGATCAGTATGTGGGCGGTGTTGAACATGCCGTACTACATTTATTGTATGCCAGATTCTTTCATAAAGTCATGCGCGATGAAGGTTTGGTCGGTGGAGATGAACCATTTGCCAACTTACTGGCCCAAGGCATGGTATTGGCAGGGACTTACTACCGTGAAAATACAGATGGCAGTAAGACTTACTATTTTCCACACGAAGTGGCGATTGACAATGGTAAGGCGACCCTGATTGCTGATGGCAAGCCCGTGGTGGTCGGTAAAATCGAAAAAATGTCGAAATCAAAAAATAACGGCGTTGATCCGCAGACCATCATCAATGAGTACGGTGCCGACACCGTGCGCCTTTACACCCTATTTACCGCCCCTGCCGATCAAACATTGGAATGGTCGGACTCCGCCCTAAAAGGTCCGCATAATTTTGTCAAAAAAGTATGGCGTATCGTAGGCGAGCATCTGACCGCCATCAACAATCATACAGCGGATTTGATCATTGACAAAACAGCACTTAGCAAGAGTGCCAAAGAATTGAGACACAAAACACATAAGACCATTGCCAAAATTGACATAAGCTTAGGCGAGCATCTGGCACTTAACACACCAGTATCCGCCCTAATGGAACTCACCAATGAACTGAGTGCCTTTGAAATCAAAGACATCAATGACTTAGCCGTCAAGCATGAGACCGTCATCGCCCTATTGTCCATGTTAGCCTTGTATGCTCCACATGTGGGGGAGTATCTGCTAGAACAGTTTGGTTTTGACAGTCGCAACATCACCTTTCCGATTGTTGATGAAGATGCCTTAGTCAATGACAGCGTCAAGATGGTCGTTCAGGTCAATGGCAAAGTGCGTGGTCAGATGGAGGTTGGTCCAGATTTGGACAATGACACACTCATTAATCTTGCCAAAGAAGTTGAAGGCGTGAGTAAGTTTTTGACAGGCGAGATAAAAAAAGCCATTGTCGTACCAAACAAACTGGTGAGTTTTGTCGTAGCTGGTTAATCATCTAGGATTGATTCATGAAAAAAATCTTAATGCTTGCCAGCATCATGGTAATGACCACAGGTCTTGGTGCTTGTGGTTTTGCCTTGCGTGGTAGCACACAACCTACTCAGTTAAGCCCTGCTCATGCCAATGTTACCATCAAACTGCCAGACGATCGCACCGCACTTGGGCTAAAACAACCGTTAATTAAGCAGCTACAATCGCTTGCCATCATTCATCAAGCAGATTCCACCAATAGCATTCGCATTGATCGTGTGCAATTGCGTCGCTATCAGCTTGTTGGCACGCTGACCGAAGTGCGTCTTGTGCTGTCAGCTACCGTCAGCTATGCCATAGGAGATGACATCAGTAGCATTCCCATGCAAGTTGAGCAAAGCTATCAATATAATGAAGCCAGTGTCGCTACTGTCGATCAGCAAGGCGAGAAAACCAAGACATGGCTGTATGATCATTTGGCACAGCGTATTGCCGAGCAGTATTACGCCAAAGCCAAATCACCCTAAAAGCTCTAAAAAAAGCATCAGCCATGCAGCAGCCTTTCTCATCTTTATTTGCCCAGCTATTAAACACACAGTCAGCGACGCCCTTGTTGGGTTTTTGGCTCATTCATGGCGATGAGCCATTGACTACGCAATGGCTGATTGATGCATGTCGACCGTTTTGGCAAAAGCATCAGCAAGTCATCAAACGCATTGAGCTAAGCAGCCATCAATCATGGCACGAGGTCATTTTTGAATTAGATAGTCTTAGTCTGTTTGGTGATGCCAGTGCCATCATCGTTACAGGAAATCATAAGCCAAAAGCAGACAGCAACACGCTTTCAACCCTTGAACGCATCGCCAAAGACACCCCGCACCACTTGATTTGGTGCTTACCAAAGCAAGATAAAAAATCCCTTGCCAGTCATGCGATTCGCCTGTTTGATCAATACGGATTGGTCATTGACGGTAACATCCGTGATGAACGCATGCGTCGTGAATTGTTACAAATTCAGGCCAAGCATTTTGGCATCACGCTCAACGATCATGCTTGGGAGTTACTACTTTCTCATACTCAAAACAATCTGCTCGCTGCTCATCAAAACCTATGGCGATTATCATTATCATATCCACATGACACCATTAATGAAACGAAACTGACCACCTGCCTGATTGATGGTGCGACTTTTAGCATATTTGACCTGTCTGATGCCATCTTAGCAGGCAATACAACAAAAGCATTGCAAATCCTAACCCATCTAAAAACCGCCGACATTGCACCAAGCATTATCTTATGGAATCTCAATAAAGACGCAAGGCTCCTCATGCAGATTCAAACTGGCAAACAACCTCACCAGTTAGGCATTTGGCGCAATAAAATCACACTATATACAAATGCCTCTCGGCGAACTTCGCTTGCAGACAATCAAAGATGGCAATCAATCATATTTAACATTGACAAAACCATCAAAGGCATCAAAGATGGTGATGTGTGGCATTTGCTACAACAGCTTGTCCTATCCATGTGTCTTGGGCATTCATTCATGGGTTAATTCACATGGCATTTTTTAAAATAATCACAAAAAAAAACACCCAATATGCAGTAAAAACTGCGATTTTCACTTCATGCCACATTTTTATTCATAAATAATTAAAAAAAATGCTTGCAATATAAAAAATATCCTGTATAATACGCACCACATTAGCGATGAGGGTCGTTAGCTCAGTTGGTAGAGCAGTTGACTTTTAATCAATTGGTCGCAGGTTCGAATCCTGCACGACCCACCAACATCCTAATAATAAGTATTTAAAAAAAATACTTGCAAAGTTGAAATTATCTGGTATAATAATCAACACACATTGGGTCGTTAGCTCAGTTGGTAGAGCAGTTGACTTTTAATCAATTGGTCGCAGGTTCGAATCCTGCACGACCCACCATTCTTTAAATGAACCGATGATTTAAAGAATGAAATCATTCCCCAATAGCTCAGTCGGTAGAGCATCGGACTGTTAATCCGTGTGTCCCTGGTTCGAGCCCAGGTTGGGGAGCCATATTATAAAATACTCTCTTTTATTAAAAAGAGGGTATTTTTTTGCTTGCCGCATAAAAATCCCAAAATCTTCTCTTATTCATGATGGCTTGATGTTGATCCAAGCCTCAAACCATCATGAATTCTGAAAATTCTTAATCTTATTCTTAGTCGGTTTGAGTACTTAAGTATTTTTCACTGGTGCCATCGGAACGATTTGATTAACCGCAAGATCTTTGATCACCAGTTGTAGGATTTGATTGCCTTGCCATTCATTAATATCGATGGTGTATAAGACATGCACAAAGCTTGCACGGTAATCCCATTTTTTATCATCATAATTAAACCAAATGGCATCTATTGGATATTGCACACAAGACAAGCGTAGCGTCAGTTTTAGGTGTTTATCTTTCATCACTCGAAAATTAAGCACCTCAAACATACCATCAAACGCTGGCGGTGCAAACCCATTGCCCCACACACTGATGTCTTTAAGCCTTTGGGCAAAACTTAGGCTAAAATCTTCAGGGGTTAATTCACCATCTGTAAACTGCTCTTCCTTAAACACTGATTCATCAAAATTTTCCATGACTTTTAAAAAAGCCGACCTAAACGCTTCAAAATGAGATTTTTTAATCGTCAAGCCAGCCGCCATCGCATGCCCACCAAAATGAGCGATCAGATGAGGATGAGTGATTGCCACCGCCTCAATCGCATCACGAATATGCACCCCAGCAATTGAGCGTGCTGAGCCTTTGATGAAGTCATCATCACCCGTCTTATTTGTATCGGCAGGAGCAAATACGATGGTTGGGCGATACAGACGCTCTTTGATACGCCCTGCCACAATACCAATCACACCCTGATGCCAGCCGTCTTGATGCAAGATGATTGATCGAGGCAGCTTATCATCAGAACCAAGATGTAAGTCGTGAATGATTTGACCAGCCTCGTCTCGCATTTGCATCTCAATCGCTCGACGAGAGTGATTTAATTTATTAAGTTTCAATGCCAATGTGTGTGCCGCACTCCAATCATCTGCCAACAAGCACTCCACTCCCGTTCGCATGTTTTCCATCCGACCAGCGGCATTGATGCGAGGTGCGATTGCAAAGCCCAAATCATCACTACTGATTTTTTCATGATCTCGCCCAGCTTGCTCTAAGATGGCAAGCACGCCGTGGCAAGCACGCCCGCCACGAATGGCATTCACCCCATGCGTAACCAAAATGCGATTGTTGTGGTCAAGCGTGCCAACATCTGCCACCGTGCCCAAAGCAACCAAATCCAAGTATTTAGCGACGCTTGTCGTCCTTTTACCCGCCTGCTTACGAAGTCGAGCAACGCGACCCATCACATAAAACGCCACACCAACCCCAACCAATGACTTACTTGCAAAATGACAGCCCTGCTGATTGGGATTGACGACAGCGGCCGCATTTGGTGATGGCTTGGTGGTTAAATGGTGATCAGTGATGATGACCTCAATGCCTAACTCATGAGCTTTTTGTACGCCTTCATGACTCGAAATCCCATTATCCACGGTAATGATGAGTTTTGGATCAAACTGTGCCGCACCGACACTGACAATTTCTGGTGTCAAGCCATGACCAAACTTAAAACGGTCAGGAACGAGAAAATGAACATCAGCCCCCATTTCTCTTAAACAACGCACCATCAAGGCGGTAGAGGTTGCCCCATCGCAATCAAAATCACCAATAATTAAAATTCGTTGACAATCAATGGCTTCATCAATAAGTTTGGCCGCTTCTTCAAGCCCTAACAACCCCCCTGCTGGCAACAAGCCTCCTACCGAAGTGTCTAGCATGCCAACATCATGAATGCCACGAGCCAAAAACACACGAGACAGTGTCTTTGAACCGAGCTTTTTTATCAAATCATCATCAATATCACCTATCCATCGCGGTGATAAATTAAGCTTTGTCATAATCTTCTTATTATTCATTTTTACCAATGATGATACACTCATCAACTAAGATTGACCGCGCAATGTCTTAGGCAAACTAAAAGTTACGCTCTCTTCAATACCACCAAGCTCTATGGGAGAATCTGCTCCCCACGACTGTAAAGTATCTAGCACTTCTTGAATTAAAATTTCTGGTGCAGATGCCCCGGCGGTTACACCTATTGCCGCCACGCCATCAAACCAGGCTTTATCCATTTGGCTGGCATTGTCAATCAAGTACGCCTTTGAGCCCAGTCTTTCAGCCAGCTCCCTTAGTCGGTTTGAGTTACTAGAATTGGGGCTGCCAACCACTAAGACGATTTGACATTGTTTGGCCAAAGATTTAACCGCATCTTGGCGGTTTTGTGTCGCATAGCAAATGTCATCCTTGCGAGGCGCATTGATTTTTGGAAATTTATCTTTTAAGGCGTCGATCACCACTGCCGTATCATCCATCGACAAGGTGGTCTGCGTAACAAATGCAAGCTCCCTACCTTCATCAAAAGTCAAGTTTGCCACATCATCGGCGTCTTCAACCAAATGAATACGACCACCAAAACTGGTGTCAAATCTGCCCATCGTTCCTTCAACCTCAGGATGTCCTGCATGACCAATCAAGATAGCATCCATGCCCTCTTTGGCAAATTTCCCCACCTCAATATGCACCTTTGTTACCAATGGGCAAGTCGCATCAAACACAGTCAAATCACGGCGAGCCGCTTCATCTTCAACCGCCTTTGATACGCCATGTGCCGAAAAAATGACGATTGCCCCATCAGGCACTTCATCCAACTCCTCAACAAATATCGCTCCACGACTGGCAAGATCCTCAACAACAAATTTATTATGAACCACTTCATGTCGCACATAGATGGGTGGATTAAAACGGCGTAACGCCTCATTGACAATCGCAATCGCTCGATCCACGCCTGCACAAAACCCTCGTGGATTGGCCAATAAAATTTTCATTATTCATACTCTTATCATGTCTTATTGGTTCACTACTTTATCACATTTACGGTTTTTACGCATCAGTTTTGCATATCTGCCAAATGCCAAAGCATTTTTAACTTGACTTTAAATTGACAAAAATCCCCACATGATCTAAAAGATGACAACTTGAACAACAGGCCCAATAAAAAACCGCAACATGAAATTGCGGTTATTACTCTAAGACATTGACTAAAAGCCATCTTTGAGACTGACGATTTGATTATACACAGGCAACTGCTTGGTAAACTCAACGCTGTCTGCCACAAAGTATCCCTCACGCTCAAATTGAAAGCGATCGCCCATAGCCACATCTGCCAATGATGGCTCTACCACCGCCTGATAAACAATCAGTGATTGTGGATTTAAATGCTGCTTAATCCATAAAGTATCGGCATCCGTATCCACATCCAACATGTCTTTTTCGCTCAACATTATCTGAGTATTGGCTTCATCATCCTCTAAGAGCAGATGATCATACACACGCACCACAGCATCCACACCATGCGTCGCTGACACCCAGTGAATCACACCTTTGACCTTACGACCCTCTGGATTATTACCTAAGGTTTTAGGGTCGATGGTTGCCAAAAGCTCCACCACCTCACCTGCGTCATTGGTAACATGCTCCTCAACTTTGAGTATATAGCTGTTACGCAGGCGAATTTCATTATTCTGGGGCGACAAGCGTTTATAGCCTGCTGGCGGATTGACTTCAAAGTCTGTTTTATCAATATAAATCTGTTTGGTGAATGGAATCTCCCGCTCCCCCATGTCCATGCTTGGGTGCTTAGGTTGAGAAAGCCACAATACACCATCATCTAAGCGAGCCTTGACTGTTTGTTTTTTTAGATGTTCAAAATCGGCGACTGCCTCTTCAAAATTTTTGATGGTAACCTTAAGTGGTCGAAGTACTGCCATGCCTCGTGCAGTGGTATTTTCAAGAGCATTTCTGACACTAAATTCCAGCTGACGAAAATCCACCAAGCCCTCTGCCTTAGAAGTACCCAATCGCTCACAAAAATCACGCAAGCCCGCCGCAGGGTAGCCACGGCGTCTCATGCCTGCCACAGTCGGCATTCGTGGATCGTCCCAACCTGACACCACGCCCATATCCACAAGTCTTTTTAGTTTACGCTTGGATGTTAATGTACGCTCAATGTTAAGACGGCTAAATTCGTATTGGTGTGGAGGCTTGACAAAACCGACTTTATCCACCACCCAATTATAAAAAGGACGGTGATCCTCGAATTCAAGCGTACATAAGGAATGCGTGATGTTCTCTATCGCATCAGACAGTGGGTGAGCATAATCATACATTGGATAGATACACCATTCATCGCCTGTTTGATGATGATGGGCAAACATGACACGATAAATGATGGGATCTCTCATGTTCATGTTGGCATGGTTCATGTCAATCTTAGCGCGTAATACCGCCTCACCTTCTTGATATTTGCCGTTTTTCATGTCATCAAAGCGAGCCAAATTTTCCTCAATGCTAGCATTGCGCTGTGGCGATTCTACCGAAGGCTTGCCAAATCCACCACGATGTTCACGGATTTGCTCTGGCGTCTGCAAATCCACATACGCATCGCCTTGCTTGATCAATTTGATTGCCCATGCATATAATTGATCGAAATAGTGTGATGCGTAACGCACCTCCCCTGCCCACTTAAAACCAAGCCATTCAACATCTTCTTTAATACTGTTGACATAGTCTTGCTTTTCAGCGGTTGGATTGGTGTCATCAAAACGCAAATGACACGCACCCCCAAACTCATTGGCCACGCCAAAATTTAGACAAATGGACTTAACATGACCGATGTGCAAAAAGCCATTTGGCTCGGGTGGGAAACGCGTGGTGATGACATCATGTTTGCCAGAAGCCAAGTCATCACGAATGATTTGTAAAATGAAATTGTTTTTTGTGGGTGCGTTGTCAGTCATCATTTTAACCTACATTAAAAATAATCAGCCATCTTATTCTAGCATAATTTTAATGAAAGTTGACGATTTGCCAAAATTTCTGCATCAAGATATCAATGGCATTTTTATCAGTCATCATATTTTGTCAAGTCGACTTTATTCATCACCCTTTTTTTAAAAAATTTTGTTATAATAACAATAATTTATTTTAAACCTCTAGCATCTTACTGTTTAATTTTTTAAGGAATGCTCATGAACATGCCAGTAGTAGAACTTGACACCACTCACGGTGCCATCGTGATTGAATTAAATGCTGAAAAAGCCCCCATGACAGTCGCTAATTTTTTAGACTATGTTGAAAACGGTCATTATGATGGCACAATCTTTCACCGTGTGATTGACGGTTTTATGATTCAAGGTGGTGGCATGGACATCAACATGAATGAAAAACGCACCGGCACACCAATCAAAAATGAAGCTGATAACGGTCTAAAAAATGACGCTGGTACGATTGCCATGGCTCGCACGAATGACCCACACTCAGCCACTACTCAGTTTTTTATCAATGTCAAAGACAACAATTTCCTAAATCATTCAAGCCCAACACTACAAGGGTGGGGTTATGCCGTCTTTGGTAAGGTTGCCGAAGGCATGGATGTGGTAAATAAAATAAAAGCCGTGCAAACAGGCCGTCATGGCTACCATGCCGATGTACCAACCACGCCAATCGTCATCAACTCTGCCAAAATCATCTCAAAATAACCCACCTCACCAATAAGGGCGAAACTCTCGCCCTTATTATGGCATATTTTCATGCAACGCTTTGACCACCTCTTGACCACACGCCCCCATGAGATTAAGGCAGTATTCATCTCTGATTTACACCTATCAAATAACACCCCTGCTTTGTCTGCGGCGTTTGTGGCATTATTAAAAGATTTATCCGTCCTACCCAATCTGCACAGTCTTTATATCTTAGGTGATTGGCTGGATGGTTGGATTGGTGATGACGACTACCTGACACTCACAGCCAGTGATCGGCAAGCACATTGGCTGACACCTGCCATACTTGCCCTACAACAGCTCTCCGACAAAACCACCATTTTTGTCATGCATGGCAATCGTGATTTTGCCATTCGTCAGGGGCTGTGCGATGAATTTGGTGGCAAGCTCATCAAAGAACCGCATTTTTTACACACAGATATCACATACCGTCTGGAGCACGGCGATCGCTTATGCACCGATGACAAAAAATATCAACGCTATCGTACGATTATTCAGCACCCCATCATCACATGGCTCTTATTAAAGCAGCCATTAAGCCGTCGTCGCAAGATTTCTCAAGCCATCACAGCCAAATCCACCAAGGATAAGGCTCAAAAAGCCGCCGTCATCATGGATGTCAATCACCACGCAGTAACAAAAGCGTGGCATACTTGCGATGTCTTAATACATGGGCACACCCATCGCCCAGCTATGCATGACGCAGATCCAAAAAAAAGATTGGTACTGGGCGATTGGCGATCTGATGACGGCAAAGTGTCTGCCGTCATTGGGTTGATGAGTGATGATGTTAGGCTATGTCAATTTACTCATCATTAATCATGCCACAGTTGCATGTGCAGTTGCCACCAAATCAATACAAACGCCACCAGTAATAACACCGCCAACACCCAAACACTCATCTTTGGCAATGTTGTTTTCGATGACAAAACAAACACACCGCCAAACAGCAAGCCCACCATCACACCGCCAACATGTCCTGCGTTATCAATCCCAGGCAAGGCAAACCCCATGACAAGGTTGATCGCCATCACGATAAACAAATTTTTAGCATCAAGCACAAAAGCCGTTGGTATTTTAAATATGGCAACGACAAGCAAAAATGAACCAAGCCCCATGATGCCACCTGATGCCCCTGCCGATACATTTGCCAAGCCACCATTCATCACACTCTGCCAAGTAACGAATAAACTGAGTAAATTACCCCCAATCGCTGAAAGCAAAAATACCGCCAAAAATAATGACCTACCAACAATCCCTTCCACAACCTGCCCAAAATAATACATGGCAAAACTGTTAAGTAACAAATGGATGAGACCTATGTGTAAAAACACGCCAGACAGCAAACGCCAGGGTTCATCTGCCAGTGTTAAAGGCAGAAAGTTTGCCCCAAAACGAATCAACTCATCAAAACTTGGCTGATCAAAATTAACGCCCAACAGCAGCTGAGATAAAGCAACGCACACAAAACTTAGGATGCAAAGCAAAGTCATAGGGGCTTTTTGATAGAAAGTTTGAATATTCATGACCAGTCATCGGTTGATAAAATATTGAATATTATACGCCAAATGATCATTGACAACGACTATTTATTCGGACAAAAAGCATCATTGCGAATTGTATTCAAATAAGATGAACTCTTATTTACATGAATGGCACAACTAAGATATAATACAACACAAGTGTTACAATGACCTTGATGTTTTTATTCATCTTTTGACCACTCTTTAAGGATTTTTATGAGATTACCTGCCTTCACCACCAAAAAAGCCTTACTTGCCATCATTGTACCTGCACTCATGATTGATGCCTCACAAGCTCATGCCAAGGATAATGATGACAATAACATCACGCTTGAAACACTCCAAGTGACACTCAATGCCACACCAACCGAGCAAATCGGTGAAAAAGTGCTTAATCGCCGCATGCTTGATGAACAAAACATTCAAAACGCCCAAGACCTTGTTCGATACAATACCGAGGTTGATGTCGCTGAGGTGGGTCGCTATGGCAATAAAGGCTTTGCCATTCGTGGCGTGGACGGCAATCGTGTGGCAATGAACATCGATGGCATCTCCTTACCGGAGGTGGAAGTGAATGAAATCTTTTCGCCATACGGATACATGTATGAAGGCAGATTCAACCCAGATCTTGAAATGATGGCTGGCGTGCGTATTGCTGCTGGTGCTGACAGTTTGGTTTCTGGTTCTGGCGCTGTGGGCGGTGCCATCTCTTACCGCACCAAAGAACCTCATCATTTGGTCAAGCAGGGTCATTTAGGGGGTTATGCCAAAGTTAGTCATGCCAGTAAAAATGAAGAGAATTTAGCGACGATTGGCTTGGCAGGCGTGTATGATCAGGCAGAATTTTTAGTAAATTATGCTCGCCGTGAAGGGCATGAACTTAAAAATCATGACCTAAAAAAGCATGACAAGCAAGAAATTGACAATTTGGCATACATTTATTCTAAGGATCACATTCCCAGTCACTCATTAAAATCCCTACGCCATCCACAAGCAGCAAATGCCACCCAAGACAGCCTTTTGGCAAAACTGTATTTTCATGCCAATGACAATCATCGTTTCGGATTGCATGGCATCTACCAAAATAAAGACACTGTCATGAATACTGATATTAATGCCAGCTACGGCTCTCGTACCAGTGTCGGTCCACGCCGTGCCAAGGATAAAGAGCAGCTAAAAAGCTATGGTGCTAACTATCGTTATCAGACTTTAAGTGGTCCCATCGATGAGCTTGCATTGCACTACACACATGCCAAAGTACTAGGCTTGGCAGATACTTGGGTGTATGACAGAGATTCACAAAATAAGGTTAGTTTTGATCGTCGAGAATATCGCCCAACCAACACCACAAGCGACCAATACGACCTAAACATAACAAGCACCTTATTCGACTTGGGCAATGCTGGCGAACACAAATTCATACTCAATGCGTCCAAGACACGCAGTGATCGCAGCACATCGGCAACAGTACTCAAAGAAGATGGCTCACCCAGCTACTTAAATTACACCTTTTCAGATGTCAAAAAAGACAGTCATCACATCGCCTTGATTGACATCATTCGATTTGGTAAACGCCTAAAATCCACCTTGGGCGTGCGTTATGATGATTATCAATACCAACCGTATTTCCAAACCGATGTCTTTGGTTATGATGAAAACGCACGCGTGCATCAGACTTGCGTTACCAACAACGCCTCTGGTGGTTTTTGTGAAAATTATCGAGCAGGAAAAAGCCTAGAGCCAACCAAGCACAGCCAAGTCAGCTGGGGTGGCGTTTTTGATTACGAACTCATCCAACAAAAGCTTACCGCTCAATACAAAATTGGCACAGGCTTTGTCGCACCGACTGGCACACAAATTTATCGCAACTTCCAAGGGCTTGGGGTCATGGAAGTCCCCAATTATGATTTAAAGGCAGAAAAATCCCTTAATCAAGAATTGGCGTTGAAAATTTCCCCAACCTCAAACACCCAGATAAACCTTTCAGGCTATCTTTCTAAATACAAACAGTTCATTCACACCAAATTTTGGAATGATGATACTGGCGGTTGTAATGGTCGAGCCATATGCTTACAATCAACCAACTTAGACACCGCTGAAATTAAAGGGATGAAAGTTGGCATACAAAGCGATTTATCTGATAAGCTGAATTTGGCTGGCAAATTTCATGTATCCGCCAACTACCACACCTCCAAAGATCACGCATGGGTAGAAACCGATCACGATGGTAAGCTGAAAATCAACACATTGGCTGCCACACCCGCCAGTCTTATTTTGGGTGCAGATTACATCTCCCCTAATGGCAACTGGGAAATCCATGGGCGGTTGCGTAGCATTCGTGCAAAAAATCCCGAAAGCACCAAAGGGATTGCCATCACACCAAAGTTTGAGATGACCACTCGTGAATGTCCTTATACTGGCTATGAATACTACTGCACCTATGATGGCTACGCCAAAGATGCTACGACGGGCAAATACACCAAGATTGACCGTGTTCGTACAGGATACACCGAGTCTGTAGAAACTTACAAGCACGCCAATCGCAGTCGTAATGTGCTGATTTATGACTTGTATGGCTCAAAAAGATTTGGCAAAAAAGACGCATTCATTCTAAATGCTGGCATTTATAACATCACCAATGTCAAATACATTCCTTGGGAAACATTAAGAATGTTTAGCAACACCAATGTGAATAATATGGTTGATGGTGATGGTCATGGCTTTAATCGCTACACCGCTCCTGGTCGCAATTACACCATCTCATTGACTTATCAATTCTGACAGCCGCCAAAAAAGCCGGTGAGTTTTTACTGGCTTTTTTTGTTAATTCCATCATAAATGCAAGTCATGACCACAGCGATCACAAAACTTGGCGTTAGACGCATGACCAAACTTACCACACTTAGAGCAAGCGATTGGATGGAGTTGTGGTCGCATTGTGCGAGTAAGCTCTGCGGTAAAAATTCCTGTTGGCACAGCAATGATGGCATAACCTGTGATCATCACCATCGACGCGATCGCTTGACCAATTGGTGTCTTAGGGGAGATGTCTCCATACCCTACGGTCGTCAGTGTTACCACCGCCCAATAGATGGATAAAGGGATACTTGTAAAGCCATTTTCAGGCCCTTCTGTCACATACAGCACCGAACCAAAAATCGTAACCAATAACAACAAAGATAAAAAGAACACGATGATTTTATGCTGCGATGTCTTAAATGCTGCCGCCAAAAACCCTGCTTGATGCATGTAAGAATGCAGTTTGAATACACGAAAAACACGCAAAATCCTTAATACTCGCACCACAAGCAGATACTGTGCACCCATAAAAAATAAACTCAGATAGCTGGGTAACAAGGCGAGCAAATCCACCAACCCAAAAAAACTGAACACATATCGCTTACGATTGGGTGCAGAGTACAACCGAAGTCCGTACTCAATGGTAAATAATACTGTAAAAAACCATTCGGCATAAAAAAACAGCCGACCATATTCAAGGCGCAAAATAAGCACACTATCAAGCATGACAACCATCACACTCAATGCAATCGCAATAAGCAACAACACATCAAAAAGCTTACCGATGCGGGTATCCGTGCCTTCAATGACGATGTAAATTCGTTCTTTTAAGGGAGTGTGTTTTTTCGTGAGATTCATGGGTGATGTCAATGACTTTTTGCTCATATTTTATAACAAAGCTGCAGGCATAAGGTAGTTTTTTTACAAAATTTTGGCATGACATTGCAACAAATATTGTCATCTAGTGTCATCAAAGACACATTAATGACCATCATGGCAACAATCTCATGTTTTCATTACCCAGCACCAAGCACAACCGCCTCTATTGTTGCTAACACATTGGCAAATTTTATCAAAAATTGTATAATAACCCATTTTTATCATTTCTGTTTAAAAGGTGCATTATGGCAGGTCATAGTAAGTGGGCAAACATCAAACATCGCAAAGCCAAGCAAGATGCCGCTAAAGGCAAGATTTTTACCAAAATCATTCGTGAAATCGTCTCCGCCAGCAAAGGTGGCGATCCAGACCCAGCAAACAACCCTCGCCTGCGCGCCGTACTAGAAAAAGCCAACGCCGCCAACATGACCAAAGATGTCATCAAGCGTGCCATTGAGCGTGGTCAAGGCGGTGGTGAAGGCGATAATGTTCAAGAAATCACCTATGAAGGCTATGGTGTGGGTGGCGTTGCGGTCATCGTAGAGACCATGACTGATAATGTGAATCGCACTGTGGGCGAAGTTCGTCATGCCTTTTCCAAACACGGTGGCAACCTTGGCACAAGTGGCTCTGTGGCGTATTTATTCTCTAAGCGTGGAGAGATTGTATTTAATGATGTTTCGCTAGAAGATAAAGTCATGGAAATCGCCCTAGAGGCAGGAGCGACTGATATTGAAAACGACGGCGAAAGCTTACTTGTCATTACTGAACCAAATGATTTTGGCTCGGTGGTGGATGCCCTGCTAGCAGCTGATTTAAAAGCAGATAATATGGAAGTAACCATGTCACCAAGCACCACAGCAGACATTGATGACATTGACGATGCCCAAAAAGTACTTAAAATGATTGACATGCTAGAAGACTTAGATGATGTCCAAGAGGTTTATACCAATGTCAATTTTAGTGATGAAGTGATGGCACAGTTAGACGCCTAAACGAATAAAAATAAGATTGGTTTTGCCAATCTTATTTTTTTTATGCACACCACATGACAAATCACGACCATCATTGATCAATACGAACCACATAAATCAACCCAAAAACACCCCCACACACTGATTATCAGCGCACAAAAGATGTCGTTGGTAATACTTAGCATATGGCAAACATTGACCCATATTGCATTGACACAGCAGACACACCATCTTTCAAGCACGAATCACTGACCGCAAACAACCCGCTCTTTTAAAAAGATTAAGTAGAGCCAAGAATCGCATGATTGGCTGACTTTGGCAATCTGACAGTAAAAACACTTCCTTCACCCACACAACTCTCCACACTCAAAACTCCATCATGTCGAGCCACAGCATGTTTGGCAATGGCAAGTCCCAACCCACTACCACCTGTCTTTCGGCTTCTGCCTTGATCCACTCGATAAAATCGCTCCGTCAAATGAACCAAATGTTCACTGGCAATCCCCTCACCATCATCTTTAACAACAAAAACAATATCATCATCACAAAACAGATTCACCTCAATCTGTGTGCCATGTTCAGTATGGCGAATGGCATTAACAATCAGATTGCTAAACACACTGTATAACTCTTTATACACACCATCAACCCAAACATCAGGGCAAATATGGCTTGTAATGCAATGCCCATCACTTAACGCAGCAACATCGGTACAGATGCCCATGATCATTTGCGATAAACAGACGGGTTCGGTATCAAAATTATGCTGATCATTTTCCAATCGAGATAAAGTCAAAAGCCCTTCGATAAGCTCCATCATTCTTAGAGCCTCTTTTTGCATCAAGCCAACAAATTCACGGCGTAATTCCTGCTCCAAAGCGTCATTTTCCAGCATCTCTAAAAATCCTTGAATGACGGTCAAGGGCGTACGCAATTCATGACTGACATTGGCAATAAAAATACTCTTTGAGTTGTGAAGCTGTTCGGTGGCACTGATGTCGCTGGCAATGAGCATTGTCGCTCCAGATTCTATGGGAATGATGGTGATTAATAGTGTTTTTTGATTCAAGGTAATCTTTACCTCTTCAACACCTTGGCTAGAAGCAACATCAAACAAAGCGTGAAATTCTTCATGGGCGATTTGTTGCTTGATGGGCATTTTTAATGAGGTATCCAAACCCAAATAAGCATCAGCTTTGGCATTCTTCCACTCAATAATCCCTTTGTCGTTAACAATGACTAACGCACTCGGCAAACTTGCCATCATGCGGTTGAGTCGATGAATGGTGGCATTAAGTCGCTGTTTATGCTTGATTTGCTTATACTGATTGGCGGTCAGTTTATCAAAAATCAGTTGCCAACCCCCCAAACTTCTATCAAAGTGAGATGACATCACCTTGGGAAGCATTTGTTGTTTATTATCAAGCCAACATAATAAGCGGTGTAAATGCAGACAATGATACAAATTCCACACCAAAAGCACACCAATGATACCAACGAAAGCCTCTCTTTCACCCACCAACACAAATAAAGAAGCGCCCATTAAAAAAGCCATCATCAGGACAAAAATCGCTTGCCACATCAACCTATGCCTTTCGCCCCAAAACCATAGCCAACGCCCCGTACCGTCTGCACATAATGAGCAACACCTGATGACTCTAACTCTCGTCTAAGCCGTCTGATATGAACATCAACCGTACGCTCTTCTATGAATATGTGATCACCCCATACCAAATCCAACAACTCTGCACGGCTATAAATGCGATCCGTATGCGTCATAAAAAAATGCAACAACTTAAATTCTGTCGGTCCAAAATGCACTGGCGTGTCATCAACCATGACTTGATGATCCTGTGGGCTTAAAGTCAAACGCCCAACCTTAACAATGCTGTCGGTCTTTTGTGGAGCTCGTCGGCGAAGTAATGCTTTGATGCGTGCCACCAATTCTCGTGGACTAAATGGCTTGGTAACATAATCATCAGCACCCCAATTCAGACCCAATTCTTTATCATTCTCTTCGCTGCGTGCGGTCAGCATGATGATGGGCAAATCACTTGTACGGTCAGATGATCGCAACTCTTTGGCAAACTCCACACCAGACATTTTAGGCAGCATCCAGTCAAGCAGTAGCACATCAGGCAACTTGTCATCAATAACGACTTTGGCAGCCTCTGCACTGTCCACCAGCAACACACCAAACCCCGCCTGCACCAATGCAAACTCAATCAGCCTTTGGATTGATGACTCATCTTCAACCACCAAAACACTCGGTCGGCTACTTGACATAGATTTTCCTTATAAAGCTCTGCCCTACTTGATTGCACGACAACCGCACAAACCCATCAAGACTGACGCACTCAATCTGATTATCTGTGCAACTTCCTAGCAATGTAACATTAAAGACATGAAATAACAAGCCAAAAAATTAACCAAATTTACCTGTGATGTAATCATGCGTGGCCTGTACTTTTGGCTGGCTAAACATCATGTTAGTATCGCCAATTTCGATCAACTCACCCAAATACATGTATGCGGTGCGATCAGAAACCCTTGCTGCTTGTTGCATGTTGTGCGTTACGATGGCAATCGTGTAATCATGCTTTAACTCACCGATCAACTCTTCAATAAATCCTGTGGAAATCGGATCAAGTGCTGAGGTCGGCTCATCAAGCAAAACCACCTCAGGACGACAGGCCACCGCACGAGCAATGCACAATCTTTGCTGTTGACCGCCAGATAATGAGCCGCCAGATTGTTTGAGTTTATCCTTAACCTCTGTCCACAAAGCCGCCTTTTTTAAGGCCCATTCCACACGCTCATCCATCTCAGACTTGCTCAACTTTTCATACAGCTTCACACCAAACGCCACATTATCATAAATGGACATCGGAAATGGTGTTGGCTTTTGAAATACCATGCCAACTTTGGCACGCAATAGATTGACATCAATGCCATCAGCCAAAATGTCATCGCCATCAAGCAGAATACTACCTGTGGTATGGCTTTCGTTATACAAATCATACATGCGGTTAAAGCTGCGAAGCAATGTTGATTTGCCACAGCCAGAAGGTCCAATAAAAGCGGTAACTTGGTTTGTAGGAATGTCTAAATTGATGTCTTTTAATGCATGGAATTTTCCATAATAAAAGTTAAATGCTTGCACGCTTAATTTTGGCTGACTCTTCTGAATCTTAGAATCTGGAAAACTGACCGAAAAGTTCATGACTTACTCCAATATGATGAGATTAGCAATCAATTAATTAATGTGAGCGAGATTGTAGCAATCGAGCGACAACATTCGCCAGTAATACCGACAAAGCTATCAATAACGCTGCCGTCCATGCCAATGCATGCCAATCATCATAAGGACTCATCGCAAATTGATAGATGACATTCGGCAAGTTTGCCATCGGTGATGCCATGTCTGTACTAAAAAATTGATTATTTAAAGCGGTGAATAATAATGGTGCGGTCTCTCCAGAGATGCGAGCAAAGCTGAGCAACACTCCTGTCAAAACACCCGCTTTGGCTGCCTTTAAGGTTACCATGCCTACAAGCTTGTATTTAGGCGTACCCAATGCAAAAGCTGCCTCACGCAACGAATTTGGCACAAGACGCAACATATTTTCAGTCGTACGAACCACCACAGGAATGACTAAAAGCGATAACGCCAAAGAACCTGCAATCCCAGAAAACTTACCCATCGGCACAACAATAAGTCCATAAATAAACAAGCCAATCACAATGGAAGGTGCAGACAGCAACACATCATTTAAAAAGCGAGTAACAGTCGCAAGCTTACTGTTTTGTCCAAATTCTGCCAAATAAATGCCGCACAAGACGCCTATCGGCGTACCAATCATCAATCCGCTTAATGTGATCATCAGGCTGCCTACAATCGCATTTTTTAGACCGCCTTGCATGCCAGGCGGTGGCGTATTCATGCTAAAAATATGCGTCCCAAGCCCTGACATGCCTTCACTGATGAGCGTATAAAAAATCCAACCCAACCAAAACAACCCAAACGCCATCGCCGCATAAGCAAACACCAAGGAGATGCGATTCATCAGACGACGACGCACATAAATGGCGTTGCTTGCAATTTTTTGCACCTCTGGGAATAAAGGCCGCTCTAAATTTAGGCGTGCTTCTGCCAACTTTGACTTTTGTCCGACTTTAATTTGCATCATCATTTCCTTTTTAAATTTAACAGTCTTATTTGAACTTGAATAATTTTTTTAGCTTGCTTAAAGCTTGCATGGCATGTTGCTAAACAGCACACTGAGATCATCGCCCTTCATTTTTTGCCATATTCATTAGCATGATTTTTGATAAGCACAGCACCACAAAAGTGATGATGAATAAAATCAATCCCAAAAATAACAGTGATGAGATGTGCATCGGATCAATCGCTTCAGCAAACTCATTGGCAAGCACCGAGGTGATGGATACGCCAGAGCTGAACAAATCAAGACTAAGGTTAAAGGTGTTGCCAATGATAAAGGTAACCGCCATCGTCTCACCCAATGCACGACCCAAACCCAAAATCACACCACCCACCACACCAGATTTGGTATAAGGCAGCACAACATGCTTGATAACCTCCCACCGAGTCGCTCCCAATCCATAAGCAGATTCTTTGAGCATTGGTGGTGTGATTTCAAACACATCTCTCATCACAGACGCAATGAAAGGAATGATCATGATGGCCAATACTAATGACGCAGCCAAAATACCAATCCCCATTGGTATGCCAGAAAAAAAGCGATCCAACACAGGGATTTGTCCAACAGTCTTAGCAAGTACAGGTTGCACATATTGGGCAAAAATCGGTGCAAACACGAACAAGCCCCACATGCCATAGATGATGGAAGGAATACCAGCAAGTAACTCAATGCACACACCCAAAGGCTTTTTTAACAACTTAGGACACAATTCAGTCAAAAAAATCGCCACGCCAAAGCTGACAGGCATCGCAATCGCCAATGCAATCACAGAAGTTAAAATCGTGCCGTAAATCGGTGCTAAAGCTCCATATTCACCCGCAACCACATCCCAACTGCTTGATGTCAAAAAACCAAACCCAAACTCTCTAATGCTTGGCAATGCACCATAAGTCAGCATGACCAAGATGCCACCTAAAATCACCAGTACCAATAATGCAAATAACCGAGTCGTTCCCACGAATAACGAATCATACAGTCGTTCTCGTTGTAATTTTTTGGCAAGAATGTCATTCATACAAATCATCTTCTTATTGTTGCTTTTAGGTCAATCAACCATAAAAGCTTTTTCAAAAACAATAGCCATCATGAGATAGCTGTTGTTTTTGAGATTGGGTTTGTTGCTTACTAACTGCTCAATTCATTGGTTCATTGATTAAACAATGGCTTGCCATCTTGACCGACCACCTTTTGCCATTCTGCACGCACCAAGTCTTTGACACCAGCTGGCAATGGCACATAATCAAGCTCTGACGCCATCGCATCGCCGTCTTTAAAGGCGTAATCAAAGAATGCCAAAGCAGATTTGGTATTTTGTTCGTTGGCAGGATTTTTTTGTACCAAAATGAAAGTAGCTGCCGCCAGTGGCCAAGCATTATCGCTTGGTTGATTGGTCAGAACCAAATTAAAGCCTTGTGCTTTTGTCCAGTCCACATCTGCAGCTGCCGAGAAAGTCTCTTGCGATGGATTGACAAACTGCCCTTTGGCATTTTGTAGCTGAGTATGACTCATGTTGTTTTGTTTTGCATAAGCATACTCAACATAACCAATGGAATTTTTGACACGACCGACATAAGTCGCCACACCTTCGTTACCCTTACCTGCTGTACCTGTCTTAGCAGTCGGCCAGTTGACGGTTTTTTCTGCTCCAACACTGTTTTTCCAAGCATCAGATACTTGGGAAAGATAGTTGGTAAAAATGAAAGTTGTTCCTGAACCATCAGAACGAAATACGGTGATGATATTTTCATCAGGCAGTTTTAAATCAGGATTTAGAGCAGTGATTTGTGCGTCATTCCATTTGCTAATCTCACCCAAGTAAATTTTAGCAAGCACATCACCAGTCAATTTCAGCTGACCTGCTGCCACGCCATCAATATTAACAATTGGCACCACGCCACCAATCACAGTAGGAAACTGCACCAAATTTTCTTTATCAAGCTCATCTGCACTCATCGGTGAGTCGGTTGCACCAAAATCCACCGTCTTAGCAATGATTTGCTTAATGCCACCTGATGAACCGATAGACTGATAATTCACCTGACCGCCAACATCATCTAAAAATCCTTGTGCCCAGCGAACATAAACAGGCTGTGGGAATGACGCACCCGCACCCGTAACCGTCATCGCAATCTTATCATCAGTGCCAGCTTGATTGGTTGTTTGAGTGGTCTGATTTTGATCAGCAGATTGTGGCGTTTTATTGTCTTGACAGCCTGCCAATACCAATGCACCTAGCGACATCGATAGTAATGAGATGATGAATTTATTTGCTTTCATGCAAGATCCTTTATGGTTGTACAAAAATATGGCATCAAGCTTGATCATCACATCTTGATGCACCATCAACTTACTTGTGGCTAAGTGTAACAAGCAAAAATGACAGTTATATGACAAAATAATGATTTTTAAAAACCACCGAAAAACCCATGGCATACCTAAGATAAGAATTATTAAAATTCGCCAATTAGTCTTTTTATCGGATAAATTTGCCAAAAAAATGGATAATTTCTCCCAAAAAAACACCGTTTTTTGGTATCATTGCTCAATTAAATCACTGTTTAAAAATTCATGGCAATCAAAGAGTCTTTCATGAACATCTCTGCATTACTATCCCATCATTTTAAAACCGCCTTAACACATGTAGGCGTAGACGCAGATCCCATCATCAAACAGTCTGGCAAACCCCAATTTGGCGATTATCAAGCCAATGGTATCATGGGTGCTGCCAAAAAACTGGGGGTAAATCCACGAGAATTCGCCCAACGAGTTATTGATGAGTTGACCCAAACCAATGCTTTGCAAGGCATTGCTAGCAAACTAGAAATTGCAGGGCCAGGTTTCATTAACATCTTTCTTGATGACGAATTTTTGGCAAACTCTGTCAAAACCGCCCTAGATGATGAACATTTGGGCATCGCCAAAACTCAGCACGATACGATTGTGGTGGATTATTCATCGCCCAATGTCGCCAAAGAGATGCATGTGGGGCATCTGCGTGGAACAATCATTGGCGACAGTGTGGTACGCACCTTAGAGTTTTTGGGCAACACCATCATCCGTGCCAATCATATTGGCGATTGGGGCACACAGTTTGGCATGCTAATTGCTTATTTGGAAAAATTTGAAGCTGAAAATGGTGAAAATGCCAGCGACATGGCACTTGCCGACATTGAAAATTTTTATCGCAACGCCAAAGCTTTATATGACAAAGATGAGCAATTTGCTGAAACTTCCAGAAAGTATGTGGTACGCCTACAAAGTGGTGATGAAGCCATGTTGAGCAAATGGCGACAGCTGGTAGATCTGACCATGACCCAATGCCAAGCCCTGTACGATCGTCTGGGCGTAACTTTATCGCCAAAAGACACGATGGGCGAAAGTCTGTACAACCCTATGCTAAAAGGCGTGGTAGAAAGTCTTAAAAATCAAGGCATCGCCGTAGAAGATGACGGAGCAACCGTCGTTTATATGGACGAATTTAAAAACAAAGAAGGCAAGCCTTTGGGCGTGATTGTTCAAAAAAATGACGGTGGGTTCTTGTACACCACCACCGACATCGCTGCCGCCCAGTACCGCCATGACACTCTCAATGCCGACCGTGTGATTTTGTTCACCGATGCTCGCCAAGCCCAGCATTCCAAACAAGCATGGGGCATTGCTAAGATGGGTGGGTTTGTGCCAGCTGACTTTGAGATGACGCATCACACCTTTGGCATGATGCTTGGCAAAGATGGCAAACCGTTTAAAACTCGCTCAGGAGATACAGTCAAACTTGCCGACTTGTTAGATGAAGCGGTAGAACGAGCCACCACACTCATTGACGAAAGAGACACTGACCTATCCGAACAGGAAAAACAAGCGGTCGTCAATGCCGTTGCCATCGGAGCGGTCAAATATGCCGATCTATCAAAAAATCGCAACACCGATTATGTGTTTGATTGGGATGCCATGCTGTCTTTTGAGGGCAACACTGCCCCTTATATGCAGTATGCCTACACTCGGGTGCGTTCAATTTTCGCCAAAGCAGGTGTCGATAGCGATGAACTGGCAGGCGACATCATCATCAGTGATGATAAGGAGCGTACCTTAGCCATCAAACTGTTGCAATTTGAAGAGTGTCTCATCATCACCGCCAAAGACGCTTTACCCAACACGCTGGCATTGTATCTGTACGAATTGGCAGGCGTATTCTCAGCATTTTATGAACACTGCCCGATTTTGACCGCAGACGAGCCAACCAAATCCAGTCGTTTACAGCTTGCCGCTTTGACCGCCAAAACCTTAAAGCAGGGCTTGGAACTGCTAGGCATTCAGACAGTTGAGAGAATGTAAAATAACTTGGGCGGATTTGATTCGCCCTTTTTTTCATGGAAATGTCATGACCCCAATTCCAAAACACATCGCCAATCACAACATCAAACACCTAACCTTTGGTCATCAGTATCATTGGCTGATTTTGGTAATCTTGTTGATTTTAACCATTGTACACTCAACGGGTTTTTTGGTGGTTTTTGCTCTTTATGCCATTGCCATTTATCACACTCGCCAGATTTACCCTTATACCGCTCATGAAGTCATTGACACTGGTAAAGGTCTTTTTATCAAAAATCGCACAGCAAGCGTAGAAATCCCTTATAACGACATCATACAGATTGACTACTGTTATTATTTTACCCTTGGGAATAATTCCGTCAAATTAACCATCAAACCAAATGACAAGCTGGGTGATACAGTGTACTTTATCAGTTGGGCGGACAGCTCTAATTATAACCGAGAATTTCGCCTAAACCCCATGGTCAAAACCCCAGAAACCCTAGCGTGGATAGCGTCTATCAAGGAAAAAGCAAATTGATGAAATCAGATGAACCTTTATTAAAAGTCCGTGCCGACAAATGGCTCTGGGCTGCCAGATTTTTTAAAACTCGCACGCTTGCTAAAGAAGCCATTGAAAGTGGCAAAGTTCACATGAACGGTCAAAAAATCAAAGTCAGTAAAGAGCTGCAAGTGGGCGATACGCTGTCCATTCGTCAAGGTCATGCCACTCGTTTGGAAGAAAAAGTAATTGTCATCAAAGCCTTATCCGAAAACAGGGGCAATGCCACCATCGCCCAAACACTCTATGAGGAAACGGCTGAGAGTGTCGCAACTCGTGAATTTTTTGCTGAACAACGCAAATTACAAAACCTTGCTCGCCCTGACACCAAACCCAATAAAAAAGAACGCAGGGATTTGACCAAATTTAAAAACCAATGGTAGACATGATGGATTTTATTCATTACGATGCTGTTATTTATGCTAAAATGATTCCTTTAATTTTATGAGAAAGCACCATCATGCTCCCAGCATCCATTTTATTCGTTTGTCTTGGTAACATCTGTCGAAGTCCTTCAGCCCAAGCAGTCATGACACAACTGTCTAAAAATCAAGGATTTGATATCGATTTTGATTCAGCAGGTACTGCCAATTATCATTGTGGTAATCCACCTGATGAGCGTGCTCTTGCCGTCGGTCAATCTCTTGGTTACGATCTATCGAATTTAAGAGCCAGACAAGTGTGCCATGATGACTTTTATGAATTTGATTTCATCTTTGCAATGGATGCCAACAACCTAACAAGCCTACAAAAAATGATGCCATCAGACGCTACTGCTCAAGTTCTCATGTTTGATGAGCGTGCAGTTCACGACCCTTACTATGGCAATATCCATGATTTTCAAACCATGTTCGCCCACATCGAACAAGCAAGCCGCCGCTGGCTGAATCTGTGGCATAAAGAGATGACTCATGAATGATCCGTTGACCAGCAAAATCATACGCCACTACGATTTATCTGAGTGCAACACCATGGCGCTGTCATGCTTCGCAACGCACGCCATGGTATTAGACAATGCTGACACACTCACTGATGACATCAATTCAGCGATGAGTTTTGCTCATCAGAATCATCTTAGCATTTTTGTTCTGTCTGGTGGTAGCAATGTCCTACTACCCAAACACCTAAATGCGTTGGTGCTACTACCCAGATTCAAATGCATTGATGTCATCAGTCAAGATGACACCCATGTGGTCATTAAAGTCGGCTGCGGAGAAAACTGGCATGATTTTGTCAAGCAATGCCTAGAAAATGGCTGGCATGGACTGGAAAATCTCGCCTTAATTCCTGGCTTGGTCGGCGCAAGCCCTGTACAAAACATTGGGGCTTATGGGGTGCAGGTTTCCGACTTCATCAAGACGGTCTTTGCCTTTGATTTGACCACTGGCAACTGTGTGGCATTTGATAATGAAGCGTGTGAATTTGGCTATCGACACAGTTTTTTTAAAGAGTATCCAAATCGCTACCTAATCAGTCATGTGGTATTTAAGTTACACAAATCCTGCCAAAAGACCATGACTAGCTACGGTGATTTATCAACCATATCCACAGACATTGCCCACAGACATGGACGCACCAAACCCCATCCGCATGATGTTTTTAAAGCAGTTGTACAAATTCGTCAAGAAAAACTGCCCAACCCTTCAATCCTAGCCAATTGCGGTTCATTTTTTCAAAACCCCATCATTCCAATGGAGACTTTTCATCAATTAAAAGCGGTTCATCCTGATTTGCCAAGCTATCCCATTGATGATGATGTCATCAAGATTCCAGCAGGCTGGCTGATCGATCGAGCTGGACTTAAAGGCAAAGGAATCGCTCCGATACTCACCCATGAAAAACAAGCCTTGGTCTTAACGAACCACGCACCACAAATCGCCACACAAAATGACATTTTACAAGCACAAAACTTCATCATTGATGCTGTCTTTAAAATTTTTGGAGTAAGACTTGTGCGAGAGCCTGTTTGGGTGCATGAAGACGGTGGTTGATATGACAAAGTGCTGGCAAAATGTTTGGCATAAGCTAAAACGATTGGTGATGGGATTAATACTTGCCATCATACTCATCACCTGCTCATTGTTTACGCCGATTTTTGCCAATTTAAGTGTGTTATTATTAAATGCGTTTAGCCTACTTACTTTGCCTGATGGAGGTCCGCCTGCCTCTTTGGTGGTGCTAGGCGGCGGTCTGACCAAAAAAAATGGCAACATTTCACTCAATCATTACAGTCAAAGCCGTGCCGATGAGACCATCATTCGCCATAAAAAACACCCCTTACCCATCATCACCAGCGGAGTTGAATCGCCTTGGCTACAAGATTATTTAAAATCAAAACTCAAAGACATGGTTAAGACCGTCATCATCAGCGACAATGCCAGCATGAATACCTGCGAAAATGCTGTATTTACAGCAAAATTACTAAAATACCACGAATTACCAAACAGCGTATATCTTGTGACTGATCGCTATCACATGGCACGAGCCAGACGACAATTCGCTCGATCAGGCATATTGACCACACCACTACCTGCCCCATTAAGCATATCGCCATCTTGGACAGATGCCAAAAGCAATCTGGTGCACTCACGCCGAGCCATTTATGAGATTGCAGCCCTAAGTAGAGATATTCTACGCCCACAAAGAAACTGCCGCACCCAAACACAAATCAGTCTAGAGGAAATCAGCACACCCAGACGACAGCCTAAGATTTTTTCTTAGCTGGCATAAAAAAGCGACCATCACTTGGGTCGCTTTTTTGTATGGATATCAGGCTTTGCCTTCTGCTTGTGCCTGCAAATAAGCTTGGTCGAAATTTACTGGTGCCAGCAACAGTTGTGGGAAGCTTCCACGAGATACCAAGTCGCTGATGACTTCACGAGCATAAGGGAATAGAATGTTTGGGCAATAGGCTTGTTGCAAGTGTGCCAAATCTTCTTCTGGAATATTTTTTAATAAGAAAATGCCTGCTTGCTGCACTTCGGCGATGTATGCGGTACTACCACCATTTTTAACAGTAACATTAACCGTCAAAATGATTTCTTTATGTTCTTCGTCCAAATCGTTTGATGCTGTGGTCAAGCTGATTTCCATTTCAGGCTGCCATTCTTTAGTGAATACCTCGGCGGTTGGCACTTCAAATGAAATGTCTTTAACATAAATGCGTTCAAGACCTAGTTGCGGTTGGGCTTGTTCTGTCATGGTTATTCCTTAGGTTAGTAAAATTAAAGGTTAAAAAAATTAAAACACGGCTAAAAAAAGCAAAATTTTAACACAATACTCAGTATGGACTAAGCACCAAGCATGGTGTCTAATTCACCGTTGCGATTGAGTTTATTGAGCTGATCAAAGCCACCAATAAAAGTTTCGCCAATAAAAATTTGGGGTACGGTACGATGATTGTTAGTACGCAATGCCAACTCATTGCGTTCATCTGGTCGCATGTCATACACGCTGATTGCAGTGTATTTTATGCCTTTGTCATGCAAAAGCTGTATCGCTGCCTTGCAATACGGACATTCTTCTTTGATATATAAGCTGACTTGAGTCATCATTCATCCTTAGCAATAAAAACTGATGCTACGCCCCATAAAATCACAAGTGATGATATGAGATAAGCTCTTATCATTGTTGATTGGGATGAATGACAAATTTTTCAAGTCAAATTGCACATAATTTTCATTTAAAGATAAAGATGATGATATCAGTAAGTTTAAACGCCTATTTTTTAGTCGTGGCTAACGGCAAGCCTGCCATCTGATAGCCTTGTATGCCACCTGACAGACGCATGAAATTTGACTTACCCACCAAACTGACCGCCGCCCCTGACTGCAAGCCCATATCACACACAAAAATCACAGGCGTATCAATGGTACGCAGCTCATCTAGGTGGTTTTTAAGTTCGGCAAAAGGAATGTTTCGACTGCCTGAAATGTGCGATATGGCAAACTTATTAGCAGCCCTAATGTCGATGATGCGAGCATGTTGATTATTGACAAGCAACCCAAGCTCATTTGGGGTAACTTTTTTACCATTTCGCTTACCCTCCACCATAAAAAAGGCAATAATCAACACTGCCAAGATGCCAAAAAGTACAGGGTGATTGCCCATAAAAGTTAGCCAACGCTCCACGATTACTCCCATTGTTACTCAATAAAAACGCATTATACCAAACTTTGGTCGAAATTTTAGGTAAAAATAGATTTTATTTACCAAATATCCGATCATTTATCCAACCATTGACTAATTTTTAGCGGATTGATTTCTGGCAGCTGACGCACTCATTTTCGCCTCTTTAATCAACTCGTTAAAGCTTTCTAGTCGCCTAGCCAGCACCCGACCATCAGCCACCGCCCTCCAAAAAGCACATCCTTTGGTATCTTGTGCATGATTGCAATCACGGAATCGACACTCACCATGAATCTCACTCAGCTCATCAAAACCCATCATGACATCATCACTGGATAAATGCCAAATACCGTATTCACGAATGCCTGGAGTATCGATGATGCCTCCTTTTGCCAAGTCCGTATCATCAAAGGCAAGCAACCGACTTGTCGTCGTGGTGTGCTGTCCAAGCTGCGATGCCACCGAAATCACATTGGTGGATTGATTGGCATTGGGCAGGATGTGATTGATTAGGCTTGACTTACCCACACCTGACTGACCTGCAAAGATGGTCAAACCATCATTAAGTTGCGATTTTAATTCATGAATACCGCTTTGACTGATGCTTGATGTCTGCATGACTTTAAACCCATATCGTTCGCCAAGCAGTTGATATTCTTGAAAAATTTGAGCAACCTCATCAAAATCACCCAACAAATCAGCTTTATTGAGTACCAATAAGGGCTGAACACCGCTAAATCTTGCAACCAACAAATAACGATCAATCAGGTTGGTTGCAGGCTTGGGCAGAGGTGCAAAGACAATGGCAAGCGTGTCGACATTTGCCGCCACAGGTTTGACCTTATTATAACGATCAGGGCGAGTGATGAGCGTACGCCTGTCAGACAATGACTCAATCCGACCCATGCTCGCCGTTGCACACACACTAAACTTTACCTCATCGCCTGCCGCCATCATTGGCAAATTAGTACGAGCATGGCAACGCCAAATATCACCGATTTTTAGCTCAGTAGGTTGTTTTGGTGCGATTGTGGGCAGTTGTGTGATTTGCACATCCAGCTGTTTGCCAAAATGCGAAACAATCACACCACACGCCAGCGTACCATCATCAATGAAGTTGTCTTGGTTCTTTTGGATTTGGCGTGTTTGATTTTTGGTAAGTCTACGGCGACGGATTAAAGACATAGGTAGTTAAATAAGACAATTAAGGTGGTCATTGTAACGCAAAAGCAACGCCCAAACAATTTTTTTTCCAATAAAAAACCACCCAAGTGGGTGGTGTGTGTGGCGGAAGCTGAGAGATTCGAACTCTCGGTGGGCTACAAACCCACGCCGGTTTTCAAGACCGGTGCATTCAACCGCTCTGCCAAGCTTCCTTAAGCGGTAAAAAATTTAAAGATATGGCGGAAGCTGAGAGATTCGAACTCTCGGTGGGCTACAAACCCACGCCGGTTTTCAAGACCGGTGCATTCAACCGCTCTGCCAAGCTTCCGTAAGCGTGTATTATAGCGATTTTTTGATTGATTGCAAGTGTTTTTTGTCTTTTTGTCAAAAATTCCTAAAAAATCGCTCATCACGATCTTTGCTTAGCATCATAACATCAAGATTTCAGTCCCATTGCGTAACTTGCCACCAAAGGCTTGACACCAGGAATCTTATCAAAAGCAACCAAGCCAAGATTTCTGGCAAATTTCATCATGGGATTGGGGTGGCAAAAACTCTCCACTACGGTATCACAAAACCGAATCACTCGCTTTTGGTCTTTTTGGCGTGCCTGCTCATAGGCAATCAAATTAGTATGACTGCCCAAATCATAATCAGGGTTATTACGCACATTCTCTCCAAGCATGCTCGCTAAAGCATGTGCGTCTCTAAGACACAGATTAAAGCCTTGACCTGCCACGGGATGTAGGGTATGAGCCGCATTTCCCATGATGACACAGCGACCCACCGCCTGGCGATGTGCCAACACCTTAGTCAGCGGATACGCCCCACGGCGACCGACCGCCATGAATCGCCCTGCCGTCTCACCAAAGACTCTTTGGAGTGTTTCTTTAAAATATTCATCGTCTTGTAAGTAACGGTCCTGTTCACCAGTTTTACAAATAAACACCACCGAACGGCGATAACCTTGCGTTGTGCCATCAATACCATCACCACGACCGTCCGTCAAAGGTAGCACCGCCAAAGGTCCGACAGGGGAAAACCGTTCAATGCCAATGTGCCGATGCGGCTTATCAGTCTGCACCACACCTACGATGCCTACTTGCCCATAATCATGAGTGTCTGCACCGACATTTAATAGCTTGCGACTGATCGAATCTTTCCCATCACACGCCACCAATAAAGGGGCTTTCATGTGGTGACTTTCACCATCTTTATTAAAAAACACCGTCGCACAAACACCATCTTGATGAATGTCTATCACACTGGCATTATCAATCAGGCAAATGAAAGGGCTTGCCTGCACCGCCAATAATAACTGCCGCCCCATCCAGGCGTTTTCCATCACTTGACCAAAGCTCTCCACGCCCTCTGCTGCCTTGTCCAGCATTGCCCTGCCAAAGCCACCCACCTCGCTGATTTGCACGCCATCAATACGACACGCATGGCTTTGCATACGCTCCCAAAGTCCAATTTCGGCATAAATCTGCACCGTCCTTCTTGATAAGGCTGTATTACGACTGTCCAAATATTGGGTACGCCCTACATCGTCATCAGGACTGATGGTCGGATATTTAGATTGCTCAATCAGCGTACTATGAACGCCTTGATGAGCAAGTAAAAGAGCAAAAGACATGCCCACTTGACCGCCACCGATGATGATGACATGATGGCTCATGCTTTGGGGGTGATTGTTGGTCATCATGATGATTCTTAACGAAAAACATTTGATAAAATTGTACCACAATCCGCCCAAAAAACAGTGGATTTTTATTCATTGGGGCAATCTGCACCATTTTTTAAGTCTGGTCATCTCACAGCACACAGCTGTTTTAAAAAAATCCGTTGATGCCTACAATGTCATCTCCAACGAATTTGATTAAGGCACCCACCATCACAAAATTCGATTTGATAAAAAAGCACTCATCAAAGCATGTGGAAAATGTCAAAAACACCCCATTAACGCTACTTTTTTAGTGCTTGCATATGGTTATGGCCCAAACATTCCAATCAATTGAAATAACACGCTCAGATTTTTCACATCATCTGTCAAAATAAACTTGTCGGTCATGTACACATAACAACCCACTAATAATCATGGCTCATGTTAATCATGGCTCATGTGTTGTTAAGAGCATTATAAAAAGTAGCTTTGACACTCATCATAAAATATTTTATTAGCAATTTTTGTAAAAATATTTTATAATTTTCCGCCAAATACCCAGATGATTTTTTAGAGTTTTTAGAAATTCTCTGCGTGTTTTATCCCCTTGTGCGTTAGGTGTTCACACCATTTTGTCAAGCCTAGAAAAGCCACCAAAATGCGTACAATCTTTTGTTTATTTTTATAAGTGATTTTTTATGAATTATCAAGTATTTACCTCGGAGTCTGTCTCTGAAGGCCACCCAGATAAAATGGCCGATCAAATCTCTGATGCCCTGCTTGACGCCATTTTAAGCAAAGACAAGGATGCTCGTGTGGCATGCGAAACACTCACCAAAACAGGAGCCATCGTATTGGCAGGTGAAATCAGCACTCATGCCAATATCGATGTTGAAGGCGTTGTACGCACCACCGTCAATAAAATCGGCTACAATCATTCAGACTTAGGCTTTGATGGCAACAGCTGTGCCGTCATTAACATGATTGGTAAACAATCACCAGAAATCGCTCAAGGCGTGGATAGAGATTGTCTAGAAAATCAAGGTGCAGGCGATCAAGGACTGATGTTTGGATACGCCACCAATGAAACAGATGTGCTCATGCCAGCACCGATTCAGCTTTCTCATCGCCTGATGGAGCGCCAAGCCAAACTGCGTAAAGATGGCACACTCAGCTGGTTACGCCCAGACGCTAAGGCACAGGTTACCTTGCGTTATGACGCAAATCACAAACCGATCGCTGTTGATGCACTGGTACTGTCCACCCAGCACGACCCAGACATCAGTCATGACTCCCTAAAAGAAGCCGTGATTGAAGAAATCATCAAACCTGTCATTCCAAGCGAATTGCTGCACAAAGACACACTTTATCACATCAATCCAACAGGTCGATTTGTGATTGGCGGCCCTGTCGGCGATGCAGGGCTGACAGGTCGTAAAATCATTGTGGATACTTATGGTGGTATGGCACGCCATGGTGGTGGTGCGTTCAGCGGCAAAGACCCAAGTAAGGTTGATAGAAGTGCTGCCTATGCAGGTCGCTATGTCGCCAAAAACATCGTAGCAGCAGGACTTGCCGATCGCTGTGAAGTACAAATCTCCTATGCCATCGGCGTGGCAGAGCCAACCTCCATCTCAATCAATACTTTTAACACAGGCAAGATCAGCGATCAAGCCATCGAACGCCTAATTCGAACTCATTTTGATTTGCGTCCTTATGGCATCACTCGCATGCTCAATCTGCTTCAACCCATGTACGAAATCACCGCCAGCTATGGGCATTTTGGGCGTACTGGCTCGGACAATGCTTTCACTTGGGAAAAGACTGATCGTGCCGAAGGGCTAAGAGCAGATGCAGGCTTATGACGACACACTGATCATCAAGCAGTCATCAACATTCATTACCACATAAAAGAGTGTCCATACGCTCTTTTATTTTTCGCATCACCTGATGCAAAATTGACACATCAAACCAACATTAACTTTAATCAAATAAAACGGAAAATTCATGAGTAATACACCCAACCAGCCCAAGCTTAGCCCAGAAGAATTTAACGCTCAGATGCAGGCGTTTTATGAGCGAGCTGATGCTTTTATCAATCTTGCCAACAGTCAACTATCGCCACAATCACACGCAGGTCAAGTTGGATCATCATTGCTATATGCCGCCGCTCGCTACAGTGCTTCTGTTGCTTCAATTGGCTTTGTTAAGTCTGGTGATTTTGAAAAAGAAAAAGAAGACATCATCAACTTTTATGCCGCCCAATACAGACAAATGCTTTCAGACAATTTGGACGACTACATCAAAAATTTTGATCAATACACCAAGTTAAGCAAATGAACAAAAAACCGCCCTAAAAGTGACATGGGCGGTTTTCAACTCATCATATCAATCAGTCAAGCAATTTAAAAAAGTGCTCACGGTAATGGCGAAGCTCACGGATTGAATCACGAATATCATCCAACGCCAAATGAGCACCGCCCTTTTGGTATCCTGTCATCACATCAGGACGCCAACGATGACACAACTCTTTAATGCTGGAAACATCCAAATTGCGATAATGGAAATACCGTTCCAGTCGTGGCATTTGGCGTGCCAAAAATCTGCGATCTTGACAAATGGAGTTACCACACATGGGGGAGATGCCCTCATCACACCATTTGGATAAAAATTCAATCGTTGCATTTTCTGCGTCAGCAAGCGTCGTCGTGCTACGACGAACTCGGTCTATCAGTCCTGACTGCCCATGTTGCTTTTTGTTCCAATCATCCATCATGGTCAATACAATATCAGGCACCTTGATGGCCATCACAGGACCTTCAGCCAAAATATTAAGATTGTCATCAGTTACGATGGTGGCAATCTCAATGATTTCATCATTTTGGGTGTCCAACCCTGTCATTTCAAGATCAATCCATATTAACGCTTTTTTTTGAGCTCTGCAAGAAGGTTTGGGGTGCTTGATGGCAATTTTGTCGTTCATAGGTTTAAATTGATGTTGATGAAACACGCATTGTATCATACCTCATTAAGACTTTATAGCGTTTATTGCAGAGGCAACGCTTTTGTCATTATTCGTACAAGTTCCGACAGATCATTCATCAAATTAAGTTTAAAAATCAACAAAATTAAAAAAGTCAAAAAAGCCTTTCTTTGGTATAATCTGCTAACTTAAAACACCAAAATAATAATCATGCTTAAACAAAAACTCAAAAACTGGCTACCAACGCCAGAAAAGCTGCATCAAAGCCGAGTCATGAAATGGTTCGCTCCTTTCGTTACTGATCCACGCCTTTGGCACATGCATCGAGATTCCCTGACTCGTGCGGTGTATGTTGGGGTATTGTGTGCTTTTTTCCCCTTGCCTGGACAGATGCCGCTTGCCGTCATTGGTGCATTGCTGTTGCGTGCCAACATTCCAATGGCGATTGCTCTGACTTGGATCACCAATCCTTTGACCACCATACCAGTTTTTTGGCTGGCTTATTGCGTTGGTGCTGTTTTGATTGGCGAACCGATGATTGGGATTCGTACGATTGGTGCCATTCTAACCGAATTTACCTTATGGATCTCAGGCCATGGCAATAATCCATTTGGTCACCATCTATTCTCAATCAAAGCTTTCATCATCGGACTCATCGTTTGCGGCGTCATCACAAGCGTCGCACTTGGATTGATATTTCGTCTGGTATTTGAATATCACATCATCAGCAACTGGAAAAAACGCCCTGGCTATAACGCCAACACTCCCCGCTTTCGCACCCAAAAAGGACATACCAAAAGACAAAAATCACACAAAGATAAGCATGATGAAGATTTTTCCATATAAAACACTTTCATCATCTTAAATAAAAACCCCAAAAATCCTCTTGTCTTTGGGGTATGAATGATTTTGATGCCTTATCATGCCCATTGGCCACTACGCATTTCAAGCTGCCTATCAGCACGAGCAGCCAAACTTCGATCATGTGTTACCATCAGTAGTGCTGTACCAAAAGTAGATTGTAGCTCTGACAGCAATTCAAACACCGCATGTGCATTTTCATCATCCAGATTCCCTGTTGGCTCATCAGCCAAGATGAGTGCAGGATTGGTTACCAATGCTCTGGCAATTGCCACTCTCTGACGCTCACCCCCAGATAACTCACTGGGTCTATGGTGCATGCGATGCGACAGTCCAACCTTATCAAGCAGATCATTAGCACGCTTAACCGCTTCACTGATGGAAACATCCGCTCTCATGATGAGTGGCATGGCAACATTTTCTGTCGCACTAAATTCAGGCAACAGATGGTGAAACTGATAAACGAATCCCAAATAAGTATTGCGAAGCTTGCCACGAGCCGTCTCATTCAGATTGCTAAGGCACTGTCCAGCCAGCCACACCTCACCTGTTGTTGGCATGTCAAGCCCACCCAAAAGATGCAACAGTGTGGTTTTACCAGAACCACTACTCCCCACAATGGCAACTCGCTCACCTGCATGAATGGTCAAATCCAAACCCGTCAGTACGGGCGTGCGAATTTTACCCTCATCATAGATTTTTGTGATGTTATTGGCTTGTAGAATGATACTCATCTTTTATCCTCATTCGTAGCGTAGTGCTTGGGCTGGCTGAATGCGTGACGCACGAAGTGCAGGATATACCGTCATCACAAAACTTAAAACAAAAGACGCCATGACAATCACGATAATATCCATCACTTTAACCTGCGTGGGCAAAAAATCCACAGGATAAGCCCCAGAAGCAATAAGCGACACACCAAACAGTTGTCCAATATAGGTAACGATGTCATTGACCGTATAAGTCAAAGCAAGCCCCAAGACAGTTCCTGCCACCGTACCAATCACACCAATGATCATGCCTTGGACGATGAATACTTGCATGATGAATTTGGATGATGCCCCAAAAGTCTTTAAAATGGCAATATCAGATTTTTTATCCGTCACTAACATGATAAGGCTTGATACAATGTTGAATGCCGCAACAACGACAATGAGAAATAGCAACAGCCCAATGATGGATTTCTCCATCTTAACGGCATTGAACAGATTGCCATGCGTCATTGTCCAATCATTAGGGTACAAACGATCATCAAGCCGAGCGGCATTTTGAGCAGTGGCAGGCGCCTTAAAGATGTCTTTGGTGAGCATACGAATGCCCTGCGCACCCTCTGGCAACCTAAGCATCACGCCAGCATCACGCATGGCGATGAAGCCCATCACACCATCAATATCTTTACTGATGCTAAAAGTACCGACCAAGGTGAATTGCTTGAATCTGGGTATCACCCCAACCACTGACGGTGACGCCTCAGGCAACACCAGCGTGATTTTATCACCCATGCCAACACCCATATTTTCTACCAAGCTCTCGCCCAGTACAATACCAAACTCACCAGCTTTTAAATCATTCAAGCTGCCTTGGGTGATGTAATCATCAACGATGGAGACATTTTTTTCATATTCAGGCTCAATGCCAGACACCATCACACCAGAGACCTGACCATTGGCCACCAGCATGCCTTGTAACTGTATGAATGGTGCGGTTGCTTTGACATTATTATCCTGCTGGCTGATTGCCGAAGACAGCTCTTGCCAGTTTGGTATGATGTCATAAGACATGACAGAAGCTTGGGGAATCATCCCTAAGATGCGAGTTTTCATCTCACGATCAAAGCCGTTCATGACAGACAGCACCGTAATCAGTGCTGCCACACCGAGCGTCAGCCCAATCATTGAGATGAGCGAAATAAACGAAATGAAGCCATTTTTGCGTTCAGCTTTGGTATATCTTAGCCCGATAAATAAAGCCAAGGGACGAAACATATCTTTTTCTCAAATAGCAGTGATTAATCAAATGGCATAGTTTACACCATTTAGATAATTTTGGCATAACATTTCATCACCCACTCAATAAAAACTGGATAAAAAACCAAAAAAATGACAATCAACCTGTGATAAGTCTTGATTTTTATCTCCAACCCCCTTATTAAGATGGCAGACTTTTTTGAGAAACCACCATGAATCAACTGCATTATACCTATAAGCATGAAGTACCGCCCACTAAGGTAGATTTGCCCTGCGACCAAAATGCAGGGCATGGTGATCATTGGGCAATCTTAACTGACCACATCAGCGAAGATGTGCCAAATTGGCTACAAGCGATGTTAGAGAATCCCACTCTACCTAGTGGATTGACCCAAAGTAGACCTTCGGATAAAAAGCTATTATTAGCTCACCAATCTGCTTGCCATATCAAACAAATACTTAGTCTTGAAGACGGCACACCAAAAGCATTCATTAACGCCTTTCCTGCAGTTGATAGCCCTTATGGAGTCGAATGCCACATCGAAAGCATCATTCGCTGTGAAGCAACTGACGATGCCATCTTGCGATTAAAAAGTAAAGATGGCACAGTTATCTATGCTTTTGACCAACTCTATGCAGTTAATCGAAACGAATACAAAACTCCCAAAACCTATTATGTCAATCTAAGTGCATGGGCGTATCACATTTCACCCAGCAACCAAAACGAAACCATCTTGGTCGATGATCCAGTCGCCATTCGCTATCACAGAGCATTCAATGATATTGTCAGTGCCAATGGCGGTCATATCCCTAAAGACATAGAGAAAAAAATCCGAGCATGGCAACCTAATGACTCATCAGAAACTGAAAGCCTGTTGCCTGTTGAGATTAATTTTGGACACAGTTGTATTTATCTGTTTGGTGAAACTTTTGGGCAAGAAGATGAAGCGTGGTGCCAAGGGCAAGTGTTGGGCATTAGTCATACCCTATTTTTTGATCGAGAAATCACCTTATTTGATGTGGTCATTTTACGCGAGCCTGATATCATGCCATTGGTGGTTCGCATTGCCGCTGTTACCACCGATGCCACAAAAGCCATTAAAGTGCATGATTATATTCAAGCAAATATTTGGCTACAGGCGGCCATTTATGCCCAAAATCAACGCTAAAAACTGCTTTCCACGCATCAATTTAAGGCAGGTCATCCCTGCTTTTTATGATCATGACATGGACAAATGACCAAAATGGGTGCGTAATGGTTTCACAGTTCTTGACAGCGTCAAGGCATGTCCGCTCATCAACAAAATGCCCATGCAAAACAACCAAAGATGTGAAAACAATGCCTTTCATTGACTGATTTTTTTGCCATTCAAGCCGATAAGTGATGGCATTTCCTAACCAAACTATTATATTTTGCATAAAAAAGAGCCAAATGAAGGCTCTTTTTCATTGAGGGATAAGAATCATTCAACTGGATTTTGAGACAAAGAACGCACATACGCAGCAAGTAGCATGATACGCTCATTACCCAGTTTGGTCTGCCACTCTGGCATCACACCAGAACGACCATGACGGATGGTGGTACGAATCGATTCACGGTCGCCACCAAACAGCCAAATATCATCGGTCAAATTCGGTGCCCCCATGGCTATCTGACCTTTAGCATCAGGACCATGACACAGTACACAGTTTTGCTCAAAGATGGCTTTGCCTTGTTGCACTTTTGCTTGATCTAAGTCATAGCCGTTTTGATTGCCAGAAATGCTAAGCACATATTCAGCAGCGGCACGCACCCCTGATTCACCCAGTTGCTTTTGCCATGCTGCCATTGCACCGACACGACCATTATGAATGGTCAATAGGATATTTTCAGCTTGACCCCCATGCAACCAATCATTATCTGTCAAATTTGGATAGCCCAAGCCACCTTTGGCATTCGAACCATGACAAAGAGCACAGTTTTGTAGGAACAGTCTGTTACCCACTTTCAATGCTTCTGGGTCAGTTGATAGCTTATCAACATAAGGAGCAAGCAACTTAACCTGTTCATCAATTTGCTCTTGCAGCTCAGGTGCTACTTCCGCCTGACTGCGCTTTTGTGACTGTAAGTCATTTAGCTTTGCAAGTATGCCGATTGCTTCGGTAGCACCTGCGTTTGTCAAGATGCCTTGTTCAAAGTTTTCCGTAAAAACTTTATTATTCGCTTGCAACTGACTGTTAAGTTCATTTTTCGATGTCCAAGGTACTTGTTGACCATCTACTTCCACAGTTGTGATGCCTTTCCATACATTTGGCTGAATGGAAGGGAATAAAATGAAGTAGCCAAGACCCCAAATCAATGTACCAAAGAAAATTACCAGCCACCATTTTGGCAATGGCTTATCGTATTCTCTAATGCCGTCATATGAATGACCTGTCGTCTCATCTTCTTCTAAGACAGGTTTAGATTTTAGTGTCCACACTAACACGCCGAAGATAAATAACCAACAGCCGAGTGATAGGACAGTAATCCAAGAACCCCAAAAAAAGCTCATTGTGTATCCTTAGTGCGCTCTTGCAACGATGAGATCGACTCATCGTCAAGCGCAAGTTGTGCATCTTCTTCAAAGCGTTTTTTATTCTTTGGTGAGTACGCCCACCATGCGATGCAAATGAAAGCGATGAATGCTGCCACTGTCGCGATACTATGTAAAACGCCCCAGTTCATTAGCGCTGACCTTGCATTGCAATACCAAGCTGTTGCAAGTAAGCAACCAATGCGTCAAGCTCAGTCGCCCCCTGTACTTGGTCAGGTGCCGCTTCAATATCCTCTTCGGTATAAGGCAAACCAAAACGCTCTTTAAAGATGCGCATTTTTTGTTGCACTTTTACGCCATTCACTTCATTCTTGGCAAGCCAAGGATATGAGGGCATCACCGATTCAGGTACAACAGAGCGTGGATCGGTCAAATGATCTATGTGCCATTGATCAGAATAACGACCGCCAACACGGGCGAGATCTGGACCAGTACGCTTAGAACCCCATAAAAATGGATGATCCCAAGCCGATTCGGCAGCACGACTGTATGGCCCATAACGCTCAACTTCGGCACGCAATGGTCTTACCATCTGCGTATGACACACATGACAGCCCTCACGGATATAAATATCACGCCCTTCTAGTTCCAATGCGGTCCAAGGACGCATGTTTGGCAATGGCTTATTGACACCGCCATGTTCAGGGTCATTGGCATCAAAAATCAAAGGGACAATCTCAACCAAAGTTGCAAAACTGATGGCGATGACAATAAAAATCACCAACAAACCAGTATTTTTCTCAACAATCTCATGAGTAATATTTGACATGACTCTCCCCCTTAAGCCTTGACGGTGTCAGTATCAAGCATTTCATCACTACCAGTATTAACCTCATCTGGCTCAGCGATGTGCTCAGGCACACTTGGCATTTTGATTGTCTTATAGCAGTTATATGCCATGACCAACATGCCTGCCACATACAATCCACCACCCAACGCACGAACGACGAAAGGCCAGTGAGACACCACCACTGTCTGAATAAAGTCATATGCCAAAGTACCATCTGGAGTGGTAGCACGCCACATCATGCCTTGAGTGATGCCAGAAATCCAAAGTGCGACAATGTACAGCACAGTGCCAGTCGTAGCCAACCAAAAATGCACAGTGATGAGCTGAGTTGAATACATTTTCGCCTTATTCCAAATGCGTGGCAATAGCACATAAATCGAACCGATGGTAATCATACCCACCCAACCCAATGCACCAGAGTGTACATGACCTACCGTCCAGTCAGTATTATGACTGATGGCATTCACCGCTTTGATAGAAAGCATTGGGCCTTCAAAGGTACTCATGGCATAAAATGACAACGCAACAATCAAGAAACGAATGATTGGGTCGGTACGCAATTTATCCCAACTGCCCGACAGCGTCAACACACCATTAATCATACCACCCCAAGAAGGAGCAAACAAAATCAAAGAAAACACCATGCCCAAAGACTGTGTCCAGTCGGGCAGTGCTGAATAGTGAAGGTGATGACCACCTGCCCACATATAAGAGGCAATGAGGGCCCAAAAGTGAACGATGGACAGACGGTATGAATATACAGGGCGTCCAACTTGCACAGGAATAAAATAATACATCATGCCTAAGAATGCAGCAGTCAAATAAAAACCCACCGCATTATGACCGTACCACCACTGAACCATCGCATCAGTCGCACCACCAAATAGCGAATACGCTTTAAAAGCACTCACAGGTATTGCCAAGTTATTGACAATGTGTAGCAATGCGATGGTAATGATGAACGCAGCAAAGAACCAGTTCGCCACATAGATATGCGAGGTCTGGCGTTTGATTAAAGTACCAAAAAACACAATGGCATAAGCGACCCACACCAGTGCAATCATGATATCAATCGGCCATTCAAGCTCAGCATACTCTTTGGCAGAGGTAAAGCCCAGTGGCAAAGTAATCACCGCAGCAACAATAACCGCCTGCCACCCCCAAAAGGTAAACCATGCCAAGTATGGTGCAAACAGACGAGTCTTACAAGTACGCTGTACGATGTAGTAAGAAGTTGCAAAAAGTGCCGAACCCCCAAACGCAAAGATCACCGCATTGGTATGCAGCGGTCTTAATCGCCCGAAAGACAGCCAAGATGTATCAAAGTTAAGTGCTGGCCATGCAAGCTGAGATGCGATGAACACACCCACTGACATGCCAATGATGCCCCAAAATACCGCCATGATAGTAAAAAAACGCACGATCGTAATTTCATATTCATGGTCAATATTCGGCACTACTGCTGTTTTAGTTAGACTCATTGGATATTTTCCTGTGCAGCCCGATTTATATAGCGGTATTATTGTTGAGCTGGTCTTAGAGAGTGGCAGTAACAATAATGCAACGCTTTTGAGTTATATTTGTATATTTTAACGCAAAGCACCTTAAATATCATCACTATTGAACAAATAACTGTAAAAAATCCTTATTTTTTATAAGGAAAATATCATGCAGACAACAAAATCACCTGATGGGTCAAAGTCAGTGCTTGCTCAGCGATGATTGGCTTGGCTTGCGTACTAAAAACCAAAAATAGTTTATACCGAATTGAATAAATTCCATACTTAAAGTATGGGATTGTTAACAGTTCTCACGCTTTATTATACAACACAAATGTAAGTTTGAACCATATTTTGTAAAAATATTTGAACTTTTTGACAAAATCTTTGGTAAGTGTGCAATTTTTTAGCAAAGTTCAAGCTTTAATGATCAAGAAAAACTCTCTGCCAAAAAAGCATTGCCACCTACTTTTTAGAAGAATGTGCTTTTTTGGTAAAATTGCTTTATAATGCCTGATTAGTGATGACTGTTGCATGGTTATGTGTCATCATTGATGAAGCTTTAGGACTATAGGATCATTTTATGGCTCAATTTTTATCTCAAGCATGGTTTGATGCCGTTGAAAAACTGAATGAATCAGTCGATCAACTAAACCTACCACCCACCTTAATTGGTCTTGTGATCAATGTTACGACTGAACAAGAAGAAACCCCTGCTTTTCTACATATTAAAGATGGCAAATTACACCAAGGGCATGCTGGCGATGCTGTCAGCACCATCACGATTGATCAAGCCACGCTAAAAGACATCATCACCACTGGCGACACCAATATCGCTATTGAAGCATTCATGATGGGCAAAATCCATATTGATGGCGATATGAGTGCCATTCTCTCTTTACAATCCACCAAACCAAGCTCTGAACAAAAAGCATTGTTTAAAGAGATTTTAAAACTGACTGACTGGTGATGATCATCCCTCATTTTTAGCATTAAGCCATTTACTCAATCATTTTTGATATGGCAAAGTCACCACAATAAGATTTGATCAAACATCAACACAATAACCATGACAGTATTTGTCTCATGGATTAAAGACATACTAAAAAAAGCCACTCATCTGATGAATGGCTTTTTTTAATGCTCAACGACATTGAATCAGTGATCATTGACCTTGGTTGAAATTTCGATAATCTTGATTCATGTTAATTTGTTGAACCTCATCTTTTGAAACACGAGCATAGACAACAACATCCACTTCTACACGACGGTTCGGCTGTAGACATTTGACTTGCTCAGGTTTTGGCGCCTTAATATCACAGATGACATGAGGTAGTGGCTGCGTCTCACCTGCACCTGTTGCGGTCAGAGTCTGTGGATTCACACCTTTTGAAATCAGATACTGACGCACTGTATTTGCACGCATCATGGACAGATTCATGTTATACATATCACTACCATAACGGTCAGTATGACCTGTCAACTTCACAGTAGATTCGCCACGAGCTTCCCAAGCCAGTAATTTTTGGGCAAGTTCGTCAAGTTTAGCACGACCTGCTGGCAACATGTCTTCTAGCTTATACTTGTCAAACTTAAACAACGCATCCGCCTCTAGGTTGATACGCTCATTAATGATTTCAACTGGTGCAGGTGGTGGTGCTACTGGCGCTGGTGCTGGTGCTGGAGTATTGATGATGATTGGTGCTGGGTTGTTGATGATTGGCTGAGGTGCTTTTGGCGGCTTGGCATAAGCAGCACACTCTTTTGGCAACCAATAAAACTCTTGACCACGGAAGTTTTCATCAAAAATAACTTTATACTGACATACCTTAACGCTGTCATCAGCCTTATAAAACTTCATGATGTAGTCCCACTCACGAGCACGACTAGATTCATTAAAGTGTGGACGACCAATCAATTGATACAATTCATCTTTGGCAATGCCAGGGCGAATCTTCATCAGATTTTCACGATTTGGAAACTGCCCATCTTTTTGCCATGCATCATCAAGCTTTGGAAAATGGATGTCTTCGGCGGCAATGGTACCCTCACTCGTGATATTTTGGCTGATTTGCTTAGTACCCATACAGCCTGACAGTGCAAGCATTGCCACAGCAGCACTTAATGTGGTAATTTTTTTCATAATAGTATCCTAGGTAACAAAAAATAATATTTTGTTAAGATCATAAAGGAATTGAAAATTTTTAATGAATTCCATACCCCAATGATTTCATCAGGGTATGGAATGGGCTACTTACAACAGCGGTTTAGAAGTGGAAACCTGCACCCACCGAACCGCCTGCTTTACCTTTGGTATCGGCAGAACCAGATACTTTTAGCACCCAGCGACCATTGTCAGAAAGCTTCGAGAAGCCAACTGCTACCGCACCTTCACCATTGTAGCTGGCGATACCACCAGTCAGCATTGACTTACCTGGAATGTAAGCCTGTGGCAGTGCTGCCATTGCCATGGCAGAAGACACACCAGCATTAGACTGATTGGCGACATTGTCAATGCGACCAGCCAATTGATTGGTAGCTCCCATCAACTGCCCCACATTCACCGCATCCGTCATGTCAACACCAGGGGCGACATTGGTGATGCGTTGACCACCGTTGTTCAAGCCTTGAGCAGTCAGGCTGATGGTGTTGGCAGGTGTTGCTGCGTTGATGGTCAGACCTGTTGTGTCAAGTTTGCTGTCACCTGTGGTGATGCTGTTGACTGCGATGTCATCGCTTAGTTTGACTTCAACAGTGTCACCTTGTGCCTGAGTGGTGATGTTCTTATCACCCTTGACATTTAGCGTGCTGCCCAGTTTTTGAGGATTGGTAGCACCCTTGTCAGTGTTAAAGGTCAGACCTTGGTTATCCACCTTGTCTAATGCTTTCACACCTTTGGCAATGTCATCTTTGGCTGCTTGGGTGAGATCAACGGCAAAGCTTGTGGTATCAGCACCGTCAATGCTCGTTGTTTCACCTTGTTCAACAGCAATCAGACCTTGAGCTTTAGCAACGACTTTCGCTGAACGGTCTTTGGCGTTGATGGTGTAGATGTCTTGACCTTGAGCACCTTTGGTGCTGTCGATGCTGACATTGTTACCTGCTTTGACCTCAGTGGTGGCTGCTGCCTTAGCTTTGTTCAGCTGGCTGACATTAACTGCATCGCCATCCTCTGTACCATCAGCAACATTGGTAACTTTCTTATTGCCAGCGTTGATGCCATCTTGGTTGATGATCACATCACCGACTTTCACTTCATTAAAGCCAACTTTGT
>NZ_JAMBAQ010000007.1 GCF_023336735.1 Moraxella oculi | reverse complement strand
TTGTAGCGTATCGCCCACTTTCACAGTTTCAAACGCCACATCTTGCTTGGTGGCAACAGTTAGGTTACCGCTTTCATCTTGGGTAACATTGATGTTGTCACCTTGATTGATGCTGATGGTGTCACCAGCTTTGACCAGCTTGCCTTCTTTGCCGTTGGCTTGTAGGGTAAAGCCTGAGTTGTTGATGGCATTGGCAATATCACCAGCAGTAACTAAAGCGTTTTCATTACTACCATTTGGTGTGTCAATCTTGCCATTCTCATTTGGCGTTAAGGTTGTGGTTTTGGCTTTAATTTTACCCTCATCACCTTTAGTGATGGTAACATCATCTGTATTGACAGACAGATCAAAGGTTGTTGCCTTGGTCGATGGATTGACGCTTTGCTGGACAAAAATGGAACCATCTTCAGAAGTCACATGCTCCGCACTTTGTGCCATGCCATTTAATAGCTGGCTGACATTCACCGCATCACTTGGATCAACCCCATCGGCCACATGGGTAATGCGAGTATCGCCAGCATTAATGCCTGTAGGACCGATATGTACATCGCCCATACGCACACCATGTTCATCAATCATGACATTGCCATACTCTCCGCCAACACTCAAACTGTTGAAGATGGCATCTTTGGCTGTATTGATGGTAAATTTACCCCCATCACGACTGATTTCAATATTTCTGCCATTTGTCAATTCAAGCGTATCGCCTGGATGAATCACTTCACCTGCATCGCCATTCGCTTTAGCAACAAAACCTGAGTGATTGATGGCGTCAACTATTGACTTGGCATTTACCAAGCTATTTTCATCATCAGTGTCTGGTTCGACAAGTTTACCATCAGCAGTGGTCGCCAAATTGGTGGTCAATACGGTCAGACCGTTTTCATCCACATACAATGGATTGCTGTCTTCATCTCTTAGCTTGATGCCCAACAAGCCACCTTTTTCTTGATTAATCTCCAGGCCTTTTGCTGGATCGAGGTTGAGGTCAACTCTGATGGTATTTTTCTTATCACCTGCTGGTGAGTCAACCATCACTCTGGTACCCTGTCCATCAACAAAATCAATGGTGTCATAGGCTTTCACAAAGTCTTTGGCCACACCGTTTTCTTGTAGGTTAAAGCCTGTTGATAGGGCATCTGCCACTGTTGCGGCACGAGAGAGTTTGGCATTGTCAGCTTGATCACTTGAGATGTCCAAGTCTGCAGAGATGGCCTGTTGTATTGCAGCATCTCCTAGGCGTGGCAAGGTGTCGCTTAGACCAGTGATGATGTTTTTCTCACTACCTGCCTTACCGGTGCTTGTGATTTTGACGGCTTTTCTACCATCTGTAGTATCACCTACAGTTAGGCTGTTTTTAGCCATGATGTCATCAGCAAGCACATGCTTGAACACAACATCATCTTTGGTTGCAATGCTAACACGACCACCTGCTTGAATGACACTCATGTTATCGCCAGCATCAATGATGACTTTTTCACCTGTCTTAATCAGCTGTGACTCACCAACTGCTTGACCAGTACCACTTTGTGAAGTTGCAAGAGTAAAGCCAGATTCGTTGATGGCATTCATCACGGTATTGGCGGTGACTAGGGCATTGCCACTATCGCCATCGTTAATGATCACTCTACCAGCATCAGGTTTAGTACTAGGATTAACAGTCAAGCCAGCTGTATTTGCTTTCACCTCACCGCCCTCAACCTTGATGGTGGTGCCATCAGCTTTAACTGCAAGCTTAGATGCTGACTTGTCGGTCATTGGCTTAAACTCAAGGCCAGCATTGTCATCAATGTTGATGCCAACGCCTTCATCTGTCACTTTGATGCCTTTTTGGTGATCAGCTTTAACATTGAAGGTAATTTGATTGACCTGATGCTTGTCATCGGTTGTTACTTGTGCAGTGGTACCAGCACCATTAATAATGTCTAGCGTGTCAAAGGCTTGGACGAAGTCTTTATTATTACCTCTTTCTTTTAGGTTAAAGCCTGCGTTTAGTACATCGCCTACAGTGGCTGCGTTGTTCTCTTGCAATCCAGTTGGTTTGTTGGCGTATGAAATCACCTCACTGCCCAAGTCTTTCTTAGGCGTGATGTTGTGAGCAACATTCGCCAAGGTCATTGGGGCATTTTGAGTTTGACCTAAACCGTTATTGAGTGAAGCGATCACTTCATTTGGTGCAACTTCTTGGCGTGTTGGATTACCGTTTAACGGATTAACCTGATAGAACTTATCACCCACCTTAGTCAGCTTATTACCTGCTTTGTCAGTATAAACCACTGGCAATTGGGCTTGTTCTACGGCTTTTTGTGTATTGAAGGTTAAGGCACCTTGATCATCAAAGCGTAGTGGGTTATCACCTGCTTTTAGGTTGATGCCAATGCCATCGCCATCAACTTTGATGCCTTTGTTGGTATTGGCTTTCACCGCAAGTTTATTATCAGTACCAATCTCGATGCCTTTTTCATTATTGACATTAACCGCCACGCCATTTTCATTGACAGTTAACGCACCGTCATTTTTTGGCTTAACTTTTACGCCAGTAGCATCAACCTCAATGCCATCACCTGCTTTTACCGCAATGCCCTTATCGCCAGCACCGTCAAATTCTAAGCCTTTGTTGTTGGCAAGATTAACTTCAACTTTGCCATCAGTACCGAATTTAACACCTTTGTCAGTGTTTAGATTAACGGCAATGTCAATGCCATCTTTACCAGCATTCACAGAAGTGGTGATGCCGCTGTTGGCTTTGCCGTTAACTTTTAGGCTTTCGCCCAGTTTGCGAGTAACAACTTTGTCATTATCCTGATCATTTTGACCTTTATCCGCTTCAAAGCTCATTGGCAATTCTGCCACCGCTTTAAGCTGAGCGATGTTGGCCGCGTCGGTATCGCTAGAGCCTGCCGCGACATTGGTGATTTGACGAGTGTTGTTTTGATCACCAACAGATACCGCACCTAGGTTGCCTTTGACGGTGGCTGCGATGGCATTGTTAAGTGCTTGATTTTGATCGCCAGTTACTGCTGAGTACACTTGATTAGCAAGAGGATTTGCTGATTGGTTTGTGGTTGCACCAACAATCGCAGCACGGTCAGCCACAGACAACACACCCAATGCCACACCGCCCACGCTCTTAGCTTCTGCTGCTGCACCCAAGGCCACGGCTGCCTCTTGGCTTGCTGTTGCAGCCATGCCTAAGGCTTGAGCGAAGTCAGCGTCTGCACTGCTGAACGCACCCATCGCTTGGGCACCTTGTGCCGTGGCAATCGCACGATTACCTAAAGCATTGGCATAATCAGCATTTGCCATCGCATCACGACCAAAGGCTTGGCTACCAAAGGCAGTGGCGTTGGCACCACGACCGATGGCAGTGGCAGTTGGGTCAGAAGCAAGCGTACGAGTATCACCCATGGTGATGCCTTGATCTTTGGCAAACTGGATGCTCTTTAATCCTTTAAGGACTGGGTTTAGTGTCACTTCTAGTGTGTTTTTATCTGAGATCAGCTTGGTGGTGATGTTGGATGCACCATCTTGCTTCTCATCGCCAGTCACACCGCCTTTGATGCCAATCACATTGTCTTTGGCAGCTTTGGCTTTGTCTTTGCTGGTCGCAGCAGTTTGTGACTCATCAAAGTCAGTATCAGCAAAGTATTTGGTTGCTGAGTCTTTTAGCTGCTTGACATTGACCGCATCAGTGTCTTTTTCACCCTCTTTAACATTGGTGATTTGCTTGTTGCCAGCGTTGATGCCGTCTTGGTCAATCTTCACATCGCCAACTTTCAGCTCTTCTTCAACTTTCACCGTATTAAAGTTCACATCATCTGCTGTGCCGATCACAATGTCGCCATTGTCTTCAAAGACACGGATGTTGCCATTACCTTGGTCGGTTTTTTCTGCTTTGATGTTAACGCTGTCGCCAGGTGATACCATTTTGACGGTTTCATCTTCTGCTTTTAACAAGAAGCCTGACTCATTGATGGCGTCAGCCACCCCTTGTGCTGTTACCAATGCTTTGCCTTTGGCAGGATCGTCAAGTTGAACTCTGCCAGTATTGCCATCTGCATTGTCTGGGTCATCAGACACAAACAAGTCAGTGGTATTAACTGTCAAGATTTGGTCTTTAACAGCCAGCTTGTCAACATCATAATCCAATCCCAAGCCGTACTCATTGACATTCAATGGGTTGCCAGCCGATGGTTTAAGCTTAATACCAACACCTGCCTGGGTTCTTTCTAGACCTTGGTTTGGGTTCACCTTGATCTCATTGCTGATGCGGCTAATCTTACCATCTTTGTCAGTCACAACTTTGGTTTGTACCGAATCGCTATCAACAAAGTTGACCGTGTCATAAGCTCGAACAAAATCACGAGAATTACCGTTTTCTTGTAGGTTAAAGCCTGTTGATAGAGCATCTGCAACAGTGGCTGCACGAGAGAGTTTGAGTGAATCAGCATCTTTACTTGAGATGTCCAAATCATTATTTAGTGTCAGCTGCTGGTGGCTATCGCCAGCAGGTTGCAGAGTATGCGTCAAGCCAGTGATGTGGTTTTGTTCATGACCACCCATACCATTACTAGTGATGCGTATTGGCGTGCGTACACCATAAAATTCATCGGTGTCATCACCTACGGTTACTTTACCAAAATCTACTTCACGCTTGGTTCTGATAGATACTTTACCCTTGTCCTGAGTGATAGCGATGTTATCACCCGCTTCAATGGTCACTTTTTCGCCTGCTTTAATTAGCTGGTCTTGTTTACCCGTAACCGTACCTGTGCCTGTCTTGTCAGTAGTCAAGGTAAAGCCACTATCATTAATAGCATTCATCACGGTATTGGCGGTAACTAGGGCATTGCCATCATTTTGACCGTCAGCCAGCTTGACCTTACCTTGCTCATCGCCAGCCTGATTAACCGTTAGGTTTGTGGTTTTGGCAGCTACTTTACCCTCCGGGCTTAATTGAATGGTCTTATTATCCACATCAACACTTACGCCACGATCATCAATGGATAAGCCGCCTTTTTGCTTGGCTTTGACATCAACTTTGATGGTGCTACCCTCATTATCAGTTGTCACAATCGCCATGGTACCATTGCCATCAACAACATTTAAGGTGTCAAAGGCTTGGACGAAGTCTTTGGCTTGGTTATTGTTCTTTAAATTAAAGCCAATTTTCATCACATCTTCAACGGTTGCTGCGTTGTTTTTGATGGTGTCAAAATCAGCTGGTTTATCAGCAGTTACTTGTGGACCATTACCCAAAGGCTGTTTAAGATTAATGCTACTTTGAACATTCGCCAAGGTCATTGGGTCTTGTTTGGTTTCGCCATTGCCATTGTTCATTGAGGCAATGACTTGGTCTTTTGGCGTAGCAACTCTAGCTCTTCCACCATTAATCACTTGATAGAATTCATCACCCACCTTAGTCAGCTTATTGCCTTGCTTGTCAGTATAAACCACTGGCAATTGGGCTTGTTCTACCACATTTTGTGGATTGACAGTCAGAGCATTATTATCAAAACTTAATAGGTTATCACCTGCTTTTAGGTTGATGCCAATGCCATCGCCATCAACTTTGATGCCGTTTTGGGCATTAGGCTTGACTTCAATTCTGCCATCAGTGCCGAACTGAACACCTTTTTGGTTATTGACTTTAACAGCAAGCTGATTACCACTGATTTCAACACCCTTACTGTTATCAACATTGACAGCGACACCGTCGGCGTTGACAGTTAACGCACCGTCGTTTTTTGGCTTAACTTTTACGCCAGTAGCATCAACCTCAATGCCATCACCTGCTTTTACCGCAATGCCCTTATCGCCAGCACCGTCAAATTCTAAGCCTTTGTTGTTGGCAAGATTAACTTCAACTTTGCCATCAGTACCAAATTTAACACCCTTATCAGTATTCAACTTAACTGAGACACCGTCAACCCCCACCTCAACGCCCTTTTTGTCATCGGCCTTCACTGCAATGTCAATACCATTGGTTTGTAGATTGGTGCTGGTGGTGATACCACCATTTTCTTTACCCTTAATCGGCAAGCGTTCGCCCAGTTTGCGTTCTACTTGTCCGTTTTCATCAGCCTGGAAAATCATTGGCATGGCCGCTAATGATTTTAGCTGTGCGACATTCACCGCATCGGTATCTTCAGAGCCAGCGGCTAAGTTGATGATTTGGCGTGTGGCAGTGGATGAACCCACAGATACCGCACCCCTATTACCTTTGACTGTTGCGACGATGCCTTCTTTATGCTGATTTAATTGGTCTGCCAAGCCTTGAGCATCTCTGATGACTGCATCACTGATCGGTGTGTAGACTTGATTATTGTTAGCAGTTGCATTATCGGTGGCATTTACGGGTTGTGCAAACCCTTGACGATCAGCCATCGATTCTGAACCTAAAGCCACGCCATCAGCTACGGTTGCCTGTGCACCACGACCCATTGCGATGGCTGACGGATCATCGGCTTGAGTAGCCGCATCCCCAATCTTAATCCCTTGACCATCAGCAAATTGCAAACTGTGCAAATCTTTCACATCAGGCTTTAAAGCGACTTCAATGGTGTTATTGGTTGCATCAATCTTGGTAGTGATGTTCTTTTGTCCATTTGTAAGACCGCCCTTGATGCCCAAGATGCGTTTGTCTTTGGCAAGCTCTTTAGCCTTTTCTTTGCTGATGGCGGCCTCATCATCATTTTGTACATCTTCATCTGCAAAATATTTATTAGATTTTACTTGCAGCTTCTTGCCAACCCCACCATTGTCTGCCAGCTCCAATGTTTCATCATCGATATTAAGCGTCAAACCATTGCCATCCACTTTTAGTGGATTGTTTTGCTCAGCAAGCTTGACGCCAACACCTGCATCGGTTACCTCAATGCCTTTGTTGGTGTTGGGTTTGACCGCTAACTTATTATCCTTAACTTGAATGCCTTGATTATCAACATTAACCGCTACGCCATTTTCATCAACCGTTAACGCACCATCATTTTGTTTTGCTTTCACGCTGATGCCATTACCGTCAACCGTAATGCCATGATGTGCTTTGGCTTTGACTTTGCCTTCAGCAACCTCAACACCATCACCAGTTTGTACAGCCAAACCTTGACCACCCTCGGTGGTGATACCGCCTTGTGGTTTTACTTTGACTTTCAGTTTTTTATCAGTGCCAGCACCATCAACTGTCAGCGTATCAGAGTCAATGTTTAGGTTAAGGCCTTGATCAGACACGGTTAGCGGATTCTTATTAGCATGATCATCAGCTTTAAGTTTGATGCCGACACCGCCAGCATCCACTTCAATGCCACCTTGTGGTTTTGGCTTGACATCAACTTTGATGGTGCTAACTTTACCTTGACCATCAGTCTCAACGATCGCCATGGTACCATTGCCATCAACAACATTTAAGGTGTCAAAGGCTTGGACGAAGTCTTTGGCTTGACTGTTATTTTGCAAATTAAAGCCAACTTTCATCACATCTTCAACGGTCGCTGCGTTGTTTTTGATGGTGTCAAAATCAGCTGGTTTATCAGCAGTTACTTGTGGACCATTACCCAAAGGCTGTTTAAGGTTAATGCTGCTTTGAACATTAGCCAAGGTCATTGGGGCTTGCTTAGTGTTATTAGTGCCATTGTTCATTGAAGCGATGACTTGGTCTTTTGGCGTAGCAACTCTAGCTCTTCCACCATTAATCACTTGATAGAATTCATCACCCACCTTAGTCAGCTTATTGCCTTGCTTGTCAGTATAAACCACTGGCAATTGGGCTTGTTCTACCACATTTTGTGGATTGACAACAAGAGCATTATCATCAAAGCTTAATAGATTATCACCTGCTTTTAGGTTGATGCCAATGCCATCGCCATCAACTTTGATGCCTTTTGTGGTATCAGCTTTCACCGCAAGTTTATTATCAGTGCCAATCTCGATGCCTTTTTTATTATTGACATTAACCGCCACGCCATCAGCGTTAACGGTTAATGCACCGTCATTTTTTGGCTTAACTTTTACGCCAGTAGCATCAACCGCAATGCCATTACCTGCTTTTACCGCAATGTCAATGCCATTGGTTTTTAGATTGGTGCTGGTGGTGATACCGCCATTTTCCTTGCCCTTAACTGGCAAGCGCTCGCCCAGTTTGCGTTCTACTTGTCCGCCCTCATCAGCTTCAAAAGTCATCGGTAGATTTGCCAATGCTCTTAGCTGTGCGACATTCACCGCATCGGTGTCAGTAGAGCCTGCCGCGACATTGGTGATTTGGCGTGTATTCGTGCCATTACCCACGGATACCGCACTTTTATTGCCTTTGACGGTATGTCTGATAGCCTGATTAAAAGGCTGAGTGGCTGGATTGGTCTGAGCGTCATTAGGTAGAGGTGTATAAACTTGATTGGTGGCAGTATTGACAATCTGTCTATCGATCGTCTGAACTGCATTTGCATCAATGGCAGCACGATCAGCCATCGATTCTGAACCTAAAGCCACGCCATCAGCTACGGTTGCTTGTGCAGCACGACCAATGGCAATCGCTTTGTCTTGAGTGGCTTTACTGTTTGAACCCAAAGCAATGGTGTCATCGGCAGTGGCATGTGCACCTTGATTGGCATCTTTTTGATACAGTTTATTCATACCGTCTGAACCATTCGATGATGCACCAATCGCAATACCACGCTTACCGCTGGCCGTGGCAGAATGCCCTACCGCAAAGGATTTTTCACCTGTGGCAGAAGACACGCTACCCAAGGCTTGTGCAAAAGCACCTGTTGAAACAGCCTCACGACCGATCGCCACACCACTTGCTCCAGTCACAAAACTGGCCGCACCCAGTGCAACACCACCTTCATTCTTGGTAAAGGCATTAGCTCCTACTGTGACAGAGTAAGTTCCTTCAGCTTTAGAGCGAGCACCGACAGCAGTTGAAGAATCTCCAGAATAGGCATGATCGCCAACAGCGACACCTTGCATCATTTGATAATAAGTACCAATGTGATTTTTACCAGTTGGTGAACCTGTCAATTTTTCATCAAAACCAGGTGCTTTACGCAAACCCAAACCAACTTGAGAACTGGATTTCGCTACGGCACCTTTACCAATCACTACATTTTCATTGTGGTTTACTTGAGTATTACCATCCCCAATCTTAATCCCTTGACCATCAGCAAACTGCAAGCTGTGCAAACCTTTCACATCAGGGTTTAGAGCGACTTCGATGGTGTTGTTGTCTGTATCAATCTTGGTGATGATATTTTTTGCACCTGCTTTTGCCTCCTCACCTGTAAGACCACCTTTAATACCCAATACATTTTTATCGTTGGTAAATGCTTTGGCCGCATCTTTGCTGGTAGCAGGGGTAACAGTATCATTATCGGCATCAGCAAAATATTTCGTTTCGTCAGCCCCAGCTTTCAATGCCAGTTTTTTTACACCGCCGTCATCAACCAGCTGAAAATCAGTATCTTTAAAATTAAACTTAAGACCATTGTTGCTTAAAGAAAGCGGAGAGCCTGCAGGTTGACCACCATTATTTTGATCTAACTTAATGCCAACACCCTGAGCATTAAGGTCAAGACCACCATCAGGTCTTGTTTTAATGCCAATCGTTAAACCATTTTTGGCTAAATCTGCATTAGTGGTAATGCCCCCATCTACTGCACCTGTAATTGGTAAACGCTCGCCCAACTTCACAGGCACTGCACCATTATTATCCGCCTCAAAATTCATCGGCAAATTCGCCAACGCTTTAAGCTGAGCGACATTCACCGCATCGGTATCAGTAGAGCCAGCAGCGACATTGATGATTTGGCGTGTTGCAGTAGATGACCCAACAGATACCGCACCGTTACTGCCTTTGACTGTATCTTTAATCCCTTGATGAAATTTTTGCATTTCGCCTTGTTGAGATTGAGTAGGCAATGGCGTGTAAACCTGATTGGCAGTAGGATTAGCCGTATCACTGCTAGTATCCACCAACCCTGCATTAATCGCCACACGATCTGCCACTGAGCCTGCACCCAGTGCCACACTATTATCTTGAGTGGCTTGTGCGTTTGCACCCAATGCTAAGGAAAGTTGATTGGCTGCATTTGCACCAAAACCTGCTGCCAAAGAACGCTTACCACGAGATTTGGCTTTGGTACCCAATGCTTGCGAGCCAGCACCCTCAGCTACTGCAGAGTTACCTAATGCTTGAGAATTTTTACCTAATGCTTTTGTTCCTGTACCGATAGCAATCGCATTGTGTTCTTTTGCACTGGCTAGCAGACCGAAAGCTTGAGCACCAAACTTCGTTGCTTCGGCAGTTGCACCCAAAGCTTGAGAGAAGTGACCGCTGGCTTGTGAATCTGTACCAATGGCAGTGGCATTCACACCGCTTGCTTGAGCTTGATTACCAAAGGCTTGGGCGTTGATACTGGTTGCCTTAGCAGAAGTGCCTTGTGCTAGGCTACTGATGCCCGATGCGACAGCTTGCGAACCAAAGGCTTGTGCATTCGCCCCTTCAGCGGCAGCACGATAACCCAGTGCAGTCGCCTTATCAGCGGTAGCACGCGCGGCAGTACCGATCGCGATGGTGTCGTCCGCGGTAGCACGAGTTCTGCTGTAGCGAGCACTGATGGCCCTACTTCTTTCATCTGCTTCTTCTATTTCGGATAAGTCTGTATCTTCCTGTGCATCATCACTTGTTAAATCATCATTCAGCAAACTCGCCCCCAGTGCCAAGGCACGATTGCCATTGGCAAAGGCATTGGTACCGATGGCAGTGGCACGGTTGCTGTTATCTGCATCACTATCATCAACGCCAATCGTTGCCCCTTGACCGATGGCGATACCATTTTTTTTATTTTTATTGACCTTTGCACCTGCCATCACTGCAAGGCTGTAGTCAGCATCTGTCTCAACCTTAGCACCCGTTGACTCATCACCCCCCAGTGCCACAGAATGGGAGGCCAATGCTGCGGCCTTTGCACCAACAGCGGTCGCACTATTAGCTGTTGCTTTCGTATACTTACCCAAAGAGATCACATACTTATCTATTCCATAGGCATTTTCACCGATTACGACTGCGTAGTTACCCTTACGGTCTCCATCAGCCGCTTGAACATTTTTACCGATATAGACAGAGTCTCGCAAATCACTATGCAAGTCTTGTATGTTGTTAGAACAAAATACTGAGGAATAGGGGGAATCTACGAAATAGCACAGATTGACGGTGCCTGTGATGCCAGCTGCTGTTAGACCGCTAGTAATTTGACCCCTCTTTTTTGAATCAATCTTCAAAGCAGTAGCGACTTTTTCTCCACTAGGATTTGCATTTGCTGGTACGGCCACCATCACCCCCATCGCCAGCATGACCATGGCTGGGAGAGTGAGGTATTTTGACATGGCAGGTGATGATGCAGGGCTGGCGATGCTACCGACCACGCCAGATGACTTGGTCTGCGATTTGGCAAATTCAGCCACCGCCTGATAGGTGCCTGTCGTTTTGTTAAAAATGACTTTGTAGATACTGTTCATAGCTATCACTACTTCCTGATGGTAATAAAAAAACAAAGCATCAAGCCATCACGCACCCATCACAGCCAACCTGTCGTAAGACCATGAAGAACACAGTAAACTGTGCATTAACAATGCTTGATTGAAATTAATATGCTTGATTTAAGCCAGATATGATAAAAACTTACATATTTTATCAAAAAATGTAAGTTTTTTTGATAAAATATGTAAATCACTTGTAAATGGAATGTAAATCAATGACACAACACACGCCAAATTTTCACACTCATTATTTGTAAACATTTGGAAGTAGACATGTCCACACACTCCCCACAAATTTTTAGCAAAAAAGAAAAAATCAAAGAAGTCATCTACGGTCTTGTTACTCTATTGGCGACGAATATTACGCTGTTATTGCATGTGCATGACAGCACACCCTTTGAGACATTCAGCATCATACTAGGGACGACCATAGGGCTATGGCTGGCGTGCTTTTTTGCTGACATCTTAGCACAAAATATCACCATCATCGACAAGCAAGACAGAAAACACGCACACAGACACGCTTTTGATGCCAGTCTAGGCATTCTGATTGCAGGACGCATTCCCATTGTGTTTACTGCGATTGCATGGATTGGCTGGGTAACTCTAAAAACTGCAATTGTGGCAAGCATCGGTGCGATTTTGATACAGTTATTGTTATTTTCATTATTATCATTGTATCGCAAGAAAAACAACATCTGGACGAATGTCATCACCATCGTGTTGCAGACGCTGTTATTCATTGCCATCATTTGGCTAAAAATTGGTCATTGATGCCACTTAAGCACGGCAAAAAAACCTTTTGACCGCCTGATGAACCAACACCAATCAAGCTTAGTAGCCAATCATCAGGCTTCAATTGCCACTCCAAAGCTACTGACAACACACCTAAGATCAAAAATCTGGTTTTTACTGCTTTAAAAAGTCATGACGCCCACACCCTTAATTATGATAAAATAACTACCACATAATCCCAAGTCAAGCACTTGAGACTGTCATCATTCATTCATCAAAACGAGCCGACCATGACCCAAACTCTCACTCTGATCCAGCCAGACGATTGGCACATTCACCTGCGTGATGGCGATGCCTTGCATACCACAGTACCGCACGCCGCCAAAAGCTTTAATCGTGTGATTTGCATGCCAAATCTGGTACCACCAGTTAAGACCACTGCCGATGCCATCGCCTACCGTGAGCGAATCTTAGGCGTACTATTCAATGCAGACATGCCTCATGACCGTAAAGATGGTTTTGACCCACGCATGGTGCTGTACTTAACCGATCACACCACCGCCGATGAAATTCTACGAGCCAAAGAATCAGGCGTCGTACAAGCCGTCAAACTCTACCCTGCTGGTGCAACCACCAATTCCGCTGATGGCGTTACTGACATTTTGGGGCGAGCGAGCGTCTTTGAGATGATGCAAAAAGTAGGCATGCCCTTATTGGTACATGGCGAGGTTACGCATCAAGAGATTGATATTTTTGACCGTGAAAAACGCTTTTTAGATGAAGTGCTATCCATCATCATCAAAACCTTCCCCAATCTAAAAATCGTGATGGAACATATCACCACCGCTGATGCGGCTGATTTTTGTTTGGCTCAAGGCGACCATATCGCCGCAACCATCACACCGCAACATTTACTGTTCAATCGCAATCATCTGCTGGTAGGTGGCGTTAAACCACATTTTTACTGCTTGCCGATTTTAAAGCGAGCCTGCCACCAAAAAAGACTGCTTGAAGTCGCCACCTCTGGCAACCCCAAGTTTTTCTTAGGCACAGATTCTGCCCCACACGCCACTCATACCAAAGAATCCGCTTGTGGCTGTGCTGGTTGTTATTCTGCTGTTCATGCCTTGCCACTGTATGCGACCGCCTTTGAAAGCGTCAATGCACTTGATAAGCTTGAAGGTTTTGCCAGTCGTTTTGGTGCGTTATTTTATGGATTACCCATCAACACAACAACCATCACACTCGCCAAGCAAGAGCAGAGCATTCCTACGGCATACGACTATCTTGGCGATAAAACACTCACCCCATTATTAGCAGGACAGACTTTGGCGTGGACACAACTTTCATGACCGACTTTCATCAACCTACCGACTCTACAGAATGTTTTGCGGTCAAGCCAACCACACTAAAAGAGCGATTTCGTGGCTTCATGCCAGTCGTTGTTGATGTGGAGACCGCAGGCTTTAATGCTTCAACCGATGCGTTGTTGGAGATTGCTTGCGTGCCGATTTTGATGAATGACGAAGGTAAATTGTATCAAGGCGAAGCACTAAACGCTCATATTGAGCCATTCTTTGGGGCAAATCTTGAACCTGCCGCCCTAAAATTCACAGGCATCAATCCAGACAGCCCCATTCGCAAGGCCGTCAGTGAAAACGAAAAGGTCGCCTTGCGTCGTATTTTTAAGGAATTAAAAGCAGTTCGCAAGCAGCATGATTGCCGTCAGTGCATTTTGGTTGGGCATAACGCCCATTTTGATTTGGGGTTTTTAAACGCTGCCATTCACCGCACCAACAGCAAAAACCATTCGCCTTTTCATGCATTTAGCGTGCTAGATACCGCCAGCTTGTCTGCATTGGCGTATGGGCACACCGTCCTAGCAAGAACCTGTATTATGGCTGGGATTGAATTTAATAACGATCATGCACATTCTGCCCTTTATGACACCCAAAAAACCGCTGAACTGTTTTGTCAGATTTTCAATGACTTACCCATGCTTAATGCCATAAGCCCACATACAGATTCAGACCAAACGCCTTAACATCAACCAAACCAACAAGGAGAAAAAACATGCCTTCATTTGACATCGTCTCAGAACTCAATGTCCAAGAAGTGCGTAATGCCATCGGCAATACCGACAAAGAAATCGCCACTCGCTTTGATTTTAAAGGCAGCGATATTACTGTTGAGTTAAACGAAAAAAACAAAACCGTCTGCATCACTTGCGATAACGAATTGCAAGCAGATAATGTCTATGCCATTTTTGAAAAACAACTCATCAAGCGAGGTGTGGATCTACAATCATTAGACCCACAAGACAAATTTCAGTCAGGCAAACACACCAAACAAATCATCAACCTAAAAGATGGCTTGGACAGCGACACCGCCAAAAAAATCAGCAAAGCCATCAAAGAATCCGACCTAAAAGTATCCGCCAGCATTCAAGGCGATAAAATTCGTGTTTCCGACAAGAAAAAAGACAATCTGCAAGCCTGCATGGGATTTTTAAAGGAAAAGTCTTTTGGTGTGCCACTGCAATTTAACAATTTCAAAGATTGATTATAAATTTTTTAATTCATAATCAATGACTTACAAAATATTTTAAATTTCATTAAAATATTTTCTTGACGATTTTAAATTGTTTGTTATAATAGCCCCACTTTTTGGAAATACGGTGAAAGCGTTCAAAAAGTGGGTAAGGCAGTTTCATACATTTTCGTCTTACAAACCCTGCGCTCCATTCGTCTAGAGGCCTAGGACATCGCCCTTTCACGGCGGTAACAGGGGTTCGAATCCCCTATGGAGTGCCAATATTTCAAAAAAACAGCTCTTATACTATTTTAAGAGCTGTTTTTTATTCATCAAATGATTAAAAAACCGCTTATCTAATAGAAAATAAGCGGTTTTTTAATCAAAATCAAGCTACTGACGCACCAATCGCCCAATTTCACCAACCTGCATACCAAACACTCGTACAGGATTGATATCGATTCCTCCTCGTCTGGTATAGTTGGCAGACACTCTTAAAGCGTTCGGTTTAAAATGCACCATCAAATCCGCAAAGATTCGCTCCACACACTGCTCATGAAAGCCGTTATGTTGCCTAAATGACAAAACATATCTCAACACCTGACCATGATCCACCTCATGGGGGCTGGTCATATGAATCTGTAAAGTTCCCCAGTCAGGCTGATTGGTGACAGGACAATTTGAACGCAATAAATGACTATAAAACTGATGGGTTTTCAGATCGCATTTTTTGGCATTTTTTAAAAAAGACACATCAACATCATCGGTCAAATGAACAGCATCGCTTTGGTGATTGAGTACCTCATCGATACATATCCCAACAGGCTTGACGATGGTAAGTTCGTCGCTACCAAGCGATATGATTTGGGCTTGTACTGGCATACCAACACAAGCCGACAGATCCTGTTCAATGGTGTGTTGCACTGCTTGAACATCATCAAATTTGGTAAAGTTTAGACCATTTAGGTATAACTTTAAAGATTTGGATTCTACGATATTTGGCGAATTGGCAGGAATGATGAAGCGTGCCATTGCCACTTGGGACACCCCAAGGGCATTCAACCAAGAGATTTCAAAAGCCTGCCAAACATCAATGCCTTGCACCAAAGACAGATCAAACCCAGATTTTTCAAGGACATCATTTCTACCAATGCTCCGTGAGATGGGGAATAAAATGCTGGGGTCATAAGTCTTTGGGTAACTGGTAACTTCACCAAGCACGCCCAAATGTTCGGTCGTATTCATTTAATTTTCCTTTTAGAATTGCTACAAAAATCAGACGACTCAAAGCAAGCAATCACACAAATCAGCATCGCATCATGCCTGCATTCAGATGATCAGATACGAATGCGTCTGCCATCTTTGAGTATCCAGTAAGCAATGGCATAAAGCACCACACAAAACACCAAAATCGCCATCAATGAATACCCAACATCAACATCAGAATGCCCCAAGATGCCATAACGAAAGGCATTGACCATATAAACAATTGGGTTTAATAACGACACATTCTGCCAAAATTCAGACAGATTTTCCAATGAATAAAAGACACCCCCCAAATAAGTCAAGGGTGTCAAGATGAAGCTTGGCACGATGGAAATGTCATCAAACGAGCGAGCAAATACCGCATTGATGAACCCCCCTAATGAGAACAATACCGAAGTACCAATGATGGTCATGAACATGATCATAAAGTGAGCAATGCCCAATTGAGTAAAAAATAAAGCCACCATGCTCACAATCAAGGCAATCGATAATCCACGAAACACCCCACCACCAACATAACCCAATAATATGCCATGTTTCGAGATTGGCGACACCAGCATTTCATCAATATTTCCATGAAATTTGGTGCTAAAAAATGATGAAACAACATTCGAGTAGCTGTTGGTGATGACCGCCATCATGATGAGACCTGGCACGATGAACTGCATGTAACTCACTCCGCCCATGTTACCAACACGACTGCCAATCATCTGCCCAAAAATGACAAAATACAGCGTCATGGTAATCACAGGCGGTAAAAGCGTCTGCGGCCAAATGCGTAATATTCGCTTAATTTCTCTAGATAATAAAGTATGAAAGGCGACCAATTGAGCATTCATGAATATTCTCCACCATCTTTTTTGAGGCTGCTTGCTGCATGTGTTTCGTCATGAAAATGACTGTCCACCACTTTCATGAACAACTCTTCTAAACGATTGGCTTTATTTCTCATGCTAAGCACTGAAATGTTTAACGCATTTAGACAGGCAAATACGGCGTTAAGATGTTGTTCTTTATTCAGTGTGATTTCTAAGGTTTTATTATCCACCAAATTGGCATCGGTTACCGCATCAAACTTTGGTAATGTCAACAGTTCATCTTTCAAATCAAAGACGAAAGTTTCAAGCGACAGTTGTGTCAGTAATGATCTCATCTTTGTATTAATCAATATCTCACCTTGATTTAAGATGGCAACATATTTGCACAGCTGTTCAGCTTCTTCTAGATAGTGCGTCGTCAGAATGATTGTGGTTTTTTCTTCACGATTAATCTTTTGTATGAATTCCCACATGGAACGACGAAGCTCAATATCCACGCCTGCGGTTGGCTCATCAAGTATCAAAAGGCGTGGTCGGTGCATCAAGGCACGGGCAATCATCAAGCGGCGTTTCATGCCACCAGACAACGCTCGAGATTTGACATCTCTCTTATCCCACAGCCCCAGCTCTTTTAATAAAAATTCAGCACGAGGCAGTGCTTGTGCACGCTTAATACCATAATAGCCAGCCTGCGTTACCAATATGTCGATACACTTCTCAAACTGATTAAAGTTAAATTCTTGGGGGACAACGCCCAAATACGATTTGGCGAGGCTTGGGTTTTTATGCAAATCAACACCAAAAATCTCAACCTTGCCCTCTGTGGGTGCAAAAAGCGAGCTGATGATGCCAATCATCGTGGACTTTCCTGCTCCATTCGCCCCCAACAGTGCAAAAAACTCACCCTCTGGGACAGACAAATCCACGCCTTTTAACGCAGTAAAGCCATTGTTATAGGTCTTTTTTAAACGAGAGATTCGTAATGCTGGTATGGTCATGGTATGCTTAGTCAAGTGATTGAAAAATGATGCTCTTTAATGTCAATATGATTGGCTTTGAACCAACGATTATTGAAATGGTCATTTAGGTTTTTTGATGTCAGTTGGTATAAAAACAACAAACAGCCTAAGCAGCATCCCACCTAAGCCGTTTGAGATTAAATAGAGTTATTGGCTTTGTGAAATGATGTAATCAACCGCGTTTTTCACCTCATCATCAGAGATGTCAGCACCACCACGGGCAGGCATTGCGTTAAAGCCATTGATGGCGTGATTGTACAAGGTCGCCTTACCTTTGGCGATGCGTGGCACCCAATCAGCCGTACCAAATTTTGGTGCCCCAACCAAGCCTGCATCATGACAAGTAGCACAAATCGCCTTATATAACATATCACCTGGACGAGCCTCACCCTCTACCGCAGGGGCTAATACAGTGATGTTGATGTCGCACTCTTCGCCATCAAAGCACACTTTGCCATAAGGAGCGATGCGAGAGATGAGCTTTGGGTGCAAGGCGATGAGTTTTTTAACCTGATCGCTGTCCTCTGGCACATCTTGTTTTGCCTGTTCGGTGGCTGCATCTGTCTTGTTCTTATCATCTGCTGTGTTGGGTGTCGTTTCAGCAGTCATGACCTCGCCACCCTTTACAGCATCCTCGGTAGATTTGGCTGCCTCTTCTGCTTGACTTGTTATGGTAAAAATCGCCAGTGTAGCGGCAACAGATAACATTAAGATTCTTTTCATTGTCATCATCTCGTCTTAGCCTTGAGCATGAACTCTGGGGTAATTGGGCAATTCATACAACCATGCCCAAACGAATAAAATTTCTCCTTACTATTATAAAGGAAAAAAGGGGTGAAAAGCCATGTTTTTTATGCAATATCTCCATAAATTGGTAAAATTTTAGTAATATTTTTAAAATTTAATGACTTTTTGGGTTCATGGCTGGTATTTTGGCACAAAAATTGGTAAAATTCACGCTATTCATCAATTTTGCACCTATAGCTCAGTTGGATAGAGTGTCAGCCTCCGAAGCTGAAGGTCGTGGGTTCGATTCCCGCTAGGTGCGCCACATAACATTCCTATAGGGTTCAAATCAGTATTTGAACCCTTTTATTTTAAAGGGTTTTATTGGTTTTGTTGTCCTATGTCGTCCGTATAAAACCGTTTAAATCCACGAAAAAAACTGGTATATTTACTGGTATAAAATTTAATACAGGAAATATACCAGTATGAGCCTTACAGATACCGCCATTAAAAAACTAAAACCGTCCGAAAAATGCAAACCGAACCGACCAGATAAATATGCTGACGCTGGTGGGCTTTGGCTGTATGTGAGAAATACAGGGAATAAAGTATTTATGGCGGTTTATCGCTACATGGGCAAGCAACATGAAATCACTTTGGGCAAATATCCAGCCATGAGCCTAAGCCATGCACGAAGTGAAAATCTAAAAATCAGAGAATTACTAGAACAAGGCAAAAACCCAAAAGACATCATCAAAGCTGAAAAAGCCAAAAAGGATAATCAGACTTCTTTTGATTTTTTCGCGCAAAAATGGCTACATCATCAAAAAAATAATGTTAGTATCAAAACCTATGAACGAGATTTAAGCATTTATAACAATCATATCAAAAGAGCGTTTGGCACAAAGGACATTCACGCTGTTAATCTGACCGACATTTTAACACTGACAGAAAACCTAACCAATCAAGGGGCTACATATACCGCAAGGCGTATCATCGGACAACTCAACAGCATTTATAGCTTTGTTGTACTCAAACAATTAACGCCAAACCTATATAACCCCATTCCAAGAAACATCAGACGCACCATCACACACAAAGAAATCAAATACGCACGAATTAAAATACAAGAATTACCCAAACTCATGCTAGACATCGACACCGCCAACATTGAACCCATGACCCGTTACGGCTTTTATCTGCTGGCTTATACTTTTGTACGAACTGGCGAACTGCTAGGCATGACATGGCAAGAAATCGACCTAAATGCCAAAGTTTGGCGAATACCAGCCCACCGCATGAAAAACGGCTTACCCCACATCGTCCCACTTGCCCCGCAAGTGATAGAGATACTACAGAAAATTAAATCTTTTGGCTTTGATAGTGATTATGTGCTGTATAGCAACCGAAGCAAGACAGGCGCAATGAGTGAAAACGCCTTTACAACCGCATTAAAACGCATGGGCTATCAAGGCAAAATGACTGGACACGGCTTTCGTGGATTGGCAAGTACCAGCCTTTATGAAATGCAGTACAACCCCAAAGCCATTGAGTTGCAACTAGCCCATATCAGCAGAGATAAAACCGAACGGGCGTACAATGACGCTGAAATGCTACCCAGACGCATTCAAATGATGAACGACTGGGCAAATATCGTTGATGAAGTCCGACAAAGCGACTTCAAAACCTACCAAAACCGCCTAACTGCTGACACCAGCACCGACCAGCTTACCCTATTTTTAGAACGCTTGAATAAAGAAAAAGCCAGCCATGCACCAAACACACAACCGCTGGAAATCCAAGCCATGCAATAAAAACCGCCACGCCTGCAAGCCCAAATGATTAAAAATACAAATCAAAAGGGAATATTTATTTTAAAGAATATATGTAATGTTATAATATAACAAAAAAAGTGCAAAAATTTGTGCCAGTACCAGCTAATTCAAACAAAAAACCACCCAAAAAAATATATAAAAAAATAAAAATAATATTTTTTATATATATTTATCCTTTTGCCGTTTGCCGTCTTTGATTTTTTTATGTACCGTTGGTTTTTGGTTTTTCCGTTCGTGCTTATTCGGTGTTTTTGCCAGCTTTGGCGGTGTTGTTTTTTATGGGCTTGCCACGCCTGCAATTTTTTATATGTTATGATATAACTTTTCATTTCCCAGCCATTCCAGCCATTCCAGCCATTCCAGCCATTCCAGCCATTCCAGCCATTCCAGCCATTCCAGCCATTCCAGCCATTCCAGCCATTCCGACCGAACCGCCAGCAGGCGTGAGCGTGAGCCGTGTAACCAATCTTGCCCAAAGCTGACCTATTTTTACCCTAATTGGCATTGTCGTGGTTCGCTGATGGGGCTTGCGTGCTTGTTTTTGATACTCATATATCTGCATCATTTGATGACAAAATTAAAAAACACACCCTAAAAGTCTGCTAAGTTTGCTAAGTTATTCAAAAAAAGCCCTGTAAGCCTTACGCCATAAGGGTTAAAAACTTTCCACCCATTTGCTAAGTTTTGCTAAGTTATTATAAATTTTACCCCAAACACCATAAAAACCAGCATAACCATGACTACACTAAACACATTCAATCCCTTTATTGACAAGGCCTTGCGGTGTTTTACCATCATGATTGAATAACTTAGCAGGGGTGCGAATAACTTAGCAGACATGGGAATAACTTAGCAGGGGGTTAATTTGTTGGTTGTCATCTTTAAATTTTGGCGTTTTTTAAACATGAGGGCGTGTTATGTTGATGATATAAACATATCTATGTTATCATGTACATAATACAGACATACAAGGAAATAAACCGATGCAAGCAACCGAACGCATAAATTTACGCACCACCGCCCACGCCAAAGCCATCATAGAAAAAGCAAGCCAACAATTAGGCGTAAGTATGAGCTATTTTATTTTGGATTGTGCTTATCAAAAGGCAAGCCAAACCATCAAAGATAATTCCCAAATTGCCCTAAATAGCGATGATTGGCAAAGAGCCATTGACCGCCTAGACGAACCAGCCAGCCCCACGCCTGCCATGCAAGCATTATTTGACAGGGGTTTTGTCAATGTTGATAGCTAAACTTGCCAAAGAACATGACAAAAGCGGTTTTGATTGTGAGAATGAAGCCTTAAACCGTTTTATCAGACAGCAGGCGAGCCAGCTATTAAAACGCCATGAAACAGTAATTTATGGGGCGGTTGATGGCGAACGCCTTGCAGGGTTTTATACTTTGTCAGCGTGCCAGATTATGCAATCAGACGATACAGAGTTATTAAAACGCCAAAGCCCGCACAGTCCCATAGGGTGCGTACTTTTGGGACGGCTGGCGGTGGATAAAGCGTACAAGGGGCGTAGATTGGGTGCTGACCTATTGCTACACGCCATGCAGACGGCTAAAAAACTATCACAGATGATGGGGCTTGCTTATGTGATTGTGGACGCTAAAGACGACACCGCCAAAGCCTTTTATGAGCGTTTTGGGTTCGTGGAGCTAAGCCAGCACCCTTTGCGGTTATGCTATGCGATTAAAGATATTCCGAATTTTTAATAAACCCTTTTGCAGGCTAGGAGTAGCTACCGAACGGCGGTTATTTTTCATACCTTAGACCGCCCCGCCTGCACTCTTTTTTTGGTTAAGGTATGGTAAGGTATGAGATGGGATTGCTAGATGTGGTATTAAACCCCTTAAAGGATTATGTCAGCTTACCCGACTTGCTGTTATTGATTGGCGAAAATACACAAAACCCCTTGTATGATATTTGCCTTTATTTGCAGTCGGTAAAATTTGGCGAAGCAGTAACCCCCTACAAAATCAATCAAGATTTTGCATTGTACGAGTGCAAAGACTTTATCAAAAACATGGACGGCTTGAATGCTGTTTCAAGTATTATTGATGACATTGCCAATCATCTGAAACAAGATGAAAGTGATAGAAAATTGGTTGTTCAAAGTTTGATGGGACTAAATGAGATTTGTGGTTGGCAAGAACACATTAAACGCTACTTTTATCAGGAATGGCAAAAAGAATACTATTTCAAGCGACAAGATTTATTGGCATTTAAACCACTTGCAAAATGCCTAGAGCTGAATTTTGCCATGCAGGAGGAGTACAGGGAAATCGCACGGCTAAGAAGGCAATTACAGCAGGTGTTAGATGGGCGTTATTTATCCAGCCTTATATCGCAAAATGACCGCCTAAGAAAAGAAAACGAGACGCTACAAGCCAAACTACAACCCAACATCAAAAAATATGGCACGCTTAGCGAACAACTAGAACAACAAACCCAAACCGAGACCATCAGCGAACTACAAAACCGTATAGCAGAGCTTGAAAGCCAGCTTGCTAGTCAGTCAGAGAATGGCACGCCTGCTAGTGAGCCATATTTTGATAAAGATGATATTTATACTTATCCACCTGAATTAGATATGGCGGTTCGGATATGGCACGAGATTTACCGAACTGATAATATGCCAAAGCATTTTACAAATCATAGTGAGAAATTTACGCAGGCGTGTAGAAATTTAAGGTTCAATTTTACCGAAAGTGCAATAAAAAACCGCCTGCAAAAGGTAACCACACCCCAAAGCCAAAAAAACAAAACCAAAAATAAAAATAGCTTAAATTAAATAAAATCAATCACTTATCAAAGGGTAACCCTTCAAGGGTAACCCTTTTTTTCTATGTTACCCTTTGCGGTTACCCATACCCCACCCCCTAAAATACACCCATGCACCGCCTAGTAGTGCTACAGCCCAAATCGGACAACTAAAAAAAGGCGTATTTTATGACCCCAAAAACCCAATCTCCCAAACCCACCCCCTGCGACACCTTCCCGCGTCAAGGCATCAGCAGAATTAAAACCGTGTGCATGATGACAGGATTGGCCAAATCCACGATTTACGCATGGGTAAAAGCTGGTAAATTTCCAGCACCCATTAAGTTATCCCCCACAATGACCGCATGGCGTAACAGCGATATTTTGGATTGGATTAACCGCCTAGAAACGGTTGATGACTATCCAGCCATTTCACAGACCACCAGCACCAAACAATAACCAGCACCCAACATAGGAGCGAAACCATGCTACCCATTTCCCATAATCAAAAAAGCCATCAAGCCATACAGGTACTACAAGCCATGCTAGACGGCGTGGAAGTACATATCAAGTACGCCATTAACACGATGAACATAGCCAGCTTGTCAGCCCGTATCGCAGAGCTAAAAAAGATGGGTTTTGTCATTGATTGGCGTTGGCAAAATAGCCCAAACTCACGCTATAAAGTCTATTTCATCAAAGATAAGACCACCGCCAAACAGCGTTATCAAGAAATCCTAGACGGAACGGCAAGCATTTATCAAGTTGTCGCACAAGCACGAACGGCAAAACCAAAAACCACCAAACCAAAAACCAAACGCCAAAACAACGGCAAACCACAAGGAAAATGAAAAATGACACAATCTAACAAATTTACCCTAAAGCAAGCCCACGCAATACTGAAGCTATTACCCAACCATGACAGCACTTATAAAAACTATGATAAATTGCAGTCGTTTTATCATGATAGCTTTCGTGGGCAATATCCCGAACTTAGAGAAAAAGGCGAAAGATTACTATCAAGCCTTGTCGTCTTTTTGAATGAGCTGTATCGCACCACCGAGCTAATCAGCTACAAAATTCGCCACGCTGAAGAGAGCGGTAAAACACGCATTTCGCTAACAGATGCTGAATATTCAAGAGTTTTGCACATTAAAGATTGGCATTTAGGCAATATTCAAGGCGTGGTTAATCCGTCAATACTACTAGGTGGTTTGCTACCAGCATTAACACAAGATGAATTTGATGCCATTTGGGGGTTAATCCGATAAACCAAAATCAACTTGCAGGCGTGAGCCGTGCGACCAAACCGCCACCCCTGCAATCTTAATCAATAGGAACGGCAATGACCCAATACGAAAAAGACAAGCTTAGATATTTCATCAAACGAGCTTATGACAAGCTAGACAAACACACCGCCCACGCTGATTACTTCAAGGCATACGCCCACGCTGTTTTAAGAGCGGATACGCTACAAGCTGGTTTGGAGCAACTGCAAGCAAACAAAACGCCCCTAATGAATTAGGAGCGAATTTAAGAGAAAAGCAAATGAGAAATACAGATTTTAACCACATCAGAGATTATAACATGAAAGAAATTTCATTAAAACAAGAATTGATTAAAAATATTTCACTTGCCAAAAATGCAGGCGTGAAATATGATGAGCCTCTCTCTCAAAATGCAAAAGCCGTTACGCCAAACGGTTTAAATTGGCTTTTTTTACGCCCAAACACCGCCAAAGCTGGCATTGGTATAAGCGTAAGCCCATCATATACGCAAACTTTGCCCATGCTGGCAAATTTTCGCCCCTTTATGGTGTGGTTGATATTACAAAATAAGCCTATTGGCGAATATGTAAAGCGGTTTCTTTTGCAACCGAGAGTGAGACCACACCGCCCATTTTTAGGGCTTTTAACTCAAAATGCAAAAGGAGCGTCAATCATGACAGCATTTCTTACTGGCATTCTAGCCAAAAATTCCCTTGCAAAATCGCACGGTTTAGGCAATAATACCGCTACTACTAAAATACAAGCGGTAAAGCCAAACCGTCATTCATTGGCTATTTTTACGCCTACTGTTAGCAATAACAGCACCACAGGCGTAAATGCGTCATTACAAGATAAGCACGCCCCATCATGGATAATCCGTGCTTTATCATCAGTTTTTGGCGGGTTGATAGGGGTAAATACAAAACCGAAAGGAAATAGCCCCAGCCGTCTTGTATCGGTAGTTGAGACCTGCCACCCTATTTACGGGGTGGTATCACTAACTAAAAATACAGGAACTTCCACCATGAATAATACCGTTATTCATCATTCCCTAACCGTCCTGGCTGACGAATACCACCGCCACACCCAGCTACACGCTGACAATCCCTATGCAGGGCATGCAGACCGTGCAAACGCCATCTACAACGCCATGCACGCCCTAAATGAGCTTCACGCCATCAAAAGCACCCAAAGCACCACCCAAAAACCAAACCGCCTAAAAACAGCGTTAAATCGCATTGTAGGGGGTGCAAGATGATTAAATTTGCACTGACTACACCAGCCAACGCCAACGCCGTGTATATTTGCCCACCATGCAACCAAACCACGCCATACACCAGCCAAGCGATAGCATTCAAAGACATTCAGCCGTTTTTACCGTCTGCTTGTGTGTTTGGCAATGGCAAAGATAAGCACCTTGTCATCACTTGCCAGCATTTTGACGAGCTGGGGCAAGCCATCAAGTACGCCCAAAGTATCGCAGACGACGAAAGCGTCAGCGTCGCCATCAAAACCATCACAGAGCAATTTTAATCTAAGGGGAAAGTATCATGAATGTAGTTATCAACACTGGCACAACCGCCAATCTCAACCAAACCACCAGCAACACCAACACCCAAAATATCGGACATGAACGCCTAGCACCAAGCATTGGCTTATCCGTGAATGATGTTGAGTGTTCAGCAGATGAATTCAATCTGGCATCTACAAATTTTTGTTTGTTATCCGAAGCGGTAGAGCTACTCAAAAAGCATAGAGATAACAAATCAGACTTTAACATTCTATGCGAGATAATCCAGCAGGCGTGCTACAACATGGCAAATAACGCTGAACGCAACAAAAAAGACCTGCTGGCACTGCTACCAATGGCACGCCAGCCAAATCACAACAAACCAGCCTAACCCAAGGCACGACACCCAAAAAAAGCCGTTTATCTGATTTTGGGTAAATGGCTTTTATTGTCTGCATTGTCGTCTGATGGCTGGATTATCAAGCTGGCGACCGAACCGCCAGCACCAGCCCAAATACTGATTAAGCAAATGATTAAAATTATCTCAATGGAAGTTATCATGACAAACGCCCGCGACTTATTAAACCGCCCATTATTTGCCAAAAATGCCTTTTTTCACAAAACGCCATTTTCAAGCCAGCACACACCAAACCATCATAACAACGCCACATACGCCCATAATGCACCAAACAGCCCCAGCATGGGTAAACATACCAACCATGCCACTAAAACGCCAAACAGACATCATACAGGCGAAAATAGAGCGGTTGGCAAGCATGGCAAACAGACAACCCAAAATTATCCCATGCAATTTGACACCGACAACAAGCCTGACCCAGTCAGCTTTTACGCACTCTATGGCATTGCCCTAAAAGGCAAGCAAACCAATGTTAAATGCGTATTTCACAGCGACAAAACACCCAGCCTAAGTATCAATGCTGATACAGGGGCGTTTTATTGCTTTGGTTGTGGTGCGTCTGGCGGTGATGTGCTGGATTTTTACCAGCGGTATCATGGTGTGGATTTTTTGACCGCTTGCCACGAGCTGAATTTATCGCAGTATTAGACAAATATGGCGAAAATAGAGCGGTTCACAGTAATTCGGAGTATTTCGGAGTAATACCACACCAAAAACCGCCCACATTTTCCCAAAGTTTGCCAATATTTGCCCATTTTTTTTAAAACCATAGAGAAAAAACGACAAAATAGAGACTAGCAAATGAGCCAATTGAATTACACTGGCACAATGCCACCGCCAAAGTATCCGAGCTTTGACAATCAAAACCGCCATTTTATCCAGCTTTTGACAAATTTTCTAATCGGAGCTGACAAAGAGCTTGCCCAAAACGGCTACACGCCTGCACACCTGACCGCCATTTATCATTATTGCGATAAAGACGGCAATTTATTGTATTTTAAGCCTAGATTTGACAAGGACGGCAAAAAATGGATTAAGCCGTGCTGGTATGATGGCAATCGCTGTTATCTAGGCGAACCGACCAAAGGCGAACACGCCCGTTATTCGCCCAAAGCCAAACCGCTGTATCTATTGCCAAATTTGGTGAACGCCCACCCTAATCAAGTGGTGTATTTTGTGGAAGGGGAAAAGTGTGCAAGTGCGTTAAACCGTTTGGGCTTTGTCGTAACCACCGCTGGAGCATCTAGCAGTACCAATACCACCGATTTAACGCCCCTTATTGGGCGTAGCGTGCGATTATGGCGTGATTATGACACGGCTGGCAAGAAATGGCTAGACGACATGGCGAACGCCTTAGATGGGCTTAAAATCGCTTTTGATGTGGTTGATGTGGATAGCATGGCAAAGCAAACACCGCTTAGCCCATCAGACGACGCACACGACCACATCACACGGCTAGAAAATGCACAAGCTGGCACGCTAGACATTTACCAAAACATTCAAAATTTACCGCTTATCGCTGGCACGGCATACCTAAAAGCAATGCACGCCCCAAAATCGGTAAATAGTACCGCCCCTGCCAAAGATGGGGATAATGACAAATGGGGTAAGATGGTTGCGTTTGATGAAGTTAAAAACATTGAAACGCCATTCCCAGTAACTGCCTTTCCACCCCTACTTGCCAAAGTCGTTGAAAAAACCGCCTATTATCAGCAAGTCCCCTTGTCTATGGCTGGCTTTGGTGTGTTGGGTGCGTTAAGTCATATTGGACAAGGATTTATTGACGCACCTTATATCAACAGCGACTACAACCCAGCCAGCCTATTTTTGGTGGTGCAGGGCGAAAGTGGGAGCGGTAAAACTCAAACCATCAAAATTACTCATAAAGCTATTTTGGATTTTGAACGGAGCGAATACGAGACCTACAAAGATGATAAGCGAATGTATGATAACGAATTATCCAGCAAAAGCAAAAAAGAAATCAAAGCCTTTCACGAACAAAACCACAAGCCAGCAGACCCACGCAGTATGTTTGGTAGTGGGAGCGTTCAAAAAGTCATGCAAGGCTTTACTGATGGCAATTACCAAAACGCCAGCTACACCGCTGACGAAGGGGCGAACCTGCTGGACGGTGCAAGCCTAAAAGCTGAAACAGCAGGTTCAAGCATTGGTGCGATTTGTGATATTTATAGTAAGGGTATCGCAGAGCGTATCACAATAAGCAATACAGGCAATCAAATAGCGTACGGCGTGCGTTTGACGCTGTTTTTATGTGGGCAAGATGTGGCATTAAAGCCAGCACTAAACAATCCACGCCTAACCCAACAAGGGCTATTGCCACGCTGTTTATTTGCCTTTCCCCCTGACAACAGAGGTAATAGAACGCTAATTACCGAAAATTTTATCAATGATGAAGTTTTGCAAGAATACTGGAAAATTTGCCATAACTTTTTATCCTTGCCACCTGAACAAGGCAAACGAAAACAGCTGGCATGGCAAGCACAGGCATTGAAGCTGGCACAAAGCTACTGGCAAAAGGTAGAAAACAGCCAACAAAAAGGCGGTATCAACCATAATGCCAAAGCCTATGCCAGCCGTATGGTTGAGAATGCCAGCCGCATTGCGTCATTGTTCGCTTGGTTTAATGGTAAAAATGCCATTGGCATTGACGACATACAAGGTGCTATGGAGATTGTGGAGTATTCCGCCAGCGAACGCAGACGCTATGATGACATTGCCACCGACATTACAGACGCTGAAAAGCTGTTACAATGGCTGGTTAAAAAAGCCAAAGAGACAGGACAAGATAAGTTTTATTTGTCATATCTACAAACGAGCGTAACACCCCAGCATTTACGAATTAAACAAACACTAGAAACAGCATTGGAATTGTTAAGCGATAACAATTATATCTATCTGGACACCGAGACCACCAACCGCCGTCCAAAGCGTGTGATAGAGCTAAACCCAGCATTATTAAATTAATGTTAGTAAAACAGGCTTATCATACAAGCAATAAAAACAACAAGAGTGAGCGTTCGCCCTTGTTGTTTTTTTATCGGTGCTTTGTTTGAATATAGCAACCACCAAAGCATACAGCACGCAAACACCAGCCCTACCGCCCAGATATAGCCATCATCAATGATCATCACCAGCACCGACCGAACCGACCGCCAGCACCGAACAGCAGGCGTGAACCGTGCGACCGTGCTAGCCCTGCTAAGTTATTCATATATCTGCTAAGTTATTCCCAACCCTGCTAAGTTATTCAATTATGATGGCAAAACACCGCAAAGCCTTGTCAATAAAGGGATTGCTAGTGTTTGGTGTAGTCATGGTTATGCTGGTTTTTATGGTATTTGGGGTAAACTTTCCAATAACTTAGCAAAACTTAGCAAATGGGTGGAAAGTTTTTAACCCTTATGGCGTAAGGCTTACAAGGCTTTTTTTGAATAACTTAGCAAACTTAGCAGACTTTTAGGGGTGTATTTTTAAATTTATCCTTGTAAAGGTGTGGTTGTGTTGATGATAAAAACCAGCACGCAAACACCAGCCCCACCGCCCAGATATAGCCATCAACAAAGATAAGCACCAGCACCGACCGAACCGACCACCAGCACCGAACCGCCCCAGCATGGGCAAGCATAATACTTTTTCCGTGTGGGTAAAATTCCATAGGGGTATACCCACCACCGAAACCAGTCGAGGGGGTGTGCAAAAAATGCCAAACATCACACCATCGGACACCACGCCCCCTCTCACGCATAAAAAAAATTCTGTTCTGAAAAAAAAACTCCAAAAAGATGGAGAAAGTAGGGTATGTAACAAAGTTACATAAAATTACATAAAACCGCCCTTATTTACGCCAATTTTCGCACGCCTGCATGATGTGGTAAAAATAGGGTAAAATGGTAAAAATAGGGGGTTACTTTGAAAAAAACTGGTATATTTACTGGTATAAACAAAATTTAATACAAAATAATTATTTAAATATCAATAACTTATGTGTTTTGTGTGATGCCCGCTAGGTGCGCCACATAACATTCCTATAGGGTTCAAATCAGTATTTGAACCCTTTTATTTTAAAGGGTTTTATTGGTTTTGTTGTCCTATGTCGTCCGTATAAAACCATTGAAACTCTCAAAAAAACTCACCACTTTCTTTTTTCACCATTCAAAATCATGTCCACAGGCTGACAAAACCGACCATCAAAACTCATTCTTGACTTAAAAAACCACTTTCTCACAAATAAAAAAAATCACTTAAAATGGTTAAGTGATTTTTTTGGGGCGTTTAGGGTCAGTTTTGACGATAGTTCGGTGCTTCTTTAGTGATTTGCACATCATGGACATGGGATTCTTTCATGCCAGCTGAGGTTACTTTTACAAAAGTGGTGTTTTTTCGCATCTCTTCAATGGTCTGACACCCTGTATATCCCATTGATGACTTTAACCCACCGACCAACTGACCAATGATGGCATTGACAGGCCCTTTATAGGGCACACGACCTTCGATGCCCTCTGGTACCAATTTTTCCACCCCTTCTTTGGCATCTTGGAAATATCGGTCTGACGAACCGTTTTGACCACTCATCGCACCCAGTGAACCCATGCCACGATAAGCCTTATAGTAGCGGCCTTGGAATAGCTCAACTTCGCCAGGAGCCTCTTCGGTACCAGCCAACAAGCTGCCCACCATGATGCACGACGCACCAGCTGCGATGGCTTTTGCCATATCGCCAGAAAAACGAATGCCACCATCAGCAATGAGTGGAATGCGATCTTGTAATGCTGTAGCCACATTGTCAATCGCACTGATCTGAGGCACGCCAATGCCTGCAATGATACGAGTGGTGCAAATCGATCCTGGACCGATGCCCACTTTTACCGCATTGGCACCTGCATCCATCAACGCAAGTGCTGCATCGCCTGTGGCAATATTACCACCGATGACTTGCATGTTTGGATAATTCTTTTTAATCCATGCCACACGATCAATCACGCCCTTAGAATGACCGTGAGCAGTATCCACGATGATCACATCAACATCTGCCGCCGCCAAGGCTTCCACACGAGCTTCAGTATCAGCACCTGTGCCAACAGCTGCACCCACACGCAGACGACCTTTATCATCCTTGCATGCATTTGGATTATTTTCTGCTTTGGTAAAGTCATTAACAGTAATCAATCCTTTGAGATGAAAATCATCGTCAATCACCACCACCTTTTCAATGCGATGTTCATGCAACAACGCCTTGATGGTCTCTTGTGGCGTGCCTTCTTTGACAGTAACCAGCTTGTTCTTTGGAGTCATGACATTCGCCACTGGTTGATCCAAATTTGTCTCAAAGCGTAAATCACGGTGTGTTACAATACCTACTACCTTATCCGTACCGCGTTCAATCACAGGCACGCCACTGATTTTGTGTTCACGAGTGATGCGAAGCAATTCGCCCACGGTAATATCTGGATGGACCGTTACAGGATCGGCCACAGTGCCTGCTTCGAATTTTTTGACATGGCGAACACGACTTGCTTGGTGTTCAATGCTCATGTTTTTATGAATGATACCAAGACCACCCAGTTGTGCCATTGATATCGCCATCTTAGATTCTGTTACCGTATCCATGGCGGCTGAGATGATGGGTAGGTTTAGGTTGATGTCGGTGGTTAGACGAGTGGTGAGATTGGCTTGTTTTGGAAGGACTTCTGAATAGGCTGGCAACAGCAGCACATCATCAAAAGTAAGAGCGTCATAAGCAATGCGTAGCATAGGTCATTTCCTTAGAGATTGCCCTACTCATGACCACTGAAAAAGGCTAGCAGTCAGTTAAAGGCAGGTTATGAAATAACGCTGTATTGTATCAAAATTCATCTTGCCAAATCAAGAATTTTTTGTTGTATTTTCCATACATTAATTAAAATTTTAGTAGCATTATTCATCAATCTTTGGCATAATTGTTAGATTTTAAACACATAAATCAACTTGAAATAAATATTCGGTATTTATGATGAAACATCTTAATTTTTTCTCAATGGCAAGTCTGCACATCAATAAAACACACAAGCCGATGACATGGATTGCCGTGGTGGCTTTATTCATCGGCTTAACCGCTTGCAATGACAACTCTCAAACCACACCACCACCCAAAAAACAAAGTGTGGCGATTGAGCATGGTCGATCAGACAGTCAAGTGATTCAAAATTTACAGCACAACCTTGACAAATCCAACATCGATCTGACCGCCATCTCTGCCACGCCCACCGCAATGAATGGCATATACTGGGTAATGTTTGAAGAAGCGGCTCCAATGTTTAGTGATGAAAAAGGCGAATACCTTATCCAAGGTCAGATTGTCAGCTTGAGTGGCGAACACCCTGTTGATATCACAACGGCATTGCAATCCAAACTTGCCAAAGAATTACTTGAGAAAGTCGACACCTCTCAGATGATCATCTACCCTGCCATGGGCGAACGCTTGGCATCGGTTTATGTGTTTTTTGATCCAACTTGCCATTACTGCCAAAAACTACACGGCCAAATCAAAGACATCAATGCCAAAGGCATCGAAGTACGCTATTTGGCATGGCCTAGAAGCGATAAAATCACGCCACTTACCGAAGCCATTTGGTGCAGTCAAGACCGTAAAGAAGCCCTTGACCGTGCCAAAAACGGTGAGAAAATCACCGCTCCAGCATGCGACAATCCTGTTGCCCAACAGCTTGAATTGGGTCGGCGAATCGGTGTCAGTGGCACGCCTGCCATCTTTACCGAATCTGGTGTACAAATTGGCGGATATTTGCCAGCAGACGAACTTGCCAAACTGGCTATTGACTATCGACAATAACAGCAACTGCCATACAGGCTAAGAGCATTGTCAAAAAAATTCATGAAATCTTATGAAAAATCCTGACAAGTTGATTAAGTTGTGCTAAGTTAGGCATCACAAATTTTTAATAAACTCCTATTCAACACAAAACTCCGAGAACAACCGTGAATAAATCCATCAATCTTGCTGTATTAGGTCTTGGCACCGTGGGTACTGGTGTGGTCAATCTGCTCAAAGACAACACAGAAGAATTGGCTCGCCGTAGCGGACACATCATCAACATCACTCATGTTGGTACGCGTCGCCATCGCACCGATATTGACCCCGCCATTAACCAAAGCGATGATTTGCTTGCGATTGCCGCTGCTGACGATGTTGATATTGTCATAGAAGTCATCGGCGGTACCGATGTCGCCAAAGAAGTCATCATGCACGCCATCCGTCACAAAAAACATGTTGTTACCGCCAATAAAGCCTTATTGGCCAAATATGGCAATGAGATTTTTGCTTTGGCAGATGAAAATGGCGTGCAAGTTCGCTATGAAGCGGCGGTAGCTGGTGGCATTCCCATCATCAAGGCCATTCGTGAAGCCTTAGCCGCCAACAAGATTGACTGGCTGGCTGGCATCATTAATGGCACTGGCAACTTCATCATGACAGAAATGCAAACCAAAAATCGCAAGTTTGGTGAAGTGTTGGCGGAAGCCCAAGCATTGGGTTATGCTGAAGCAGATCCGACTTTTGATGTTGAAGGCATAGATGCAGCGCATAAATTATCCCTGCTAGCGTCTATTGCCTTTGGCATTCCGATTCAATTTGACAAAGTATACTGTGAAGGCATTACCAAGGTAAGCTTACAAGATGTCGTCTATGCCAACGAGCTGGGCTATAACATCAAACATTTGGGGCTAGCGATTCGCCGTGAGCATGGCTTTGAGTTGCGCGTCCACCCAACCTTGATTCCAAATACCACATTGCTTGCTAATGTTCATGGTGTCAAAAACGCTGTGATGGTTGATGCCCACCCATTAGGACAGTCGTTATATTACGGCGACGGGGCTGGGGCTGGGGCGACCGCTTCTGCAGTCATGGCAGATGTGATGGATTTGATCTATGTCATCACCGCTGCCACACCAAGCGATGTGCCGCACTTGGCATTTGTCCCAGAGGAGCTGTCAGATACTCGCATTCTGCCAAGTGATGAGATGACCTGTGGTTACTATTTGCGTTTGACAGTCAAAGATGAGCTGGGAGTGCTGGCTGATGCCACGCGTATTTTGAGTGATAATGGAATCAATATTGATGCCATCTTACAAAGAGATGCACACAAATCAGGGTTGGTGCCAGTCATCATATTAACCCTGCCTGTACTAGAAAAGCAAATGAATGCCGCCATCAAACAAATCCAACAGCTTAGCTGTGTTACCGAACCTGTGGTACGCATTCGCCTAGAAAGCCTGGACGAATGACATGCCCCACACTCAGTCATCTGATGAAACAAAGAACGGCTTGGTAGTTTACTAAAAAAAGAGCATGGTTCATGCTCTTTTTTTAGTAGGCAATCAGATGCGTCGCCAAGTCGTTCCTGCACGACTGTCTTCCAACTCTACGCCCTGCTGTTTTAATTCATGACGAATCTCATCAGCACGAGCGAAATCCTTACTGGCTTTGGCTTGGGCACGCTTAGCTATCAATGCCTCAATCGCTTCTACCGTCAATGCCTCATCATCCAGGCTTGCTTGCAAAAACTCACTGGCAGACACCATCAGCAAGCCCAAATTACTTGCCAATGTCTTTAACAGCGTGCCATATTGCATGACACCAAGATCATCACCGACTTTCATCGCTTTATTAATCTCGCCTGCCACCGCAAACAAGACACTCACTGCCTTTGGTGTATTAAAATCATCATTCATCGCATTGACAAAGTCATCTGCATAAGGCTGGGCAAACGCCATGGTTACGATGTCATGATCTACAACAATCTCGCCCACACTTTCAGCAGATTTTAACGCATGGTATAAACGACTGATCGCAACATGGCTGTCATTCAATGCACCGTCAGAGAAATTGACCTGACTGCGATAATGACTAGATAGGATAAAAAACCTAACCGTCTCACCATGAAATTTGGCAAGCACTTCTTTGATGGTAGAAAAGTTCCCCAAAGACTTACTCATTTTTTCGCCATCAACATTGATAAAGCCGACATGCAGCCAATGATTGGCATAAGTCTTACCTGTACATGCTTCTGATTGTGCGATTTCATTCTCATGGTGGGGAAATTGCAAATCATGCCCACCGCCATGAATGTCAAAAGTTTCACCAAGACAACGACCACTCATCGCTGAACATTCAATATGCCAACCAGGACGACCACTACCCCAAGGACTTTCCCAAGCAGGCTCACCTACCTTGGCACGCTTCCACAGCACAAAATCAAAAGGATTGGATTTGTCATCTGCCACATGCACACGGTTTCCTGCACGCATCTCCTCAAGGTTTCTTTTGGACAGTTTGCCATAATCTTTAAAACTGTCCACGGCATAATACACATCACCACCTTTGGTGTAGGCATGATTGGTGTCCATCAGCTTGGCAATGATGCGTTGCATGTCATCGATGTGTTCTGTCGCCTTTGGCTCTATGTTAGGACGAAGACAGCCCAAGCGATCTGCATCTTCGTGCATGGCAGCGATGAATCGTGTCGTCAACTCACCGATTGACTCGCCATTTTCGTTAGCACGATTGATGATTTTGTCATCAATATCAGTAATATTTCGCACATAATTCACCACAAACCCCAATGATGATAAATGACGATAAATCACATCAAAAGCCACCATCACCCGTGCATGACCGATATGGCAATGGTCGTATACAGTCATGCCACAGACATACATACCTACCTCACCTGTCTTTATTGGTATGAACTGTCGTTTACTGGCAGTCAAAGTATCATACATTGTTAGGTTGTTCTGATGATTGGCAAACATACTCATGGCAACACACTCATATCAAAATATCAATAAATCAAATGCACTATCATACCGAAAATCCGCCAAAAATACCATCAATTTTCCACATCACTCCCTCAAGTAGCACGCCTCATCACCAAAAATCGCCGTTACTCCCAGCCAGCATGAAACATAAAAAAATACCCCAAAAAATACTTGCTTTTGGGGTATTACTTAACAGGTCATCGCCACATTAAGCGGACATCAATCAACCGAACAAATGGTCAATCGCAGCACGCTCTTCTTCAAGCTCATTGAGTGTGATGTCGATATACTTTTGGCTAAATTCGTCAATTTCTAAGCCTTGAACGATTTTATACTCACCATTTTCAGTAGTTACAGGGAAGCCAAACATCACGCCCTCTGGAATGCCATAAGAGCCGTCAGACGGAATACCCATTGTTACCCACTCGCCATTTGTACCCAATGCCCAATCACGCATGTGGTCAATGGCAGCATTGGCAGCAGATGCCGCTGATGACAATCCACGAGCTTCAATGATTGCCGCACCACGCTTACCAACGGTTGGCAAGAAAGTATTGGCATTCCATTCTTGATCATTAATCATGTCTTTGACGCTCTCGCCATTGATGGTGGCAAATCGATAGTCTGCATACATGGTTGGGCTGTGATTACCCCAAACAGTCAGCTGTTTAATGTCCTTGACTGCTTGACCAGTTTTCTTTGCTACCTGAGTCAATGCACGGTTGTGATCAAGTCGTAACATGGCCGTAAAGTTCTTGGCTAGCAAGTCTGGTGCTGATTTCATGGCGATGTATGCGTTGGTGTTGGCTGGATTGCCCACCACAAGCACTTTGACATCACGGCTTGCCACATCATTTAATGCTTTTCCTTGAACAGTGAAAATCTTAGCATTCTCTTGAAGTAAGTCAGCACGCTCCATGCCAGGGCCACGAGGACGAGCACCGACCAACAGGGCATAATCAGCATCTTTAAACGCCACATTTGGATCATCTGTACCAATCACATCATGCAACAATGGAAAAGCACAATCATCAAGCTCCATGATGACCCCTTGTAGTGCCTGCTGAGCTTTTTCGTTGGGGATTTCCAGTAGTTGCAAAATCACTGGTTGGTCTTTACCAAGCATTTCGCCAGAGGCGATGCGGAACAGCAGACTATAACCGATTTGACCAGCAGCACCAGTCACGGCAACACGAACAGGTTGTTTACTCATGACATTCTCCTTATTTAATATCCAATAATCAATTTGGGTAATTTTGTCATCTCCTGCCCTCTTGGCAGATGGCATCACAAAATTATCCTTAGTGTAGCACTTTTAAGCATAAATCGCAAAGCTAAAAATGCCTTATTTTCAAGTCTATATCATCAAAGGCTTGGGCAAACATTAGCATCATCATACCTTAGTGGCGTGGCCAGACCGTACCCATACGCTGGGTGATTGGTACATGATTACCCAACAACAGCCCATAAATGGTCGCATTCTCCATGACATGCTTGACATAATCACGAGTTTCAAAATAAGGAATCGCCTCAACATATTGATCCGCACTGATCGCACCATGCGATGGCAACCATTTTCTTGCCGCACCCAACCCAGCATTATAACCTGCGGTGGCCACCGTAATCTGCCCACCAGACTTATTTGCCAAATCATTGAGATGCCAGGTACCATAGCGAATGTTCGTCTCTGGACGATTCATGTTGCCTGATGACTCACCCATGCTGCGAGCAATTTGATTGGCAGTGCCTGGCATGATTTGCATCAAGCCACCTGCACCCACTCCTGAGCGTGCCGTCGGTTGAAAACGACTTTCTTGACGCATGATGCCGTATGCCCATGCAGGATCGATACCGACTTGATGACTGTAAGACATGACACTGGCTTGATAAGGCATGGGGTGTGATAACGACACCGCTCTTAGATTTGGCATGTTATCAATGGCATAAATGCTGCGATGATACATGCCCAAATCATATGCACGCTTAGCGGCCGCCAGTGCCAAAGTATTGTCATTGCTATCACGAGCAGCCCTGACCGCCCAATTCCATTCACGACCGCTATGTTCATTTGAAACACCGTTTTGCATCATCAAAAACGCACGAGCAAAATGCGGGTTTTGCATGACACGATAGGCATCTTGTTGACTGATGTTTGGTAAGGCATTGCCTCCAAGCTCCGACAAACTTAGTTTTTGACCCAAGCGATCTTTAGCCAACAGACCATAATAGTCCACACCAGCAGCCAACTCTTGATAAATGCTTCTTGCCCAAGCTTGTTTGCCTGTTTGTTCATAACTGCGAGCCAGCCAATACCGCCACACCCTCTCATCTTGATGTAGTGTGCTCATTGATGAAATGGCAGTGATGACATCTTCCCATTGACCAAAATAAATGGCCGCTTGTGCATAATCCTCCGCTTCTTCAAAATTAAATGGCTCACCCACAGACTGCCTAAACCAATGTATCGCATCCATGCTAAATCCATCATCAGTATTCATATTCATACGCTTGACCGCAATCGCACGGTAAGCATAACGGCGAGCCATGTCGGAAAGACGCTTTTGCGGTCGAGTGTCATCTTGATTAATGTCAAATTGCAACTGCATGATGGCATCATGATAAGAGCGATGTGCCAGCTGGCTGATGGCATAAACATACAAATACTGACTGACCTCATCATAACCATTCATGGCAAATTGACTAAAAAATTCATAGGGATTATTAGCAATGCTACGCAAAGTTTCATAAGAAATTGGCAAGCCCAAGCGAGCTGACAAGGTCAAAATGTCCCTTGTTTTATCCAGTGGTGCTTGGCGTTTAGAAAGTTGTCGACGATCAATGCGCATCATGCGAATCAGTTGCTCATGCTGATCGGTGCGTGTGATGCGTGGGTTATCCACCATCTCAGTCGCAAGTTTATCGCACAATGATTGTTTGATTTGCGTGTTTAGCCAAACATGATGCTTTTGCTCCAAAGCACGATAGGATTCAGGGCTTTGGTTATAGCCAAGTGCGATGGCACAAGCTTCTGATTTATCAGCATTTTCGATTGATGGGGATACAGCAAGCACCGACGCATAATCGTTTTGGCGTGCTTTGATTTCAGCATAATCAGCTGCCAATTTTTCACTCATCACTTGACTGGGATACTTAATGACAAAATGATTGATGGTTTGTGGATCTTGTAATGACAGATTCTGATTGAGTCGCCAATATTCAGGATACACAGCAAATAGCGTACCCTGCATGCTTTGCTCATATCGATACATGGCATCAGGGTTGGATTTTTGTCGCTCAGCATCAATGAATTGATAGATGCTGCCATCATTAGGGCTACTCTGTGCACAAGCGACCTGAGCGATGGTGCCAAGCACGCACAAGGCGGTCGCCAAATGCAGTTTGGTTGGGTGGATTTTCATGAAAGCTCACTTAGACTGTCAACTGAAATGATGATAAATGAAATGTCAAATGCCATCTAGCCTATCAAATCAAAGTTGCTTGGTTGTATAAAAGTTGTAATTTTTACCCACAAATGTTGTCAACAAGAAAAAACAAAATAAGAAATGCCTGACAGCGAAAATTTTTAACCATGCTTAAAGCCTGCAGCCTTGCCAACATTCATCAAATTTTATATGATAAAATTTTTAACCCATCAAGGAATATTTATGATGACAGTCAAACGCACACTTTGCACCGTCCTACTGGCACTTAGCCTAAGCACCACCCTTGCAATGGCGGATGATTTTGATACTGCCTTATATTATGCACAAAATCAAAATTACAGCCAAGCCTTCCCTATCTTTAAAAGACTTGCCGAGCAAGGAGATGCAGCCGCTCAAAATAATCTGGGTTGGATGTACAGCGAAGGACAAGGCGTAAAACAAGATGACCGTCAAGCGGTGTATTGGTATCAAAAAGCAGCCGAGCAAGGAGATGTAGCCGCTCAAAATAATCTGGGTTGGATGTATTTTAATGGATGGGGCGTAAAACAAGATTCCCATCAAACGGTGTATTGGTATCAAAAAGCAGCCGAGCAAGGAGATGCAGGTGCTCAATTTAATTTGGGGAATATGTATGCCAAGGGACAAGGCGTACGCCAAAGCCATACTGAGGCGATGAAATGGTTTCAAAAAGCCCATGCTCAAGGCTCTGCAAAAGCCGCCTATAATATCGGTGTTTTGTATCATAAAGGGCAAGGCGTCCGCAAAAATAAAACCACCGCCAAAGAATGGTATGGTAAAGCCTGTGATTTGGGCGAACAGCTAGGCTGTGATGCATATAGAAAGCTGAATCAAGCAGGCCATTGATACTGTTTATTAAAATGCGGGTGGGCTGTACCCACCTTTTTTATGCTTAACCAATCACCCCAAAAACTGCAACAAAAACAACGCACTAAATCCAGCCAAAAAGACAATGCCACTGATGGCAAACCATCGCATGCCAAATGAAGTGGTCGGCTCGTTTTTGATCAGTGAGTAGTTCAAATACGCATAAATCGGTGCAGCGACAAAGGCAGAGATCATCGCAAATTTTAACAAAGCCGCCATCTGCCCCAAGAAAAACGCAATGATGGCATAGCCAGACACCAACACAAAAGTCGTCCAAGACTTGAGATATTTTTCGGTCAGCTCGCTGCTGTCTTTGATGATCCAGGACAAACTCTCAGCAGTGATACATCCATAGCCGTCAGCCGATGCGATGACCGTGCCAAACATGCACAAAAACGCAATGAAAGCCACCAAAGGCTTGGTCTAGTAGCCGATCGTCGTCGCATACATCTCGATCAGCTGGCCGACATAAGCACCGCCTTGCATGGCAATCTCTTAACCCGATCCGTATTGCAAAAATACGCCAAGTGCCAAGAAAAACAGTGCCAGCACGGTAAATACCAAATAGCCAACATTAAAATCCGCCATGCCTTGATAACGGCTGGTATGATCGGTGCGGATTTTTTCGGCAGTCCACAACGAGGTGACGACCGAAAATCCAAGCGGTGCTGGCATAAAGCCCATCAAGGCAATCACAAAGCTCAATGCCCCCAGACTCCAAGGCGATGGCTCAATAAAATCAGAGATCATGACAGATGGCTTGCCTGCTGCAATCACCACTGCCGCTACGGTTGCGATGGTTAAGGCGGCAACGATCCACTTGATCAGATTATCCAGCATCTTATAGCGACCACCGATCAGCAGTACCCACGATGACACCATCACGATCGCTGATAGAGCCAAAGTGTTGAGCTCAAATGGCAAAACATACCCCAAAATCACCGCACATAGTAAAGTAACCGCACCTGTGGTGATGACGCCTGAGATGATGCTCATGATGAAAAAAACCCACAGATACAGCCAAGATTTTTTGGCGTAGCCAGCCACCAGGCTCTCGCCTGTATTGTAAGCGTACTCGGTGGCAAAACGATAAAAAGGATACTAAAACAGCTGTGTTTGGTCTTTTGAAGCGTCATGGCAGGGTGTATACTGTTGTTGTAACAGATACCAAGCAAAGCACCTTAATGCCTATCATCTCAAGCAAAATCAAGCCAGATGGCATCGTTTACACAGATGGTTATAGAAGCGATAATGCCTTTGATGTGAGTGAGTTTAAACACTTTCGTATCAATCATTCCAAAGAGTTTGTCAAAGACCAAAGCCACATCAACGGCATTGAAAACTTTTGGCTGCAAGCTAAACGAGTACTTAGAAAATACAATGACACCCCCAAGAAAAACTTCCATCTTTTTATCAAAGAATGTGAGTTTAGATTTAACTACAGCACACCATCTAATCAGCTTAAGATATTGAGAAAATGGTGTGGGATTTAGGGCTTGTCTGCTACAATCCCTTAAAAAATTTTGCCAAAATGATGGTGGCAAGCTGCCAGCCATATTTTTGATCGGTGCCGATTTGTGATGACTTACTCACAAAAACCCCCAAAATGCCAAAATAATGATGCCAATATTACACTTTTCATATACTAAAACAAAACCGCCATAAAACCACATTTTCTTATCAAATATTTTGTCCATACCCAAAACTGGGTCAGTGATGTCAATCTGGGCAAAAACCATTACCATAATCGATGCCATTTATGCTAAAATAGCTTATTTTGTCATTTTGGAAAACCCCGTCATGAAAGTCGTCACGTTTGACCCAAAAGCACACCAAACCACCACCCAAAACACAGCGGTGGCAATGAATACCTCACAAAATACCAGCACGGCCAAAAAAGTTTACATCGCCACCCAAGGCTGTCAAATGAATGAGTACGACTCTCAAAAGATGGGAGATGTTTTGGGTCAATCGCACGGCATGATCATCACAAAAGATATTAGCGAAGCAGATGTTCTCATCATGAACACCTGCTCAATCCGTGAAAAAGCCCAAGAAAAAGTATTTAGCGAACTGGGTCGCTGGCGTAAGCTGAAACAAAAAAATCCAAATCTGGTCATCGGCGTGGGTGGTTGTGTGGCGAGCCAAGAAGGCGATAATATCCAAAAACGCGCCCCATTTGTTGACATGATTTTTGGCCCACAGACGCTGCACCGACTGCCAGAGCTTTATGAACAGTCCACCAAACAAAGCTTGGAAGTCCCAAAAAATCGCATCGGCGTGGTCGATGTGTCTTTTCCAAGCATTGAAAAATTTGACTTTTTACCAGAGCCGAAAGTTGAAGGATTTAAGGCTTTCGTATCCGTCATGGAAGGTTGCTCAAAATATTGCTCTTTTTGTGTTGTCCCTTATACGCGTGGCGAAGAACTTTCTCGTCCACTTGATGATGTGCTGGCAGAGATTGACAGCCTTGCTGAACAAGGCGTGCGTGAGATTAACCTGCTTGGTCAAAATGTCAATGGCTATCGTGGCGAGAAAAGTGATGGTACGATTTGCCGATTTAGCGAGTTATTACATTATGTTTCGCACATTGATGGCATTGAACGCATTCGCTACACCACAAGCCATCCGTTAGAATTCACTGATGACATCATTGACGCTTATAAAGTTTTGCCAAAACTGGTATCGCATTTGCATTTGCCAGTACAAAGCGGCTCAAACAATGTGCTGGCAGCAATGAAACGCAACCACACGATTGATGTCTATGTCAATCAAATCAACAAACTCAAAGCTGTGCGTCCCGACCTACACTTATCAAGTGATTTCATCATTGGCTTCCCAGGCGAGACCGATGCTGATTTTAATGACACTCTACAACTTGCCAAAGATTTGGATTTTGATCATTCATACAGTTTCATTTATTCAAAAAGACCTGGCACGCCAGCATCTGATTTGCCTGACGATGTCAGTCTTGAGACCAAAAAAGCACGCTTGGCTGAATTTCAAGAAGTCATCAAGGAGTCTACTTTTGCCAAAACACATGCCATGGTTGGTCAAGTGGTACGCGTGTTGGTCGAAGAGCGAGCCAATCGCCGAGATGGTTATCTGCACGGCACAGCCGACAACACACGCTCAGTGATTTTTAAAGGCGGTGATGAACTGCTTGGTCAGTTTGTTAGCGTCCACATCACCAAAGCCATCAGCATGCACTTGGTTGAGGGCGAGCTGGTGTCAGTGCTTGGCTAAGGGCAATTTGCGTGACTTGATGAGTGTGAACAATTGGCAAGGTTACCAACCTGCTCATCTTACCGTCATCGCATGAGAATTTTCATCTACAAAATGCCCACAATTGAGCAAGGTTGACGCCTTGCTCATTTTTTTGACTGTGCTACAATCATGGCAACACAACTTAAAACAATCATCAGGAGATCATCATGCTAGGTGAAGTCGATTACACCCTCAATCAATTGTTTAAGCAGCTGGGGCTTGATAATTCAGATGCTGCCATTGACTCATTCATCCGCACCAATCAGCTGTCCCAACAAACAATGCTCATTGATGCTCCGTTTTGGAATGAGCAGCAACGCTCTTTTTTAAAAGAAGAGTACAAGCTTGACTCTGTTTGGTCATTGACCATTGATGAACTCAATACGCTCTTACATGAAGATGCGATGTCAAACTGATTAAAATGAGTTTGAGTCGTTTTACAAAAAACCCAAGCCGAATCTTGACTTGGGTTTTTGATTGAGAAGTGATTCAGTCATCACAAAGAATAATACATCTCAAATTCTAATGGATGTGGTGCCATTTGTAGACGACGAACCTCTTCATACTTAAAGTCAATGTAGCTGTCAATCCAATCTTGACTAAACACCCCACCACGAGTTAAAAACTCACAATCATTACGCAGTGCCTCCAATGCCTCATCAAGCGATGCACAGACGGTTGGAATGAGTGCATCTTCTTCTGGGGGCAAATCATACAAGTTTTTGGTTGCTGGTTCACCTGGATCAATTTTATTTTGAATGCCATCTAAGCCTGCCATCAATAAGGCGGAAAATGCCAAATAAGGGTTTGCCATTGGGTCAGGGAAACGAGCTTCGATGCGACGAGCTTTCGCACTGTTGACAGCGGGAATGCGAATGGATGCCGAGCGATTTTTGGCAGAATAAGCCAGCTTAACAGGTGCTTCAAAGTGCGGTACCAAACGCTTGTAGCTGTTGGTAGATGGGTTGCAGATGGCGTTCAAAGCTTTGGCATGACGAATGATGCCACCAATGTAATATAAGGCCGTCTCAGACAGACCTGCATAGCCATCACCTGCGAATAAGTTTTCACCATCTTTCCAGATGGATTGATGCACATGCATGCCACTGCCGTTATCACCCATTAAAGGCTTGGGCATGAAGGTGGCGGTCTGACCAAAGCTTGCTGCAACATTATGAATGATGTACTTCATGTCTTGTGTCCAGTCAGCACGCTGAACCAATGTGCTAAATTTCGTACCAATCTCCATTTGTCCTGCAGTAGCCACCTCACCATGATGCACTTCAACAGGAATGCCAATCTGTTCTAGCAGGCGAGTCATCATCGAGCGTAAGTCCTGACCTTTATCCACAGGCGCCAAACTAAAATAATTGCCCTTAACAAAAGGACGATGCCCCAAATTTACCCCCAACTCTTGGCAGTCCTTTGGCTTACCGCTACTCCATGCCGCACAATCAGAATGGATTTTAAAGCGAGTGCCGCTCATGTCGGTCTCAAATTCCACACCATCAAACACAAAAAATTCTGGCTCAGGACCAAAATAAGCCGTATCACCAATGCCAGTCGCTTTTAGGTATTCCTCAGCTCGCTTAGCGATGGAGCGTGGATCACGGTCATATCCTTGTCCACTGCTAGGATCAACAACATCACAAGTCATCACAACAGTGGCATCATCATAAAACGGGTCAAGATAAGCAGTGTTAGGGTCGGCGATGAGCTGCATGTCTGATGCCTGAATGCCTTTCCACCCACCGATAGACGATCCATCAAATGCTTGACCGTCCATGAACCATTCTTCTGGATCATCAAGAACGATGCGTGCAGGAATGGTAACATGTGCTTGCTTACCTTTGGTGTCGGTAAATCGCAAATCCACAAATAAAGCCTCACTGTCTTTAATCAGCTCGACTGCTTTTTGAATGCTCATAAGAACTCCTAAATCTTACCAAAATGGCGGTTGATGGGTGTTGGAATTAGATTCACAACCTTGCTTTGATGACATATCCTAGCGGTCTTGTTATTGCGTGATACGCTTGGCATATTATACAATTAAAAATAAAAAAATGGGTACTTAATCAGACCAACTTTCTAAAATTTTATCTCCTAACCACTTTTGTTTTTTGATTGGTTTTTTGAGCGACATCTTTTTTTGCACCGACCAACTCTTATTGGGTCAGTCAGTTGGTCAAATGCACCCATGTTTTGGTACAAATTATTTTTTATCTGACAACATGACAAAGTATTGATGAAACCCCTTTTGTGTCAAAACCACATTACAACCCCCATCATTACCATCATCAATCACTCTGAACATGAACTGTTTGGGTAGGTAAAGCATGGCTAACTTGATAGTTTTTTAACTGATTTAAAATGTCTAAAATCAGCTCGCTTTGCTTACCATAAAACTCAATAACCCCCAACGCATCAATATAGCATCTGATTTGTACCACAAAGCAATCTTGACGCATCTCAATGATATGCACCTGCGTCCATTCGTTATTGACATAGTCATGGCTACTGATGAACATTTGTAATTCACGAATCATTCTACCAAGCTCATCAGCATCAGCATCTCGGGCAATGTATAACTGATGCAAAAAATGAAACATGTCTCTTTTGGCATAGTTTTCTATCTGCATGGATGAAAACTCACCATTTGGCACAGTTACCACCGTACGATTAAGTGTGCGAATGCGACTTGAACGAATGCCAATATCAATCACCGTCCCTTCAAGATTACCAAAACGACAATAATCACCGACACGCACAGGACGATCTGCAACCACAACGACCGATCCGATGAGATTTTCAATGGTCTTTTGTGCACCAAAAGCAAGTGCCAAACCACTCACCCCAAGTGCCGCCATACCTGTGGTTAAGTCAAAGCCCAAGTTGCCCAAGATGATGATGACAGCCAAAATAAGCATCAATGCCTTAGCAATTTTGCGCAGCAAACTTAAAATTGACACTTGCTCAGGGTGATTGTGCTTAATGCTCAATGCTTCGGCACGACCAAACAGTGCATCTATCAGTCTTAATACCAGCCAAGCTGTTGCTCCCCATGCAATGACATCCTTAAAACGCCCAAAAGATGTACGCAAATTGACAGGCACACCCATGGGCAGCATGATTTGCGGTAATAGCATCGCCACAATGATGATGGCAAGTGGCATGATGACGGTCGGTGTGATGCGGTATTTGCCACCCATCAAACCTTGATAAATCATCTTGGCTAGCCAGTACATCAGCCATACCAATACATAGATGACCACATAAGCTCCCACCACCAACAAAGCCAATGCCATGATATCGCCAACATTCACGCCAAAAATGCGATGATGGTTGAGTTTATCCAGCCCCATATTTTCAGCAAGCGTGGGTGTGGATTTGGTGATGTGTGGCAGGTTAGCAAGCGTCTGTTTGGCAAATTGCCAATACACCGCCCCATCAGCACTCTCATGTCGCACCATCAAAATGTCGATGTGAGCATTCATCAGATGAATTTCGCCAACCTTATCCAGATCAGCAGGCAGATTATCCGACAGATTTCCCAGCGAGTCTCCACTGATTTGCAAGTCCGCATCAAGCCTACCGCCTGCATCAAGTGCTTTTTTAAATCGCCCTACAATTTTTTTGGCATCATCTTGCTTCATGCTTGACAAATACCGACCATCTAAATAATGCGTTGCTAGCACGACATCACCATCACCAATCGCCTGCATAAAGCCTTGCACAGCACTTCTTGGCGTATCTCTACCAAAGGTATCCTTATGCTTAGGTTCATTATGAGCAGTGATGGGAGTTAAGAATCCTTGCGTGGGAGCAGCGTGGGCAAATTGGTCAAACATCAATGCCCAAAATAACACAATCAACATCAACACCTTTTGTGCCAAGCTCATCTTGCACCACCCATCATTCTTAACCTTAACAGCCAAAATCGCACACTGCCTAAAAAAGTGCCATGCTATCAACTTTTAACCATAAAGACAAGTCATCAACCCCCCCCAAAAAGCCAGCATACTCACTAGGCATTTAGCAAATTCATCATAAATTTGTTATAATGCCAACCCACCAAGAGATGTTGCAATTTTACCGATTGGTAAAGTCAGGCTTGGTTTGTTAAGGCTGCTTGCTTTAATAAAAAACAACGACATCTGCGTTTTTTGCTTTTTTATTCATCAATCTTTATAAGGAGTGGACGCAGTGTCTACCATCACAGCCCAAGATTTTACCGACTACAAAGTTGCCGACATCAGCCTTGCTAAGTTTGGTCGCAAAGAAATCAAACTTGCCGAAACAGAAATGCCTGCCTTAATGGGTATCCGTAAACGCTATCAAGACACACAGCCTTTGGCAGGTGCTAAAATTGTCGGTTGCATTCACATGACCGTACAAACAGCGGTGTTGATTGAGACTTTGGTGGCATTGGGTGCAGAAGTTCGCTGGACATCATGCAATATTTTTTCTACCCAAGATCACGCAGCAGCAGCCATTGCCGAAGCTGGCATTCCTGTCTTTGCATGGAAAGGCGAAACCGAGCAAGAATACGAATGGTGCCTTGAACAACAAATCCATAAAGATGGGCAACTTTGGGATGCCAATCTGATTTTGGATGATGGTGGCGATTTAACCGCCTTAATTCACAACAAATACCCACAAATGCTAGACCACATTCACGGCATCAGCGAAGAGACGACAACAGGGGTTCATCGCTTGGTTGACATGCTGAATAAAGGTGAGCTTAAAGTCCCTGCCATCAATGTCAATGACGCTGTCACCAAATCCAAAAATGACAACAAATACGGCTGCCGCCATTCCTTAAACGACGCCATTAAGCGTGGTACAGACATGTTACTTTCTGGACGCCGAGCGTTGGTGATTGGCTATGGCGATGTTGGTAAGGGTTCGGCACAGTCTTTGCGTCAAGAAGGAATGATCGTGCGTGTGTCTGAAATTGACCCAATTTGTGCCATGCAGGCATGCATGGACGGTTATGAAGTGGTATCGCCTTTTATCAATGGCGATCAAAATCAAGGGGTTAATCAAACGCTGCTGCAAGACACGGATTTGATAGTAACCACCACTGGCAACTATCATGTGTGTGATAGTGAAATGTTAAAAGCATTAAAATCAACGGCAGTGGTATGCAACATTGGGCATTTTGACACCGAAATTGACACTCAGTTCATGCGTGATCATTGGACATGGGTGGAAGTCAAACCACAAGTTCATCAAGTATACCGCTCAAACGATGAGAGTGATTATCTGATTGTGTTAAGCGAAGGTCGCCTTGTTAATTTGGGCAATGCCACAGGGCACCCATCTCGCATCATGGATGGCTCATTCGCCAACCAAGTTTTGGCTCAAATGCACCTATTTGCTGAAAAATTTGCCGATTTGCCTGCTGATAAAAAAGCGGAAAACTTGTATGTCAAAGTTTTACCCAAAAAGCTTGATGAAGAAGTGGCAGCAGCCATGGTTGCAGGATTTAATGGCGTCATCACCCGCCTGACAGCAGAGCAAGCTGACTATTTGGGCGTCTCTGTAGATGGTCCATTTAAGAGTGATGAGTACAAATACTAATCTTAACTCTCAATAACAAAGCAATGGCAGTTGATGACTGCCATTGTTAGGACGCTCATGACAACACCCAATAAAAATCCCACATCACGCTCATCATGGGCATGTCTGTTTGCTCTGACATACACGGTCATCATCATAACCTTAGTGATGGCTGGCGCATTGCCATTTGCCCTGCTCATCGCCTACGCACTGAGTAGCTTGGCAAGCTATGTATTGTATGCTTTTGACAAAACGGCCGCCAAGAGAAAGGAGCGTCGCACCCCAGAATACAGCTTGCATTTATGGGCGTTATTTGGTGGTTGGATTGGCGGTGCTTTTGCCCAGCACATACTACGCCATAAGACACAAAAAGCAGAATTTCAATGGGTGTTTTGGCTAAGTGTGGTCGCCAATATCAGTTTTGTTGGCTATTTATTTCTAATTGAGCCTTATTTATGAATCGTTTTTTTGTTCAGCAGGGATTAAGCATTGGCGAAGATTTGTGCCTGCCTGATGAGGTTACTCATCACTGGTGCAGGGTTTTGCGTGCTAAGGTGGGTGATGTTGCCATACTGTTTGATGGTCAAGGTGGCGAATATGCCGCCACACTCACTCAGATTGATAAAAAATCTGCCAAAGTGCATATCAATGATTTCAATCCCATCAATCGCACACCAATGTTCCAAGCGACGATCGGTCTTGTGATCAGTAAAGGCGATAGAATGGACTACGCCATTCAAAAAGCATGTGAAATGGGCGTATCGCACATTCAGCTACTGACCAGTGAACGCTGCCAAGAACCCCTAAAATACGAACGCAACAGAAAAAAAATCGCCCACTGGCAAGGCATCGCCGTTGCTGCTTGCGAACAATGCGGTTTGAATAAAATACCCGCCATCGCACCAGCCAAGACGCTTGATGAATGGGTAGCCAGCTGTACAGATGAACTAAAATTAGTCTTGGCATTAAGTGATGGCAAACCTGATTTTCATCATCCACTGCCCAACACCGTCGCCTTACTCATTGGTGGCGAAGGAGGATTATCACCCAGAGAAATGGCACTGGCCAAATCGCACGGCTTTACTCCTTGGACAATCGGTGAGAGAGTGCTACGCACAGAAACCGCACCTGTGGTGGCACTGACAGCATTGCAAATCATTTATGGCATGGCGTGATGACACACCCAAAAGTCATGATGCCCAATTTTCAATACGCCAATTTCTTTGCATCGCTTCGGCTTTTAATATGTCATCAGGATTGACACAGACCGCTTCATCAGCGAATGACAACAATGGCAAATCATTTTTAGAGTCTGAATAAGCAATCATCCGTTCAAACACCACACCTTTTTGTTGGTAAGAGCTGATCAGTTTTTGCAAATGATACAACTTACCCTCTTTGAAATTTGGTCGACCACTCACACGACCTGTATGGCGACCGTCTTTAACTTCCAACACCGTCGCCAGTGTGTGCTCATCATCAACACCAAACAGATTGGCGATTGGCTTAACAACAAAATCATTGGTTGCACTGATGACCACAACGGTATCGCCAGCATCACGATGATTTTTAATCTGAGCAATGGCTCTGGGGCGCATATTCGGAATGATCCAAGTGTCTAGATATTTTTGACGGTATTCATGCAGCTCATCCATCGTCTTCGTGGTCAAAAATGCTGCCACAAATTCGTTATATTCCACCGCATCTAGCGTGCCTGCGATATAATCTTGATAGAACTTATCATTCGCCTGGGCGTAAACGGTCGCATCCACCAAACCCTCATCAACAATGAATTGACCCCAGCTGTGATCACTATCAACATCAAGCATGGTCATGTCCAAATCAAATAATGCCAAGTTTGCCATAATTTACCTTATCCAAAATCAACCCACGCATCATATCAAAAAAATACTCAAAGCCAAACCATTTTTTTGATATTGATGAAAAGATGCCGCCAAAACCTTGAATCATTTGTATTGATTTGGCAAATTTTTAAGGCATCATTAAAAAATAACTTTCAAATCCATCCTTTAGCCATGACGCACTTAGCAACCACAAAAAAAGCCATCATCATTGATGGCTTTTTAAACAGCGACAACAATATGCCACCATAGGTGATTAGAATCTGCCTTTAAGTTGAGATAAAATCTGGGCAATTTCATCATTCGCTTGCTGCTCACTACCCAAATCACCCTTTGGTGTCAAGTCGTTCACCACTTTTGGCAATAAGTCTGCAATGCCTTGACAGACCTCCTGTTCACTTGCCCCTGTCTGCGAACAAACCTCAGATATTTCTTGATTACCAAATAAGCGAGCGACATCTTGTGCATCAATGCCATCATTATCCTTGTCGATATTAACCCATGATTGTGCTTTTTCACCCAAGCCGCTGCCTTGTAATTTAGAAAGTACTCCAGACAGACCGCCATTTTTTTGGATATAATTAAGGACGACTGGCAACAACGCAAGCAATAGAGTCGATTTATCAAAGCCTCCGCTTTGAGATTTGGTTAATTGCGTCTGATTACCCAAAAAACTGCCAAGCAATCCACCAAGATTGGCTGGGCTTTGGTTCGCCTGACCACTCACAAGACTCCCCAAAAGACCGCCCAAGCCACCTTGTTGAGACTGACCACCAATACCTCCCAAAAGACCACCCAAGGCCGTACCGACCATGTCATTTTGCACACCTTTGGTGTCTTTTAAGGCATTTTGAGCCACTTGTGTAACGATAGATTGTAATAAACTCATGAGTTATCCTTAATAATAAATCAAAATAAAAAACCAACAAGCCACCAATCGTTATTCAAAGGCACATAACAATGAGCCTGCATCATGAATGATGACCATCAAATAAATCAAGCTCAATATTGCCCACACAGGCAAATCAACGAACCTAACCAAATATTCATCTTATCAAAGATTGCCAATAAAAGTGTCGGTATTATGTAACCTTAAATGGTTTTATATCAATGAATCATTCTGATTTTGACAATCACGATTAACCAGCACCAGCCGCATTCATGGCACACACACCCAAAAGCTTACGAAAATTTTCATCGCTCACTTGATGGCGACGAATGATGACCTCCATCGTGCATCGACTGGGTTCAATCACATAAAATCTTAAAAATACGGATTTATTAGGCGTGCCAATCACCTGTGCTTGTGTCAAATACCCTTGCCACAAAGCAAGCCCTCTTTTGGTTGCTACGCCAATTTCCCAAGCTTCGTCAATGTGATGGCAATTGAGTGTGAGTGGTCTTACTTGATATGCCAGCCATACGGACAGCAGCACCGCCATCAAAGACACAATGCCCATCATCCACCAAGATAAATCAGCCCACAGAGCAAGTAGTAGTGTCGTCAAGACATATATGGACCAAACAAATGGTTTGCCACGACGATGCAATACAAGCTCTAAATGCAAGCGATTTTTAGAGTGGTGATGGATGGTTGATTTGATGTTAGGATTGGGCATGTTTTAGCTGTTTCATGCGTTCAATGAGTGCTGATACTTCGTCATCATCTGGTCGCTCTTGACCCAAAAAAAACAACAACAAATCAGGGTCTTCATACTCCACCAGTCGTTCGAATGCTCTTTGCTCATCGCTTGGTGCAGTCAAATAGTTAAGCTTGACATAAGGATCAATATAATAGTCCAGCTCCTTTAATCCTCGCCTGGCTTGGTAGATGATTTTTCTTTGCGCTAAGGTAGGTTCACCGCTCATGAATGCCTCTTGTTAAAAATAGGATTGATTTGCTTAGTATATCAAAGACAAAGCATGTTTAACAAATCCATCAGTCGCATTGGTGCATGATTCCTACCAACAAAACAAATAATGATGATTCTCATGGTCTTAAAAATCATGAAAAAAAAACGGCTCATCACAATAAGCCGTTTTTTTAAGATGAGTCATCATAAAACCTGATTTAAAATCAAGAAAAATACCGCACTCACACTTGCTGCCACAGGTAGCGTGATGATCCACGCCAAACCGATCGGCTTCATTAATTTCCAATTGGTGTTCTTATTGACCACACCAATGCCCAGCACAGCACCCACCAAAATGTGCGTGCTTGATACAGGAATGCCAAGGCTTGATGCACCCATCACCACCGCCGCCGCTGCCAGCTCTGCTGCAAATCCTGATGCTGGATGCATTTCAGTGAGATTGGTACCGACCGTCTGAATGACTTCTTTACCAATGAACCACAAGCCCACAATGAGAGACACGCCGAAAGTTAGCATCACAGGAGCAGGTACGGTCGCCTTAGCAGCAATGGCGTTTTCTTTAATCACATCCAAAATTGCCACAAAAGGACCGACTGCGTTCGCAATGTCGTTTGAGCCGTGTGAAAACGCAAATGCACAGGCGGTAAATACTTGCATCCAGCTAAACATGATGAAAGTCGCTTTACCTAAATCCTCTTTGTGCTTACCTCGAATGGTTTTGGTGTAAATGAACGCCGTCAACCATACCATCGCACCAATCATACCCATCACCAAAGACGCATGCAAAGCAGACAGATTCAGACCAGTGTTCTTTAAGCCCTTAAATACCACCATTGCCGTCATGATGACCGCACCAAATGCCGCAATGAGCGGTACCCAAGTTTTGAGTGCTTTGAGCGTGTCCATGCCACTACGCTCATGCTCAATGTCATAAAGTGAACGGTAGTAATCCGTCTCCAATTCATCTCGATGGCAGTCGCTTTCGCTAAATGCTTCTTGATCACGCAGTAATGCTGTGGTGTATGGCAACTTATCATCATCACTCAAGCTTTCAAAAAACTCTTTTTGTTCACGCTTAAGTACTTTCTTTTGTGATTTTAACACCTTAACACGAGCTTCAACTTTCTCGTTATAAGCCAAAATATTACGCTTAATTAAGCTGTACAAGACATACGATAAAATACCGCCTAGCAATGGCGATATCACCCACGAGATAACAATCTCAATAATCTTTGACCATTTTACCGTTGAAAAGGCAAAATCTGCACCACCAATGCTAATACCAAGTACAATGGATGAACCGACGATACCGCCAATGATGGCATGCGTGGTTGAGACAGGCAAGCCTTTTTTTGTTGCAAACAACAACCAAAACGCTGCCGCTGCCAATGCTGACAGCATCAGATAAATGAACTGATTTGGACTGACACCAAGCTTACCGATGTCTACGATACCACTACGAATCGTATCAGTCACAGCAGCACCAGCCAGTACCGCACCTGACACTTCAAAAATGGCCGCCACCGCCAATGCTTGAGTAACGGTCAAAGTGCCTGCACCGACAGAAGTGCCGAATGAGTTCGCCACATCATTACCGCCGATGTTAAATGCCATGAATATGCCAAAAAAACTTGCCACCATGAACAGTGCTACCTGCTGATGTGCTGTATATTCTAGCCCCCAAAACGCAAAATAAACACACACCATTGCCAATAACAGAGCAAAAAAAGCATTTGCCCATATTGGCGTGGTCTGTTTTGCTGAATTTACCATAAATCCGCCAAAAATTAAAAAGACTTTAGTAAAAGATACTCAGCATCAATGCTGATGACCGTTATATTTTGCCCAAACACCTAAGGCAAACAACCAAATAAATGTTCAGACATCTTATATAACAAATATGACAGTTTTATGACAATTTTACCACATTATCAAACAATGCACCAATTTTTGTCATCTTTGACTGATTGAAATTGACTCAAAAAACCCAACATTATCATCAATGCAACCAAGGAGAAGTTTTATGTCTCATGTTGAAGAATTGGTAAAAACACTCACTGCCTACCAAGCACTACCACACCATGCCGATCAACAATTACAAGCCATTTTCCTTGCGGTACAACGATGGCAAAAACAGCGTATTCATCAAAGCAATCATGCTTTATTTGCCAATCCAAACACCGCAGCCTTTGCTCATTATCTGATCGATCGCATTTATGGCAGTCAGGATTTTGACACCTTGGTTGATCAACTGCTGACCGCAGGCAATAATGCCCTAATTGGTTCAGGTCGCCTCGAAAAACTGATTCCAAAAAAGACATTGGCGACAGGCATTTTAGGCATCAAGTCTGCCATTTTGGCAGTGGAATTGGATTTGCAAGTCGCCCAGTTCATTCGTCAAACCCCCTTGTGCCATCAGCAATATCAAGCAAGTGGTATCAGCGATGAGATGATGGTCTTTGCCTACCACAGCCTTGATTCCCAATCACTACGAACCAATCAAATCAAAGACATACAAGCCGTTTGTATGGCATCTTATGCTCAGTTTGATTCATTGTTATTATACCAAGCATTTTCGCTTGCTAAATCTGCCGCTTACCGTCATGGCTACCAACCCCTATATGATTTCATTCACGATGGGCTTTTTGCCATCAAAAGTATTAAGAACATTGATGATTTTATCGTGCCTTTCACTAAAAATGAACTTGCCACCATTGAACGCATTCATCGACATGGGAAAATCTATGACGAATGACACATTTTTTTAGGTTGTTTCATAGATTGTGTATAAAAATTGACCATTTTATAGTATCATTACCATCATTCATCATTCATAAAGTTAGCAGGAAGTCTCATGAGCCAAGACAACAAGACCGATCACAATTTCATCAATCCTAATATCCTGCCCACTGGCAAGCCCCAAGATCAAGCACTCATGCAAGCCCCTGCTGATGCCAGTGATGCAGACAGTCGTTATTCTCAACATATCGGTGCTACCACGCATTTTGGCTATCAGACTGTGGACGCCAAAGAAAAACAGCATAAAGTTGCCGAGGTCTTCACTTCGGTTGCCACCAAATATGACATCATGAATGATCTGATGAGCTTTGGCATTCATCGATTATGGAAACGCTACGCAATCAGCCTGTCAGGTGTGCGTACTGGTCAGTCGGTGTTAGACATTGCAGGCGGTACAGGCGATTTGGCAAAAGTTTTTAGTCGTGAAGTGGGACGCTCTGGTCGTGTCGTACTGTCCGACATCAACGAAGCCATGCTGGAAGTCGGTCGTACACGCTTGATCAATGCTGGCTGTAACAATGTGGACTTTGTGCTGGCGAATGCCGAAACATTAGAGCCTTTTGGTGATGAATCTTTTGATTTGGTCAGCATCAGCTTTGGTCTAAGAAATGTTACTGACAAACAAAAAGCACTAGAAGCCATGCATCGTGTCTTAAAGCCAGGTGGCAGACTTTTGGTGCTAGAATTTAGCAAGCCCATCTTTGAACCACTCTCCAAAGCTTATGATTTATATTCATTTACCGCCCTACCTTTGATGGGTAAGATTGTCGCAGGCGATAGCAAAAGCTACCAATACCTTGCCGAATCCATTCGCATGCACCCAGACCAAACCACCTTAAAAGGCATGATGGAACAAGCTGGTTTTGTCAACTGTGATTATCACAATCTGACTGGTGGCATTGTGGCAGTTCATCGTGGTTTTAAGGCTCGCTGATGATTCATGTAATAGCTTTCGGTCTTGCTGAGCGTGCCATTAATAGCACGCTTGCATGCGACCCAACCAGTCGAAGTCATCTGATGGCATTATCAGGTAAGGTCTTACGCCTGATTATTGACAAGCCTGCATTTAAAGTAGATGTTTTGTTTTGTGAGGATCACTTGCGATTTGAGCCTGTCAGCCAAAGAATGTTCGAGCCGCAAGGCGGTGTCATTCAAGAACCCAACTGCACGCTTCAAGTAGCCACGCCAAGCCATCTCATGTCTCTCATGCGTCAATCGGGCAACCTACCCATCAAAGGCGACCATCGTGTGCCCATGCAATTAAAAGCCTTGATGGATGAGTTTCAACCTGATTTATTGGATCGCATTGAGCACATCATCGGTAAAAGTGCCAGCAGTTACACTCACTTAATTACCCAAGAACTGCTGCCTGTCATTTCACCTGTACTGTCATCATTCAAATCACTGATGACCAATACCCAATCCACCACTGACACGCCTTTTGATGACATCATCAGCCAAAAAAAGCAAGAGTTATTACGCTTGCAAGCTGACATTGACCGTGAAAAAGCACGCTTAGACACCTTAAAAAACCAAGCAAACTGATCTGTTCGCCATGCTCTTTTCTCATAAAAATCGCTTACTCTCTCTATACAAAATCGCTGCCAAGCATCGTCTAGACACACATCTTGATGGCATGCCAGAGCTGGCAGCATTGGCTCGATTGATTCGGCTACATCCAGCCAGCATTGGCAAATCGCACCACCCAATGGGCATCAAGCTTGCCCTTGAAGAAATGGGCACATTATTTTTAAAGCTTGGGCAGCTGCTTTCTACTCGATCAGACTTACTCCCTCCAAAAATCATTGAACAATTATCACTCTTGCAAGATAAGGTCGCTCCTTTTGATGTTGAGATGATAAAATCGCAAATTCAACACCCAAAAACTGGACTAGGCAAACATGTTAATGAACTGTTCGCCAGATTTGATGATCAGCCACTTGCCGCAGCAAGTATTGCCCAAGTCCATACCGCTGCGTTACACGATGGGCGTGAAGTGGTGGTTAAAGTCGTACGCCCCAACATCAAAAAAACCATCATTGAAGACTTTGAGTTACTAAGAGAGCTTGCCATCTGGCTATCAAACCGCATAGAGGCAGCTCGTGCAATGCACATCACCAGCATTGTTGAAGAGTATCGGCAAATCATGCTCAATGAACTGGACTTGACATTAGAGGCTGCCAACAGCACAAAAATGCGAAATAATTTTACTGGTTCACAGCTGATTTATGTGCCAGAGGTGTATTTTGCAACCAAATCAGTGATGGTTTCCGAACGCATTTTTGGAATACCCATTTCTCAGACCGCCACTTTTGATGCACTTGGCTATGACAGGGCGATACTTGCCAAAAACGGCCTGATGATCTTCTTTACCCAAGTATTTCGAGATAACTTCTTTCACGCCGACATGCACCCTGGCAATATTTTTGTGGAGACATTGCCTAATGGCAATGCCGTAGCAAATCCACGATACCTAGGGCTGGATTGTGCCATCATGGGGGAGATGAGCCGTGAAGATCAGCTTGTGGTCGCTCGCCTGCTGTTGTCAGTCATGAATGGCAACTACACAGCACTTGTGGATATCATCGCACAGGCAGGCTGGATACCGCCATCAGCTGACAAACACGCACTCATCAAAGACATGGCTCGCACCGTCAGCCCCATGGTATCCAAGCCGATGAGTGAGCTTGATTTTGCTGGCATCTTATTTGAAATCTTAAATATTGCTCGTCGTCATCAAATGAGCATACCACCACAACTGATGTTGCTACTAAAAACACTGGTTCATGTCGAAGGATTGGGGCGTGAGCTTTATCCACAGCTTGACATTTGGTCGCTCGCCAAGCCAATACTCACCGCATGGGTCAAAGATCAGCTCGACCCCATTAAAAATCTCAATGACATAAAAGCCAAAGCCCCAGAGTTACTACTATCCACCGCCGAATTACCAAAACTACTCACCCAAGGCGTACAGTCAATGGCGGCACTTGGGGCAAGGCAGGATAAACAGTTACGAGAAATCCAAGCCTTGCGAGCTGATTTTCTCAATCAAAAACGCCACGATTGGATCGCTTTGGGCGGTTTTGTCAGTTTGATTGCGATTGGGCTGACTGTACCAATCTGGTGGGTGGGCGTGATTTTTCATGTATTGGCGATTGGGTTTGTGATTTGGAGAATGCTAATATAAAAATTAACTGGCGATTAAAAAAAAAATAGCTTATTCAAAAAAAGAATAAGCTATTGATCAAGCAATCTACTAAAAAATAAGTTTTGCAATATAAAAATAGACAAGGAAATAGTGTTTTAACTTTGTAGATAGATAGGATAGAGCTATCGTTTCCATCCTGGCTGTTCCCCATCATGAAAATCACCCATACACAGACTTGTGGATATTAAACGCAGCGCTCTACCTCTCTCAACCAAATCATTTTTATCCTGCCCCGACACCTTCTCTGGCTCTTCAAAAATCTTTCTTGCCATTGAGATATCCATTCCATCCATAAAATAAAGATTTGAGCAGTCGCAAAACCACTCAGCTGTCATGCCATTTACTAGATGTTCTTTTTGGATAGTATTTAAACAATCTCTTTTTAATTCTTGTTCAAAAACTTTCCTAAATTCATCATCCGAGGAGAAATGCACAGTATTTTTTTCTTTATCAATAGACGAAACAAAACGGCCGTTTATATCACCACAATCTGATAAAATGACTGAAGCACAAATAAAAACCAATATCTTTTTCATAAAACGCCATTAATTCTCTTTGCTCAACATCAATCAAGACCTCCCAAGCACTGTGAAGCTCCAAATTTCAAAGAATCGTACAACAATCCTCCTAATCTCTCTTTTTCATAGTCGCCGATAGGTGTTGTAGGTGCAATCATAAGTCGAATATCATCACCACCGATGTAGTAGGAAGCATAATTCAAGAGACAATTACACGACTCTTTAGAATTTTGTACCCAGCCATCCTCCTTAAGCAAAAAACCCTGCTGACAAGCCTTTATATTACGCTCAACAAATAATTCTCTCATCTCGTCATCAGATGTGGCTTTTTGAAGCATATCATTTCTGTCATACTTACTACACGCAGCCAATAAAGCAAGAACTATAGATATCAAAACAAATTTTGCCATAAAATTAATTAAAGAAGTACATTAACCCTCGAATCATACCTATTGGAAAAACAATAATATCAACAGCTGCCCATAAAAATTTATCGCGTGCGAAATCAACAATCGCTGCATAAATAGGCAAAATGACAGATGCTGCGGTAAATACTAAACCAAAAAATACCGCTAAATGCATTGCGAGAATCGCTCATAAAATCTCCAATAGTCTATAGATGAGTAATTATTTTATATTTTACACTTTTATTACTCTTCTTTCAAGTGTGAATTTGAACAAAAATAGATTATTTTATAAATCAACTTGGTTTTAAGATGGCACAAATTATCAGCACTCAGATTGATAAATTAATCGGAAAAAGAATTCAATTAAAACGCAAAGAAAAAGGATGGTCTGCAGAAAAGATGGCAGAACTACTAGATGTATCACAACAACAACTGTCAAGATATGAAAGAGGTGTGAACAAAATTAATGTAGCTCATTTGGTTGAAATTGCTAATCTTTTGCAAACTCCAATTGACTATTTTTTTAAAGACTGTATAAAGAAAGTGGATTATCGACAAAACTCTTATGATGCAGCTTGGCAAAAACTGACTAATGAACAGAAAAGGGCAGTTTTAACACTTATCCAGACCTTGACCAAATAATGCTATTAAGTTGATCATAGAAACTGGATTAAAATTGCCAATCACATGTCAAAACTCCAATCTTTCGAATATATTATTTTAGATTTTCAATGCTTAAAACCCCTATTGACAAAAGTAGTCAACAGGGGTTTTAAAAGTCAAAACATTTTCTAGTTCTTAAACTTCACAGGTCGCTCAACATTCGGATAGTGATGCTCATGCTCGACATCACACGCCTCACCGATGATATCACCTTTGTCATCTTTGGGTTTTTCAATGTAGCCTGTGCGTTCATGAATGGGTAGATATTCATGCTCCCATATCATCACTGCCTGCATGCAGGTCTGACGCTGTTCATCTGTCAAGCGTGTGCCGTTTTCCCATCTGCCGATTTCTATGGCAGTGCGAAATTTGTTGATGATTTCTGGATTTAGGCTATTTAAAATATCGTGCTTGTTCATAAGTTTTTTTGTTAGTGAAGGTTTAAAGAGAATTGTTCGCTGTATAAATTCCAGTTGAGCTTTGTGCGGCATGCTTCATAGAAATTATAGCTGGGCGGATGTAATAACAATAGGGTTTTGTCGTGCTTAAAAATCAGTAGGGTTTGGTCGTTATCCAAAGGGGCAGAGGCTTTGCCGTCCGCTCCGACCATGGGCTGGGTGCGGTTGTCCTTGTGGATATTGATGGCGATTTGGCTACTGCCTGCCACTACAAGCGGTCGACTAGAAAGGGTATGCGGATGCATGGGTACCAGACAAATCGCATCAATGGTTGGGTGAATGATGGGACCACCTGCTGAAAGTGCGTAGGCGGTTGATCCTGTTGGTGTAGCGACAATCAACCCATCAGCGTGCTGACGATAAACAGGTGAGCCATTGATGTGTAGTTCAAAGTCAATCGTATGCACCGACTTGCCTGCATGCAGCACCACATCATTAAGCGCCACATCTTCATGTAGGACAACATCGGTAGGTTTGCCCTCGGCATCATTTTGTACGATTTTAAAGGTCAGTAAAAAACGCTCTACCAGCCAGTAATTCCCATCTAGTACCTGCGACACACGCTCGGTCAGCTCATCAGGATTGACATCAGCCAAAAAGCCCAATCGCCCACGATTAACGCCAAGCACAGGGACATCGGTTCCTGCCATCACGCTCGCTACTTGCAGCATTGAACCATCGCCACCCACAACAATGACAAAGTCGCAATGCTCGCCCATCTTTTGGCGTGGTACAATCTTAAAATGATGCCCAACCCCATCAAAGTCAATATGCAAGCCTTCAATGGCGGCAGTCTCAGTGTCAATAATGATGGACAACTTGCGAGCGGTCAATAAGGCGATGAGTTCATTCAAACTCTCAACCACGCTATTTTTACCAGCACGCCCCATCACGCCAATCCGATGAAATGGCGCACGCTTTGGGTGATTATTGATGAAATTTGACATAAGAATCAATAGAAAAATAAGGCGTATGATAACAAAAAACCCAAACCAAAAACAACCCAAGCCATCATAAAATCACACAGGCAACAACCCATAAAAACACTTGATTTTTTGGAATTCTATCTTATATAATCACGGGTCATCATCTCGTTTTTAAGGAAAAAATTTATGGCAAATCCCATCATTAGTCGCACCGATCTTGCAGTTGGCAATGTTGCCATGACTGTTGGCGGCGTGGTCAAAAAAAGTGCCTTTTTGCTGACTTTGGCTGCTGTCGCTGGGTTTGGGGTGTTTTTTTATGCACTCATGGGTGGCATCTCGCCCAACATGCTTTATCCACTTGCCTTGATTGGTCTGTTTGCTGGCATTGGCTTAGGTCTGGTCAGTGCGTTCAAGCCTCATCTTGCCAAAAGCGTGGCTGTACCATACGCTTTATGCGAGGGTGTGTTACTGGGTGCTTTTAGCACCATCATGTACTTTCGCTATCCTAGCGTACCTCTATCTGCCCTATCCGCCACTTTCATCACCGCTGCTGTGATGCTGACACTTTATACCACTGGCATCATCAAAGTAACAGAAAAGTTTCGCTCCATCGTGATGTCTGCCGTCATTGCGATTGGCATTTTATATTTGGTGCAGCTTGGCTTTGTTTTGTTCGGTTCAAGTTTGCCACTATTGTTCAATGGTGGTGCATTGGCGATTGGCTTTAGTGTGTTTGTTACCATCATTGCCTCGCTAAGCTTGCTTGTGGATTTTGACAATGTTGAAAAAGGTGTACATGCTGGCGTTGCACAAGAATACGAGTGGACCTATAGTATTGGCATTTTATCAACACTGGTATGGATGTACATTGAGTTTTTACGCTTGATTGGCTATCTTCAAGATGATTGATGTCATACCTATTAAAAAATCGCACTTTTTTTGAGTGCGATTTTTTTCGATTTAGTGTTTTAGCCGCATGGCATTTGCCACAACAACCAAACTGGATAACGACATACCAATCGCTGCCAACCAAGGTGGGACATAACCTGCCGCCGCGGGAATCAATACCAAACTGTTATAAATCAATGCCCAGCGTAAATTTTGGCGGATGATTTTTCGTGTTTTGGCGGCCAATGCAATCGCCCAACCAATCGCCATCAAACGACCGCCCAGCAGCACGCTGTCTGCCGATACCTGTGCCAAATCTGCCGCCTCCGCCATCGCCGTAGAGACATTGGCGGCCGCCAATACAGGTGCATCATTGATGCCATCTCCCACCATCAACACTGTAGCACCTGATTGCTGCAATTCCTTGATGTGATCAACTTTATCTTTCGGTGTTAATCCAAAATAAGCACGCTCAATCCCCAAAGATTTCGCCACCAGCAGAGCATTCGGATTAGGATCGCCTGTCAGCATGATGGGCGTGATGCCCTGCCGCTTTAAATCATCGATCATCTGCCGTGCATCTTGGCGAATGATGTCATTAAAATAAAATCTCGCCACTGCTTGCCACGCACCATCAATAAAGCAGGACAACAGTACCGACATATTTGCTTGATGCTCTGACAAACATTCAGCCAAGCATGCTGGCAACTCCCCTGATGGTAGGACGAACTGCTGATGACCAATGCGATATGACATACCATCAATACACCCCTCCACCCCACCTGCCGTATGATGCATGACATGTTCCACCGCAGGCAGATGCAATCCATGAGCTGCGGTCAATATGGCTCGTGCCACAGGATGCTTTGATCCAACTTCAAGTGCTGCAGCAATCTTTACGCTTTGATTCTTATCAACAAGACTCACCACACTCAAAAGATTTACTTGCCCCAATGTGAGCGTCCCCGTCTTATCAAAACACGCATAAGAGACATCGGAGAGTGTCTGAATCGTATGGCCACGGGTTGCTAAAAATCCCAGCCCTGCCAAACGATTGGTTGATACCGTCAAGGCAATCGGTGTGGCAAGGGATAACGCACATGGGCAGGTCGCTACCAGCACTGCCACCGTCGCCCACAAAGCTTCACTTTTATCAATAAACCACCAAACCGCAAAAACAAGACAAGACAAGACCAACACTCGTGCAACGAACCATCTTGCCATGTCATCAGCATCTTGGGCGATTTGTGGCTTTTCACTCATGGCACGGTTCATCAGACGGTCAATCAAAGCGATTTGACTGTCCTGTACTTGTGCCGTTACCATCATCATGAAAGGTTGACTGTCATTTTGAGAGCCGCCCACCACTTGATCGCCACACACTTTGACAATCAAATCACTCTCGCCAGTCAAAAGGCTTTGTGATACCGTTGCTGTCTTTGATAGCAGTATGCCATCAGCGATGATTTGAGAACCTGCATCAATGGCAATCACATCACCAACCTCGACCGATTGTGCCAAAATCTTTTGATGACTGTCATGCTGATGTGCCGATCTAACCAAGTCCTGATGAGATTGCATCCAATCCTCAATGATGGCTTGAGCATCTTGGACATCACCGCCATCAAGCTGGTGCAACAGTTTTGGGTCATGAGTAAGCTTTAAAACCAGCGTCGGCTCAATCACCACCAAATCCGATGCCATGTTTGATGCTTTTAAGCGAGCGTTTTGTTCAATATAACGACCAGCCAACAAAAAGAAAATGAACATCGATACTGAGTCAAAATACGCCTCACCAGTCCCAGTTAGGGTAGCGTACACACTGGCACCAAAGGTAACAAACAAAGCAATGGACACAGGCACATCCATGTTGACTCTTTTGGCTTTAATAGCACTCATGGCTGATGAGAAAAATGGCACACCTGCATAGAACATCACAGGAATGGTAACAAATAACGCCACATATCGCAAAAAATCACGATGTTCAATCAAAATGCCTGAATACTCGCCAAAATACATGCCAATAGAGAACATCATTGCCTGCATTGCCCCCAATGCTGAGATGGCAAGACGGATCAGCATCTGCTTATTTTGTTGTTTTAACATGGCCTCGTGAGTGTCTTGGCGATAGGGCTTGGCATCATAGCCGACTGAATGTACCGCTTGTAAAATCTGACCAATATCGCAAAGCTCCTCATTCCAGCTCACTCGCATTCTTTGCTGCGTCAAGTTTACTTGGCACGCACGCACGCCATGAATGGCACGCAATCGACTCTCAATCAGCCAAGCACAAGCAGCACAACGAAGGTTTGCCACTGACAGTTCAGCCGTGCTACCACCATCTTCAGCGTAGACAAACTGAGCCTTGATATCATCATGATTGTACGCTTCAAAATTGATGGCGTTAGGCAAGCTTGCTGTTGGGCTAATCTTACGACGATCTAAGTAGTATTGCTCAAGATTGGCCTCCACGATGCTTTGGGCGGCCAACTGGCAACCTAAGCAACACATTGGGCGTACAGCACCCAAAACCACCGCATTAAATGGCTCTTTTGGCAGGATCTCACCGCAATGAAAGCACGCACCTTCAGGTGGTAGTAGTAAAGACTGGGCAATCTCATCAGTCATCATGTCAATATCATGGCTCATATTCATCGTTCCGATAACCATCAGCATAGCATCACAAACGCCACATCACGCATAGCTTTATGAATACTCATCGCTTGCATTATAACACAGTTGCCATCAGCATGAATTGTCAAGCGTCATGACCGAATGTTGATATGGTCGAAATTTGAACGCATGGCAACAGCATTTAATGAAGCACTTCCATCATCAATCAATGTCAATCAAGACTGCGTGCCATTAAGTACCTAAAAAACCAAAACAGAATCGCATTTTAACACTTGCCAAAATCTGCACAAATCGCTAGTATGACTTATCATTTTTAATGTGGTCACTGATGCAATGCAAAACCCACCCCAAAACAGACGCCAAACACACCAACAAGGTGCAATCATCAGCTTTTTCATCCTCACCATCATGATCATCGTAATGATCTTGTTTGGATTATATGCTTATTATTTAAACAGCACCATCATCAATAAATTTGAAAATCGTCGCTGGGACATTCCTGCCACCGTCTATTCTCGCCCCCTTGAACTCTACCCAAATGCCCCAGTTACCCAAAAAGATTTGGAAGCTTGGCTACAATTACTCAACTACAGCCAACACTCCTCTTCCCAAGGCGGCTACAAAAAATCAGGCAACACCTATACGATACGCACTCGTGGCTTTGATTATGGTGGCGGTGATGTTGAGCATAAGCAAGTGATTCAAGTGAGTTTCTCAAATGGCAAGATTTCTCGCTTAATGACCAGCAGCCCCACCAAAAACAGCATGCTACGCTTAGAACCTGTCAATGTGGGCGGCATTTATCCAAAAAATAATGAAGACCGCATATTATTAAAAAAGCCAGAAGTGCCGCAACAATTGATTGATGCACTCATCGCCACAGAAGATCGCAATTTTTATGAACATCATGGCGTATCACTGCGTGGTACAGCTCGTGCTGTTTTATCAAACCTAACAGGCGGCAAGCGGCAAGGCGGCTCAACCATCACTCAACAGCTCATCAAAAACTTTTATCTCAACTCCGAACGCACCCTAAAACGCAAAGCCAATGAAGCCATCATGGCAGTACTGTTGGAATTACATTACAGCAAAGACGACATTTTACTTGCCTACCTTAATGAAATTAACTTGGGACAAAACGGCAATCGCTCAGTGAATGGATTTGGGATTGCTTCACAGTTTTATTTTAATAAACCCTTATCCGAACTTCGACTGGACCAGTACGCACTTTTGGTCGGCATTGCCAAAGGGTCAAGCTACTACAACCCAAGAAAAAACCCAGAACGCGCCTTAAAAAGACGCAACACCGTACTACACAACATGCTAATCACTGGCAAAATCAACCAAAACATGTATCAAAGTGCCATCAACAAGCCACTTGGCGTGGTCAAAACACCCATCATCGCCAAAAGCCGATTTCCTGATTTTTTTGATGCAATTTTTCGTGATTTAAAAACATATTATAAAGAAGAAGACCTGCAAAACCGAGGGCTTCGCATCATATCAACCCTCGATCCGATTGCCCAAGCTCATGCTACTAAAGCAGTGGCAAACGGCACACGAGGCTCACTACAAGGCGCACTCGTCAGTGCCATTCCTGCCAGTGGCGAAGTGATCGCCATTGTCGGTAGCAGCACTCATTTTACAGGGTTCAACCGTGCTATTGATGCCAAGCGTCAAGTCGGCTCTTTATTAAAACCTGTCATTTATCTTACTGCCTTGCAATCAGGTCGCTATAATCTTGCCAGCAGTGTTGATGACAGCCCAATCAGCCATGGTGTCAACGGGCACTCTTGGACACCAAAAAACTACCATGGCACATCACATGGACACACACCGCTGATGACCGCTTTGGCACAATCTTATAATCAAGCTGCGGTCAATGTTGGCATGGAGTTTGGGCTGAACACTTTTTATCGTCAATTAACTTTACTGGGCATCAACACCCCTCATACAAACTACCCATCGGCACTGCTAGGATCGATGGATTTATCGCCCATGCAGGTACTTGGCATGTATCAGATTTTTGCCAACGGTGGTGTGGCGACACCATTACACACCATCACCAAAGTCATTGATGACCAAGGCAGAATATTACAAAGCAATGATAAAATGATCCAAACGCGCCTATCACCCGAAGCAACTTACCTCATCAACCACGCCATGCAGCAAGTATTCACACAAGGCACTGCCAAGGCAGGTAACTTTCAGCCAAATCTACACTTAGCAGGCAAAACTGGCACAACCAATGATGGTCGAGATGCTTGGTTTGCAGGATATAGCGGTAACTATGTCTCTGTGGTTTGGGTTGGTCATGATGACAACAGACCGATGGGTTTGACAGGAAGCAAGAATGCCCTGCCGATTTGGCGTGCTTTCATGCAGCCACTCAAGCATATCCCTGTCAATCTCAAACAGCCTGATGATGTCGAATGGATGTGGCTGGATAATGGCACCGGCAAACGCTCTATTGAAGGTTGTCAAAACGCCTTATGGCTACCTGTCATTGCCGAATACGCACCTAAAGACTATGGCGATTGTGCCAATCAAACATTCTACATCAACCAACTAAGACAGCGTCTTGCAGAATTCGGTGAGTATTTTTTTATCATGCAGGACGATGCTCATCAATCAGAACATGACTTAGAAAATATGACGCATGAAGAATCGCTAGCTCCTATTGATGAGTTTTAAATCCAAGCATTTGGTGGCCTTGCACTCATAAAAAAAATCCATCAGAATCAATTCCACCCCAAAGGTTAGCCCCAACCTTTGGGGGTGTTTTCATGGAAAACCACACAGAATGCTTTAACTACGATCATAAGATGACAAAGCCTTTAAATCAAATGCCATCATACACACAACACAGATGGCATTAAAAGACAACAAAAAAACAGCAAGCTACTTATGATCAAACACAAAAGCTAAGGCGGACGAGATGAGTGATAATGCACTATTTTAATATGATTTTCAAGTAGGCAAAACCAATTAATAATAAACAGTGGACATGACTGGATTTGAAATGAGTGATTGCCCTGCGATCATGATGAAATACAGAGTAAACCAAAAGGACAAATTAAAAAGGACCAAGTCCTGTAAAGCTCAAAAAACAGCACAAAAACTTAGTCCTTAGTAAAATCGCTTAGTTTGATGAACCCAGCCTTAATCTTTTGTCTAGGATTTGGGAAGCGGGTTCATCTGATAAGAGTTTTTTATGATGTCAAAATTCAGCTCATTCGTCAATCGCTTGAATGGCTGTCAAAGCAATGGTATAGACAATATCATCTACCAAACAGCCACGAGACAGATCATTGACAGGCTTATTTAAGCCTTGCAACATTGGGCCAACACTAATCACGCCAGCAGTACGCTGCACTGCCTTATAGGTTGTGTTGCCAGTATTTAAATCAGGGAAGATGAAAACATTTGCTTCACCTGCCACTGGTGAATTTGGGGCTTTTTGTTTACCCACACTTGGGACAGATGCTGCATCGAATTGTAATGGGCCATCAACCTTTAGCGTTGGTGCTTTTTCACGCACGATTTCCAAAGCCGCCTTAACCGTATCCACATCAGGACCCGAGCCTGAATTGATGGTAGAGTAGCTGATCATTGCCACTTTTGGATCAATGCCAAACGCTTTGGCAGACTGTGCTGACTGAATGGCAATCTCCGCAAGCTGCTCAGCGGTCGGGTTTGGGTTGACTGCACAATCTCCATACACCACCACTTGCTCAGGCAATAGCATGAAAAACACACTTGATACCAAGCTGTACTGCGGTGCTGTCTTAATCAACTGAAATGCTGGACGAATGGTGTCAGCCGTGGTGTGAACCGCACCTGACACCAAACCATCAACATCGCCCATGTGTAGCATCATCGTTCCTAGATAGACGGTATCTTGCAGTGCTGCACGCGCCCCTTCTTCATCGATCTTACCCTTGCGTCGCTCCATCATTGGTGCGACATATTGTTCAATCATGCTGGCAGGATCGATGATTTCAATGCTTTCAGGAAGGGTCACACCCTGTGCGTCTGCGGTCGCACGAATTTTCGCAGGATCGCCAAGCAATACGCATTGAGCAATGCCACGATTTTGGCAAATCGCTGCCGCTTCAATGGTACGCGGTTCATCACCCTCTGGCAACACGATGCGTTTTTTAGCTGACTGTGCCAAACGCACAACTTGATTGCGAAAAGCGTATGGCGAGAGCTTTTGAGTGCGCTTGGCTGTTTTATAGGAATCGAAAGCATTGGTGTCAATCTCAGAAAGCTGGCCATCAGCATCGGTGCGTGCAACCACTTGAAGCTCACCTGACAGCTGATCCGTACCAACAACACCCCAAATACGCTCACCCTTAATACCCCCAAATGCAGAAGCAAACAGACGCAAGCGAGATAAATCATCACCGACAAGAATGATGTCAGCATCAAGACCACTTGCCAACTCACCATTCACCTCGCTGGCGAATGGGGTATCCTCATCAGCAACCACACCTGCCATCACATTGACAGGAGAATTTTGTTTGGCGATGAAATTTTCAAGCAAGCCATCTAAATTATTTTCACTAATGGCACGACTAAGCTCATCATGATTTGGCGTGTCTAATATTGACGCGTCCAATAACTTAGCGATGTTTTTTGCCAATGAGACAATGTCTACTTGGCGAGTGGCTGGAATTAATAATAGTGTTTTCATGGTTTTTTCCTTGATACTTAGATGGTCTATCGCCATCAAATGTACTGGTGAATGATGTTGTCGATGCCATGTTCTATGATGAATAGAAAATCATGCCATATCTTTTGACAACATCAAAAATCTTTAAGAAATGACATACGACGCAGCATCAATCCGTATGAACACAGAAGCTGAATGATGCGTCATTCAGCCTCCAAAAGCCCATTACAAACCCAGTACTGAGCGAGTTTCGTTCATGATTTGGTATTCTTCATCAGTCGGCACCACCCAAAGTTCAATGGCAGAATCCGCACTGTGGAATGAACCTTCTGCACCACGGAATAATTCTTGGTTCTTTTGCTCATCAAATTTTGCACCCAAGTGCTTTAAATGACCGATGATTTTAGCACGCATTTCTGCACCGTTTTCACCAACACCCCCAGTAAACACCACGCCAGTCAATTCTGGTAGGGCTGCAGTATAACCTAAGATGTATTTGGCAACACGATAAGCAAACATGTCCAAAGCCAGTGTCGCATCATCGTTACCATTTTTATCAGCATCTTCCAAAATTCGCATGTCGTTCGACAGACCAGAGATGCCTAGCAGACCGCTCTTTTTGTTGAGCAATGTGTCAATCTCTTCAATCGACAGACCAAGCTTACGGTTTAACATGGCATGCAAACTTGGATCCACATCGCCTGAACGAGTACCCATGATCAAGCCTTCTAGCGGTGTAATGCCCATGGAGGTGTCCAAACTTTGACCATCATAAATGGCGGTTGCTGAACAGCCGTTACCCAAATGTGCCACAATCCAACCATGCTTGCCTTGCTTATCCGTCAATTCGCTGGCACGGTTTGACACATAAGCGTGTGAAGTCCCATGAAATCCATAGCGACGGATGTGGTGCTCTGTGAACAACTCTTTAGGAATGGCATAGCGGTAGGCATGTGCTGGCATGGTTTGGTGAAAAGCGGTATCAAAAATCGCCACTTGTGGCAATTCTGGAAACAGTTCATTGATGGCATGAATGCCTGCGGCATTGGCAGGATTGTGCAATGGTGCCAAACTTGCCAGCTCTTCAATGTGAGCCAACACCTCATCATTGATGATGGTAGCCTTTGTGAATTTATCACCACCATGCACCACACGATGACCCACCGCCACAGGCTTATGTTCTGCGATGAGTTCGCCCAATATGATTTTTAGGGCTTGCGTATGAGCACCTGAATCAGGAATGCTGATTTCTACCTTAGAACCATCAAGATTCTTATGCTTAATGCGTGCATCGCTATTGCCCAATGCTTCTGCCAAACCTTCGATGCGAGTCTCGCCATCTTCTGAAATTAAAGCATATTTTAATGATGATGAGCCGCAGTTGAGTATTAAAGTTGGATTGATTAACGCCATGAGCGTCTCCTTATTTTTATCTAAAAGTAACGGTTGATTAAGCGGTGATTTTTTTCTTGGCATTATAGCAATAAATGCGTCGAAAGTCTTTAAGAAAATGTCAGTTTTTAGAGACTCCCACTCTATAACATTCATCAATTTACCATCATTGCATGAAAATTCATTGGTATTTTTATAAAATTTAGGTACAATGAGTCGACATTGTTAATAAAAAAGCCACCATGAATAACATTTTTATTGTCATCATGCTCTGCGGAATTCTGTGTGCCTGTGGTCAAAAAGGGGCATTATACCTACCCACACCTACGCCAGAAGCTACCAATTCAAGCGGCGATGCCAGCACGACTTTAGCATCTCAAAATACAACCAACCCAAGGCAATAGCAAAACACAAAAATATTTTAATTATTAATGAAATGTTCAGATTCTAGGGGATCATGATGAATTTTGATATTGCCAGTCGTTATGCTGATGACACTTTACATATTGATGCAAACAAACTCATCCAAGCACTGCCTTTTATTGATTACCACGACGGCTTGTTGCATATTGACGGGGTCAGCAGCAAGACTCTCATTGACACCTATGGCACGCCTTTGTATGTCTATTCAAAACATGCCCTACTGGCCAATTATACTGCTTATGTAGAGAGTTTTAGTGCATTGAATGATGTACAAATTTGCTACGCTGTCAAAGCAAATTCAAACCTAGCGGTACTGTCCACACTTGCCAAGGCGGGTGCAGGCTTTGATATCGTCTCAGTAGGTGAGCTGCATCGTGTGATTAAAGCGGGTGGAGATGTCAGCCGAGTGGTGTATTCTGGCGTTGGCAAGACCGCCCGAGACATTCAAATCGCCCTGCAAGCAGGGGTTGGCTGCTTTAATGTTGAGGCAATCAGTGAGCTTGATGTCATCAATCATGTCGCCAAAATGCTTGGCAAAACCGCACCCATCAGCATACGCATCAACCCCGATGTTGATGCCAAGACCCACCCTTACATCTCAACAGGCATGAAAGACAATAAGTTTGGCATCACTCATCAAATGGCACTGTCTGCCTATGAATACGCCAAAAGTCTAGAAAATATTAAAATCGTTGGTATTGATTGTCATATTGGTTCACAATTGACAGAAATTCAGCCTTTTGTCGATGCACTGGATAAAGTCATTGAACTGATTGAAGAGCTGCACGATCACGGCATTCGGTTACAACACATCGACCTAGGTGGTGGCTTGGGCGTGCGTTATGTTGATGAAAACCCTGTCAGCGTGCATGATTTTGCTGAAGCACTTTTACCAAAATTACTCGTCTTACAAACCAAATACAATTTGGGCTTATATTTGGAACCTGGTCGTAACATTGCCGCCAATGCAGGCGTATTATTAACCACAGTCGATGTGCTAAAACCTACCGAGCACCGAAATTTTGCCATCGTTGATGCCTCAATGAGTGAGCTTATTCGTCCTGCTTTGTATGAGTCGGTCATGGCAATCATTCCAACCAAACTCGATGCTGATGACGCCGACATGAAAGTCTGGGATGTGGTCGGCACGGTATGCGAATCAAGCGACTTTTTGGGTAAGAATCGAGCACTGGCTTTACAAGTCGGCGATGTCTTAGCCATAACAGGCGCTGGTGCTTATGGATTCACCATGTCAAGTAATTACAATAGTCGCCCACGCCCTGCCGAAGTGATGGTTGATGGCGGTCTGCACCGATTGGTACGAATGCGTGAGAGCATGGAAGATTTATGGCGTGGCGAATCCGTCTGACGAATGATGCGGTGAAAGTCTTTTGTGCTTGCAATGGCATTTACCCATCTAAATTCATGACATACCCATGACAAAAACACCAAAACCAAACATCATCAAAACGCCAACTGCTCGTTGAGCAAACCACCCTTTTAACAACTGACAACAAAATTATCAAGCAAAAGCTGGCACATCATGGTAAGATACAATCACAGGCACGGATGCGATAAAAGAAAGGGAGATGATTCTTAGCTTGAACAAAAAGGAAAAACAATGCTGATTGAATTTACTAAAATGCACGGCTTAGGCAATGATTTTATGGTCATTGATTTGGTTACCCAGCGCATGGATTTGACGACGGATCTGGTGCGTCTGCTTGCTGATCGCCATTTGGGTGTAGGCTTTGATCAATTATTGCTGGTAGAGCCGCCAACTCGCCCAGATGTGGATTTTAAATATCGTATTTTTAATGCTGACGGCACAGAGGTATCCCAATGTGGCAATGGAGCACGGTGCTTTGCCTCATTTGTACAAGCTCGCAAACTCTCCTTTAAGCAACGCTTGCGTGTCGAGACCGCCAGCGGCATCATCACTTTATCTACCGATCGCTACGGCTGGGTGCAAGTAGATATGGGCAAACCTAAATTTGAGCCTGCTCAGATTCCATTCACCCCCCAAGCCATCACTAAGATTGGCAACTCTTATCGCCTCAATGTTAATGGTACGCCCATTGAGCTTTATATCGTTAATATGGGCAATCCACATGCCGTCATTAAAGTTGATGATGTCTTAGCCACCGATGTTGACAAATTGGGTCAAGCCATCGAATCCCACCCAGCATTTCCTGAGCGTGTCAATGTCGGTTTTTTACAGATTGTCAATCAACGCCATATCCGCCTGCGTGTCTATGAGCGTGGTGTTGGCGAAACTCAAGCTTGCGGTACAGGAGCTTGTGCTGCTGTGGTCGTAGGCATTCGTGAAGGTTGGCTAGATGAAGGGGCAAACATTCGAGCTCAGCTTTATGGAGGTAGTTTGGAAGTTCGCTGGCAAGACGGTTACCCTGTGATGATGACAGGTCCTACCGCATTCGTTTTTGAAGGTGTGTTTAGTCCAGATGGCATGGCAGCTCAGGCAGGCATCAATCTGACTCCTGATGACGCTGACAAATACTAAAATAATCAATACGCCAAAGCAACATGCCCAGAGTAGCCGATGCTTAATCTTTGGTCATTGCTGGCTTTTTCAATAAAAATCATGCGAATAAAAGAGTTACTTAAAAAAACCACGCCATCTTTAAATACAAACGGCACCGAACAAGCAGACAACTTACCAAAAAATTGGCCGATTGTACAAAGATGGCTAGACCAATTATCCATACAAAATTACTCATCAAACACCATCACAGCTTACGCAAGCACTCTCATGCGACTCATGGCATTCATTGCAGAAGATGTAAGATTGCAAGGCGACCATTTACTGTTTGACCAAAAAGACTTAAGTCGATTTTTGGCATTAAGATTACAAACAGACAATATCAAAGCCATCAGTGCAAAACAAGACCTCTCTGCCATTCGTCAGTTTTATGCTCATTTGATGGCGATTGGCGAAATGACTCACAATCCAACCACAGGGTATCGTCTCAAAACCGAACCCAGACCTCTACCCAAAATCGGCGATGTTGATATGATGGCTCAATTACTTGATCAACCGATGCCAAAAGATGATACAAAAGCTCGATTGTGGATAAGAGACCGTGCCATGTTTGAGTTGATGTATGGTAGTGGTCTTCGCCTATCAGAGTTGACCAATCTTAATGTCCATGATGTCGATCTGATGGCAGGCGTGGTACAAGTATTAGGAAAAGGCAATAAAATGCGAATCATCCCTGTTGGCAAAAAAGCCATCGCAGCCATCAATGCGTACCTACCCCATCGAGAAATTTGGCAAAAAAACACAGACGCTCTATTCATCAGTGAGCGACACGGCACACGCCTTAGTCCTAGAGCCATACAGCTACGCCTAAAAGCATGTGCTATCAATGCAGGCATTCCTCAACATCTCCACCCCCATTTGCTTCGTCATTGCTTCGCCTCTCATCTGCTTTCTTCCAGTGGTGATCTGCGTGCCGTACAAGAAATGCTTGGGCATGCTGACATCAGTACCACACAGATTTATACACAAGTTGATTTTGGGACACTGACCAAGGTTTATGACAAAGCCCACCCAAGAGCCGTGGTTTGTGTCTCAAAATACAGTACTTCTCGCCAACACGACGACTAAAAGACATTTCATCATAAGCCACGCTACACACCCCTCATTTTGGCTCAGTTTTTCCCAAAAACCCACTCAAACAACAGCATTAAAATACCAAATAAAAACCACCCTGCCAATAAGACAGGGTGGGTGGAGAAAACTTAAATCGATGAGATATGATTAATAAGTAAAATTCACACCTAAGCGATATTCACGACCTGCAGCAGGTAGTGCCACACCTGCACTGGAAATGTGAGAGGTGTATTTTTCGTCAGTAACATTATTCACTGACATGTTGACATTCACCTTATCATTACCCAAAGGCTTCCAGTTGGCAAACACATCTGTGGTGTTATAGCCAGGACGCAATTTCTTAGGATCATGATTTTTTCTTGGATCCTTGTCAACAACTTTACCTGTCCAAGCAGAATCACCGATCACATCATCAGCACGGCGATGACGCACACCCACCTCTAAGTTTGGCTGGGCAAAACGATAGGATAAGGCAGCCGTCCAAGTACGACCCAATCGTGACGCATATTCACGGTTACTGAAGTTTTGAGAGCTGTAAAACTCAGGCTTACTGTCTGCCACGCCCACACGAGCGGTTAGACCCTGCCATTTGTAGCCAGCATTCAGCTCATAACCTTTGTTTTTGGCATAACCAACATTTTTGATTTCGTCGATTTTTGTGCCGTTCTCATGCTTTGTTCCATTACTTGCACTTTTTAGCAGATTATCAATACTCTGCCAGTAATAGCTACCGTTAACAAAAGCATTGCCATGATTGAAGTTAAAGCCAACTTCAGTGTTTTGGGCTCTTTCCGCTTTTAGGCCGTCAGCTACTTTAACAACAGCACGATAGCCGTGAGCCGTTAGGGCATCATATAGGCGTGGGCTACGAGTAGCGTAGCTGTGGTTGGCACTAAAGCTTAGGCTTGGCGTTGCTTGGTAGATTAAGCCAACACTTGGGTTTAAATTATCGCCTTTAACACGACCGCCCGCCATGTCTTTAATCTCAAACATGTCGTAGCGAAGCCCTGCTGTGGCCGTCAGCTTACCAATATCAGCGATCGCTTCTACATACAGGCCTGTGTCTGTTTTTTCTTGATTGACAATGCCAGCTTTGTAGCGGTTTGGTGTGATTTCTTGTTGGCGATAATTGATGCCGTATTTGAGCAGCACATCATCGTTGACCTGACTGTCAAGATTGATGTTAAGACCTTTGGTGTCAATGCTAGACTTGCTTGCACCTGCCAGCTTACCTGCATAGCCAGCTTTGCTGTCATCAGCGGTATAGCGAGAGTTTAGGATATGATAAATATTGGCAGTGGCTTCACTGACAAAGCCTAGATTCTTACCATTCCATTGTAGGTTGGTGTTTTGAGTTTTTACCTCACGATACTGAGGGTCTTGTTTATCACTATCAAAGTTGATGAACTCCTCACGAATTGGTCGAGTGCCTTTATTTTCTTGTCTTAGGTGGCTAAGCTCAAAACGATTATCACCAAACTCTGCCCCCACTTTCGCCAAATAGTTGGTCTTATCTAGGGCAGTAAAATCAATCTTTTTCTTGGCCTTACCTGCTTTATAGTCATCTTGCTCTACTTTATTAGCACTTAATAAAAAGTCAAAATAACCCGCCTTACCGTAGGCAGCGGCATTATAAGAATGCTCATTGTTAGAGCTGTAACCTGCACCTGCCTTAAAACCAATGCTTTGATCATCTTTTAGCAAGTCTTTAGCACTTAAAGTTTTGGCAACAATCGCACCGTTAGTACCACCAATACCAGCCGATGCAGAACCAGCACCTTTTTGGACGCTGACAATCTTCACCATTGCTGGGTCAATCATATGGCGACCTTGATGGTATAGGATTTGACTGTCAGTATAAGCATCATCAATCTTAACATCTACCGAGTTTTGACCCATGCCACGAATGGTAATGTACTGAGAAGTTCCGTTGCCACCACTAAAATCAATGGAAGGCTCATTTTTTAACAAATCTCTAAGCTCTGTGGCAGTGCTTTCGTCTTTTTCTTGTAGTGTTACAACATTCGTTTTGATTTTTGCCCCTTGACGATCAACAGTAACTTTTAGAGGATCTAAAGTAACAGTAGGCTCGCCCTGCGCCATTGCTACTTGCACACTCAATGCACCAAGCACAGCAACAGTTAATGGTAGGCGTTTCAAGGTTTGTTTCATACATTACCTCTGATGTTTATGATTAACGATTGGCTAAGATTCTTTTAGATTTTAATAAAATCTTAGCAATTGGTAAGAACTCAACAACAATTATACCAAAGATAAATCAATTTGCAAACAAAAATTATTATTATTTATGCTACCATAAAACCATGACACGAAAAAAAAGCCCATTTTCATGGACTCTCCATCATTCAGATTACTTACCCCAAATACGCTTGTATTTTTCCATCAGCTCATTCATCGTTTCTGGTCGATCATCATCTTTAATAATGCAATCAATGGGGCAGACTTTGTCGCAGGTCGGCTCATCATAAAAACCCACGCATTCAGTACATAGGTCAGGCTTGATGACATAGGTTTTTTGCCCCTTTTGGTCATAAAAAATGGCATCATTAGGGCATTCTGGCTCGCAAATATCGCAGTTGATGCAGTCGGTGGTGATTTTGAGTGCCATTGTTGGCGTCAGTCCTTTTGGGGCGTGTTTGACGCTTGGGCATAAAATTCAGGAGCATCTCTATCAAGCGCTTTGGTGGCGGTACGCAAAAAATCCCACAACAAAACCTGCTGCTCATGAAAAGCATTCCAAATGGTATCCTCGCCCATCACACTGTACTCGCCATCGGTAGTCAAATCCACTTTCGCACCATTTTCAATCTGTTCAGAAAATTCACGATACTCGCCATCAAAATAAAAGCATTCTAGCTTACTCATCAACTCAATACTTTTTGTCAAATCCCGCTTGGCTGTCTCCAAACGCTTTTGGACAGCAAGCCATTCTTTATAAATTGATTGGATTTCGTTAATGTGATTTTGAATGATCATGACATTTCCCCTTTTAAAATTTAGAGATGATTAATACTTGTGTTTGGCATCAAGGAATGATGCGCAAAAGCTCAATGCGATATTTGATGGCCTGCTTATCACGCTTACCCTCTTCTTGATAGCCCAAGTGCATAGGAATGTCAAATTCATAAAACGAACCAACAGTCATTAATAGCAAACTTTCTTGTAACCCTGCGAACATCTCACTGATTGGCAGTATGACTGGCACCTGATTAAGCGTACCATCTACGATCTCACCTTTAGAATTATAGGAAGTAAAACGAATTTCCACTTCGTCATGAATGGTTGGCTTTTGACCATGACCCTCCTTTAAAACAGTATGGTCAAGCCCTGATGCGGTAGCTTGGATTGGTATATTGCCATGTGCAAAAACGGAGTTTGCCGCCAACGAACTTAGATAACAAAGCGTGGCAAGCACAAAAAAGATGATTTTTTTCATAAATGGTTCTGAACAATTTTTTTGATTATAACACACTCAATCATCGTCTGCCAAATTACCACAACGCTCACAGCCAAATAGCCAGCATTTGTAAAAATAATGCAAATCCACCAAACATTGTTCTTTGGCAGATAATTTTGGGGTGGGCGGTGTATTTTGTTTATTTTTTAAATCAGCTAATTCTGTTTCACAATCCGTTATCCAGCTTTTAAGGTCTTCTTGTTCAGGTGGTTCTTGGCAATCTGCCAGATTTGCTCTGTATTCATTTAGGCAAATTTGTATTTCTTTGATTTCTTTGGCAACTTTATTTTTATATTCAATCGGATTTATTTTAAAAATCGCATAGCAAACCCAATCAAAACTTAAATGAATATCTTCATATTGAATTTCATGATAACAAGCCTGATAGTCGCCCATGAGTGCATAGATATGCGCAATATCGGCATTGCTTGCACATTCATTATGCTTAGCTAATTCCAAAAATATTTTGGCAGTCATCATATCATTTGCCAATATTTTTAATCTTACTTTATTTAAAGCTGTAAAATAAAGATATTCTTTAAGTGTCTCACAATCTAAATCGGTTTGATTGTCATTAACAATCGTGGAAAATAAATGAATTGCTTGATTATAATATTTATCAGCTTCTATAAAATTTTGGTTAATGGCATAAATATTGGCTAAATTATTATAAACATATGCCAATTCATATAAATGGTTATTTTGATAATTTTGTGGTGAATTATCAAATAAGGTGATGGCTTTTTGGTACAATTCAATCTCTAAATCCAAATTATGCTGAACAGCGTCAATATTGGCATTATCGCTATAATCTAATGGCGTAAGTAAAAAATGGGCATACGCCATATAAGGATAAAATGAGCTTGGGTTTTTTGTCATCAATTCTTCAAATAGCTTTAAAGCTAATTCATCTTCCCCATATTCATAGTATGCCCAAAACGCATAATTGTGGGTGTTTTTGATGCTTGGATTGACTTCATACGCCTTTTTAAAATAAGTCAATTCATCGCTTTTGATATAAGGCGTGGTCAAATAAGCAAAGGCAATTTGCGATAACAATTTGTCATCGTTTGGGTTTTGTTGTGCTAGGGCTAACAAATTTTGTATTTGTGAATTTTGCATTTTATTCATATATCAAATAATTGGGTAGGATCAATTTTAAATTGAAGCATATTGGCTGTTGGTCGTCCATTATCGCCGCCTTTGCGTTGCATTGTAACTCGCCCAATTTTTAATGAGCCTTTTGGTGAAATTATTACATCGCCATTGCCATAATACCCCAAAACATCATTGATATTTTTTAAAACCCAACGAGCATTTGTGGTTAATTTTTGAGCAACCAACACCCATTCGGCACTAAATTCTCCACGCCCACGCAAAATATCAGTCAATACCAAAATTTTATTGTCCCTAAACCATTTTAATAACAATTTTTGTTCATCTTCACTAAAATCAGAAATAAACAAGCGTTTTTTATTGTCTTTATTTAACTCGCCTGTAAAATACTGCAAAAGCTCACAAATTTTATCATCAAATTGCCACAGTTGTTGATAAGTTTTTACCCAGCGTTTATCAACTTGATTAAAGCCTTTTTTATTACTCACAAGTTTTACTTGGATATTTTTAATATCCACACTTTGTTTATAAAATACAAAAACCTGTACATTAATATCTGCTTTGTAGCCGTGCAATACAACTGCTTTTACACTTTTTATTTGGCTTAACTCATAACCCATTATCACAAGCCAGCTTTGAGAAACTTCATCATTTTGCCAATCACAAAAACGCTTGCAAATATCTTGTTCATTTTTAAAACCATTTTTTGCAGTTTGCGAACCTAATTCAACCAAGTCTTGTTTGTTTGTCATTTTAATACTCGCCCAAAGATTTTAACAGTTGTTTGCCTAGTTGCTCAATCACTGTTACAGTCATTGCATTGCCTGCTTGCGATAAGATTTTACTGTCAGGCAATTTATGGTGAATGACTTGATTGGCAATCTGTTTTGGAAATCCTTGCAATAACAAGGCTTCATATCCACTTAATTTACGCAATTTACCATTTTTGGTGTACAAAATACCGTGCCGACCTGTACGCAAAGTGGGGCATTTTTTATCATAAAGACGAAAATCAGATTGTCGCCAATCAATCATTTGATAATCTGTTTGAATGATTTCATCAATATTGTATTGATTGTGATTATATTTATTAAGCAGATATTTGACAAAAGTGGGATTATTTTTATCAAAATGATAATCCCTATCATCACTTAGATAGTATTCTATGGGCTTTGAGTGGATCGGCTCTGGAAATTCAAAAGGTTTGTGATGAATATCGTTTCTAATCCCAACAAAATAAACTCTTTGTCTCATTTGGGGTACGCCATAATACTGACTGTCCAAAACTTGATAATAAGTTTTATAGCCTGTATCAGACAATAATTTAAGAATAGATTGCAGAGTTTCGCCTTTATTATGATTGATTAAGCCTTTGACATTTTCTAAAATAAAATAGGGGGTGTTTTTTTGTTTTAAAATATCGGTCAGATAATAAATAATCTGCCCCCTATCGTCATTGAGTCCTGCTCTTTTGCCCGCAATAGAGAAAGTCTGGCAGGGAAATCCTGCCAGCATCACATCAAAATTAGGCAGATCATTGGGATTTAATAAAGTCAAATCGCCTAAATTGCTTTTGTCATCAAAAAATAATTGATAAGTGAAGTCGGCATTGGAGTCAATCTCGCTGTGTGCCACGCATTGCATACCTGCTTGTTCAAGCCCCAAGCGACCTGCACCAATACCAGAACAAAAGTCCATAAAAGTTAAGTTCATTTTATTTTTCCAACTGTACTTTTATCAACTAAAAATCGGCTCGTCCACTTTTTTCATGACCAATGCAAATTTTAAGATTTCTTTGTCCATTTCTTTAAATGGATTGATGATTTGACAAACCCAACCAGAACCCAAAGCAGATTCTATGGCATTGCCTTTTTTATCCCAAAGCTTGTCTAATTGATACACGATGTTACCTTGCGGTGTCATGATCTCAATTTCATCACCGACACTTAATTTATTTTTGACGGTCAAGGTTAATTTATCATCGACGATATCAGACACTTCTGCCACAAATTGCTGACTGTCTGTTTTTGATGAACCGTATTCATAGTTTTGATAATCAGAATGCACATGCCGTCTTAAAAAGCCTTCGGTATAACCACGATTGGCAAGACCATTAAGAGCAGTAATTAAGCTTGTATCAAACGGTTTTCCAGCAACCGCATCATCAATGGCACGGCGATAGACTTGGGCAGTGCGTGCCACATAATAATGCGATTTGGTACGCCCTTCTATTTTGAGTGAATGCACGCCCATTTGTGTCAATTCTGGAACCAACTCCACCGCACGCAAGTCTTTGGAATTCATAATATAAGTGCCGTGCTCGTCTTCATACATCGCCATCAATTCGCCTTTGCGACCTTGCTCCTCTAGCAACACCACTTCATCAGATGGCTTTTCCACATACTCATCACCCATGATTTTATCGCCATTCAAATTAAAGCCATCATTTAAATTGACATTGGCAATGCTGTTTTCATTAGGATTAGGAATAAAAAGCTCGGCATTGGTGCTTGTCTTATCATTTTGTAGTACTGGCACAATATCGCCTGTTTCATTCTCCACTGCTTTATAAGTGTTATAGCTCCACCGACAAGCATTGGTACAAGTACCCTGATTGGCATCTCGTTTGTTGATATAGCCTGACAATAAGCAACGCCCAGAATACGCCATGCACAACGCCCCATGTACAAAAACTTCAATTTCCATATCAGGGACTTCGATAATGATTTGCTCAATTTCTTTTAAAGACAGCTCACGACTGACAATCACACGGCTTACGCCCATTTGTTTCCAAAACTTTACCGTTGCCCAGTTTACTGCATTGGCTTGTACTGACAGATGGATTGGTTGATGCGGAAAATGCTCTCGCACCATCATAATCATGCCAGCGTCCGACATGATTAAGGCGTCTGGATTCATCTCAATGATGGGGCGAATGTCTTCGATAAAAGTTTTTAATTTGGCATTGTGAGCCTGAATATTGACCACCACATAAAACTGCTTGCCAAGTGAATGGGCGTACTCAATGCCCTTGCGTAAATTATCTTCATCAAAATCGTTATTGCGAACACGCAACGAATAGCGTGCCTGCCCTGCATACACAGCATCTGCACCATAGGCAAAAGCGTATTGCATATTTTTAAAAGTACCAGCAGGGCAAAGAAGTTCGGGTTTTTTGATTTGGCTTGTCATAATAAGAATAAGATTTTGCTATGTTAAAATCATTCATTATAACAAATTTTATGCATAAAAATCATGGTAAATTTGTAAGACCAAATGCCAAATAGTAAAAAAAACAGCCATCATAAGACAGCTGTTTTTAAAGTCATCAGAGTGCATTACTGAGTAATTTCCCAATCTTTGACAAGCCAGTTCTTAAGCGGATCATCTTTATTGATGCCTTTAAGATGTGTCTTAATCAAGCTTGGACTTACCAAAGTGTACATGGGCATGATGGCAGCATCTTTTTGTAATATCTTTTCAGCCTCAACATAAGCTTGCTGACGACTTTCATTCGTAGCACCAGCAGATAGCGTAGAATCTAGCAGGCGATCATATTCAAGATTACTATAAAAACTGGTGTTATTACTGTTGCCAGTACGCATGATGTTTAAGAAAGTGGAAGGCTCATTATAGTCTGCACACCATGCCGCAGCGGCCATTTGGAAATTACCTTGATCACGAGTATCTAGGAACATTTTCCACTCTTGATTGATGATGGATATGTTCGCATTTGGCAAATACTGCTTGTACAATGACAAGATTGCTGAAGTTAATCGTTTGCCAGCTTCACTTGTGCTGTATAAAATCTCTATTTTGGCAGGTTTTTGCTGACTGTACCCTGCTTGTGCCAATAAGTCATTTGCCATCTTAGCACGCTCAGCCATTGGTAGTTTTGCCCAGTCTGGTACAACCTTAGTCATGCCTTGAGTGTAGTAAGGTGTTAATTGATAACTTGATTCCTCGCCACGACCCAAAACCTCTTTAGTAATCAAATCACGGTCTAATGACATTGATAATGCGGTACGCACTCGCACATCATCTAATGGTGCTTTTTTGGTATTGTATTCAAGATAACTGGTGCATAGCATTGGCGTAACCACCACTTCATTAGGCATTTCCGCTTTTAGTTCCTTGAACATCTCGGAAGGTGCAGCAGAAAAATCAACCTCACCAGCCTTATATCGAGACATGGCAGCTTGGGCACTCATGGGTAGGAATGCCACGCTGTTAATCTTAGTTTTAGCATCATCAAAATAACTTTCATTACGCTTTAAAATGATGTGACTGTTAACTTTCCAGTCATCAAGTTTATATGCTCCATCAACAACAATATTGGCTGGATCTGTCCATTTATTACCATACTTTTCAATGGCTTGCTTTGGCGTAGCAAAGGTTGCTGGCAAGAGCATCAAGTCTGGCAGATATGGCACCGGCTCTGTCGTAATGATCTGTAAGGTATGGTCATCTAGTGCCTTAACACCCAAAGTATTAGGCTGAGCCTTACCTTGGCTGATGGCTTGAGCATTCACCACTTTGGCATCCACCAAATAAGCTCCATAAGGCGCTGCTGTCTGAGGATCGGTCAGGCGCTGCAAAGCATAGACGAAATCTTGTGCCGTCACAGGCGTACCATCTGACCACTTAACATCAGTACGCAATTTGAAAGTCCAGACTGTATCATCAACACTCTGCCATTCAGTAGCCATGCTAGGTACGGTCTTACCATTAGCATCTGAAGCAGTCAAACCCAAAAACATTTGACGCTGAATGGCAAATGAAGGAGCATCAGATGCCTTTTGTGGGTCAAGTGATGCTGGTTCAGAAGCATTCACAATGACAACATCAGCAATCTTATTGGTAGAGATGGTGCTATTAGCACCCGATGATGCTGATTTTTCACTGCCACAGCCAGTCATTAAAAAACTTGCTGCCATCAAGCCTGCAAACAAAGGGTTGAGTGTCAATTTCATAAATCATCCTTTTTTAAAAGTTTTTATTGAGCTGCATAACAGATGGAGTGTTTTGTAATTTAACCTAAATTTGACATAAAGTCTATACCAAACTGTAAAATTTTATAACAAAAAATACAAAGATAACCACACAACAATTTAACACACCATCTCACCTCAAGCAGCCTAATATCCTCTATATTGTAGCCATTGCACCATCTGTAGCAACAAATTATCATCGCCCAAATCAGCCACTTGAATTTTTGCCCAATCAAACAGCTCATCAGCATAAGCACGAGCCTCATTCACCCCCAAAAGCTTAACATAGGTAGATTTATCCAATTTTTCATCGCTGCCAGCCATCTTACCCAGCGTCGCCGTATCCGCCACAACATCCAGCACATCATCTTGGACTTGATACGCCAGCCCAATCAGACGGGCATACTCACCCAAGCGGTGGCACATCACATCATCAGCTTGAGCACATACCGCCCCCATCAATACCGCCGCCTCTATCAACGCCCCTGTTTTGTCTTTATGGACGCACTGCAATTCATCTTGACTAAGCAGTCTTTGCTCACCATTAAGATCCGCCTGCTGACCTGCAACCATACGCCTAGCATTTGTTGATAAAATCTTGACAAGTTTGGCAAAAACATCATCATTCATTAAGATCATTCCACTTAGCTGAATGCCCAATACCTCAAACGCCAAGGACTGCAACACATCTCCCACCAACATCGCTGTCGCTTCACCATAGACCAAATGGCAAGTTGGTTTACCACGGCGTAGCTCATCATCATCCATACATGGCAGATCATCATGCACCAAAGAGTAGCAATGCACCATCTCAATCGCCATCATGGCCCGACGAACATCATCAAGCCGATCAGCATTGCCCCCAGTTGCCAAAAAGCTTGCCAACACCAAAAGCGGTCGCACTCTTTTTCCGCCATTGGCCATCGCATAGCATGCCGCTTGATCCAGAGGCTTTGGCAGATTTATTTGGTTAAATACCATCGGAAAATCTGTCGCAAGCTGTCGTATGACAAACTCATGCACATCATTTAATGCGTTTTTTTGAAACATTTTTACCCCATGTTCATTCATCTTTTGTCGCTATCATACTTGAAAAGTAGTGATTTTTGTAAATTTTTGACAAAAAATTCATTTTTTTAAAAAAAAGACTTGCAAAGTTCAAAAATTCGTATATAATACGCACCAATTAGTCATGAAGACTGATTTACGGCGCGATAGCTCAGTCGGTAGAGCAACGGATTGAAAATCCGTGTGTCGGCAGTTCGATCCTGCCTCACGCCACCACATTTAAAAAGCACTCAATAATTATTTTGAGTGCTTTTTTATTTTAACAGTAAATTTACTTAATAAAAAATCACCGTTAAGGGTGATTTTTTATTACAAGCTAACGCATTCTGTTTAGCAGACCATCTTTTAAAATTAACTGATGGTATACAACCGCCAGAATGTGCGACAAAATCAATAGCCACATCGTCGTCCAAATAAATCCTGTATGCCAAGCATTCATCAGCTTAGCCATCTCTTTATCCGCCCCTACCAACATCGGCAACTCAAACAATCCGAACACACTCACACTACGACCAGCATACATTGACATCAGCATGCCAGTGATCGGCATGGCAAGCATCACTACATATAAAGCAAGATGTACCAAATGTGCCATCGCCGTCTGCCACATCGGCATTGATATGGCAGCAGGTGCCTTGGTCATCAAGCGAGTGATGATGCGTAATAGCGTCCAAATCAAAAAGATCGCACCAATTGATTTGTGCAAATCAACATAGCCATCGCCCAAATTGATGGCGATGAACGCCATCAAAATGAGCAAGGCACCCACCCAGTGAAAAATGCGCACAGCAAGCACATGCTTTTGGGTGGGACATACAGAATTCACAAAAACCTCCAATGAAACGAAAAAATGTTACCTAAATCCTTTTTTGAGCAAATCATCATAGCCACCATGATTGGTAACATTGACATACCCAAGCTTGGTCAGCGTATTTTTGACAACTTCGGCACGACGCCCAGAGCGACAGTAAAGATGAATGGGTGTATTTTTATTAGGAGCAACGCTTGGTATCTGGTCAGCGATTTGCTCATTGGTGATGTTTAACGCACCTTGCAGATGACCTTGGGCGTACTCCTCAGCAGAGCGGACATCTATCCAGACGCCTTCAGCTTTTTTAACCTCTTGGACATCAGCAGGTTGTACTGGCGACTTGGCATTTGGCACTGCACAGGCAGTCATGGCAACAAACAATGAGGCAAGCAGAGTAATTTTTTTCATGATCTCTCCTTATGAAATGGCACCAAACAAGTCATTCAAACTTTCTGACATGGTAGGGTGAGTAAAGATATGATTGGCAAGATCTTGATAGGTCAAGCCTTGGCGTATGCTCAAATCCACAAAATTAATCATTTCATGAGAGTTATCACACAACAGTTGCACCCCCAGAATTTTATTCGTGTCAGCATCCACCACCGCTTTTAACATGCCTTGTGTTTTTTCCACAACCTTTGCCTTTGGAATGGCATTTGCCAGCAAAGTGGCAGTTTTTACTTGATAGCCTTGATCCTTGGCAGCTTGTTCAGTTAAGCCAGCCACAGACAATGGCGGATTGACAAAAACACTATAAGGGAATGTGCGATTGTTGGTTGTATACTTTCCACCGTCAAACAAATGACTTCTCACCACTCGAAAATCATCTAACGACATATAGGTAAACTGTGGCGAACCTGCGACATCACCCATGGCGTATATGTGCGGTTCATGCGTCTGCAAGTGTTCATTCACTGCAATAAAACCCCGTTCTGTCAGCTGTATTTGAGTATTTTGTAATGCCAAATCTGTATTCGGCTGTCTTCCTGTGGCAATGAGCACAGCATCAGCTAAGAATGACTCGGTTTCGGTTGTGATGAGCGTGCGACCGTCTTGATTGCCAATCTTTTGGATTTTTTGGGAAAGCTTTACGCTCACGCCCTGATCATTTAAGATTCCCAATAAAGCATCGGCAATTTGTCTATCCTCTTTGGGGACAAAAGTATCCCCTGTCTCTAGAACAGTAACTTGACTACCAAACTCAGCAAAGCTGCTGGCAAATTCAAGTCCAATATAACCACCGCCAATAATCACCAGATGCTGTGGCAGTTTATCAAGCTGCATGATGCCTGTGCTGTCATACACATTTTGGGCAGTATCAATACCGTCAATATTAGGAATACGACTCAATGCACCTGTGTTGATGTAAATGTGGTCCGCTTTGATGGTTAAGGTGTCTTGCTCACGCACCACTTGAACGGTATGAGCATCAATAAAGCTTGCCTTGCCTGTGATGACGGTCGCCACCTTGTCAATCATCTCAAAGTTGGCTTGATTGAGAGTGCGAATCAATTCATTTTTTTTGATGATGGCTTGATGAAAATCGCTACCATTCTCTGCTAAAAATTTAATTTTCTTGCTAGGGATGCAACCAACATTGATGCAAGTACCACCATACATTTGAGCGGATTGCTCCACCAAAATCACACTTTCGCCTTTTTGTGCCAAAGTTTTGGCAAGAGTTTTGCCCGCCTTACCAAAGCCGATAATCAAGTGTTTTGTTTGCATGATTCACCTCATTTAAAATTAAATGATAAAAAAACTGTCATTTTTTAGATTCATCAAAACCACAACAGTAAAATCTCAATAAAAACATCATCATCTCTAATAATGGATTGCTTACTTGCCATCATCAATATGAAGCAATATCAAAAGCACACATCTGTGCATTTTAATCCATCTGTCAGACATGACAGAATGACATTTTACAATTTTAATCATACAAATGCAATTTAATCCCCTTAGGCATGGCAAGTTAAGGTTTGATGGCAAAATTTGCCACGATAAACTCAGCAACATCACATAACCTACCAATCATCATGATATTAGTCACACACCTTTTTAGCCTAAATATCAGTCATGGTGGTAATGGCGATGCGACCTCAAACTCACAAAAACCATATTCAATCTGATGATAACATGTTAGTATAAGTGTTTTTATCCACCGATGATCCCCATAAAGAGTCAACATGATGAAGTTGTTTACAAAAATTGCCCTGTTTGGCATGGCAAGCTTTGTTTTATGTAGCTGCAAACCGCATCCACCTACAATTGACACACTCAACCAAAAAATTGAACAAAGAGATGACTCTGTCATCGCCCATCGAGATCAAAAAATCAAAGAAGAAATCAGCACAAGTCCTGCCATCATCGATGGTGATGCAATCATGTTAAACAAATCACAACTTGCCTATGTTAAGATGGCACGCTATCACCCAACCTTTTCACTAGAAGGGGCGATAGAACCCATCAAACAAACTGCCGTCAAACTGCCTGACGACACACAGCCACAACAAATACTTGTCAAAGATGGCGACTTGGTCAAACAGGGTCAGTCCATCGCTTTGCTCAAGTCTCACAATAAGGATGCTTTCATATCATTGACCGCACCGCATGCTGGCATGATCGGTAACATCAATCCACAAGCAAATACCAATCAAAGCACGCCATTGCTAACCATCACCGACATCTCCCAATACCAATTCGTCAGTCAATTGCCCAGCTACTTTAAGCCACACATTCACATTGGCGATACGGTAGAGCTTACCGTTGAAGGTCAGATGTTCGGTGGACAGGTCATCTCTGTTACAGCTGATGAAAACAATTTGCACGATTTGAATGTTCAAGTCAGCATTCTTACCACGCAAAATGACTCCCAATCATTCAAAATTGGTCAATTTGCCAAAGGCATGATTCAGTATGGGCAAATCGAAGTGGGGGCATTGCTACCAGACTTTGCCATCATAGGCAATGATTTACAACCACTTGATTTAAACGCATTGTATGCACCGCCTTACAAGCCACAAATACCCATCGCTGCTCACGCCTGGGTGGTTAAGCAAAATGCTCATTTACACCTAGCTGATATTCATGTCATTGAGTACCAGCCCGATACGCGTCGTTTTTTGGTATCTGGCATCACAGATGACAGCCTTATTGTGCTTACCACCCTACCTAAGAATGCAGATGACAAACAGGTCATCATTGATTGAAACTGTATAATTGTTACAGTCAATCAGCAAAAAAATGGGGTTTTTTGCACAATTCTTGGAAAAATTGCACAAAATTCATAAAAATTCAAAATTGGCTACAATTTAATACTTGCTAATCTTTGTAAACATTGGCAAGATATGACATACTTTTTATTGTAATATTTTTTGGGATGATAATCATGAACAAACAAATACTGCTCATTGAAGACGATCCAGATTTGGCAGAACTGGTCAGTGAATATTTATCAATGAATTATTATGAAGTGCATCATGCTGCCACAGGTCAAGCAGGTCTTGATCTACTTGATACCAAAGAACGAGACATCAGCTTGATTGTGCTGGATTTGATGCTGCCTGACATGGATGGCATGCAAGTCTGCCAAAAAGTACGCAACGCCAAAAACCCACAGATCAATAAAGTGCCGATCGTCATGCTCACAGCCAAAGGCGACACCACCGACCGTGTACTTGGTTTGGAAATGGGTGCGGATGATTATATTTCCAAGCCTTTTGAACCAAGAGAGTTGCTTGCTCGCATTCGTGCGGTATTACGCCGTCATGAGACACCAAACCAGGCAGATTTGCACTCTGGCAGTTTGACTTTTGGTCGCCTAACAGTGTTTCCTGACAGCCATGAAGTTACGATTGACGATAAAATTGTTCGTCTGACCACGCATCAATTCCAGCTGTTGCACTATTTCGCCACTCATGCGGGCAAGGTACTTAATCGTGAGCAATTATGGCATGCCATGCCAAATGATGACAGCTCTGAAAATATCGATCGTGCGATTGATGTACATATCTCCCGCTTAAGAGCCTTGATTGAGGACAACCCTCGTCAGCCAAAACGCATCATCACCGTGCGTGGTGTTGGTTATCAATTTGCCACCGATCAGGTCTAAATGAGATAAAAAAGACCATCATCATGATGGTCTTTTTTTATCAATGATGAATGACATTGAAGATTTCAACGACCTAAATAAACGGCGTGATTTATGAAAAAACAGCTTGGTCTTAACTCAGTCTTTGCCCAACTTTTTGTGAGCGTATTTTTGGCAATCATTGCTTTTGCCATTGCTATGGTGCTACTCGCCCAGCTGGTACATAACAATTCTGATGGCATGCGTTCAAAAGCAGTCGCCGAACAAATCATGACACAAATCAATCCACTCATCACAGAAGCTGAAACGCTAAACAGTCATAATGAGCTACTAAAAGCCAGATTTATTTTGGCGGTCGTAAAACGCAGTTTTGATATCTTTGATGAAAGCTTAAATGCCAAAATAGGCTTATACGCCCCTAATGGCGATCTGATTTTACAGACTGAAGACAGTGGATTACCACCCAAAATCATTGATGACAAATCATGGCTTGATACAATCATTCCAGGCGTTCTCTCGCCTGCACATCATCATGTTACCTTGACAAATGCGGCAGGTTATAAATTATGGTATGAAAGCCGCACCCCACCACCAGAAAGACCTTTTTCAGCAATACTCAACTTATTCACAGGCACCCTACTACTGGTACTGATTATGTCAGCAGTGCTATGGTGGATTGCTCGCAACATCACTTGGCGCATCAATCACCTAAGTCGACAGATGGTAAAGCTTGGAGACGGTGATTTTAGTGTGCGTGCCGACGAACAAGGCAATGATGAGATTGCCGCCTTGGCATATGGCTTTAACCAATCTGCCCAAAAAATAGAACAGCTAATCAACGCAAATAACCTTTTACTTGCACACGCCAGCCATGAGTTCCGCACCCCCATCACACGCATTCGCCTACAAATCGAAATGATGAATGTGCTTGCCAATAAACTAAACAGTGATGATAAAACCAAATTTGACAAGCGAGCCACAGCCATCAATCGTGATTTGACAGGATTGAATGACTTGGTAGAGAGTATTTTGCTGGTCAGTCGGCTTGATGCAGGTCATGCCATAGGCTCTGATGAGCAAGTCGATTTATATGAACTGGTGCGAGCCGAATGTCAACATTACTCCAAGGTGTCTCTTTTTGCCGAGTCGGTGGTGATGACAGCACAACCCAAGCTTTTGACGCATGCAGTACGAAATCTGCTTAATAACGCCATGATTCATGGCGTGCCACCGATTGAAGTATATGTTTATGAAGCGATGGATGGCGACAGTGCCGGCAACATCCCACAAAGCCTCACAGAAACACTTACCTTTGATGAAGACACACCCAAAAAACCCAAAAAGTCACTACTTGGTTTTTCCAGGCAAAAAGAAGGGGTAAATAAAGAATCAGCCCTTGCGGTGATTGCAGTCATTGACCAAGGCGATGGCATTCCCCAGGAAAAACGCCGTGATATTTTTAGCCCTTTTGTGCGTCTCAAACAAGAAAAAAAGGGGTCAGGACTTGGTCTTTCTCTTGTCTCACAAATCGTTGATGCACATGGCGGCCAAATCATCACTGACACCTACCAAGGAAAGACACGATTTTTAGTTACACTGCCCCTAGTAAAAACAAAAACAGCCCAGAAAGACGGATAAAGGGCCAACCCCTTTATCTACTCAATTTCACAATTACTTAGATTTGGCATCAAACATTAATCGAGCCGCCTCCAAACATAAGCCTCACTCTCTGGCAGTTTTGGACGCAGATTCTCCTTCATTGCACTACGCTCTTCATCCAAAGCATCTTGGCTGGCCTGATAAGTTGCCCAATCCGTATATGGCTGTTCTCCAGTCGCTTGACGGCGAGCATTTTCAGCCGCCAAAGTACGATTTTCTATCTCTTTATTTTTAGCACGGCGTTTGTCAATATTGACATCAGAAGGTTTTTTATCATCGTCAAATGCACGAATGGCATTTAATTGAGTTAGGTATTTAAATTGTGCATCTTGGGCTTGGCGATCACTTGAAATCTTGGTCAGTTTGTCTATCAATTCCTGACTGTATTTACCTTCTGGCAAATAGTCAGTACCATCAATCGTATCCCATTCAAGTGGATTTTTATACTCACGCTCACCAAATTCAATCCCCTCATAGACATTCACCAGCTCAATATCAGGCACCACTCCTTTGTTCTGAGTACTGCCACCATTGACACGATAAAACTTGCGTTGGGTAATGGTCGCCGAACCCAATGCCAAATCATCTCGTTGTGATTGTGCCGATCCCTTGCCTGTCGTGGTGCTACCGACCACCAAGCCACGACCGTAGTCTTGGATTGCTGCTGAGAAAATCTCAGAGGCTGATGCTGATCCCAAATTAACCAAAACCACCATATCGCCTTTGTACAGTTGTTCGCCACCATCTTTATCATAGTAGACCTGCACATCACCTCGATTATCACGAATCTGCACCACAGGCCCCTCCTTGATGAAAAAGCCCAGCATGTTTGCCACTTCACTTAGCGAACCACCTGGATTGTTACGCAAATCCACCACCAAGCCATCAATACCTTCTTGATTAAGAGCTTCGATTGCTTTTTCGGTATCCAAACTCACAGAGCGGTAGTCGCTGATGTTAGCACCGCTACGGCGAGCCTTGAAATTCAGATAAAAACTTGGAATCTCTATCACACCCACGCGTTTTATGTCCTTGCCATAAGGCACTTCAATCACTCGGTGCTGCACACCCGATTCATCTTGCTTGATGACATCACGCATGATGGTAACATACCGAGCGGCACTATCTGGTGCATTGGGTCTTTTTATTTTAATGGTAACAGGCGTGCCTTTTGGGCCACGAATGAGTGCTACAATCTCACGAGTGCTAAAACCCACGGTGTCAATCATGGTGCCGTCTTCTTTTGCCACGCCGATGATCAGATCATTTGGGCGGATTTGCCCTGTTTTTTGTGCAGGTCCACCATCCACCAAGCTAATGATGCGAGTGTAGTCAGGGTTTTTACGGTCTGGACGGATAGACACCCCAATACCCTCTAACTGTAAATTGGACCTAATTTGCATTTCATTTGCTTGCACAGGAGCAAAGTAGTTGCTGTGCGGATCATAAGTTAACATGGCAGAATTTAAGATATTCTCCATGATTTCATCATTTTTTAAGCGTGCCAGTTGCTTCTTTTGGCGATTGATGCGATTTAACAAAATCTCATTAGGTGTACGCTTTTCATCCTTAATCAAATCTTGACCCTTGGTCAATTCAGGGTGTTCCAAAAAAGCCTGATCTTTTGCTTTTTCATTTTCTTGATTTAGAGTAATGGCAATCAAAGAATTGGTGATTTGAATTTTCCAATAATTCAATTGCTCCGCCTTATCCTTAAAGCGTGGGGCATGTTCACGGTCAAGCACGATCGTCTGATCGGTACGCAAATCCACCTCGCCAGAAAGCATTTGTATGGCTGCGTCGTAATACTCATTAGCACGAGTACGGTAACGCTCAAAAATCTCAATCCCAGGCCTCAAATCGCCATGCTTTAAGCTATCAGCATAAGTATCGCCATACTTTGCCATGAATTCATCAACATCTGACTGCAATAAAAGCGTGCGTGATGCATCCAGGTTATCAAAATAAGTTTCAAGAATTTTTTTACCCATTTCACGATCTAAGGGCTGTTTAAGATAGTGCGCACGATCAAGCAATAGTGATACCTGGCGCGTGGTAATCCTTTGTTCAATATTCGGCTCAAACCCTCGTTCATCTGCAACCTGTGCAACCGCATTAATGCTTTGCATCAACATCACGCCTGCTACCGCCATCGCCACACCCGACCATAAAAATTGCTGTCTCATTACCAATCCTTAAAATCAAAGTTAAGAAAAATTCGCATTATGTTAGCACATTCCATCTTGCTTGTGTGATGGTTTTTGTGAGTAAAATTCTTTACATGGATACATTTGCTAAAAATCATGGCATAATAAGCAATGTTTTTTATTTTCAGCAAACAGTAGGTAAAACATGGCAACTGGCATCATTATGGCAGATGTGGCAGGGAAAACTCTTACCCCAGCAGATGAAGTATTTTTGGCAAACGATGCCATCGGCGGAGTGATTTTATTTGCACGCAATGTAGACACCCCTGAACAGGTACGCACTTTAACCGACCAAATACGACTAATCAATCCCAACATCATCGTCGCCGCTGATCAAGAAGGTGGGCGAGTGGCCAGATTTCGTACAGGATTCTCTCCCTTGCCTGCGATGGGCAAGCTGGGTAAGCTTTATGACACAGATGCCGATAGAGCCTGCCAGCTTGCTTATGATGCAGGCTACTTAATGGCATGTGAAGTGCTGGCGGTGGGGGTGGATATCAGCTTTGCACCCGTATTGGACATTGATGGGGTCAGTCTCGTGATTGGTGATCGAGCGTTTCATACCAATCCACAAACGGTAAGTAAGTTATCAGATCGCTTCATCACCGGCATGAATGACGCTGGCATGCAAGCAACAGGCAAACACTTTCCAGGTCATGGATCCATCGCCCCAGACTCTCATGTGTCAGATGCCATCGACAATCGCAGTTTTGAAAAAATTTTAGCATGCGACTTGGTCAGCTTTAAACACAACCTAGACAAACTGGCCGCTCTCATGCCTGCACATGTGATTTTTAGCCAAATCGATGACAAGCCTGCTGGCTTTTCCAAAATCTGGCTACAAGACATTCTGCGGGATCAGCTGGGCTATGACGGCGTGCTATTCTCAGATGATTTGTCCATGAAAGCTGCACATGTCGCAGGTGATGTTACCATGCGTGTCAAATCCGCCATTGATGCTGGCTGCGACATGGCACTGGTCTGCAATAATCGTGAAGATGCTTTATTGGCCGCCGATTTTGCCAAAACGCTGCCCGACAGACCAAATAAGTTTGGCTGCATGAAAAGTCAAATTCCAAACTGGCAAACAGACCTACGCACCACTTGCTTACATGCCTTTTCTTATTATCAACAAGCTAAAGACAACATACAGCAAGCATTTTTTATGGACATGCCAACCACTGTTTCTGCCAACGACAAAGACCCCACTCAATATCACTGCTAGGACTTGAAACACTCATGCACCACATTTTTGGACACACCTCGCCAGACACCGATGCTTTTGCCTCCGCATTTGCATTGGCATACTGGCTTAACGCCCAAAACATCAAAGCCACTGCTTATCGCTTGGGCAAACCGAATCCTGAAACAGCCTTCGTGATTCGCCATTTATTCGCCAGGTTTGGCGAAGAGTTAAAAGATACGCCAGACATGCTTTTACCCCATCTCAATCCAGATCAACCCTTTAATACATTGACCAAGGGGGATAAAATCGGTCTGACCGATCATAACGAAGCAAGCCAATCCATCAAAAATCTGCATGAGTTTGACTTACGATTCATCATAGACCATCACAAAGCCAATCTCACCACATCAAACACCGCCTACATTCGCATACACCCTGTTGGCTGCACTTGTACGATTTTATATGAAATGTTCGCTCAAAAAGCCATCGCCATCACACCAATGCTTGCCACGCTCATGCTATTTGCCATCATTTCTGACACTCTTAATCTCACAAGCCCTACCACCACAGATGATGACAAACAAGTCGTGGATAAATTATTAAAAATCATCGGACTGTCAACAGCCGACAAAGACAACTTCGCCCATCAGATGTTTTTGGCAAAAAGCAATACCAATCACCTAACCGTGCGTCAAATTCTATTGCTGGATTATAAAGAGTATGATTTATGCGGTCATCGGTGGGGTGTCGCAGGGATTGAGACAATGCACACCACACAACTGCTGGCACGCCGTGATGAACTGATTAAGGCGGCACAAATACTTAAACAGGAAAAAAACCTAACCCATCTGATGATTGCCATCGCTGACATTCAAGAAAAAACTGGGTATGCGATTGCTTATGACGACGCCCAAAACGCCATTCTCACTCAAACCTTTGACACAACCATGACAAATGGCGTGTTTTCTTTGACAGGTGTCATCAGTCGAAAGCGACAAATCATTCCTAAAATTGAACAATACTACCAATCACTTTAAGCACACACCACATTCATCAAAAAAAGATTCGTTCATGTTTGGCATTACCGACTTAACCACTTACTTACTTGGCGTCATCATCATCATTTTATTACCTGGCCCAAATAGCTTATATTGCCTATTGGTATCAGCCAATCACGGTAAGAAAGCTGGGGCATTAGCGATGCTTGGCATTTTGGTGGGTGATGGCGTGCTAATGACTGCAACCATCTTGGGGGCTGGCACTTTATTCAAAGCATACCCCACCGTTTTTGATGGGATAAAACTGATTGGCGGCTGCTATTTGGCGTATATCGGCATACGGTTATTGATGGGAGCGTATGACACCCTAAGAAATCACCAAAAACCCATCAAAAACCCCCAACCCACAACCACCAAGCAACAAAACCATTTTTATCGCTCGCTACTACTTAGCTTAACCAACCCAAAAGCAATTTTATTTTTCCTATCTTTTTTTGTGCAGTTTGTCGATCCTAATTATGACCGACCATTCTTACCTTTTTTGATATTGGCAGTCATTTTGCAATTAGTCAGCATGAGCTATTTGACTTTATTAATTTTTGGTGGCAAAAAGCTTGCTCGTGCATTTGGCTCTCGACCTGCAGCGGCGACAATCGCCATGTTTTTTGCCGCTTGTGTATTCATCGGTTTCGGTGTGAATTTATGGCTAGAAAAATTGTGAATTCATTCAGTAATTTGACGGTTCTGTGCTACAATATCCCAAAGCACGCCAATCATTAAAGCATCATTCATCACAATCATGACATCACCCCCTGCCAAGCTATTGCCCTACCTCAACGCGAAAGGCTCTTTAACCACCTTGCTTGAAAAAAAATCAGGTCAACCCATTCAGGTCAAAGTCATCAAAGAAGGATGGCAAGCGATTGATTTTGCACATAAAAAAACTCTAAAACTACCACTTCGTCATCAAAGTTTGGCATGGGTAAGAGAAGTTCTACTGTTCGGTGATGAGCATCAAGCATGGGTACACGCCAAAAGCATCTTTCCACTGTCAAGTTTGACAGGTGAAGGCAGGCGATTACGCCATTTGGGCAACACACCCATCGGCTATGTACTATTCAAAAAAAACAAAAAACTGCCATACATTCGGCAAATTTTTGAACAAGATGGGCAATTTGGACGAGTAAACATTTATCATTGGCAAGGTCGTCGCATTTTGATTGAGGAAATTTTTTTACAAAACTTTTTACAAGTCATTTAGTCATTCCGTGCGTTCAGTAAAGATGCTTGGCATAGGGGTGTTTACACCCATGCGAAAACACATAAAACCTTGTGATATTTTTAAATTATGATACACTAACTGTTGTTTTTATTATTTTAAAGAGGGAGTTCATCATGTTCAAAGACATTCATTTACACACTTACGATCCACAAATCGCCGATGCCATCAACAAGGAGAGTCAGCGTCAAGAAGATCACATTGAGCTGATTGCCTCAGAAAACTATTGCTCACCCGCCGTCATGCAAGCACAAGGCTCGAAGCTGACCAACAAGTATGCCGAAGGCTATCCAAACAAACGCTATTACGGTGGCTGTGAACATGTTGATATCATTGAACAAATTGCCATTGACCGTGCCAAAGAGCTGTTTGGTGCAGATTATGCCAATGTGCAACCACATTCTGGTTCAAATGCCAATGCTGCTGTTTATCTTGCTTTACTAGAACCAGGCGATACCGTTCTTGGCATGAGCTTGGCTCATGGTGGACATTTGACGCATGGCTCACCTGTATCATTTTCCGGCAAGACCTACCATGCTGTGCATTACGGCATTGATGATGACGGCTTGATTGACTATGACGAGGTGGCTCGACTTGCTCATGAACATCGACCAAAAATGATCATTGCAGGATTTTCCGCTTACTCACAAGTGATGGATTGGCAAAAATTCCGCCAAATCGCTGATGATGTTGGTGCATACTTGATGGTGGACATGGCTCATGTGGCAGGCTTGGTAGCAGCAGGACTCTACCCCAATCCAGTACAAATCGCTGATGTTACCACCACAACCACTCACAAAACCTTGCGTGGCCCTCGCTCAGGTCTGATTCTTGCCAAAGCCAATGAAGAAATTGAGAAAAAGCTCAATTCTGCGGTATTTCCTGGCACACAAGGCGGCCCACTCATGCATGCGATTGCTGCCAAAGCCGTGTGCTTTAAAGAGGCAATGAGTGATGATTTTAAGACATATCAACAACAAGTACTTGCCAACGCCAACGCAATGGCAAAAGTCATTCAAGATCGTGGCTATGATGTCGTTTCTGGCGGCACTAAAAACCACCTCATGCTGATCAGCCTCATCAAGCAAGGCATTACAGGTAAAGAAGCCGACAAATGGCTGGGCGATGCACACATCACCGTCAACAAAAACTCCGTGCCCAACGATCCAAAATCGCCATTCGTTACCAGCGGCATCCGAATTGGCACTCCTGCCATCACCACTCGTGGCTTTAAAGAAGCAGAATGTACAGAGTTGGCAAATTGGATTTGTGACATACTTGATGCCCGTGGCGATGAAAGCGTTTTGAATGATGTTCGCATCAAGGTTGGCGAGATTTGTGCACGCTTACCAGTCTATCAACAATCCAAAACCAAAGAGTTGCTCAATAAAATCAGCGACATGATTGATGAGCAAACTGACAGTGAATTTGCACATGCCGCTAAAGCCAAATTTAACGAACTTTACGAAAAAGCGATGAAAAAAATTACCAAATAGGCACCCGACCACCATCACCTCCAAATCTTAAACACAAGATTCAATGTCAGATGGTAGGTTAAGTGATTTTATCAAAGACTAAGTATCTGTTTGCTACAGGACTTGGTCTTTTTTAATTTTAGCTCTCTTCTATCATCATTATCATGGTGAGTGTTATGCATGTTCATCAATGGTATTATCAAGTTTATTGAGATTGGTTAATCAATGACATCGATCAATGATATGCCTTTGATATTCATTAAATTTGAGTTAATCTTTAAAGACGCTGCGATTTCAAGTTCAGACATCTTGTGGTTTTTGCGGTAATTTTGGTGATTATGATGATAAACAGGTTAAAATCTACTGTGTATTTGTGATATAAAACACCCCAAAAGCGGTGTCTAACTTTTGGAGTGCGATTTAATAAAATAGATTTTCTGTTCATACGCCAGCTTTAAAGTATTATTTAGACAGCATGGCCAAACACTCCGACACCATCACCATACCAACAACACTGGTAACTGCCACTGAAGAGCCATAACCGCCACAATTCAGCCCACTTTCGCATGCTTTTGCCATTTTTAGTTGCTCGGTAGAATACACGCACTTCATGCCAAATTTACCTTTTTTATTTTGAGTGATGCCTTTGTCTTTTAAGCGTGTACGCAATTTGGCCAACAAAGGGTCTTGAATGACATCTTTTAAATCCGCCACTTGAATTTTTGTTGGATCAATCTTACCGCCCGCACCCCCTGAGATGATGGATTTGATTTTGTTAAATCGACAATGTAAACTGATGGCAAGCTTGGCACTCATATCATCCACACAATCAAGCACCACCACTTGACCACCACTCTCCTGCAACTGTTGAGCGTACTGTTTTGACGGTAGGATTTTTTCGACATTATCTTGGGTCAAAAAATCATCCACCAAATTAAGCTTGATACAAGGGTTGATTTGTCGCAGTCTGTTTGCCATAGACTCAATTTTTGATTCGCCCAGTGTTGTGTCAAGTGCTGGCAACTGACGATTGATATTACTTTCAACCAAAACATCCAGATCCACAAGGGTAATCTCCCCAACACCAGTCCTGACAAGACCTTCTGCTGCCCAAGACCCCACACCACCCACGCCAATCACATAAACATGTGCTTTAAAAAACCGTTCAAAATCCGACCCATAAAGCGTACGAGTACCTGTAAAACGACGCATTGCTATAAAATCACTCATAAATCCACTCTTGGCGTAAAGCCGAATTAGTATTTTGCCATAATTGTCTTGCCAAAACCTCTTGATCCATCTCAAAAAGAAGTGATAACTCATCAAACACATGAATCAGATTGGCGGGCACATTCAAGCGACCATGATGATGGCAACACGCAGGTATCATGTCAGGACAGTCTGTTTCAATCACAAAAGCTTGTGCTCCATACTTTTTGAACACCGCCATCACAGCACGACGCAATTTTTTGGCATTTAAATTGGTAATTTGTCCAGTAATCCCAAGCTTAAACCCCATTTTCACGAATGCCAATGCTTCTTGCTCACCACCACTAAAACCATGAGCAATCCCCCCAAGATTGTCCGCACGATAAGACTGTTCTTTTAAAATCCGCAAAACATCGGCGTGCTTTTTACGAATATGCAATAAAATGGGTAGCTCATGGGCTTTAGCAAGCTTAATTTGCTCAATAAAGAACATTTCTTGCCTGACCATCACCTTAGCATCTTTTAATTCGTCTTGATAAGCATCTAGGCCAATTTCACCAATTGCCACTGTTGAATGACTTGCCATAAAGGTAGCAAGCGTCTCCAAATCATCTTCATGCTGCTGACGAACATACAAAGGATGCAATCCAAAAGCAAGATGAGGCATGGGAGCTGTTTTTAACAGTGCCAATTGATCACGCACCTGCACCATTCGTCCAAAATATTTTGCCAAAAGACCAATCAATAATAAGTGCTGGACACCACGGTCAAAAGCATCAGTTGCAAGAGTTGATCTAAGACCGTCATATTCTGGCACATCAAAATGCGTATGAGTATCAATCAAACGAATCATGAGTTGCAAGACTTTTTACTGCTGCGTCTCAATAATAGCACGATGATGGCCAATACCGTGAAATTTGCCATTTTCATTACTCAGACCTTTTATCTTTTTTAATAGGTTTAAACACTCTAGCGTGTAAGGGTTCTTGGGTAAATTCATTCAGTAACGATGCAGAGTGGTAAGGCACATGTGCTGATGGCACATGACTGCGTGCAGCATTAATGTGTTTAATATGATCATCAAAAAAGATGTGCGGTGCAAAAGTTTGTAATACACGCGTTTTATTTAATCCACCCAAGAAAAAAGCCACATCCACACTAACACCCCATGCTCGCAGGGTCTTGATGGCACGCATGTCAGCAGGGGCATTCCTAGCAGTTACCAAGGCGATACGAATTGGATTATCATCTACCTCATCATAGACAGGCAGTTTGGCTTGCAGTTTAGAAAGCTTAATCAAAAAATCCGCATAGGGTCCCTTATCCATTGGCATATTCATCTTTTCATTTTCATAATGATGAAAAGCCCTTAATCCATGCTGCTGAAAAACAAGTTCACTTGCTTCATTAAAAAGCACCGCATCTCCGTCAAAAGCAATGCGTAATTGCTTATCATCAAGCATGGATATGTCAATTGGTGCTGTATCCAAAATGGCACAAGCACATACGCCAGCATCAGTGATTTTTTGTGCGTCACTCGGATTGGTCGTTAAGAATAAGTCCACATCAAAATCATCAATGTAATCAGCAACCGAACCACCAGAAATAAACGCTGAGCGAGTGATATTTAGCCCATGTGAACGAATGGCATTTAATACTTGAATGCCCATGTCAGGCGTGGATTTAGAAACAATTACCACTTCAACAAATGGAGACTCATCATGATAATCTTTACGGTCTTGATATTTGTTTAGATTAAGCAAGGCTTTGATCAGCGGATAACCAGTTCCTGGCAGCAACGGATCATTCTCATGTGCCTGCATGTACTCACGAAAACGCTTAATGGCAGTGCTTACATCCTCTTTCATAAATTGCATGTATTTTGCTTCAATATTCGTCAAGTCAAATAATGCTGTCGCCGAAATGGCAACAATCAAGGTCTGTGAAAAATCTACCGCCACCCTTACTCCTAACAACCAATATCCAGTCGATCACCGCGCTTTTCTGAAACTAACCCATGCATATTAACAACCACTTGAAAACTATGATATTCTTGTTTTAGAACATTACAATACTTAATATGACCAAAATTACCACGAGGTCTACCTGTATCTCCCATGAATTTCATATAGTCTCGGTTAGCAGAAGCATTCACACTGATTATACCATATTTAAGCGACAGTCTTTCTTTACTGACAATAATATCTTTGTTATCATATTTATTGTTTTTGTTCATATCCACAAAAACTATCAAGCTCCCCTGAGCGTTTCTATGACACACATCGTCATTCATGATACAAATCAAAACATCCTTATTACGAATTCGGCTCTCCACTTTCGCCAAACGAATTGCATCATGAATATGTCTGCGGATGGCGTGTGACTCAACTCTTTGCATTATGCCCCAATAAAAAGGTTGTGCAAAGAATATGAGAACAGCAACAATCACCAAGACAAGCATCAACTCAAATAATGTAAATCCCTTTTGTCGACACATAACCCACCGATAGCAATCAATTCTAGTAAATAATATACAACCAACATGACACTAATATCAACATTAAACCCCCTCCATCATCTGATGAAGGGGGTAATCAAATAAGGTGCTGACGATGACCTACTCTCACATGGGCGAACCACACTACCATCGGCGCTAAGACGTT
>NZ_JAMBAQ010000006.1 GCF_023336735.1 Moraxella oculi | reverse complement strand
ACGTCTTAGCGCCGATGGTAGTGTGGTTCGCCCATGTGAGAGTAGGTCATCGTCAGCACCTTATTTGATTACCCCCTTCATCAGATGATGGAGGGGGTAATTTCATATGTCAAGGCTGGAATCCAAAAGGTGTTTGAGTGAGCTGAATACTAAATTTATTAATATCTTTTAACCGGCTATGTTTTTTAGTGAAAAGCTGTTAAAATACCATGTTATCATTTTACTTTATCATCAGATATCATGACTGCACTCACTCACATTCGCAACTTTTCTATCATCGCCCATATTGATCATGGTAAGTCTACATTGGCTGATCGTTTTATTCAGGTTTGTGGAGGTCTTTCTGATCGTGAAATGCAAGCACAAGTTTTAGACAGTATGGATATTGAGCGAGAAAGGGGTATCACTATTAAGGCTCAGTCTGTTACGCTCTACTATCATCATCCAAATGGTGAAAAATATCAGCTGAACTTCATTGATACGCCAGGTCATGTGGATTTTTCTTATGAGGTTTCTCGTTCTTTGGCGGCTTGTGAAGGGGCCTTGCTTGTCGTTGATGCAGCACAAGGCGTTGAAGCTCAAAGTGTGGCAAATTGTTATACAGCCGTAGAACAAGGCTTAGAGGTCTTGCCTGTTCTTAATAAGATTGATTTGCCTCAAGTGGAACCTGAAAGAGTTATTGAGGAAATTGAGGATATTATCGGCATTGAAGCAGTTGAGGCACCAAGAGTGTCTGCTAAGACAGGTGTGGGCATTGATGATCTTTTGCAGGTTTTGATAGAAAAAATCCCCGCTCCAGCAGGTGATCGCGATGCGCCACTTCAAGCCCTGATCATTGATTCGTGGTTTGATAATTATTTGGGTGTTGTATCATTGATGCGTGTAAGAACGGGCGAGGTTCGTACAGGCGATCGTATCTTTGTCAAATCAACAGGTGAAAGTCATTTGGTCACCTCTATCGGTGTGTTTACGCCCAAGCGTTTAGAAACAGGTATTTTGCAAGCAGGTGAGGTGGGTTTTGTCATCGCAGGTATTAAAGACATTCAAGGTGCTCCTGTGGGCGACACCATTACTCTTGCTAAGACTCCAGAAGTCGAAAACATTCCTGGATTTCAAAAAGTAACACCGCAAGTTTATGCGGGCATGTTTCCGGTTGATTCAAGTGATTTTGAAAAATTTCGTGAAGCATTACAAAAATTGCAAATTAATGATGCAGCTTTATTCTTTGAGCCAGACACTTCTGATGCCTTAGGCTTTGGCTTTCGTTGCGGCTTTTTGGGCATGTTACACATGGAAATCATCCAAGAGCGTTTAGAGCGAGAGTACGATCTTGATTTGATCACAACCGCCCCGTCGGTGATTTATGAGGTAGTCAAGAAAAATGGTGATATTGTCTATGTGGATAACCCCTCTCGTCTGCCTGATGTGGGTGTGATTGCTGAATTTCGTGAACCAATTGCCCGTTGTCATATTTTAGTGCCTCAAGAATACTTAGGTAATGTAATTACGCTTGCTATTGAACGCGCGCGCGTTCAAGTGGATATGAAATTTATGGCTCGTCAAGTACAGGTTGTTTTTGACATTCCAATGGGTGAAGTGGTGATGGACTTTTTTGATAAGCTAAAGTCCGCCAGTCGTGGTTTTGCATCTTTAGATTATGGTTTTGAGCGTTATCAAGCAGATAAGCTGTCTCGTGTTGATGTTTTGATCAACGGTGAGAAGGTTGATGCACTGGCCATGATATGCCATCAAGAACACGCTCGCCGTCGTGGTGGTCAGCTGGTTGAAAAGATGAAAGAGTTGATTCCTCGTCAAATGTTTGATGTTGCCATTCAAGCTGCTATTGGTTCGCAAATCATTGCAAGAAGTACGGTAAAGGCCATGCGTAAAGATGTGCTTGCTAAGTGTTACGGTGGCGATGTCAGTCGTAAGAAAAAACTGCTTGAAAAGCAAAAGGCAGGTAAAAAGCGGATGAAGCAGGTGGGTAGTGTGGAAATTCCACAGGAAGCGTTTTTGGCGGTTTTGAAAGTTGATAGTTAATTTAAACATGTTTATCAAACGATTGTCGGTGTTAAAGTACGAAAAGGTGGTCTATGAACTTTGATATTAACTTGATATTAGTACCTATCACGCTGGTATTTTTGCTTGTATGGCTTGTGGATAAAGTTGCACTAAAGAAACAGCACAATGCTAAACTGGCTGATAAAAAAGTTCAGCTTGCACATAATCAGCTGTCATCATCTCAAGATGCTTTAAAGGATGTGCTTAGGGACCATCAAATCACAACTGACATCGATAACTTCAAGCCAAGCGATGACACTCCCCAATCAGTTCAAGAGTGTTATCAGCGTTACCATTTGGCCAAGCAAAATCTTGCATCTGCTAAGATTGATCAGGAAGCCTATGGTGGGAATTTCCTGATACGCTGGTCTTATGAATTTTTACCGATTCTAGTGGTGATTGTGTTAGTACGATCATTCATTGTTGAGCCCTTTAATATCCCTTCAAGCTCAATGGTGCCGACTCTATATACGGGTGATTTCATCGTCGTCAACAAATCATCTTATGGACTACGCCTACCCTTAACACATACTAAAATATTGGACTTGGGTAGTCCCAAGCGTGGCGATGTGGCAGTATTTCGTTATCCAATGCAGCCGAAGATTTATTACATCAAGCGTGTGATTGGCTTGCCAAACGATACGGTGGCTTATAAAGATGGCGTATTGAGTATTAATGGTCAAGCCGTCGCAACACAAAAGACTGCCTACCATATGAATGAAGAATTCATCAGTAAGCTTTTGCCAGCACGGATTGAAGGTCGTGCGTTGAGTGATGAAGAGCGTACAAAATTTGGGCAACGAGAAGAAACATTCGCTCATTATTATCAAGAAACTCTGGGTGATCATCAGTATCGTGTTCGCTATTTGGGCAACCTGAATACTTCTCAGGATGGACAGTTTTTGCAGCAGAATGCACCAGAGGTCATCACCTCCCAAGGTAGAGAGTGGGCGATTGTGGTGCCGGAGGGACACTATTTTGTGATGGGGGATAACCGAGATGATAGTAAAGACTCTCGGTACTGGGGTTTTGTGCCAGAAGAGAACTTATCTGGTAAGGCGACTTATATTTGGATGCACAAAGATGCTGGTTTTAAACTCCCAAGTTTTAATAGGATGGGTGCAATTGATTGATGCTTAAAAATGCGATTTGTATACACAGTGTGAGATGGGCAAGTAATGAACGACTTTAATAAATTAGGTGCTAAAGTGCAGCTTGGCAAGCAGTCGCATTTCGCTAATTTTGAACAAGGCTTGTCTGTCCTGTCTGAAAAATTGGGTTATGTTTTTCATGATGCGAGCTATCTTAAAAGAGCGTTGACACATCGTTCTTATGACCCTAGGGCTAACTATGAGCGATTGGAGTTTTTAGGTGATGCTTTGCTTGGGGTAGTCATTACCGAAGAGTTATTTTTACACTTTCCCAATCATGATGAGGGTAAGCTAAGCAGAATGCGTGCCACATTGGTTCGCCAAGAAACACTGGTGCAGATTGCTGAACGCTTAGAGTTATCTCGCCATCTCATATTGGGAGTGGGTGAGCGTAAAGGCGGTGGTCGTCATCGGGCATCGATATTGGCAGATGCGGTCGAGGCGATTGTGGCGGCCATTTATTTGGATAGTGGTGGCGACATTAATCCGATCAGGAAAATGATTAAGGTGTGGTATGAGTTTTTGATTTTAGAGGTGGGTGAGGAGAAAGTACTTAAAGATGCCAAATCTCGCTTGCAAGAGTGGTTGCAAGGCAATCGCATGTCACTACCCAGTTATGAGCTTGTTGAAGTCATTGGTAATGCACCAAACCAAACCTTTGTGGTAACCTGCCGAGTGGGCTTGGTCGGTATTGAGCCCATCACACAATTGGGCGAATCTCGCCGAATTGCCGAGCAAAAATGTGCTGAGCTGATGATCAATCAGCTAAATAGGGTGCAAATAGCCCTGTGAATGACAGTTGATGGCTATTTTGATGAGTTCCGCTATTTTAGGTGGTTTTGTATTTGAATGAATGATATTTTAGGCATGAGTTGCAACCAAATCGCTTAACAGACTATGAAACAAGTAAGGCAAGATATGATTGACAATGAACGAGATTTGAACAATGATGATGTGATATCGTCATTTTTTGACAGTCAGACAAGCACCGTCTGCGATGATTTTCGTGCTGGTTTTGTGGCCATTGTGGGCAGACCGAATGTCGGCAAATCAACACTGATGAACCATCTGCTTGGGCAAAAGCTGTCCATCACATCACGCAAGCCACAAACCACACGCCATCGCATTCATGGTATTTTTACAGATGATGATAAGCAGATTGTTTTTGTGGATACCCCTGGAATTCATACCAAGGAAGTCAAAGTAATCAATGAGCGTATGAATAAGACGGCCATATCCGCATTGACCGATGTGGATTTGGTATTATTTGTGGTGGACGCACTACAATGGAGGGAGGATGATCTTTTGACTTTGGAGAAGTTGTCGACCACGACATTACCTGTGGTTTTGGTCATCAATAAATCGGATACCATTAAAGATAAATCTCAAATGTTGCCTGTGATTGAAAGTTTTAATGAAAGTTTTGATTTTGCTGATATCGTGCCAGTTTCTGCATTGCGTGGGCATAACTTAGATCGGTTAAAATCGGTCATTGGACAATTTTTACCCAAGCGGCCGGCGATTTTTGATTCTGAGCAAATTACCGATCGTTCTGAGCGTTTTTTGGCAAGTGAAATCATTCGTGAAAAAATCATGCGTCAATCAGGTGATGAAGTGCCGTATGACTTGACTGTACAGATTGATACCTTCAAAGATGAACCTGCTCATCAAGACCCAGAGACAGGAAAATGGCGAAAAGCAGTAACTTTCATTGATGCCACCATTTTTGTTGAAAGAGCGGGGCAAAAAACCATTGTGATTGGAGATAAAGGCAAGCGAATCAAGCAAGTTGGCATAGAGGCAAGACAAGACATGGAGAAATTATTTGATCGCAAAATCATGCTCACCCTTTGGGTGAAAGTCAAAAAAGGTTGGTCGGATGATGAGCGAGCCTTGAACAGTTTGGGATATTGAATCTTTTGCGACAACAACCATTAATAGGCTATGTGTTACACGCAAGGGCATATCAAGAAAGGCGGGCGATTTATCAAATATTCACAAACGAATTTGGCTTGGTGCATGGTGTTGGTGCTAAAGGTGCGCTTTCATTTGTGCTGGTCAATTTGTTTGCCACAGGCAAAAATGCGTTAAAAACCTTTGGTCAAATTCAACCAGCATCAAGATTTCCAGTGATGCCAGCTGGAAGTATGGCTCAATATGCTTTATTTTATATGAATGAGGTGCTTTGTCGATTATTGATGCTGGAGAATGCCTGTCCTGCATTGTGGCGGGCCTACCATGATGAAGTGATGCTATTAGTGGGGTTGAATTGCCCAAAAGATGAGCTAATGCTCCACATCAAGCTTTCATTACGACGGTTTGAGCGTTCCTTGTTTGATGAACTGGGTGTTGCCATAGATTTTGGTCAAGATTCTTTGGGGCGGGCAATCATTCATGACCACAGCTATCATTTTATTCCTGAGAAGGGTTTTGTACCCATCATCTCAACATTCACTCATCAGATAGGAAGTTTGGAAAAAAGCATGAATCGTGCATCATATTTGGGGGGAGATTTGATCGTGATGGCAAGAGCTGATACTGATGAGGGGATTTATTTGGAAAAGCTTGATTTGTTTGGGCGGCTGCAAAAAGATGTGATGAATCATCTGCTTGACTACAAGCCCTTGCATAGCCGTAAACTTTGGCAGCAGAGTCTGCGTTTTAAAACCGATAGATTGTGAGAGAATGTTATGGCGAATATACCGCTATTGGGTGTGAATATTGATCATGTTGCCACATTGCGTAATGCACGAGGGGTTGGTTACCCTTGTCCAATAGAGGCAGCTGTCGTCTGTGAGCAAGCTGGTGCTGATGGCATCACTCTGCACTTACGAGAGGATCGTCGCCACATTAAAGATGCCGATGTTTATGCAATGAAAAAGGCTTTAAAGACGCGCATGAATCTTGAAATGGCAGTAACTGATGAAATGCTTGCCATTGCTTTAGATGTTAAGCCGACTTGGGTGTGCTTGGTGCCAGAAAAACGCCAAGAGATTACCACAGAAGGTGGTCTTGATGTGGCTAGTCTGCCAAAATTGCCTGAATTTGTTGCAAGGTTGAAAACGGCAAATATTTTAGTGTCATTATTCATTGATCCAGATGTTCGCCAAATCGATGCGGCGGTGGCCATGAATGCAGATGCGATTGAGCTACATACAGGGGCTTATGCTCATGCAAGCTTGGCGAACCATCAAGTTGAGGTTGATGCTGAACTTAATCGCATCAAAGCAGCTGTACAATATGCCAAAGGCAAAACCAGTCAAATGCTCATCAACGCAGGTCATGGATTGACTTATGACAATGTTGCACCGATTGCTCAAATTGATGGCATTCATGAGCTGAATATTGGACATAGTATCATCGCAAGTGCTGTATTTGTGGGGCTTGATCGTGCGGTTATAAAAATGAAACAAGCTTTTATTAAGGGCGTGTGATTGGTTTTGTGGAACCGATGATGCCATTCATCAAAAAGCACTGGGGTGGAATTGGTCAGATGAGGGCTGCTGGATTTTTGGTAGCTGGGCGGTTGAATGGTTTGTAAAAAATCAGCATGTTTGTGTAACATTGTGTAGTAGTGTCTAAAAAACGGTTGATTTTTTCTACAAATGCCGTTAAGCTAATCGCATCTGACTCAAGACCCATGGATTTTTATTGTCAAACTTTATTGGCAAATCAATAACATGATGGTAAAATATGATCAGTTAAACTCAATAATCCTTTTGGAGGAAGTTATGAAACTTAATAAAATCGCTATCGCAGTACTTGCTACTGCAGCGACCGCTGCTTCTGCTGGTGTGACTGTTAGTCCATTGCTACTAGGCTACCACTACAATGATGAAGCACATGACAAGCAACGAGAAGTATTACGCACTGGCAAACAATTAAACCCAGACCATCAAGTAAAAGATGGTGTTGCTCTTGATAGCGATCTGTGGATTGGTGCGGGTCTTGGTGTAGAACTTACCCCATCTACTCAATTACAAGTAGAATATGCTGTTTCTAACAGCGACGCAAAAGCTTCTGATCGCTCATTCAATCTAGACGCTGCTAATCGTTTTGACTCTGAGCAACAAACCATCAGCGGTAACTTCCTAATCGGTACTGAGCAGTTCACTGGCTACAATGCTAACAGCAAGTTCAAGCCTTATGTATTGATCGGTGCAGGTCAACAAAAAACTAAAATTGAAAACCAAGCAGCCTATGTAGCAGATAATGCTAATGCACCATATGGCAAAATTGCTCAAGGTCAGAATGTGGCTGCTGGTACAGAAGTAACCACTTCAAAAGATACCATCGGCAACATTGGTTTGGGTGCTCGCTACCTAGTTAATGATGCATTGGCACTTCGTGGTGAAGCTCGTGCAATCCACAATTTTGACAACAAATGGTGGGAAGGTCTTGCTTTGGCAGGTGTTGAGGTTACTCTAGGCGGTCGTTTGGCTCCAGCTGCTGCTGTTATTCCTGTGATTCCTGAGCCAATGCCAGAGCCTAAACCTGAGCCTAAGCCAGTCATCACTGAGCCAGTTACTCCTGTGATCATTGAAGATGTTGTTGTTGATGTTGATGGCGATGGTGTGCCAGATCATGTTGACGCTTGCGTAGGTGCACCTGGTTCTCAAGTAAACAATGTTGTTGATGCTCGTGGTTGCCCACAACAAGTGAATGTGACCGAGCAGCTAAACATTGCTCCACGCGTGTTCTTTGATCGTGATCAATCTGTGATCAAAGCTCAATATCGTAACGAAGTGGCAAAAGTAGCACAAGCAATGCGTGCGTTCCCAAATGCAACTGCCATCGTTGAAGGTCATGCGTCTAAAGACAGCAACCGTTCAAGTGCTCGTTATAACCAACGCCTATCAGAAGCTCGTGCAAATGCTGTTAAAGCAATGCTGGCCACTGAGTTTGGTATTGCTCCTAACCGTCTAAGTGCGGTTGGTTACGGCTTCAATCAGCCAATCGAGTCTAACGACACTGAAGCAGGTCGTGTATTGAACCGTCGTGTGGTTGTAAAAACTACTGGTCAAAAGGTTACCACAGTTGAACAAACCAAAGACATGGTAATTCGTTAATCAATATTTTGATTGACTGATAAAAAGAATCGCTACTTTGGCGGTTCTTTTTATTTTTTGGATTCTTTTAATAAGGTTATACATATGGTATAATTTGCAATTTCTCTTATTGTGATGAGTAAATGATGGATATTTTTTGTTTTGCCATTTATCACGATACGAGCTTCCTGCCTTCTTAATTGATTACATATTGATTATTGTTGATTGTTTATGAATTTTTGACGAGCAATCATTATGTTTTTTCGATTCATTGACATTTCTTTTCAAACTTTAAACGAGTATTTATGGCAAACGACATTAAAAATCTGCGTAATATTGCTATTATTGCACATGTTGACCACGGTAAAACCACCTTGGTTGATAAACTGCTACAACAATCTGGTGCATTGGGCGAGCGTTCAGGAGATATTGAGCGTGTGATGGATTCAAATGCTTTGGAAAGTGAACGAGGTATTACGATTTTGGCAAAAAATACCGCCATCAAATGGACGGATGCACGCACTGGTACTCAATATCGCATCAATATCGTAGACACCCCTGGCCACGCTGATTTTGGTGGTGAGGTGGAGCGTGTGATGAGTATGGTTGATTGTGTGCTTTTGTTGGTAGATAGCCAAGAAGGCCCAATGCCACAAACTCGCTTTGTTACTCAAAAGGCGTTTGCTCGTGGTCTTAAGCCAATCGTGATCATCAATAAGATTGATAAGCCTGCTGCTCGTGCTGATTGGGTGATTGATCAGGTATTCGATTTATTCGACAGTCTTGGTGCGACTGATGAGCAGTTGGATTTCCCCATCGTATATGCCTCGGGGATTAATGGCATTGCAGGCCTTGATCCTGATGATCTGGCAAGTGATATGACGCCATTGTTTGAAACGATTGTAGATATTGTTGAGCCACCAAAAGTAGATGTTGATGGTCCATTCCAAATGCAAATCTCAAGTTTGGATTATAACAGTTTCGTGGGTGTCATTGGAGTGGGCCGCATTCAGCGTGGCTCTGTTAAGACAAACACTCCTGTTACCGTCATTGATAAAGATGGTAACAAACGCAATGGTCGCATCTTAAAAATCATGGGTTATCATGGACTTGAGCGCGTTGATGTGGATTTTGCCCAAGCAGGCGATATTGTATGCGTTACTGGTCTCGATAGTCTCAACATTTCAGATACCATCTGCGACCCACAAAATGTTGAGCCTTTGCCAGCATTATCAGTTGATGAGCCGACCGTGTCGATGACTTTTCAGGTAAATGATTCTCCATTTGCTGGTAAAGAGGGTAAGTTCGTCACTTCGCGTAATATTCGTGAGCGCTTGGATCGTGAGCTGATTCATAATGTGGCGTTGCGTGTGGAGGATACTGACAGCCCAGAAAAATTCAAAGTTTCTGGTCGTGGCGAGTTACATCTGTCGGTATTGATTGAGAACATGCGTCGTGAGGGATTTGAGCTGGGCGTTTCTCGTCCACAAGTCATCATGAAGGAAATTGATGGCGTGATGAATGAGCCTTATGAAAATGTTACCTTTGATGTTGAAGAGCAACACCAAGGTGCGGTCATGCAAGAAATGGGTGAGCGCAAGGGTGAATTGACTAACATGGAAGTAGATGGTAAGGGTCGTATTCGCATTGAAGCGACAGTGCCGTCTCGTGGGTTGATTGGTTTTCGCTCTGCCTTTTTGACGATGACATCAGGCACTGGCATCATGACATCAAGCTTTTCTCATTATGGACCTGCCAAAGAAGGAGCGGTTGCCAAGCGTCAAAATGGCGTATTGGTTTCTATGGTAACGGGCACTTGCTTGGGTTATGCACTGTTTAGTTTACAAGATCGAGGCCGTTTATTTGCCAAGCCGCAGCTTGAAGTTTATGAGGGCATGATTGTTGGTATCAATTCTCGTTCTGATGATATGGTTGTCAACCCAACCAAAGCCAAACAATTGACCAACATTCGTGCATCTGGTTCTGATGATGCGATCATTTTGACGCCTGCATTGGAATACACACTAGAACAAGCACTTGAATTCATTGAAGATGACGAATTGGTAGAGGTTACTCCCAAATCAATTCGTATTCGTAAGCGTTATTTGACAGAAAATGAACGCAAACGCTTTGGTCGTAAAAAAGATTGATTTGAAAGCCTTGCCTTGTTAACAAAAGTTCACACAGTCAATATTAAAAACTACATTTTTGATAAAAGATTGTGCTAGAATTTCCACTGCTTTAAAAGCGTAATATGGTAGTGATGATTGAAACAAAAGTGCCCGTTAATTGGGTGCTTTTGTTTTTTTAATCAAAATTGGATTGGAGTGTTTATCATGAGTATGATACAAGAATTTAAAGAATTTGCCTTAAAAGGCAATGTGATGGATTTGGCGGTTGGTGTCATCATCGGTGCGGCATTTGGTAAAATCACCACATCACTGGTTGAGGACATCATCATGCCTTTGGTTGGGGCGATTTTTGGTGGTTTTGATTTTTCAAACATGTTTGTGTTGCTCGGCAATGTGCCAGAAGGTGTTGATCCAAACAGCTATGCGGCATTAAAAGAGGCAGGTGTGGCAATGCTTGCTTATGGAAATTTTATCACTATCGTCATCAACTTCATCATTTTGGCCTTTATCATTTTTATGATGGTTAAAGGAATGAACAGATTGCGTCGTAAAGCTGAAGAGCCAACAGCACCAGAAGAGCCAGCAGAAGAGATCTTGTTGTTGCGTGAAATCAGCGCAAAACTGGGAGATAAAAAATAACTGCCTTGCTAAAAAACGCCTTGCTCATTGATTGACAAGGCGTTTGTGCTATTGGGACTTGACCGAAGGTTGGCAAGTGGGGCAATAAACGCTTGATCGCCCACCAATTTTTTGACCAACTAACGGTGTTTGGCAAATGGTGCATGGTTTGCCTTGATTGCCATAAGCAAGTAGGGTTTGTTGAAAATAGCCCGCCTTACCATTTTCGACAGTAAAATCTCGCAAGGTTGAGCCACCTTTTTCGATCGCTACTGCCAAGATGTTTTTGATGTGCTGAACCAATATGGCAATTTGAGTTTTATTGAGTTGATTGGCAGGTGTGTTGGGGTGAATGCCCGATAAAAATAAGCTTTCTGTGGCATAAATATTGCCCACGCCAACGACTACTTTTTGATCCATGATGAGTGTTTTGATCGGTTTGTTGATGGGTTTGTTTAATTTTCCAGTAGAATGACTTGAATGTTTAAAACGGTGGATATGCTGGTATAGATAATCGGCATCAAATTCGTCGGTTAATGGTTCGGGTCCCAAATGTTTTAAAAACTTTTCTCTAACACCATCGTTGCCATCAATGTATGCGTCATTATCCGCCCATAGAATGATACCGAAGCGGCGTGGATCATGATAATGTAAGGCAATCTCATTAAAGCGAATGATGAGATGGTCATGCTTTCTTGGGTTGATATTCCCATCAACACGGTGCTGTTGCAGACTTCCTGACATGCCTAAATGAACAAGCAGTACTTTATTGCCGTCTGATTCATGATAAAAATGCAATAAAAGATACTTGGCGCGTCGTTCAAGCTTGCCAAGTCGAAACCCAACCAGACTGTCTAGGTCATGCGGCATCATATGGCGCAGTTTTGGCTGACGGACATGCACTGCGGTTACGACCTGATTTAATAGAGGGTTAAGACTGTTTTTGGTGGTTTCTACTTCTGGTAATTCTGGCATGGTTGGATTTGGTGTTTGTATGATATTAATTAATGTGGCGTCTGGCGTGCAGCACATTGGGCTGCTGTTCGATTTTGGCAAGCAAGCGTGATAAATGTGCAAGCCCTGCCACTTCAATATGAAACTTCATTTGACTGATGGTGTCATCTGAAAAGACGGTTTCGGCTCGATGAATGTTTACCTTTTCTTTATCGATGATATTGACCAAGTCTCTTAGGATGCCACGATGGTAATTTGATTCGACCAATATGGTTACAGGCTGATAACGCCCAAATTCTTTTTGCCAGTCTGCCCTGACTTGACGGTGAGGCTCTTTTTTGATGAGTCTTAGGTATTCGGCACAGCTGCTATGATGAATGCTGATGCCATTAGATAGTGTAACAAATCCAGAGATGGGTTCGCCATGTACAGGGTTGCAGCATTTGGCCAAATGAATGTCGACATTATCAAGACCTTCTAAATCAATGTGATATTTGTTGGGTCGTCTGGGCGTCTTAATGTTGATGACATTTTCATCAATGCTGGGCGGATTTGGGTCAAGTTTATTGATGATTTTACTCAGTAGTTGTACGGTGCTTATGTCGCCCATCACAAGAGCAATGAATAAGTCATCTTCATTTTTAACATTAAAATACTCTAGGTGAGTGCTTAGGTCAATCTGATTGGGGCTGATTGACAGGCGATCAAGTTCACGCAGCAGCATGGTGCGGCCTGTTTCAATGTTTTTGTCTTTGTCTTGTCGATTGAACCATTGGCGTAATTTTGATTTGGCACGAGCGGTATGAATGTAGCCAAGTGATGCCACAAGCCAATCACGATTGGGTTCTCGGCTGGGTTTGGTAATGATGTCTACTTGATCGCCTGTCTTGGGTTGGTAAGTGAGTGGCACATATCGACCATTGACACGCGCACCTTGAGCTCGATTACCCACTTCGGTATGTACATAATAAGCAAAATCTAATACTGTTGCACCTTTTGGCAGCTCGGTGATGTCTCCATCACGACTAAAAACATAGATGCGTTCAGAATTTTCTAAGTCCAGTTCGTCTTCGCCATCTGTACTGATATCAGTCTTGTCATTGCTAAGCAACTGGCGTAATGAGCTGATTTTTTGGGTGAGGTAATCGTCCTTTTTGGCTTTAAGTCCTTCCTTATAATTAACATGCGCTGCCTTACCAAGCTCTGCTTCAAAATGCATGTCCATTGTACGAATTTGTACTTCTAGTGTGCGTTGATTGGCAATGACTGCGGTGTGCAGGCTCTTATATCCATTAGGCTTTGGGTTGGTGATGTAATCATCAAACTGCTCTGGAATGTGTCGCCAAAGTCCATGCACAACGCCCAATGTGTGATAACATTCGGCATTGGTATTGACCAGCACGCGTAATGCTCGAATGTCGTAGAGCTGATCAAAAGATAAGTTTTTCTTTTTCATCTTTCGCCAGATGGAGTAAATGTGCTTAACTCGCCCATATACTTCTGCCTTGATGCCTACTTGGGCAAGTGCTTGGCTTAGATCCTCTTGGACGGTTTTGATGTAGCTTTCTCGCTCACTGCGTTTTTCGGATAGGAGATTTGCGATTTTTTTGTACTCATCAGGTGCAAGATAACGAAAAGCAAGATCTTCTAATTCCCATTTTAACTGTGCGATGGATAGGCGATGTGCCAGTGGGGCGTAGATGGTCATCACCTCACGAGCAACTCGCTTTTGGCGGTCGGGCGGTGAAAAGGACAGTTCACGCATTGCAAAAGTGCGTTCAGCAAGCTTAATGAGTACTGCACGCACATCATTGGTGGTGCTGATGAGCATGCTATAAATGGTGGATAGCTGATCTCTTTGTTCATTCTCAAAATAGTCTTCTAGGCGTTTGTTTTCTTCGATGCTTTCAGATAACCGTCCCATCGCCAAGGTGTCTTCAACCAAATGAGCAATGTCCTGACCAAAATGTCTGGCAACTGTCTCAATGCTGACCAACTCTCGGCGTACCGTGCGATACAGCATGGCAGCGACTAAGGCGTTTTCGTCTTGAAACAGATATGCCAAGATGTCTGCCATGCCAATGCCTGTGGCGTAAGCACCAGAGCGGCTGGCGTGGGGTTTGTTGGATTGGATTTTGACAAACTCGCAAGCATGTCGCAATAAGGGCAGATCATCTTTTCCAATGCGTGCTGCCACAGCGTTAAGCCAAGTCTCGACATCAATGTCTGACTCGCTGATGGTGGATGGTACCTTAGTCTCTTCGGAATGATCAAAAGTTGTCCTAAGCTTTGTATTGACCAGCTGTGCCTTGAAATCCGGGTGCAATTCTTTGGCGACGAGACTGGCTGTCAAAGTTGCACTGTCGGTGCTGCTGGTATTGCCACCAAGTAGCGGCAGACTGTCTCGAATCTGTACCAAAGCATCTACTCCAATTTATCCACGAATGTTTATCATGATGTTATTATGGCATGTTTGTTCATATTTTAAAAGACCTAAAAGATTTCTTTATGTGGCGATGGGTTTGCAAAATATTTTTATGGTATTGATGACATGTGATTGATTTTCTTAACAAATATTTATTTTTGTTAATAATTTATCGTGATTATTGCCAGATGGTTTGACAGTGCAATGAAAATTACCTATAATTATAATCATTATTATTTACCAGCTGATGAATGACATCAGCATCTCTTTTTTAATGTCCTAAATGATGGTGAAATCCTATGAACATTTCTACAAGAAAACTGCTGAGCGTATTGGTCAGTACGCTGTTATTGAGTGCTTGTGCCAGCAATAAGGGTAATTTTGGACTTGATGGTGTGAATAGCATCAAACCAAAAGGTCCAGTCCATGCTGTGCCACAAAATTCAACAGCACCAACCGCAAGCCAGACTGATACTGCATCGACATCTGCAGCGCCATCTTATGAAGATGAGCAAGGTGAAAGACGCAAGTTTGATGCGGAGAAGAGTGAGCCTGCATTGGGCTATGCACTCACCGAGATCCCTCGCCGTAATACCTCTCCAAAACCACTCAATCCCAACCCTGAAAGTGGCGTGGTTAATATCAATGCAGAGAAAATTGTACCCATTAACCATTCCCTTGATAAAATTTCCGATATTTATATTGAAAATATCAAAAAAGATAAAAAACATAATGGTGAGGATGTTTATTATTCACATGATAAAAGCCGTTTATCAAACACGCGTGATTTAAATTATGTGCGTTCTGGCTATGTTCTTGGAGAGCGTAGTATTGAGTTTGTTAGAGAAAAAGGTAAAAAAGAATTTGATATTAAGCCAGCAGGTCAGTATGGTTATGTCTTCTATCAAGGTAGTGATCCTGCGACGCAATTACCAGTACAAAAAGCAACATATGAAGGTGCATGGGACTTTGTTACCAATGCTTCTGCAGACAGAAAAGAGCTTGTGGAAGGGTTTACGCAAGATAATATCACTGATCCTTCAATACCAGGAAATGCAACAGGGGCGACATCCCTGCAAACGGCAGTAAATAACCGAATTCAGGGTAAAGCTGTAGGTCAAAGTGCTCACTTGGAAGTGGATTTTGCTAACAAAACTTTGACAGGAAAATTGACCAGTAATGGTTATGTGGCAGATGATAAAGCCAATCAGACTATCACCGATCGTTATACCATCGATGCTAAGCTACAGGGCAATCGTTTTATTGGTACTGCTAAGGCAAAAAATTCAAGTCATGAACTTTTTGGTAAAGATGGTGCATTAGAAGGTGGCTTCTTTGGTAAGAAAGCTCAAGAGCTGGCAGGTAAGTTTTTGGCAAATGACAATTCTTTGTTTGGGGTGTTTGCAGGTAAACGCAATGAGCTTAGTGATGATCAGCTAGAAACCAAGTTTGATGCCATCAGTATTGATAGCAAAAGCTTGACCAAATCTGACATGGATACTTTTGGGCAAGTCAGTCATCTATTGATTGATGGCAAATTGCTATCGCTATTACCAAAAGACATGAATAGCTTTGCTCAGATGGCGTTTAATGATACCCGACAAGTGGATCATAATGGTAAAAAGTTGTCTGTTACTGTATGCTGTAACAATCTGGATTATATCAAATTTGGCAACTATAGTGATGTTGATTCTAGCAGCTCAGAAACAACAACCATTCTAAAAGATGGCAAACTGTTCTTAGTGGGTGAGCGTACAGCCGTATCAGACTTGCCAACAGGTACGGCCCATTATCGTGGTACTTGGGAGGGTCATATCGAGAGTAAAGGTGGTCGACGCTGGTCGGAGTCTGCCGCTACCAGCATAAATACAGGCGCTAGAAGCATTTTTGATGTTAATTTTGGAGATAAAACCTTAACTGGTAAGTTAATCCGCAATAACGGATTGGAGTCAAACCCATTATTAACGCTCTCTGGTACGATCAATGGCAATGGCTTTAGTGGTAAAGCTGTAACTTCTGAAGGTGGATTTAATGTTGATAGCACAGGATCAAGCGACATTGTAAAAGTCAATGCTGACTTTATGGGTGGATTCTATGGTCCAAAAGCAATTGAGCTTGGCGGTGTGATTCATCATGATAAGTCAGGTGAGGATAAAATCGCTGTGGTCTTTGGTGGAAAACGCCAAACTGATAAAACTCAGACCACTACTATAGAGAAAAAATAAGTCTTGATTCGCTTGTTTCCTGACTTTTTAGGCCTAAGAATGCTTTGGGGCATTCTTAGGGTTTTTTTGTTGAGATAAGATGGATAATTTGATGAAAACTGACAAGAATAAAATCTTACAGGTTCAGCCAACACTTTTGTGTTTGGCGATTGGTTCGGTGCTTTTTGGCATGCCAGCTTTCGCTGATGATGGCAAAGCGGTCAAAATCAATGCGGCAGGTGAAAATCATGTCGTGCTTGATGACATTAATTTGAAAGTTAAGCAAAAAATCAACCGAAAAACCAATGAAATTACAGGTTTGGGCAAGGTAGTTAAAAAAGCTGGTGATATCGATCAAGAAATGGTGTTGGGCATTCGTGATCTGACCCGTTATGATCCAGGCATCAGTGTGGTGGAGCAAGGAAAAGGGGCGACTTCAGGCTATGCCATGCGTGGCGTAGATAAAAACCGTGTTACCATTTTGGTTGATGGTCTTAATCAAGCACAATCTTATTTGACACTCAAAACCGAAGCCAATGGTGGAGCGATCAATGAGGTGGAATATGAAAATATCAAGAGTATTGAGCTAAGCAAAGGTTCAAGCTCGGCCGAATACGGCAGTGGGGCGTTGGGCGGTGCTGTTGGTTTTGTAACCAAAGATGCGACTGATGTCATCAAGGATGGCAAAAACTGGGGGGTGAACACCAAAACCGCCTACACCAGCAAAAATAAGCAATGGACTCAATCTGTGGCAGGTGCGTTTAAGGCAGGTGGTTTTGACAGCTTGCTCATCTACACTCACAAAGATGGCAAGGAAACCAAAGGTCATAAAGCGTTAGATGATTATCAGCATGAATACCGACCACTGACTGGCTATTTTAGTCGCTATGACTTAACTGGTGCACCAAATGATTATAGTCAGCATACTTACTATCTGGTCGAAAACGATTGCCCTGGCTTGGACTGCACCCCTTTACCACGAGCGAAGATTAACAATGACCGAATTTCCATGCGTAACTCTCCTGCTCTGACTTCTGATGAGCAAGCTCAGGTAGATGCAATGGGTTATCCTGTGCATACTGCCAGTACTAAGGAATATACGGGCATTGATCGCTTACATGCCAACCCAATGGATTATAAGAGTCAATCAATTTTTTATAAAATCGGTCATGACATTAGTGAACGCCATCGCATCGGGGCGGTATTGGAACATACCAAGCAGCAGTACAACATTCAAGACATGACCTTGCCTGCTTATTATACCAAGCAAAGTATTGGTAGCCAGAGTTTGGGTCAAGGCAGTATTGATACTGATACGGGTCTGGCGGTGGGTAATTCAGGCATACCTGATGTGGCAGACAATCCTGTCAGTGCCTTGGTGTTTCGTGGTGGTCATCATGGTAACTGGGGTGCCAGATACAGCAATGTGCGCTACTTTGATGAAGATCACAAGAAAGATCGAATTGGGGTGTCTTATCAGTTCCATCATCCGACCACTCATGGTTTGGTGGATAAGGTGAAAGTCAGTCTGGATCGCCAGACATTAAATTTGAACAGTCAAGTGCAAAAAATGCGTTGCCAAGACTATCCTAATATGGGGCGTTGTCAGGCAGGAGTGGACAGACCTTGGTCATGGTCGGGCACAGAGCATAATAAATACAAAGAGCGTCTGGCATTGGCACAGATTAATGCAGAAAAATCTCTACAAATCGCCAAAAGTGAGCATCGCCTCAATCTTCTTGTTGGTACAGGCGGTGTAAAATCCATACTAGATAGAGGTGCGTTGGCATTTTCTTATGCCTCAGCTGGCTATAACCATGTCTCTGGTAAGGACATTAGAAAGCCTGAATACGGTAAAGTCTATGTTTATGAGCGTATGCCAGTAACCATGCAGCACGGTACAGCATGTAATAACGATCGTAGCGATAACAGCAACTGCCAACCTCGCACCATCACTGGTAAGCACCATTTCTTCGCCCTTAGAGATCACATTCGTTTTGGGGATTATGTGGATTTGGGCTTGGGACTTCGCTATGACGATCATCGATTTAACACCGATGATGAATGGACAGCAGTGAATGATTATAAAAACTGGTCCTATAATGCAGGCTTGACTGTCCGACCTAAAGATTACTTGGCACTGTCCTATCGTTACTCTAATGGGTTTAGGGTGCCTGCGTTTTATGAAATGTATGGCGTGCGTACAGGCACTGGCTTAAAAAGCAATGAACTGACCAGCAAAGCGTATCAGCAAAGAGTCGCACCTCGCCCAGAAAAAGCCACTAACCATGAGTTTGGTGTGGGCATACAAGGTAAATTTGGTACGCTAGAGACAAGCTATTTCCGCAATCATTACAAAGATTTGATAGCAAAAGCTGACCTCAAAAAATCAAGCAGCACCATCAGTGATTTTTATAACATTCAAGACATCACGCTAGATGGTATCAACTTGTTAGGTCGAATTGATTGGTATGGTGTGCATCATAAGTTGCCAGATGGATTGTATTCCAACATTGCCTATAATCGTGTGAGAGTGAAAGATCGTCATATTTATGATGGCTTTACCCTGACTACCGATCCGATCTTAGATGCCATTCAGCCCTCACGAATCATCGCTGGCATTGGTTATGATGCACCCAATGGCAAATGGGGCTTTAATCATAGCCTGACCTACTCAAAAGCGAAAAATCCTGAGGAGCTGATGGGTAGTGCTTATTATGGTAAAGACATTGCCATTGCTGTTAAGAGTAAAGTTTCTCGTAACTGGTATACGCATGATCTGACCGCCTATTTCATGCCACATGACAACATCACACTCAGAGCTGGTATTTATAACTTAATGAATTATAAATACAGCACTTGGGAGAGTGTGCGTCAGTCATCAATCAATTCGGTCAATCAAGACCTTGGCACAAGTAACGCACGCTATGCCGCACCTGGGCGTAATTACGCACTGTCATTGGAGGTGAAGTTCTAGGATTGATCAAAGCAGGGCGATGACCCTGCTTTTTCGTCGGCATTGTCGCCAAATTACTTATTTTCCAATAAATTCTGTCAGTTGCCATCAATCTGTGATATAATGCCGTTCTTGTGAAATTCTTCACACTCGCTATTTGATGACATCGCCACCGATTTTTGATGATTCATGATTGATTTTTTTGGTAAAATTCTCAATCCGTCGGTCGCCTTGCTGGGCGATTGGCGTTTTTTTGACATTAGGCTTTATTAGGTCTTAAGATTGCCAAATGTTCTTGCTAATTTTGTCGCGATGATTTTGTAGCCATATTGAGCAAAACACCCATGATTGTTCATGGCATGTCTTGTTTGTTCGAATGATTGGCAAAATACAGCGATTAACATCACTCCATACAAAATACACTGCCGCCTGCAATAAGATGCTTTTACCTGTTTTGATGACAGGTTGGCTTGGTTCATCGATGGAGCTTAAAAAATTAATAAGGGCATATGATGACCTCTCAACACGCGTCAACCAACACTCCCCATCCTGATGATACAGCCAGCCAGATAAGCTTGGCTACTGCGTCTTTTGATGAGTTGCAACTAAACACACCCATCTTAAAAGCTCTGAAAAAAAGTGGCTACACCACGCCAACACCCATTCAGGCGGGCGCCATTCCGCATGCTTTAAGCGGTCGTGATTTGTTACTTTCAGCCCAAACAGGTTCTGGTAAGACAGCAGCATTTGTCTTGCCGATTTTAGATAAGCTAAGTCGCCTTGGCCGTTTGGATAAGCACATTCATGCATTAATTCTGACCCCAACGCGTGAACTGGCTCAGCAGGTGCATGACAGTGTGCGTCGATATGGTGGCAATCTTCGAGGCCTGTATAGCATTCCTTTGGTGGGTGGTGCTCCCTATGGTGGGCAGATTCGTGCACTTAGAAAGGGCGTGCAAATCGTCATAGCCACGCCTGGTCGCCTGATTGACCACATGAATGAAGGGCGTGCAGACTTGTCTAAGCTTGATGTGCTGGTTCTTGATGAAGCTGATCGCATGTTGGACATGGGGTTTGCTGAGGATATCAAAACCATCTTACAACAGGCACCACAGACTCGTCAAACTGTGATGTCCTCTGCTACCTGGGATGGTGCGGTGGGTAAGATTGCTGAGAGTTTCACTAATAATCCACAGAAAATTTCTATTAAGGTAGAGTCGGCGCATATTGAGGAAAGTGTGTATTTTTGTGATGATTTTCACCATAAAAATAGAATTTTGCTTGAATTGCTCAGTGATGATGCAATCAATCAGGCCGTGATATTCACCGCCACCAAACGCAGCACGGAGCAGCTGACCGAAACCTTAACCCAAGCAGGTCTAAAAGCTCGCTATTTGCACGGTGATTTGCCACAAGGCAAACGCAATCGCATCATCAATGATGTCAAATCTGGCAAATGCGACTTTTTGATTGCCACTGATGTGGCAGCTCGTGGTATTGACATTTCTGCCATCAGCCATGTTGTTAATTATGATTTGCCTCGCCAAGTCGAAGATTATGTGCATCGTATCGGACGCTGTGGTCGTGCTGGACGCACAGGCGTGGCGATGAATCTTTGTAGTTTTGATGATCGGGGTCAATTACGAAACATTAACCGCTACCTAAAACGCACCATGAATGAGGCTGTGATAGAAGGGCTTGAGCCTAAGCGTCCACCATTTGAGCAGGAGGTGTGCCGCAAGAAAAAAGGTCGTGGTTCTTATGAGCGTCGTCGTGGTGGGTATCGTGAATTCGGTTTGATGAAACATGATAAGCAGCGTGGAGAGCATGACACCGACCGACGAAAAGAGCATGCTGCTGAGCGTTCTTATGATCGACATCAAGATTTAAAAAGGGCGAAATTTGGGAAGAAGACTTATCATGGGGAACGGCATTTCGACCGCAATAAGCGTACTTTTGATCGTCATGAGTATCGCTTTGATGATGAGGGTGGTCAATACCGTCATGCTCATCGAGATGTAATCGCACAAGAAGCGTTCAGCCGTACCGATAGGTGTGAATCACAACAATTTAAGCGTCAAGGTCGGCATGGCAAAGTGGGTCGTGAGCGTGTGAGTGAACATAAGCATGCCAAAGAGTCTTTTAGTCGGGGTAAATTTCGCCCTAAAAAACCCAAGACGGTGGAACAGGTATTTTTTACCCAAAAACAAACAAAAAAGAGATTTGATTGAGTCTGTTGTGTACCACACCGCCAAAAATGTCAGCTTTTCAAGCGTTGTTTGTACCAGTGATGATGAGTGATTGTTGATCGGTCTGACTCTGATGGTAGGGCTTGGAGCCTTAAATTTTTTCAAAGCGTGCGATGCTTTCTACATGACTGGTGTGGCAAAACATATCCATGACTCCAGCGTGTGTCAGGCGATAGCCCTGTGCGATGATGACGGCACTGTCTCTGGCAAGTGTGGCAGGATCGCAGGAAATATATACAAGACGCTTGGCATTAAATTTACCCAAATATCGCACGACATCAATCGCTCCTGCGCGTGGTGGGTCAATGAGCAGAGCATCGACATGACCTACCCAAGGCTTGTTTGAAAAATCTTGCGTCAAGTCGTGAGTATAGAAAGTTGCGTGATGAATGCCATTGGCGACGGCATTCATGGTGGCACGCTCAACCATCTGCTGGCTGCCTTCAACACCCACGATCCGACCTGAATCGCCGACGCATCTTGCCATTGGTAAGCTAAAATTTCCAAGCCCACAGAACAAATCTAACACACACTCGCCTTGCTGTAGATCGAGTAACTGACATGCCAACGCAATCATTTGGCGATTGATGGACAGGTTGATTTGAGTGAAATCAAGTGGCGAGCATTCTAACATCACATTAAAATCTGGCAATTCATAAAACAGCCCGCCTGTGGGTGGCGTGGTCTGACTGCGTGGCAAGTCGGCACCATCAATACGATGGGTGCTATCCGCACCTTTTGGTTGTAAGTACAGCTGCCAATCAATCTGCTGACAAAACTCTGTCAAGATGCCCAAATCCTGTTTACCAAGCGGTTTGATATGACGAACAACCATTGCAACCTTTGATGAGGCATCGCCTGTGGCAAATTCTAGGTGGGTGATGCTGTCTTTGCCATCTAAGGTAATGAGCGTGTCTTTTAACTCTTGTAAATGCTGATTGATCCGACAGTCTAAAATCGGACAGTCGTCGATGTTTGTTAAAAAGTTGCTTGCTCGCTCTCGAAATCCCATGATGAGAGTGCCATTTTTTAGATGGCGTACGCCAAGCCGAGCTTTGGTTCGATAGCCTGTACAATCCCCCAGTACGGGCGGTAGCCAGTGACTGGGTTCTGCACCTGCATGGTGGCGTAAGTGGTTGGCAAGTATTGACTGTTTATGAAGGATTTGTTGGTGTGTGTCTAGATGCTGTAAACTACAACCTCCACAAACCCCAAAATGCTGGCAGACGGGCGATTGCCTGTCTTTACTTGCCGTGATGATGTGTGTGGCCCAACCTTCATCAAAAGATTTTTTTGATTTGTTAATGGTTGCCTTGACGGTTTCATTGGGTAGGGCAAAATCAATGAAGGCTTTTTTGCCGTACTGATCACTTTGGGCATGCTCTTTCCCATAGGTGGCAATGCCACGCCCATCATGAGTCAATGCTGTGATGTGAAAAGTGGCGGATGATGGTGCTTGCATCGTGCTTTTTGCATGCTGGCGAGATTTACGATAGTTGCGTTGCATGGTGTGTATTGGGGTCTTTTGAGTGAACTGGCAAATTTATGTTGTGCTGGCGGATATTATGGCAAAGTTGGGCATTGGGTGTTTAAGTGTGGAGATGTCATGATAAACACGCCAGCTTAGGGCGATTGACCTCTGTCATGAACCAAAACACTTGTTTATCCCTGCCATGCTTCCAAGAAACGCGCATGACGCAAGCGACCGTCTTTATTGATCAAGTTGCTTACAAAATCTTGCGTCTGCTTGCTAAGTGCATCGCACTCTTCAATGCTTGTCTTGCCAGTCAGCAACAACCATCTTAAATATACCAGCCATGTGTTTAAAACATCAGATTCACAATAAGTGGTCAGCTGCCCCCACTGATTTGATTGCACCATGGGGACGACTTGCGAACCATCAATATCACCTTTGCCAGCAAATCCACATAACGCAGCGATGGTATCAAGATTTTGTTTATGATAGCCATTGTACAATGACATCTTATCCATCAAATCAATGTGTGCATTGCCGTAGCGATACAGATAATCAGGCTTATGAGCTGGGTCAAATAACGCAGGTGCACTGATTTTATGATGCAATGCACGATATTGTAATACAGGAATGTCAAAGCCTAAGCCATTCCAGCTGACCACAGTGGGTTTTCTGGTAAAAGCACGAAAGAAAATGGATAAAATATCTGCTTCACTCTGCTCATTGATGGACAGGGATCTTAAGGTGAACTTTCCATTCTCCACCCACAAAAATGACAAGCAGACGATTTGATGCAGTGGCAGACGCATGAAGTCATTGCCAGCCTCAGCATGACGCATGGCAATGAGTGCTGTTAGGGCGTCCTCATCAGACAGTGTTTTTAATTCTGGATACAGCCGCCTACCAGTGGTAATATCAGGAACGGTTTCAATGTCAAATACTAAGGTGGGTGTGAAAGTCATGATGCCTCCTTTTACTCATCACGGATGGATTTTATTCATCACTGATGCCAAACAGCCCTGTGGACAAGTAGCGATCACCACGATCGCAGACGATGAAAGCGATGACGGCATTGGGGTTATGTTTGGCGATTTGATGAGCTGCCCACGCAGCACCACCTGATGAGACGCCACAAAAAATCCCTTCTTCTTTGGCGAGTTTTCTCATGTAGATTTCTGCATCTTTTTGGTTGATGTCCATGGTGGTGTCAACCAAAGACGCATCAAAAATTCCTGGCAAATATTCTTTAGGCCATCGACGAATGCCAGCAATGCTTGAATGCTCGTCTGGTTGCAGACCGATGACTTGAATGTTGGGATTTTTTTCTTTTAAAAATTTACTCACGCCCATGATGGTGCCAGTGGTTCCCATGCTGCTGACAAAATGCGTGATTTTCCCCTCTGTTTGTTGCCAGATTTCAGGCCCTGTGGTGAGATAGTGAGCCTCTTTGTTATCATTATTATTAAACTGGTCAAGTACGATGCCCAATCCATCTGCTTGCATTTTCAATGCCAAGTCTCGTGCCTCTTCCATGCCTTGCTCTACTTCTATCAAGGTTGCACCATAAGCAGTCATTGCGTCTTTGCGTTCTTGGGTGGAATTTTTTGGCATCAGTAGCGTCATTTTATAACCTTTCATGGCAGCGACCATCGCCAAGGCAATGCCAGTATTGCCACTGGTTGCTTCTATCAGCGTATCACCTGCTTTGATTCGTCCCTTTTTTTCTGCTTGGTCAATCATATTAAAAGCAGGGCGATCCTTGACAGAGCCAGCAGGGTTGTTGCCTTCGAGCTTGGCAAATAAGGTTGCTGTTGTGTCTCTTCCCAGGCGGTTTAATTTGACCAAAGGTGTTTTGCCGACACAATCGGCAAGCGTGGTGCTTGTGATGAAATCTGTCATGACTGTTCCAAAATATTAAGGTGAACTGCGTTCAATTATAGCACATTCTTTTTTTAAAAATTGTTGCAAAACATGCTAAACTACTTTGAGTTTGTTGCAAAGTGAATGGAGATGAAAAAACTGCGTTTTGGTATTAAAAGTGCGTACGGACAGCTGATTTTGCTGGTTTTTTTACCGATTGTGGTGCTGGCAATGGTTGGTGGGTATTTGGTGTTTAGTGAAGTGCGTCGCGCAGTCCTTTCTGAACAAGATGTGTTGGCGCAAGCGGCACTGCTACGCTATGAAAGTGCGGTAGAGTCTGGCCTGAATCAACTGACAGCGACTCGTGATGTGTTGGCATTTGATGCCATGATTGCCACTAAGGTGCTGGCAGATGATGGTCAAAGTCGTCAAAGTACTGGTGCGTTAAGCGGCTTTTTGGAAAACTTTCAGCAGCGACGCAAGCAACGAGTACAGCGTATCGCCATGATGGACAGTCAAGGTAGAATACTCCAAGAAGCTGGCGTGCAGATGGGAGTACCTTGGGCAAACTTTGATATGAATGCCGATCATCTTTTGCGTCTAAAAACAAGGTTCGGTACGACATATGGCAAGCCCATCACTTTTAAGGGTGATCGCTTATGGCTTTTGGTTGAGATGGATGATGAGCCTTTGATCATTACTTACTATCATGTATTGCTAGCATTATCAATCACAGGACTGTTGACCATTTTATTACTACTTCTTATTTTAAATAGCTATTCAAAACGCTGGATTGCACCCATCTATGAAATGCGTATGTATTTACAGCGTTTGGACGCTGCCAGTTTATCCAGCCCTGTGGTGGTGCGTGCTGATGGTGAGTTCTCTTTGCTACAACGGGATTTTTTACAGGCATTGAAACGACTGGAAAACAGCTTTACTGAGCTTCATAACCATGCCGAGGAAACCGAGCGAGATTTGCAACAAGCCTTTGATGAGATGGAAATGCAAAACATCTCCATTCGTAATGCACGAGACGCTGCGATTTCAGCAAGTCAAGCCAAGACGGCATTTTTGGCAAATATTAGCCATGAATTACGCACACCGCTTAACAGCATTGATGGTTTTATCAATCTGCTGGCACGCAAACAAGGTTTGACAGGTGAACAAAACCTGTATGTCCAAACCATCAAAAAATCATCTGCACACCTTTTGGCATTGGTTAATGATGTGTTGGATTTTTCAAAGATTGAAGCAGGAAAACTGGTGTTAGATCGCCATGAATTTGATTTGTATGCCACGATTTACGATGTCGTGGACATGCTTTCGCCAGCGGCTTTTGAAAAGCATCTGCGTTTGGCTGTGCTGTTGTATAATGATGTACCAACCAAGGTGGTTGGCGATAGCTTGCGAGTTAAACAAATTTTGACCAACTTGGTCGGCAATGCCATTAAGTTCACTGATGTGGGTAGCGTTGTTGTGCGTGTTAGCTTGTCAGAGACGAAAGATGACTGTCTGCACATCGTGGTTGAGGATACGGGTAAGGGGATTAGCGATAGCGACAAGCATCAGCTCTTTAAGAGTTTTAGTCAAGGTGATTTGTCGGTAACACGCCGATACGGTGGCACAGGTTTGGGTTTGGTCATTTCTAAGCAGCTCACCAACATGATGGGCGGTGAGATAGGATTTTTCGATAATAACAGTAAAAACATTGCACCTACTGGGGCGACTTTTTGGTTCGACATGCCGATTGAGTTGGCAGATGCCCCTATTGAGCAGATTGCCATAACGCCTCCTAGTATTGATGCTAATATTTTGGTTTGGATTAACCATGCTCCTGCTTTGCAGGTATTAAAAGCATCTTTGATGGGTGTGAGGGCGCGTATCACTGAGGCGATTGGTTTGGCTGATTTATTAGAGCAGCTTGATGGTGAGCATGAATTTGACTGGGTGATGGTGGATAACTTTGGGCAGGATGCCGCCCAAGATGACATTGGTGCCATCTTACGACAAATTCGTCTGCGTTATCAAGGGCGATTGATGGCATATGGCTATCAAGTAGGTATGGACGCATCGTTATTGGAGCGATATCGAGCCAATGCCTTATACGAACCCATGGATAAGCGTCAGTTATACGACCTACTATCCAACCAAGCACTGCCAAAACCCACCCAAAAAAAGCGTTTTGAGGGCGTAAGAGTACTGGCGGTTGATGACCATTTGCCAAATTTACTGGTGCTTGAGGCATTGCTTGGCGAGTTAGGTGTTGAGGTTGTAACAGCAGGCAGTGGCTTTGATGCGATTGAAATCATGACCAAGATGGTAGCAAAGGAAAGCACGCCGATTGACTTAATATTCATGGACATTCAGATGCCTAGAATGTCAGGACTTGAAGCAAGTATTCAGATTCGTAAAATTGAGCAAGCACATGCGTCAAAATCCATACCGATCATCGCTTTGACCGCCCATGGATTGTCTGACGAAAAAGAGCATCTGGTGGGTGCGGGTTTGAACGACTATGTCGGCAAGCCAATAGGGCATATGCAGCTGGTGCAAACTTTAGAGCGGTGGCTGCACGCTGATGGGGCGAAAAATTCGGCACGCTTGACAGAGTTGGACACAAGCCTAGAATCGTTATCAAGTCATCATCAGGCATTTGATGGCGAACAGGCAGCAGGTGAGCAGGTTGTTTTGCTTGATATTGATTGGCAAGACGCCTTGAATCGTGCTGCAAATAAGGTGGATTTGGCAGAAAAGCTTTTGATCACACTCATTCAAAGTGCCGAATCTGACAAGCAAGCACTTGAACGACTGTGGGCAGACAGAGACCGAAAAGCCTTGGCAGATTTGGCACACCGCATGGTGGGGGCTTCTCGCTACACGGGTGTGCCCAGATTGCGTCAAGCAGCAGAAGATTTTGAAAAACAATGCTTGGCTGATGTGTCGGCAGTGAATGCCAGTCATTTTATTACCATGCGTCCAAGCTACCGCGCACTCATTGATGCACTTGACGCACTTGATGAGATGGATCTGTCCATCTATCTTGCCAAGTCGTCTTAAGTACTTGAGAACACAAGATGTCTTGGTGGCAATGGGTACTTGGGTGTTTGAGATTTTCTAAAAAACTGTACAGATTATGCCATAAATAAAGCGGATATCTGTTATAATAAACAGTATTTTTTATTGTCATAAAGGTATCATTCATGATTAGCACCATCGCAGGTCATCGTTTTTTAACCGATTTTCAGGCTAAGAAATTGGCAGCACAGTTAGAACAAAAAGCTGGGCTAAAAATTGAGACGCTGGACAGTCAGCAGGTCTATGTATTTGATGATGCCATCTTAGATCAGGATTATCAAAAAGCACTCAATTTACTCAATCAAGGCGAGCGTGTCAATTTAAGAGTTGCTCAAGACAATCAAGTACAAGTCATCGTCGCCCCACGATTTGGAACGATCAGTCCTTGGTCATCAAAAGCAACAGATATTTTTAAAAACTGCGGTGTGGACATTCGTCGTGTGGAGCGGGTCATCGTATTTACTCTGATGGGTAAGGACTTGCCCGCCAGATTGCCAGCGACCGCTGAAAAAATCTTACACGACTGCATGACCCAAAGTCTTGTGTATGACTTGTCGGAGGTGTCGGCATTATTTGTTGATGGCGAGCCTGCACATTTGACGACGGTGGATGTGTTGAATCGTGGTCGAGATGCTTTGGTTGAGGCGAATGTTGAGCATGGTTTTGCTTTGTCGCATGAAGACATTGACTATTTAGTGGAGAATTTCCAAAAATTAGGTCGCAACCCAACTGATGTTGAACTGATGATGTTTGCTCAAGCCAATTCTGAACATTGTCGCCATAAGATTTTTAATGCTGAGTGGACGATTGATGGTAAAGTACAGCCAAAATCACTGTTCAAAATGATTCGTAACACGCATGAAAAGCATTCCGAGGGTATCTTATCTGCTTATAAAGACAATGCGGCAGTGATGGAGGGGTTTGTTGCTGAGCGTTTCTATCCAACCAAAAATGATGATGGTGAGGCTCAATATGGCTTTCGTGATGAACAAATCGACATCTTAATGAAAGTGGAGACACACAACCACCCAACGGCGATTGCCCCATTTGCAGGAGCGGCGACAGGAGCTGGTGGAGAGATTCGTGATGAGGGAGCGACGGGGCGTGGTGGTAAGCCAAAGGCAGGTCTGACAGGGTTTAGCGTGTCGCATTTGCACTTGCCTAACATGCCAGAAAAATGGGAGCATTCAGGCAAGGTTTCTGCCGCTAATTATGGTAAGCCTGCACGCATGGCAAGTGCGCTTGACATCATGACTGAAGGTCCATTGGGGGGTGCGGCTTTTGCTAATGAATTTGGTCGCCCAAACTTAAACGGATATTTCCGTACTTTTCAGATGGATCTGTCGGCAGATCAAGACGGCAGTCAAATGCGTGGCTATCATAAGCCAATCATGATTGCAGGGGGCTATGGCAACATCAAACGCAACTTGGTACAAAAAAATGCCATCAAGGCAGGCGATTTGCTCATCGTGCTGGGTGGTCCTGCAATGCAAATCGGTCTAGGTGGCGGTGCAGCAAGTTCGGTGGATAGTGGCGAGCTTGATGAAGGTTTGGATTTTGCATCTGTACAGCGAGATAATGCTGAGATGGAGCGTCGTTGCCAGGAGGTGATTGATGCTTGCTGGGCGATGGCACAAGATGACAACGATAACAATCCAATCATTTCCATTCATGATGTCGGTGCTGGTGGGCTGTCGAATGCAATGCCTGAATTGGTTGATGATCATGAATTGGGTGCGCATCTTAATTTGCGTAAAGTACCATCTTTAGAGTTGGGCATGAGCCCGATGGCAATTTGGTCAAACGAAGCGCAAGAACGGTATGTCTTGGCGATTGCGCCACAAAGTGAGCAGTTGTTTGATGAGATTTGTGCCAGAGAGCGTTGCCCTTATGCGGTGTTGGGGGTAGCGACCGAAGTGCGTGAATTAAAGGTTGATGACAGTCTGTTGCCAGAGCAGCCTGTGGACATGCCAATGCAGGTACTGCTGGGTGGTACCCCAAAAATGAAGCGTAGGTTTGTTCGTACAGCTAATCAGTTGCGTCCGCTAGATATCGCAGGTGTGGATCTTGCCCAAAGTATTAAAGATGTGTTAAGACATCCGACTGTGGCCAGTAAATCTTTCTTAATAAGCATCGGAGACCGTTCAATCACAGGCATGGTTACCCAAGACCAGTATGTTGGTCGCTATCAAGTACCGGTAGCAGATTGTGCCATCACCAGTTCAAGCTTGACCGCCAGTACAGGTGAGGCGATGGCCATGGGTGAACGCACCCCAGTAGCACTCATCAGTCCGCAAGCATCGGCAAGACTGGCGGTAGGCGAGGCGGTAACCAACATTGCTTCTGCTTGTATTGCTAAGATCAGCGACATCACGATGTCAGCAAACTGGATGGCAGCCTGTGGAGATGATCAAGAAGATGCGGCATTATTTGATGCGGTTCATGCCGTAGGTGAAGAGCTTTGCCCTGCTTTAGGCATTGCGATTCCTGTTGGTAAAGACAGCCTATCCATGAAGGCAGGCTGGACTGATGACGGCGTGGACAAATCTGTCAGCTCACCAATGAGTTTGATCATCACAGCATTCGCTCCAGTACAAGATGTTGCTAAAACCATAACGCCAGCACTGGTAAATGAAGATTCTGGCTTGTATCGTTTGGATTTATCTAAGGGTAAATTGCGTCTAGGGGGGTCGATATTTGCTCAGACACTAAGCCAGCTGGGTAATGAAGCACCAGATTTGGATGATCCAGATGATTTGGTGAACTTTTTTGCTTTCATTCAAGAAGCGGCTTCACTGGGTTTGATTCGTGCCTATCATGACATCAGTGATGGTGGGTTGATTGCTACGGTTGCTGAAATGCAATTCACCAATCGATTGGCGATTGAGCTTGGTCTCAAAGATGACAACTTGATGGGTCAGTTATTTGCCGAAGAGTTGGGTGCGGTAGTACAAGTTCTGCCAGATGATGTTGATGCTTTCATTGACTTAGCACAAAAACATCAGGTAACAGACCAGCTTAGCCTAATTGGCATGATTAAGCAAACACCAGCAGGCGGTGCAGCTCTTGACAAATTGACCATTAAGACACCAAGTCAGGCATTCAGCTTTGATCGCAGTGAGTTGCAAAAAGAGTGGACGAAGGTCAGTCATGCCATCGCTTCATTAAGAGATAATCCAGCGTGTGCCGATCAAGAGTTTGCCTTAATTGATGACATCAATCATCACGGTCTGATTGCTGAGGCGAATTTTGATTTGGATTTGGCAGTAGAAGCTCCTTATATCAACAGTCGCACCAGCTTGCCAAGAGTTGCGATTTTGCGTGAGCAGGGCGTGAATGGTCATTTGGAAATGGCGGCAGGCTTTGTGCGTGCAGGTTTTGATGCTATTGATGTGCATATGAGTGATTTGATGAGCGGTCGCATCAATTTGCGCGAGTTTGAAGGCTTGGTGGCTTGTGGTGGCTTTAGTTATGGTGATGTGCTGGGAGCAGGTTCTGGCTGGGCAAATTCGGTGCTATTCCATGACAAACTCCGTGATCAGTTTGCCAAATTTTTCCATCGTCCAGAGACTTTTGCGTTAGGGGTGTGTAATGGCTGTCAGATGATGAGTCAGTTGAAAGATTTGATGGTTGGTGCCGAGCATTTTCCGAGATTCATCGCCAATAAATCGGCTCGTTTTGAAGCGCGTACCGTCAATGTTCGTGTTGAACGCACCAAGTCTGTCTTGCTAAAAGGCATGCAGGACAGTATTTTACCAATTGCTGTGGCACATGGCGAGGGTTTTGCTGATTTGAATGATAAATCTCGCACTGAGCTTGAAAATAGCGGTCAGATTGTCCTGCGTTATGTTGATAGTCAGGGCAATCCAACAGAGCATTATCCACTCAACCCAAACGGCTCTGTTGGCGGCATCACGGGCATTTGTAGTAATGATGGTCGAGTTACTTTGATGATGCCGCATCCGGAGCGTACATTGCGTGCAGTCAATCACTCATGGAAGCCTGATGAGTGGAATAATGACGGTGCTTGGATGCGTCTGTTCCGTAATGCTCGTGCTTTCTTGCGTTAATTTGTTGAGCTTTAAAAAAACGAACATGTCATCATGTTCGTTTTTTTTGTTGATAGGGCAGGTTGAATGGCTGGATTTAAAAATTTGGTTGATTTTTAGAGAATGGGTTTTGTATAATTAACCGTTTTGTTGCCCTTTTGTTAATTTGTTAAAAGGGCGGTTCATGATGATGCTTTATTATTGGACTGAGGCGAGGGTGCATTGAGTGCATCTTTACGCCATTTCTTGGAGTGATTATGGAAATTGTATTAAATGGCTATTATACGCTGATTTTGGCGACTTTAGTATTGCTATTGGGCAAAGTTTTGGTCAAAAAAATTAAGTTTTTATCAGATTTTAACATCCCTGAGCCTGTGGCGGGTGGTTTGGTTGCGGCTGCCATTGTGTATTCGTTGTATGCCTTTTTTGGCTATACTTTTACTTTTCAAAAACAATTGCAAACCGCTTTTATGTTGATGTTCTTCGCCTCAATCGGTTTGTCAGCAGATTTTAGTCGTCTAAGAGCAGGCGGTTTGCCATTGCTCACGCTGTCTGTATTGGTGTCGATATTTATCATTATTCAAAACGCAGTCGGTGTCGGTTCAGCGATGGCAATGGGGCTTGATCCGATGCTGGGCTTGGTGGCAGGCTCTATTTCTTTGACAGGGGGTCATGGTACAGCAGGTGCCTGGGGGGCGACGCTAGAACAAACTTATGGTGTGGCGGCGGCCACAACTTTGGGCATCGCTTGTGCGACTTATGGCTTGGTTGCAGGTGGTGTGATCGGTGGTCCTGTGGCTCAACGACTTATCAATAAAATGGGACTAAAAGCAAAAGATCTTAAACAGACAGCCGCACCATCAGCAGCCAAATCGCTTGATGGCACACCAAACGCTGTCAGTAGCAAAGACTACGCTTCAGAAGAAATTTTTGAAAAGGCGGATAGTACCCGCTTGATTACGGCAACTGCTGCGATTGAGACATTGGCATTATTTGCGGCCTGTTTAGCATTTGCAGACATCATGACAGGTCTTGTTAAAGGTACTTGGCTTGAATTGCCGACCTTTGTGTGGGCATTGTTCGGTGGTGTGATGATTCGCAATGTATTGACCATCATCTTTAACTTTGAAATGTTTGATCGTGCTATCGATGTTTTTGGTAATGCAGCATTGTCATTGTTCTTGGCAATGGCGTTATTGTCATTAAAACTGTGGGAGTTGGCAGGTCTTGGTCTGCCTATTTTGGTGATTTTGATCATTCAGACCATCGTCATGATCTTATATGCGATTTTTGTAACTTTTAGATTCATGGGTCGTGATTACGATGCTGCCGTATTAGCAGCAGGTCATTGTGGTTTTGGTCTGGGAGCAACACCGACAGCGATTGCTAACATGCAAGCAATTACCGATCGTTATTTACCATCGCATAAAGCGTTTTTGATTGTGCCGATGGTGGGTGCGTTCTTTGTAGATATTGTCAATGTGATTGTGCTACAAACATTCACCAAGCTACCATTCATGTAAGTCGTCATTTTCATGAATGTGCATGCCTTCAGTCCCGCCTTTTGGCGGGATTTTTTTGGTAGGTGTTTCATGTTTTTGAGGTCAGTCGTGATGGTTGATGCTAAGGCGGATGGTTAATTTATTGGCGGACAGTCAAAGAAATTATGCTACAATTGATGACATCATTTGGGTTGTGTAGAGTGTGAGATATGGCTTTGGTAAATATGTTGCCAGTTGGTTTGATCGTTGGAGTGCTGAGCATGAATGTTCAGGCGATGGCAAACGGGGAGGCACAAACATTAAGGGATTTGATGATGACTGATGATGAGACGCAAAATTGGGTAGACATACATCGTCATCACACCAAACGCCAACTTAATCAAATGGCCCATCATATGGACAGATGGTTTGGTAAAACTGACCCAGATAACCCTGCGCGTGCCTCGTTGCGTGCGATGACGGATGTTCACTGGAGCGAATATGAGAATGCGAGCGTAAAATTTCGTGTGCGTGGAAAATTAAGATTGCCAACACTTGAAAATCGACTGAGTGTGGTGTTTGGTGATGAAGAGTTGGAATCTGAGGGTCATGGCGTCATTAATCACGATGGTCATATCTTTCTTGCTGATGACCATGACATGAAGCAGAAGCGAGATAAAAACTCATCTTTTGGTTTGAGGTGGTCAAAACTACAAAAAGACACTGGGGTGGATACCGACATTGATTTGGGCGTGCATTCTGATGATGTTTTTGTGCGTCTGCGTGCCGAAAAAGAGTGGCAAGTTCGTCCTGACATCAAAGTGCGCTTTGATCAAATGTACCGTTACGGTTCTCGAAGTGAACATTCAGCAGCCTCAACTTTACAATTCATTCACCCCCAATCACCCACACGCACACTCATCAATCGCACCCATGTTGCCTACACTCACAAGCACACTGAGGATGTGCATTGGAGCGATAGCATCTACCAGCAACATCATTGGCAGGGCAGGCACGGTGTGCGAGAGTTAAACTACGGCATGTACTTTGGCGGCAGTATTGAAAATAAAAAAGCGGATTTGAATGCCTATGGTCCTTATGTGAGTTATCGGCAGCCTGTGTGGCGTGAGTGGTTATTTTTGCAAGCTGATGTCAGTTATTATAATGACAAATCTTTACGGCGAGATCATCACTTGGGTGCGTTTGGGCGAGTTGAGTTGGTGTTTTAGGTGGATTTTATGCCAAAAAACGGTTGTGATGGCTTAAACTTTTGCTAGATTTTTTATTTGGGAAGTGATTATGGCAAATATTTTTACGGTAATTGGCTTGGGTGCGTTTGGGCGTGCCGCAGCATTGCAGTTGCAACAGTTAGGTAATCATGTGATTGGTGTGGACATCAATCCTAAAATGGTCGATGAGGTTAAGGACGATTTATCTCATGTGGTAATCGCAGATGGAACCAATCGTGAATTGCTTAGTGAAATCAATGTATTGCAGTGCAAGGGCGTGCTTGTCAGCATTGGCGACTCTTTAGAAGCAAGCTTGCTGTGTGTGTCTATGTTAAAGTCTTTGGGGGTTGGTAATATTTGGGCAAAAGCAAATACAACCGCTCATCATGCAATTTTATCAGACATGGGCGTGCGTCATATTGTGCATCCTGAAACCAGCATGGGAAAAAGAGTGGCTCAAAAAATGAATTTTCCTTTGGTTAAGGATATGATTCGCCTATCGGATGAGCATTTAGTTACGGTGTTAGATATTTCTACCAATACAAGCATGGCGCTACATGAATGGGCTAGTAGTCATGATACCGTTGATATTTTAGCATTGTATCGCCATGGGCAACTCACCATACCGTCGGACAATGAACATCTAGTGGTTGGAGATCGCATCGTTGTGTGCTCAACTGGTACGAGCTTAAGCGATCTTATGAAAAAAATAGGCTTAAAGTGAATAATCTATCATCAATACGATTTTTAAAAAACCCGCCACTGGTCATGCTGTACGGATTTGTCAGTTTGATCTTTCTTGGGGCTGTGATATTAACACTTCCAGGATTTACCCATCAGCCCATCACTGGGTTAAAGCTGCTTTTTACCACCACCTCAGCGGTGACTGTAACAGGGCTGGCGGTGATAGATATGGGTCAATTTACCACAGCAGGACAGGTGGTTTTGTTGTTTTTGATGGAGGCTGGCGGTTTGGGTTTTATGACCTTTGCTGTCTTGGTATTTAGATTTTTACAGCGTTCTATGGGTATCGGTGGGCAGCTTATCGCCAGTCAGGCAATGGGCGAGGTAAAATTTGGAGAGGTTCAAGACATTGCTTTGGCAATCATCAAACTTGCGACATTGGTGCAGTCTTTGGGGGCTTTGTGTCTGACGTTGGTTTGGTGGGCTGACTTAGGGTTTAAACAAGCGGCGTTTTATGGAATTTTTTATGCAGTGTCTGCATTTAATAACGCAGGGTTTGCACTGACTTCTGAGAGTCTGATGCCCTATCATCATCAGCCTTTGGTTTTGTATATCATTAGCGTGTTAATCATCATTGGCGGGCTGGGTTTTTTGGTGGTGACCGATTTTTTTCATCGTCCAGTTGCAAGACAATTAAAGGTAAATACTAAACTGATTATTGGATGCTCTTTGGGGCTGAATGCTTTGGCATTCATCATTCTTTGGTTGATTGAACGCAATAATCCTGCAACACTAGCCCCGATGTCATTAAACGAGCAAATCGCGAATGCTTGGTTTGCTGCCGTCTCGCCTCGCACCGCTGGATTTAACAGTTTGGATTTGCAATCATTTCGTGACAGTTCAACCTTTTTGACCATCATTTTGATGTTTATCGGCGGTGGTGCTTTTTCTACTGCAGGTGGTATTAAGATTGGTACGATGGTGGTTTTGTTATTGACGGCGTATCATTTTATGCGTCAAAGAGCATCTGTTACGGTATTTCACCGCACCATACCAATGTATTTGGTCAGAAAGTCAATAGCAGTAACGGTTTTGACCATGATGATGATTGTTGTGGGCATTTTTTTATTGTTGTTGATTGAAAATCATCTTAACTTTATTGATGTTGTGTTTGAGGTCGTTTCGGCAATCAGTACGGTAGGGTTGTCTCGGGGGATTACCACTCAACTAAGCAATGCTGGCGAGATGATATTGATGTTGCTGATGCTTGCAGGTCGCCTCGGACCGCTGACCGTTGGTTACTTGTTTGCCTTGCCAAAATCAACGAATGCTCAATATCCTGAAACCTTGATTGATGTTGGGTGACTGGTTTTTATGCGATGTCTTAGTCATCAAAGCATGTGGTGACAGAGTGTTTTTTTTCTGTCGCTTTAATATGAAAGTATCACATGCTGGATGATTTTTAGTGGGGTTTGCTTGGTGTTTTGGGTCATTAAACTCACAAACCAAGCATTTTTACGATGATGCTATGATGATCGCCATACATATTGGCACCATTAATCTCGTTTAAGGGCAACCAAAATGGGGTGGCATCATCATTTAAATTAAACACTTTTGGCAATTTGTCTGCCGTTAGCTCAAATTGAAACACATGGCTGATGATACGACTTTGTGGTAAGCGGTCGGGTGCATCAAAAACCTGATGACACTTTGGATTTTGGTTATCAATAACCAGTCCTGTTTGTTCTTGTAACTTACGCAAAGCACAGGATAATAATCTTTCATCTTGGGTCAGTAGGCCTCCTGGTAAGGCCCATAGCTCATTTCCTCCAACATCACGAGTCGTCAGCAATACATGACCTGATTGCACAACGAGTGCATCGGTGGTATTAAAGATGGGTAAGTGAGGTGCGTTTCTCCAAGCCTCCTTGACTGCTTGGATTTCCTTATGGTGATTGTGTAGGTGTTGGTAGTGCTGGGTGTGTTGAAAATTGCTTAAAAAATTTTGTGAGGCGATGGGCAGTTGTTCATCAATGTCGCCTTGTTCAAAATACTTTTTTCTAAGTGGTGTGGCGGAAATGCCTTCAAAATTTGGCAATTCAATCGCACCCCAATCTGGAAATAAAGACAGATAATAAGAGCTATCATCCTTGGTATGACCGATGATGCCAATATGGGCAGGCTTTGTGACCTTGGAGTGGACCGCATGTCTGACATTTGCAATCCATTGATGATCATTATATAGGGTGTCATCAATGGGGGTGCAGAAGATGCGAGATGCTTGCCCATCTTTTTGGAATGTGTGCAAAATCATGTTGGCACGCTCATCAAAGGTAAAAGGATTTTTCAGTGTGCGTGCGGCATTTGCCGAGCCAATGACCATGATGACTTGCTTGGCAAGCTTTAATGCCTCTTTGACGACAAATTCGTGTCCGTGATGAAAAGGCTGGAAACGCCCAATGAATACCAAATAATCAAATTCATAAGCCATATGAGTGTCCATGATAAGAATAATAAAGAGAACAAATGAGGGTTGTCATAAAAATTTTTATCAAAAAATCTTGATAAAAGCATGCTATGTTACCATATAAAAACAAATAAACCGACTGATTTTAATAAGATTGTTAAAAAATCATCATTGTGCCCAGTAAAGAGAATTGATATGACCAGTACAGCTGACTCTACTTCATTGACCAGTAACATCATCATCACCCCGTCTGCCCAAGCTTATTTGGCTGATCTGCTTGCCAAGCAAGAAATTGAGGGCATTGGTGTGCGTATTTTTGTGGAATATCCTGGCACACCACGCGCAGAGTGTTGCATGAGTTATTGTCAGCCTGATGAGGTGGATGAGAGTGATTTGCAAATCCCTTATGAGGCGTTTACTGCTCATATTGATACGATCAGCATCCCATATCTGCACGATGCAGTGATTGACTATAATAAAGACCGTTTTGGTGGTCAGCTCACCTTCCGTGCACCAAATTCAAAAGTGCCACAAGTGGGTGAAAATGCCAGCGTCGAAGAACGCATCAATTATGTTTTACAATCAGAAATCAACCCAAATCTTGCTGGTCATGGCGGTATGGTAGAGCTGGTGGATTTGATTGAAGATGAGGCGGGGTTGACCGCAGTCCTTAAATTTGGAGGTGGATGTCAAGGTTGTTCCGCTGTTGATGTTACTTTGCGTCAAGGTGTAGAGGTGCAGTTAAAACAGGCCGTCCCAGAGCTGATGCAAGTGGTCGATGAGACTGATCACAGTCAGACACAAAATGCGTACTATAAATAAGATTTGGGGTTAAATTCAACCTGATCAGCAATATCCAGATAAGTCTGATGCAGCTGTTGAAGCTGGGCATATAACTCATCAAGCGTACCGCCATTGTTCACGACATCATCACAAACAGCAAGTCGTGCTTGGCGGGACGCTTGTTTTTTTATGATGGTTTTGACATAACTGGCAGCATCTTCTTTGGAAGCTGACTTGGCGGCATCTCGTGCCAAAGTTCGCTGGATTTGCTTTTCTTGTGAAAGATCAACCACCAAAATCCTATCGCAAAGTTGAGCAAGGTTTGGTGAGCGACTCATGCCTTCAACCAATAAGGGGACAGACAGTATGCGATAGGGAGAGGTGCTTTGGTGTAGGGCATCTTTAATTTGTGCTTGAATATGTGGATGGGTAATGGCATTGAGTGTGTCAATGGCAGAGGGGTTGTGCAAGATGTGTTGTCTCATCGCAGGGCGATTGTAGTTGCCATCTGATATGACCCAATCGCCGAAAGCATGTACCAACTCATCTAGCACAACGCTACCTTTGGTGGTGATGGCATGTGCGATCACATCGGCATCAATCACATCAATGCCTTGTTTGGCAAACCAATCGCTCACCACGCTTTTGCCACTACCAATACCACCTGTCAAACCAACTGTCAGCGTCATATTTTATTCTCTGATGAATGATTTCATGTCATTAAAAGCCAATGGCATACCAAGCCCATAGTTGCTCACCCCAAAGTAAAGCGATGATGCCGCCGATCGACAGATATGGTCCAAAAGCAAATGCTTGGTTTTTCTTTCCCAAAATACTCCCAATAATCACGCCTAATAAAGCAGCAATAAATACAACCATTGGTAGGACATGCACCCCAAGCCAAGCACCCAATACACTGAGTAATTTGGCATCTCCTAGACCAAGTCCGTCTTTTTTGGTCATGAGTTTAAAAAAAGTGTTGATGAACCAAAACGACACAAAACCAATTACAAGCCCCCAAACAGCAAGAGTGAGTGTGGTGAATGACCCATAAATATTAGCAATAAGACCGATGATGCCAACAGGTACCAGCAAACGGTCTGGCAATAGCTGCACTTTGATGTCAATCAGAGATAAGGTCAGTAAATACCATACTAAAACCAGTGCAAAAATTGCCTGCAAGTTCATGCCGATGCACCATACTACCAACAAAGAAAGTAAGGCGGTGATGAGTTCAACAATGAGATACGATGGCGATATTTTAGCATGGCAGTATGCACACCGCCCTGATAGTATGAAAAAACTTAGTATGGGAATGTTTTGCCACCAAGCCAGTGAGTGATGGCAGGCCGTGCAGTGTGAACTTGGGTATGACAAGCTTAGTTTGCGTTCAGCTTGAGAGTGTTCGGTAATTCTTTCAACATTGATGCTGTCATCTTGGGCGATGAACTCATTGATTTCTTGTCGCCATTCTTGCATCATGATGATTGGTGTGCGGTGAGCAACCACATTGATGAAACTGCCGATGATGAGTCCGATGAGGACAATGACCACCAAGATGTTAGCATGGCTTGAAACGAAAAGTTCTGTCAATGAATAATCAATGTTTTGTAAAACAGTCATGGTGCATTCATTCCAATCTCAAAAATTGGTAGGTACATGGCTAAGACCACGCCGCCAATCACCACGCCCAATATTACGATGATGGCAGGCTCGATGAGATTGGTGATGCCATCAATCTGCTCATTGATTTCGTTGCCATAATAATCGGCAATTTTATTGAGCATTTCAACCATCTGTCCAGACTCTTCACCCACAGCAATCATTTGTACCATCATTGGTAAAAATAAATGACTGTGCGACATGGCCTGACTGAGTTTTTGGCCATCACGCACTTTGTTGCCCACGCTTTGTAGTTCTTTGATGAATGCACGGTGGTTGGTTGCCTGTGCAGAAAGTTCTATGGCGGTCAGCAGCTCAACCCCTGCTCCTGCGGTTGTGGCAAGTGTTCGACTAAAACGAACCAACATGCTTTTTTTGACTAATTGGTTGATGAAAGGTAATTTTAAGACGGTCTTATCAACCAGTTGTTTGATTTTATCGGTTGTGGAATGTAGGTATGCAATGCCCATCATCACTCCGATGAGGGTTAAAAAAATTGCCCAAAAATGTGCCACTAAAGCATCAGACAGTACCATGATCACACGGGTTGGCAATGGCAGAGTGCTGCCTAGATCGGCAAAAGTCTTAGCAAAGATTGGCACAACCTTGACAAGGAGTATGGTTGTTACGATGATGGCAACTGCAAGTACGGTCATGGGGTATAAAGTGGCTTTTTTCAGCTTATTTTTTAAAATTTCTAACTCTTCTTGATAAGAAGCGATGCGATCAAGCATGATGTCTAGTGAGCCTGAGCGTTCACCAGCATCAATGAGTGCGATGGATAGCCGACTAAACACGCTGTGTTTTTTGATGGCGTTGGTAAAGGTTGATCCTGATTCAATGTCGGTTTTGATGGTTGAGATGATGGTTTTTAGGGCGGTGCTTTTGCTGTTATGCTCTGTGATGGTAAGTGCTTGGGTCAGTGGCAACCCTGATAATAGCATGGTAGCAAGCTGGCGAAAAAAGACGGTGATATCAATAGACTTCAGAGTGTTTATCCATGTTAAGGTGGTGCGTTTCTGACGAATGCTGATGGGATTGATGCCTTGTTTGTGCAGTTTGATGCGCACGATTTGGATACTGCCTGCGTCAATCTCCCCAACCACTTTTTTGCCACGCAGATTGATGCCTTTATAAAGAAAGGTTTTTGGATTCATTGTATTTGGAGGTGTTTTAGGCATGTGTCAAACGCTCCATCTCTTGAATGCTGATGACCCCTTGAATGACTTGGTTTTTCGCTGAGTCTCGCAATGTATGAAAGCCGTGCGATTTGGCGTGATTAAGCAATTCATGCGTTGGTGAATCTGCCATCACAAGTTTGGCAAATGCTGGCGTGATGGGAAGCAGTTCATAAATACCTATTCGTCCTTTGTAACCATCTTGGCAAGCATGACAGCCGACTGGTTCAAACAAGGTTGCTTGGGCGATTTCTTCATGCGTAAAGCCAAGTTCACTTAGGCTTTGGGGTGGGACTTGCATCGGCTTTTTGCATTTTTCACACAGTCTTCGAGCCAAACGCTGGGCGATGATGAGGCTGATCGAGCTTGTGATGTTAAAAGTTGCCATTCCCATGTTTTTTAGACGAATGAGTGTGTCGATGGCGGAATTGGTATGTAAGGTAGACAGCACCAAATGACCTGTTTGGGCGGCCTTAATGGCGATTTGAGCAGTCTCGGCGTCTCTGATTTCCCCCACCATGATCACATCTGGATCTTGGCGTAAAAAAGCACGCAGCACATCAGCAAAATCTAGACCAATCTTGGGATGAATGTTGACTTGATTGATGCCATCAAGCTCAATCTCAACAGGGTCTTCTACTGTTTGAATGTTAATATCGGGGCGATTGAGTATGCTAAGTCCTGTATAGAGTGATATCGTTTTGCCAGAACCTGTCGGACCTGTGATGAGAATCATGCCTTGCGATTTGTTAAGTGCATTTAAAAAAGTCTGTTGCTGTGTGGTATTCATGCCTAAGGCATCAACACTGATGAGTGCTTGATTGACATCAAGTAATCGCAAGACGATTTTTTCACCATGAATGGTGGGGGTGGTGCTGACACGAAAGTCTACGGATTTTTTGCTGTTTTGATGTTGTAAAAATTTGATGCGACCATCTTGTGGTTTTCTTCTTTCTGCAATATCTAGTCTTGCCATGACCTTTAATCGAGTATTGATTTTGTTGCCAGAAGTCTTAGGGGGTGTGGCGATGGTCTGCATGAGGCCATCAATGCGAAATCGCACCCGATGGTACTGTCCAAATGGCTCAAAGTGAATGTCCGAAACACCCATATTGATGGCGTCGGATAAGATTGTGTGGACAAATTTAACCGTCGGTGCATCAAGCATGTCATCTGATGTTTCAAAGGCGATTGTCTCATCATCGCCATCATCATCAAAGGCGTGTGGCATATGAAGGTTGAGCCGTTGCATTATGCCAGCAAGCTTGGCTTCATCAACCAGTACAGGGGTGGCATGTAATCCTGTGGCAAAAGCGATCTCACCAAGCATCTGTCTGCGGGTAGGGTCGCTAGTTGCGATGAATACTTGCCCTTCCTTTTGTGCCAAAATCAGCACTTCATGGCGAGCTAGCGCGAGGGGGTCAATCAGTTTTGGTAGGTCGTTGAGGTTGATTTTGTCCAGATCTACCAGTTTTTCACCCAGTGCTTCTGCCAATGTTTGGGCGATGGTGGTTGAAGGCAGGTGGTCGTGAGCAACCAAATATTTTGCCAAGCTGACCTGCATGTGAGCCATATTTGCCAAGATTTCATCCAGCTGTTTTTGACTCAATAGCTTTTTTTCAACTAAGAGTATTCCAAGATTGGTCGTGAATGACGCATTCATAACAGAATTTATAAAAAAATTATCCGCCATCATACTATAATTTTTTAAATTTTAAAGTGTTTGGTGTTGGTTTTTTTAGGTGTGATGGTGATTTTTGATAAAAAGTTCCAGATTGTGCCGAATTTATCTAAAAAATGCGTTATAATAACATGTTTGGTGTTTGTCTTAGTGTGTTCTATGAGATGCACCAATCTAAAAACACGAACTTTAACTAAAAAAAGAGTACAACATGACCAAGCATGTCATCGGAAATTGGAAGCTAAATCCAGCGACTGCCGTCGAAGCTATGACGCTGGCAAATGCCATCAAGCAAATGGCAGTAGAGACCTCTTGTCATCTAGGATGTGCACCAAGCTTCATACATCTGGCGATGGTGAGTGAGGTATTGGCAGATTCTGCCATTAAGATGGGTGGGCAGGATGTTTGTGCCTTTGGTAGTACGGGTGCGTTTACCGGTGATGTGTCGGCAGTGCAGTTAAAAAGCGTGGGTGCGACATTTGCCATCATTGGGCATTCTGAAAGACGCGCTTATCATGGCGAAACCCATGAGCTGATTGTCAAAAAACTCACCCAAGTCATGGATTCATCTTTGATGGCGGTGCTGTGCGTTGGCGAAACGAAAGCAGAGTACGAAAGTGGCGAGACTTTGGCTGTGTTAGATCGGCAGCTGTCGGTGTTGGATGGCTTACAAGTTGATACTCAAAATTTACTCATCGCTTATGAGCCTGTTTGGGCGATTGGCACAGGTCTTACGCCAACGATCAAGGAAGTGGCTTCTGTGCATTGCCACATTAAAAACCGTCTTGGCAATCAGGGTGTTGAGAATGTCGGTGTCTTGTACGGAGGCAGTGTCAATGATAAGAATGCTGCTGAATTTGCGAGCTGTGATTTGGTTGACGGAGCACTGGTTGGGGGTGCGTCGTTGAAAGCGGAGACTTTTGCTGCTATTGCCAGAGCATTTGGTTGATATTGCCCTTATCTGGTTAAGTCATTTTGGATAGTGATTATTTATTATGTTTACAGTATTATTAGCGTTGCATATCATCATCGCCATTTTGATGGTTGGTTTCATTTTATTGCAGCATGGTAAAGGTGCTGATGCTGGAGCATCTTTTGGTGCGGGGGCGGCAGGCACAGTATTTGGTGCAGCAGGCTCTGCCAATTTTATGACGCGTGCAACCGCAATCTTGGCAACAATATTTTTTGTAACAAGCATGGTTTTGGCATGGCATGCACAGCAACAGGCTGCAGAACAACGCCGCCTTGACATTCCTGTGATGCATACCGCACCGATGCCCACCACCTTAGAATCATCATCGACTCAAAGTACTGAATCATCACCTTGAACGGTTAATGATAAAAATTACTTGATATTTTAAGATTTATCATTATAATAGACTGTGATTTGCGATCGTGGTGGAATTGGTAGACACGCCATCTTGAGGGGGTGGTGCTTCACGGCGTGAGGGTTCGAGTCCCTCCGATCGCACCAAATTGAAACTCTCCAAGCATTACCTTGGGGATTTTTTTGTGATTAACTTTGATGTTTTGGTTGATTGCTATTGATGAAGCGTCTGGCGCATTTTTCAAAAAAAAACTGAAAAATTCTCATCTGTGTGAAAATAATGACATTTAAGGAATGATTAAAATAAAAAAACTATTGACAATCCGAAAAATCGTGCTATAATGGCACTCTAAATTGATGCGGGGTGGAGCAGTCTGGTAGCTCGTCGGGCTCATAACCCGAAGGTCGTTGGTTCAAATCCAGCCCCCGCTACCACATTTTAAATCCTTATGATGTTATAAATAAGGTGCCTTTTTTTTTAAAATTAAAAAGGCTAGGCTGATTGATGATTGTAGCCCACCAAGATGCTTTGTGGGTTTTTTTGTATTTGTCGTTTGCCGAATTTTATTAAATAGGATATTGTAGAACACATGAAACCATCGAGTAAAATCGCCGAATTGACTGAATTGATTGCTCCTGCTGTTGAGGCATGCGGTGTTGACTTATGGGGCATTGAATTCATGCCTCAAGGGCGTAAATCTTTGCTAAGAATTTATATTGAGGTGACGCCCAGTCAGCGTGCTGCAGGTGAACACATCACCATTGACGATTGTTCCGCTGTCAATCATCAAGTGTCAGGTGTGCTAGATGTGCATGATCCGATTGCAGGCGAATATGTCTTGGAGGTATCAAGTCCTGGTTTTGATCGTCCGCTTTTCACACCGCAGCAAATGGCACTTTTTGTGGGAGAAGTTGTTAATTTGCGTCTGATTCAGTCTATTGGTACAGGCGATATTAAGCGTCGTAAAGTTACTGGTCGTCTGAGCGAAGTGGGTGATGCAGGCATGAAGATCGTTACTGAAGATAAACTGGAATTTGACATTGACTTTAATAATGTTGATAAAGCCAATTTGATTTATCAAGATTGATGTCGACAAGTTTTTGATGACACAAGCATTATCCAACCAACCTAACCTTAACCCAAAGGATCGAAAATGAGCCGTGAGATTTTGACTGTTGTTGAGACGGTAAGTAATGAAAAAGGGCTAAATCCTGAAGATATTTTTGAAGCGATTGAGCAGGCTTTGGTGGTATCCACCAAGAAAAAAATCTATACTGAACAGCCAGAGGTGGCGATTCGTGTGGCGATTGATCGCAAAACAGGTGACTATGATACCTACCGTTATTGGACGGTGGTAGCAGACGAAGATCATGAGATGCCAGCTTGCCAGCTCGCCATCAGTGATTTGGATGAAAGTCAATGGTCAATTGGCGATATCAAAGAAGAGCAGATCGAATCCATTGAGTTTGGGCGTATTGCTGCTACCCAAGCCAAGCAAGTCATTATCCAAAAAATTCGTGAAGCTGAAAGAGCTTTAGTCGCCGATGCTTTTGAAGCGCGTGTGGGAGAGTTGATCAGTGGTGAGGTAAAAAAACAAAGTCGTGACGGCTATGTGATTGACTTGGGCGATAATGCTGAAGGGTATTTACCAAAAGATCAGGCTTTGCCGCGTGAGATGTTGCGTCCAAAATCACGCGTAACAGCACTATTGCATCAAGTGAATCGTGATGGTCGTGGCTCTCAGCTGTTGTTGTCTCGCACGCATAAAGACATGCTGGTTGCCTTGATGACCAAAGAGGTGCCAGAGATTTCTGAGGGCATCATTGAGGTGCGTGATGTTGCTCGCTTGCCAGGATTGCGTGCAAAAATTTCTGTCAAGACTAACGATCATCGTATTGACCCTGTGGGTGCTTGTATTGGTATGCGTGGCACCCGCATTCAAGCCGTACAGCAAGAGCTTGATGGCGAGCGTGTGGATGTGGTGGTTTGGAGTGATGAACCTGCTCAATACATCATCAGTGCCCTAGAACCTGCTGATGTATCAAGTTTGGTGCTGGATGAGGATGCTCGTACGGCAGACATTATTTTTGCAACCAATGATCAGCTGGCAAGAGCAATTGGTTCGCAGGGTCAAAATGTGCGTTTGGCATCTGATTTGACAGGCTATAAGCTTAATATGATGTTGGAATCTGAATACCTTGAACGCCAAGCATCGGAGTCTGAGGCGATCATCAACCTATTTTATGAGCGTTTAGAGCTAGATAGGGACTTGGCAGAGGCTCTGGTGGAGATTGGCTTTACCACCATTGAAGAGGTTGCTTATGTGCCTGTGGAGACTTTTCATGACATCGAAGGTTTGGATGATGAGGTGATTGCTACCATTCAGGAGCGTGCCAAGGAAATGGTCATTGCCGATGAATTGGAAAAGCAAAAAAACATCAAAGAGCCAAGTGGTGAGTTGCTTGCACTAGACGGCATGTCCAGCGAAGTTGCTTATAGGCTTGCTGAGCGTAACATCATCACTTTGGATGACTTGGCAGAGCAGGCTGTTTTTGATATCGAAGATATTGAGGGTCTGAATGCTAAGTTGGCAGGTCAATTGATCATGAATGCACGCCAATCATGGTTTGAATGATCATGTGTGCTGACAATATGAGTGCCTGGTGATGGGTACATTTAAATAACGCTTGCCGACCTATTTTTTGGGATTCGGCAGGCAACAGACAAAAGGGCTTGTGTTTGCCCTGACCAAAAAATTAGGTGAAAATTATGGTAGATTCTACCCAAGATAAAAATAAACGCATCAGCATCAAGTCAAAGACAACTTCCACGGCGAAGGTTACTGGCACATCAGGTAAATCAAAAGCGGTTAATGTGGTCAAAACTAGAAAGCTCACTTTTGATAAGCCTGATGCCAATAAAATTGCCGAAGAGGTTGCTGCTCAAGCAAAAGCTGCCGAAGAAGCTCGTTTAAAAGAGCTTGAAAAAAAACAAGCGGCTGAACGCAGTAAAAAAGAGGCTGCTGAACGCCAAGAAGCGACTTTGGCAGCGATGCGTGCTCATAGTGCAGGTGAGGTCAAGGCTGAGTCTGCCAGTGCGTCCGTGGTTGTCAAAAAGACCAAAAAAGATGCTAGTTTGAACGAAAATAAGGCAGCTACGAAAGCAGATAAAAACAAAAAGTCTGGGGCGAAACCTGCAAAAGTCGAGACGGCACAGGCTAAAGAAGTGCGGTTGGCACGCGAGGCTGAAGAGGAGAAGTTGCGTCAATTGGAGGCTCAAAATCGTCGAAAAGCTGCCGAAGAAGCACAAAAACGCACTTTAGAGCAGATGAAACAAATGGCCAGTCGTTATAACGAAAAAGACGAGATGCTCAGCACGATTGTCCGTAAAGATGAGCCTTTGGCTAAGGGTCTGGTGGGTGCTGCACTAGAAGAGTCATTTGAAAAAGAACGCCGTGAGATTAAGCGTGGTGCCAGCAACAATTCAAGTCGCAGTAAAAGCGGTAAAAAGAAAGGTAAAGAAGAGCTTGAGATTCGTCCAAAGCAGCGCGGTCTAAAATCATCACAGGCGAACAAGCATAAATTTGAAGTGCCTGTTGAAAAAATCATCTACAATGTTGAGGTGGGTAAATCCATCGTTGTGTCTGATCTTGCCCAAAAGATGGCGGTGAAGGTGCGCGAGGTGATTAAATCTCTCATGAAGATGGGAGAGATGGTGCGTGAATCAGATCATATTGATCAAGATACAGCGTCTTTGGTGGTTGAGGAATTTGGGCATAACTTAGTCTTGGTATCAGATACCAAGCTTGAAGATGACCTGCAAGAATCTGTTGATGAAAAATCAGGCAATGTTCAAGCCAGGCCACCTGTGGTAACCATCATGGGGCATGTCGATCATGGTAAGACATCACTGCTTGATAAGATTCGTGAATCGAAGGTTGCCAGTGGCGAAGCTGGCGGTATTACTCAGCATATTGGTGCGTATCATGTAACAACGGACCGCGGCGTGATTACTTTCTTGGATACTCCAGGGCATGCCGCATTTACCGCAATGCGTTCTCGTGGTGCTCAGGCAACAGACATTGTCGTGCTGGTTGTGGCGGCAGATGATGGCATGATGCCGCAGACTGCAGAAGCGATCGACCATGCTCGTGCCGCTGGTACGCCTTTGATTGTTGCTATTAACAAAATGGATAAAGACACCGCCGATCCAGACCGTGTGATTAACGAATTGGCAGTCAAAGAAGTGGTGCCAGAGGCGTGGGGCGGAGATGTGCCAATGGTGCAAGTTTCTGCTAAGACGGGCATGGGTATTGATGAGTTGCTAGAAACCATCAGTATTCAAGCAGAAATCATGGAACTTGAGGCTCCTGTTGACGGTGCTGCACAGGGTGTGGTGATTGAGGCTCGCATTGATAAAGGTCGAGGTGCGGTTGCCAGCTTATTGGTTAAAAAAGGTACGCTAAATCAAGGCGATCTGGTCTTGGCAGGTGAGTTTTATGGCAAGGTGCGTGCGATGACAGATGAGAATGGTCAACGCATTAAGACGGCAGGGCCTTCAATTCCTGTGGAAATTCTGGGTTTGCCTGATGCACCGATGGCAGGCAGTGAGTTTTTGGTGGTATCAGATGAGAAAAAAGCCCGTGAAGTGGCAGATTTCCGTGCTGCTCGTGAGCGTGAGCGTATTTTAGAGCGTCAAAATAAAATGCGTTTAGACACGCTTTTTGAAAGCATGGGTAGTGAAATTGCAACCTTGAATATCATCTTAAAGACTGATGTGCGTGGTTCATTAGAAGCATTACTCAATGCCTTAGATGAACTGTCAACCGATGAGGTTAAGGTGCGTGTCATCAGCTCGGGCGTGGGTGCCATTACCGAGTCCGATGTCATCTTAGCGGAGTCGAGTGAGGCGGTATTGCTTGGATTTAATGTGCGTGCTGATACGGCAGGCAAGCGTAAGGCAGATGCGGCAGGTCTGGATATCCGTTATTATAGCGTCATTTATGGTCTGATCGATGATGTGAAAGCGGCAATGAGTGGCATGCTGGCACCTGAGCATCGTGAGCAAATTTTAGGCATCGCAGAAGTGCGTGAAGTATTCCGCTCAAGTAAATTTGGTGCGGCTGCAGGCTGTATGGTTCAAGAAGGCGTCATTCATCGTAATAAACCAATTCGTGTATTGCGTGATGATAAAGTCATCTTTACAGGTCAACTCCAATCATTGCGTCGCTATAAAGACGATGTCAATGAGGTCAAGGCTGGCATGGAATGTGGTCTGGCTGTCAAAGGCTATGAAGTGGCAGTGGGTGATAAGATTGAGGTCTTTGAGATTCACGAAATCAAGAGAGAACTGTGATAAAAACCCCCTAAGTTACATTAGGGGGTTTTTAATCATGCGAACACATCGCCAATGGATACCAAGCTTGCACCGTTATTTTTCATTGGGTGATGGTGTTTCTTTGGCGATGAGTGCCTCATCACCTTTAATGTCCAGCACTTCTTTTTTGAGTTCGGTGGTAAAGATGTGTTCTTTGCTGATGGTTTTGGTATCAAGTCTAACCTCTTCAATGCTGTGTGTGCTTTTGGTTACGATGGCGGTTTCACGAGACAGTAGGATTTCGACTGGTGTGTCCAGCGTTAGTGAGTGCATTTGATTATTGATGCTGATTTGAGTATGTGAGTTGGTTGTATTGTCAATGACATTAATTGACGCATCGTTGTTGTTTGGTTGGTGATTAAGTAGTGAGTTGTCTTCTTTATAGGTGATGACTAAGTATTCTTCAGTCAAGGTAATGGGTAGGTTGACTGTGCGACTGCGGGTTTGTTTTGATAACACAACCTTGCCTGTACTCACTCGATCTTTATTAATGTGAGCACGCTCTTCTAACAATTCAAGCGTTTGGTAATTGTTGGGCTTATCAATGAGATGATCAGTTGTCATGAGATGTCCTTTTTACGACTAAATTACTTATTCGATGGCAGATGCCATGCCCAGATGCCAGTACTGTTTTCATGGTCTGTCATCCAAAAAGCCAGAGGTGGTACTCTGGCTTTTCATGATGTGATGAGTTAACAAAGTGCTAATCACAAACCACGAACACGGCGCACTTCATCGGCTGTGATGCCTTCGTAATTAACAACATGCCCATTTTTGTCTACCACATTGCCCAAGTCGTCAACATTGAGTTCTTCACGCTGGATGGTTTCTAAAATGGTTTCGGTGCGAGTGTTGGTAGTCTTATCCAAAGTGATTTCTTCGGTAACATAAGTTTGCTTGCTTACCTGTGCACGCTCAGCTTCCAGCTCAACACTGATGGTGTCTGTGCCCAGATCATCACCGATGCGACGCTCTGTTGGGCGATCTACCACAGTGCGTTCGATGCGTGCTTGTTCCTGTTCCAAATCAACTTCAACACGACGCTCTTCGGTTACCACATGCTTGCCCAAACTGACAATGCCAGCCACGATGCGATCTTTGTTGACTGTCAAGCGTTCTTCAAGCAACTCCAAAGTGTTTGGTGCGGTGTAATGCGTTTCATCTAGGTCAAGACGGCTGTCTGTGGGCAGGGTATCACCTGCATAGAACGCACGATCTTTATTGTACTGCTCTTGATAGCTGTACACATAATCACGATCATAAGCTTCCATTGCTTCTACTTGGTCTTTGGTCAGGCTGTCAAAAAACACTTCGTTACCAACGATGCGAGACAGACCTGCTGGCACCAGCACTTCTTTTGAGAAGAACCAGCCACCTGCATCAACAACCAAATAGCGAACTTTACCAGTATCTACTTCTACCAAGGCATCTTCTACTTTACCAATTTTTTCTTGTCCAATGCCATAAGCATCTTTACCGATTGGGTTGTAATAACCTTCGCCCAATACTTCTTGATTGGTAGTTTCAATGTCGTGTAAGCGTACTAATTTACTCATCATCTGTTCCTTTTATTAAATTATTAAAGTTGGCTTGATCCAACCAAATGAACGATTGGCGGCCCTATCCTCATATTACTAGTAAGGAATGTAATCACATGTCTGTGGCTACACATTCTAGTATAGGCAATTTTAGGTTCAATGATAGGCTTTTTTTGTCAAAAGATAAGAGGGTTGGTTGGTATTGTGCGACCCAAAGTAAATCAATGTAAAGTTGAGTAAATTTTGTGTTTGTTAAAATAACTGCATCAATGATGAGTGCCGATGCTTTTTTGAAAGTGTATTGCCATGTCAAAAAATGCGATTGATATTTAGGTGGTGTCGGTTAATTGGGTTTCATTGGTTTAATTTGTCAAAATAAGCTATACTATGAGTCATGCTACTAAGGAGGAGTGCTTCACGCTTAGCATGTCCAGTTTCAAACAATGATAGGAAAAGCTTATGAACCAACGACTACAACGCTTAGCTGATCAAATCCAGCGTACTTTGTCGGTATTGATTCGTGATGAGATTAACGACCCACGCTTAACAGGTTTTGTTACCATATCAAGTGTTAAAGTCAGTCCTGATTTGGGCTATGCTGATGTGTATGTAACGATTTTAGAGCCTGCTAATGATGGTGGCATGAATGCTGATGCTCATCGTGAAAGTCTTGAAGTGCTTAAAAATGCCGCAGGGTTTTTGCGTACAGAGTTATCCCACACCATGAAAACTCGCACCACGCCACGCCTAAGGTTTCACTATGATGAAATCACCGCTCATGGTAACTACATGACCAACTTGGTCAACGAAGCGATGAAAAAAACAGGTGAAAACCAAGCGAATGATACGGAAAATGGTTAATGGTAAAACACATCGTTTCTGGCGTACTGCTACTTAATAAACCAAACGGCATCAGCTCACATACGGCACTGAATCAAGCAAAACGCCTATTCATGTCTGAAAACTTTGACAGTAAAAAAGCAGGGCATACAGGCACGCTTGATCCAATGGCGACAGGATTGCTGCCAATTTGTTTGGGTCAAGCAACCAAGTTTACCGCCTTTGGACTTGCAGCTGATAAGGGGTATCATGCCGTCATCAACCTAGGGATTCGTACCGACACAGGTGATGCTGATGGGCAAGCTATGATTACCTCACCCATTCCTAAGATTAATCAACAGAGGTTGGATGAGATTGCCAAGCAGCTACTTGGCAAGCAGATGCAAGTTCCGCCCATGTATTCAGCTCTCAAAAAAGACGGTAAAAAATTGTATGAGTATGCCAGAGATGGGGTGGAAATTGAGCGAGAGGCTCGTGCGATTTTTATCCATCATTTGTCGTTGCATAAAGTCAGTGATGCCAAAATTGCCCTCAATGTCATTTGCTCTAAGGGTACTTATGTGAGAGTTTTGGGTGAGGCGATCGCTGAGCGTCTTGGGACGGTTGGGCATTTGAGTGCTTTGCACCGCACACAGACAGGTGGTTTTGATGTGAATGATGCCATCAGTCTTGATGAGCTTGCCAATTTGCCTTTTGATGAGCGGTTTACCAAACTTTTACCCATCGACGCATTATTGACGCATTTGCCCATCGTGATGTTGAATGAGGTTGAGGCGGTACGCATTGGCATGGGGCAACGACTTAATGTCAAGCATCACATGGAATGCTTGGGTATGAATGATGGTTGTCAAGTTCGCCTTTATCATCATGATAAATTTTTGGGTGTTGGTCAAGTCAGTTCAAGTGCAAGGCTACAACCTACTCGCTTGGTGGCATGATTATTACTTGAAAAAAACGGCTTGAAAATGCCAATCGGATTTGTCATGCAAGAGGTTGCTTGGTTGTGTTGATTGAGGCTGGATTTTACATCGCACCATCCATTATTTTTGATGAGTTGTTTTTTTGTGCTTATGATTGACATGATGAATGATGAATAGTGATACCAGCCATATGGGTACAAGTTTTATTCCCAATGATGTCTCATTATTTTGTAAAAAAATCCATAGCACGCCACCAAAAAACAGTAAGCACAAAACACACAAAGACCTGCCCAAAGGCATCTGATACACTGATTTGCTATGCAAGTCAGGAGCAGTATATCGATAACGCAAATATGCTGTAGCTATCGTCGCCCAGATGAGTATGAAGCATGCTGATGAAATGGTGCTGATGATCGTAAAGGCTTGCATGATGCTGTCTGTGCCATACAATAGTACAAAACTGATTGACAAATAAATTGCTGAATATACCACGCCATAAGCAGGCACGCCTGAGCGGTTTAATTGCCCAAAGCACTTAGGTGCGTTGTTTTGTTGGCTAAGCCCGTAGACCATTCTGGCAGACGAATACAGCCCGCTATTGGCAGATGATAAGGCTGCTGATATCGCCACAAAATTAATGATGCTTGCCACACCCACAAAGCCGATGAGTTCAAATAACTGTACAAATGGACTTGTGCCAACTTGGATATTGGCCAAAGGAATGTTCATTAAAATCACTGCCAAAGAGCCGATGAAAAATAACGCCACTCTGATGGGAATTTGATTGATGGCTTTGGGGAGATTTTTGGTAGGGTTATTGGTTTCGGCTGCTGCCGCTCCAACAAGCTCAGCACCTGTATTTGCTTGTACTGCCAATTGAAAGGCGGCAAAAAACCCAGTCAGTCCCATTGGCATAAAGTTGTCTTTATCAAATAAATGCCAAACAGAGGCTTTTTGTGCACCGACGGTATGACCCACCACCGCCAACCATATTCCCACGCCGATGATGGCAACAATGGTGATGACTTTAATCAAGGTTAGGTATTTTTCTGCCTCGCCAAACCATTTTACCGACAATAAATTAATCAATACAATCACACCAATATTCAATAAAGCAGGTAGCCAAAGCGGCATATCAGGATACCAAAAAAGCACATACCCTGTGATGGCAACCGTATTGGCAATGGCAATAATCAGCCAGCATAACCAATAAGTCCAACCGACCACAAAAGCCATGCCACTCCCCAAATATACATAAATCACATCAATAAAAGAGCGATACGACAAATCAGAAAGTAGCAGCTCGCCCATCGCACGCATCACCAAAAATACAAACACTCCCACAATGCCATAGACAATCAGCACCGAGGTACCAGCCAAAGCGATCGTCTTGCCTGCACCCAAAAAAAATCCTGCCCCAATCACACCCCCAATCGAGACGAGCTGTAAATGGGTGGCGGTCAGCTGGCGTTTCATTGTCGGTCTGGTGGATTTTTTATTGGTTGAAATGGGCATTTTTGAACTGTCGGCTGGCATTTGGCTTAACCTTTTTAATTTTTGGTAAATAAAAACCACCAACCCCAATTTTTTTAGAAGGGTTTGTATGGATTGGTGGGTTTTTGAATGGATGAATTTAACATTATCGAAAAAACAGGTTGGATTTTGACCATTGCTTTTGTTGAATGAATTACAATTTGCCTTGATGGTTGGCTTTCATTTTAAATTCCGTTACTTTTATACGACTTTCTTTTGATGTTGTTGGTCATAAAACGGCACATCGCCCACCACTGTGGCACGGTGCATAATCCGATGATTGTCGCCGTAATCAAACAGTGCTTTGTGCTGGGTGGAGCGATTATCCCAAATCACCACATCGCCTTCACACCACTTGTGGCGAATGACAAAATCGTCTTGGATGCTATGAGCGAATAACCTGTCCAAAAGTTCACGACTCGTCTGCTCATCAAGCCCGTCAATATGGCTGGCAAAACCTTCCGTAACAAACAAAATCTCTTTGCCTGTTTCAGGGTGGGTACGCACCACAGGGTGGCTGATGGGTGGGTTGTCTGCGATGGCTTTTTGTAATTTTTCATCGTCTGCTTGGCTTTGCCCAAAGCGTTCTGGCGGAAACGACAGGCGAATGTCGTGAGTGGCGGTCTTGCCACGAAGCAAATTTTTGATGTCATCGTCAAGAGCATCAAATGCTGATGTTTGGCTTGCCCATAGCGTATCGCCTCCTGTAGGTGGAATTTTAACCGCTCGTAGCACACAGCCAAGCGGCGGAGTTTTACTAAAAGTAACATCGGTATGCCAAAGCTCATTATCTTTGAGGTTGGTCTGATGGCTATCAAGCACAATGATTTCTGGCACATCGGGGACGGTCGGAAATACAGGGTGAATGTGCAACTCGCCAAAAATGCGAGCGATCGCCACTTGTGCTTGAGTGGTTAGACGCTGATCTTTAAAAAATAGCACTTGATGACTTAAAAGAGCTTTTTTAATCGTGTGTCGATCATCATCGGTCAACTGGTTTAGGTCTATGTCAGAGATGATTGCACCGATGGTAGATTTAAGGGGTGTGATGTTCATATGTTTGTCCAAAATGAATGGCTTTGGATTTATTAAAGCAGATATTGTTTGGCAATATAAAGCTGTTTTTTAGGATTTTGATATTCTATATTTGAATAAATGTTATATTTATCATCATTGGATATTCCAATTAGTAATAATAAAACTGTGAATTGGCATTTAATAAATCATTTAAGAGCGACTATCATATTGGTGCATTAGCCACATAGGATCAGCCAAATGTATCAATATTCTTACGCCGACCAAACTTTGGTGAATGAACGAGTTGCTCAATACCGTCATCAAACCCAGCGATTCTTGGCAGGTGAGTTGTCAGAAGAAGAATTTTTACCCATCCGCCTACAAAATGGGTTGTATATTCAACGCCACGCACCAATGCTGCGTGTCGCCATTCCTTATGGGCTGATGGCAAGTCATCAATTACGCACGCTGGCAAAAGTTGCTGATGAATTTGATCAAGGTTATGGGCATTTTACCACTCGTACCAACATTCAGTTTAACTGGGTTAATTTGGAACAAGTGCCTGACATTTTGCAATTATTGGCAGACAATCAAATGCACGCCACTCAGACATCGGGTAATTGCATCAGAAACACCACCACCGATCCTTTTGCAGGAATAAGCCCTGACGAAATCGCCGACCCACGCCCTTATTGTGAAATCATTCGCCAATGGAGTACTTTTCATCCAGAATTTGCCTATTTGCCACGCAAATTTAAAATTGCGGTGATTGGCTCAAAAGCCGACCGAGCCGCAAGTCAGCTACACGACATCGGATTGCATTTGGTTCGACAAAATGATGAGCTTGGCTTTGAGGTGATTGTCGGAGGTGGGCTTGGACGCACGCCCATTATCGGTAAAGTGATTAAAGAGTTTTTGCCACGCCGTCATTTGTTAAGCTATTTGGATGCGATTTTGCGTGTCTATAATCTAGAAGGCAGGCGAGATAATAAATATAAAGCTCGCATTAAAATTTTGGTAGAAAGCTTAGGGGTAAAAGAATTTGCCCAAAAGGTGGAAAATGAATGGCAGTTTAGTAAGGATGGCGAACTGACCCTATCCGACGATAATTTTGATAAGGCACAGCGTCATTTTACATCGCCTGATTATGAACGCTTGGATCTATTAAGTGCAACCGACAAATTAAACTCTCAATTAAATGACGATCAGGATTTTAAAAATTGGTATGAGCATAATACGGTTGGTCATAAAGTTAACGGCTATCGTGCGGTTGTGATTTCTTTAAAAGCAGGCTTAATTAAACATAAAGACGGCACGGAAAAATTTGTACCGTCTGGCGATATGACAAGCTCACAGATGAATGCCTTGGCGGATTTGGCGGACAAATACAGCTTTGGCGAAGTTCGTGTTACCCATCAGCAAAATGTGATTTTATCCGACATTAAGTTTGGCGATTTGTATGCGTTGTGGAAGGCTTTAAATGAATTGAATTTGGCACGCCCAAACATTGGCACACTCACCGATATGATTGTTTGCCCTGGCTTTGACTATTGTTCTTTGGCAAATGCCACGACGCATAATATTGCCGAAAATATTGAACAAGCCTTTGACGATCTGGATTATTTATATGACTTGGGTGATATTCGTCTGAATATGTCGGGCTGTATGAATGCTTGTGCGCATCATCATATTGGCGATATTGGCATTTTGGGCGTGGACAAAAAAGGCGAGCATTGGTATCAAATCAGTCTTGGTGGTAATGGTGGAGCAGACGCAAAACTTGGGAAAATCTTAGGAAGAGCCGTGCCTGCTGATGAAGTCGCTAATACCATTTTGACCATTGCCCAAGTTTATAAAGCAGGTCGTCGAGAAAATGCCGATGAGGTTGAATGCTTTGGCGATTTTGTGAGTCGTGTGGGCATTGAACCGTTTAAAACGGCGGTTTATGGTTGATTGGAGTAATGACAATGTATTTGGTTGAATTTAAAAATCAAAAAATCAAGCAAGAAATCGTCAATCTGTCTTTATTAACCAACAAGCTTGATGAGTTGGCAGAAAGTCTGATGACGCAGTTTTTGGCAAATGAACACGCAGAAGACACCCTTGATTTGGCATTATTAGATGAATTTGATAAGCTTGCCAGTCGCACCAAAAACATCTTACTGACAGCCGATAACACGACAGATGAGATTGATGAACTGCTCAAAAAACCGATTGATAAAGCAGTGTTTTTTGTCAAAGATTTTAAAGATGGACGGACATTTAGCCTGATTCGTTATTTAATAAATAAAGGTTTTGATAAAGAAATTTATCTTTTGGGTAACTATGGCTTAGACCAAGCCAATTATTATCTTAAATCAGGGGCGACAGGATTTTTTGTCAAAGATGAACAGTTAGACACGCTTTTAAAAACCCTCAGTGATTTAAAGAGTGGGCATTTTGGACAGTCGGCAAAGGCTTTGCCAATGTTTCAATAGGGAAGTCAGATGAACACCTTGCCATTATTTTTTAATTTACAAAATCGCTCTGTGCTAATCATCGGTGGTGGCGAAGTTGCCATTCGTAAAGCTGGCTTGATAAAATCGGCAGGGGCGAACATTACGGTCATTGCCAAAAATATTCACAATGATTTAAAGGTCTTATTAAACAATGATGGGCTAGCAGATAGCAATCATCGGCTGATGATGAAATCTTATGACAAAACCGATTTAAATGCTGATTTTGCCTTTTGTGTTGTTGCCACTGATGACAATCAGTTAAACCGCCAAATCTACTACGATTGCAAAAAAATTCATCTGGCGGTGAATGTGGTGGATACGCCAGCATTGTGTGATTTTATTTTTCCTGCGATTGTGGATAGAAATCCAATTACGGTGGGTATTTCATCAAATGGCAATTCCCCTGTATTGGCACGCCTTATCCGTGCCAAAATAGAAACGCTGTTGCCTACTAATATCGGTGTGTTGGCAAAAATGGCAGGCGAATTTAGAGACACGATTAAAAAACGCCTGCCTAATGTCAATGCCAGACGCAAGTTTTGGGAAAAAATCTTTGGCGAAAATTTAAATGGTGTAGGCGTGTTTGCTGATGCTCAAAACATCAATCTTGAAGAATTACACGCTCAATTAGCCAACTTTGAAAAAGCCAGCCATCATCAGGGCGAAGTGTATATTGTTGGAGCGGGGGCAGGTTCGGCTGATTTGCTGACTTTCAAGGCATTAAGATTGATGCAGCAAGCCGATGTGGTGTTGTATGATGCGTTGGTGCCTGATGAGATTTTGGATTTGTGTCGGCGTGATATTGATAGAATTTTTGTGGGTAAAAAACGCTCGTGCCACGCCAAAAGTCAATCTGACATCAATCAGCTGCTGGTGGATTTGGCAAAGCAAGGCAAAAGAGCATTGCGCCTAAAAGGCGGAGATCCTTTTATTTTTGGGCGTGGTGGCGAAGAAATGCAGGCGTGCCAAGTCGCAGGCGTGCCATATCAAGTCGTGCCTGGCATCAGTGCAAGCCTGGCAGGGGCAAGTGGTGCAGGCATTCCTTTGACACATCGTGGCGTGGCGACCAGCGTGCGATTTTTGACAGGGTGCTATCAAATGGGTAAGAGTTTTGATGGTCTAAAAAGCACCTATCAAGCCGATGAAACGCTGGTGTTTTATATGGGATTGCACGCCCTTGACAAGGTTGTGGCAAGTTTGACAACGGAGTTACCAAGTGATATGCCTGTGGCGATCATTTCGCACGCCAGCCTACCAACTCAAAAAGTATTGGTGGGGGATTTAAGTAATATTGTAGAAAAACAAGCAATTGAAGGTTTGCCAGCCCCTGCAATCATCGTGGTGGGAAGGGTGGTTGATTCATACCTAGGTGCTTGATTTTGATGCTGCCATGATTCACAAAAAAAACAATTTGATGACAATCCAGACGGAAAAGTCAAAACCTAAAAACCTATTTGTTGTTAAGTGAGTTGTCATTGCCTATTCGTTGATTTTTTGTTAAAATAAATTTTGCATTTATTTTTATTTAGGATTAATGTTATGAAAAAAGCATTTCTTGTGGCCATGCTGGCTGCTTTAAGTACTGGCTGTGCAACCCAAACTTATCTGCTTGCACCAAAAGACACCAGCGCACAACCGACTTATGACAAGGCACAGACATTCTTCGTTAGTGGCTTGGCTCAAGAGCAAAGTGTTGATGCCAGTAAGGTTTGCAATGGTGCAGAAAATGTTACTCGTATTGAAACTCAAAAAAGCTTCATCAACGGTCTTTTGGGAACACTTTCTTCTGGCATTTACACACCTCTTCAAATTAAAGTTTATTGCAAATAATTCTAGACAGGAATCGATGTATGAAAAAGTTAGCCACTGTTGGATTACTAAGCCTAGCGACCATTTTGTCAGGCTGCGCAGCCCAAACTGCTCTCATTCGTGATACTAATAAAACCACCCCAGCTTATAGCCAATCTCAAAGCTTCTTTATTGGTGGCATCGCCCAAGAAAAAACCATAGATGCTGCTAAGGTGTGTGGTGGTGCTGATAAAGTTGCTTCTGTACAAAGTAAGGATGAGCCAAAAGATTTGTTACTATCTATCGTAACCTTAGGCATCTACTCTCCAAAGACTTCAACGGTTTATTGCCGTTAATCAAAAAAAGGCTAAGACACCCTTAAAAAAGCCAAGCTGCTTGGCTTTTTTATTTTTATGTGAGTTCGTTCATTTTTATTTGATGAGTTGATCGACATATGATCAATGATAGAATCTAAGGTACTGATTATGAGAAAGCTATTCCCAGCACTATTCATTGCAAGTCTGTCTGTTGTTGCTAATGCTAAAATCAATCACCCCTATGTGCAGGCTTCTTTGGGGTTGTCAACAACTAATGCCAAAGAATCTCAAGCAGATGTCAATCTTAAAGATTCTGATAAGGCATTTTCTGTGGCTGTGGGCGGTAAACTCAATGCGGGTCGCTATGCACTAGATTACACGAATTTTGGTGAGGTTGAGCATGAACAAAAAGGCTTTGATGTTGCGACAGACTATTCAAAGCGTAAACTAAAAACACAATCTGTGGGCGTGTCTGCGTTTTATGATTTTACTCCAGTTGCACAGTTCACTCCTTATGTGGGCGCTCGCTTGGGTGTGAATAAAATGAACTTGGATGCCAAGCACAGAACGACCATTGGTAGCAGTGTTTATTATGCATCTACCGCTCAAAAGAAAACTCAAGCAGGTCTTGGGGTGGTGGCGGGTGCTTCTTATGAGGTGAACCCAAAATGGGTGATTGATGGCAGTGTTCAATATAATTATTTGGGTAAGTTACAAAATACTAAAGTTGATGAGCATGGTGCCAAAATCGCTGTCAGATACAGCTTCTAATCCTGCCTGACCATGGATTGAGAGCATTTGTTTTTTTATGCCACTTGGCATTAACAGTTGTTTTAAAATGACTTTTTAAAATTTGTGTGCTATAATACACGCTTTGTATCATTAGGCAAGCTTTGGCAATGCAATGCTTGCCTGTATCATTCGCATTGCATTATTTTAAGGATTGGTTATGTTAACTAACAAAGATCGTGAAGACATCATCGCCAAATTCAAGCGTGGCGAAAATGACACTGGTAGCCCAGAGGTTCAAGTTGCTCTATTAACTGCTCGCATTAACGACCTGCAGGGACATTTTAAGACGCATAAAGCTGACCACCACAGCCGTCGTGGTCTGATCCGCATGGTTAACCAACGCCGTAAGTTACTAGATTACCTAAAAGGTAAGGATCTGGATCGTTATACTGCATTGATTGGCGAGCTTGGATTACGCCGTTAATCGGCTTTGGGTTTAGGTTGGTTTTTTACTGACACACCCTAAGATAAAACGGTGTTTTTTTATAAAACGCCGTTTTGTTTTTTTAATTTGAATCGTTGTGATCACTGGTTACCCTAGAATGCTAATCGATGGGTTTTGCTCCTGATAATAATGATGAGGCAGTGGATTGATGACTTAAAATTCATTGATTAGCCTTTTATGGTAAGGTGATTGAAAATTTTTAAAGGAAGTATGTATGTTTAATATCATTCGTCAAGAATTTCAATACGGCAACCAGCAGGTTGTTTTAGAAACGGGTCGTATTGCTCGCCAAGCCAATAGTGTGCTTGTGCATATGGGTGATGTCTCGGTATTGGTTGCAGTGGTGGTACGCCCAGAAGCGGTGGCTGGTCAAGATTTTTTCCCATTGACCGTAAACTACCAAGAAAAAATGTACGCATCAGGTAAGATTCCTGGGGGCTACGGCAAGCGTGAAGGCCGTGCGTCAGAATTTGAAACCTTGACCAGTCGCCTGATTGATCGTCCGATTCGCCCGCTATTCCCAGAAGGCTACTATAACGAAATTCAAATCACTGCCACAGTCATTTCAAGTGGTAAGACCCAAGATGCCGACATTGCGGCAATGATTGGTGCTTCTGCAGCACTTGCGATTTCTCCTGCGCCATTTAATGGCCCCATTGGTGCCGCCCGAGTGGGCTTTATTGATAATGAGTATGTACTCAACCCAAATTTGGCTCAAATGAAAGCAAGCCAGCTTGATTTGGTTGTAGCAGGTACAAAATCAGCTGTTTTGATGGTTGAATCTGAAGCTGATGAACTGAGTGAAGATCAGATGTTGGGTGCAGTGCTTTATGGTCATGCCCAGCAACAAACGGTCATTGATAACATCAATGCCTTTGCAACGGCGGTGGGTAATGCCAAAGCCGAATTCATCGCTCCTGCCATCAATGAGGCATTGGAAACCCAACTAAAAGAGCAGTTTACTGCTAAGGTGAGTGAGGCTTATACCATCACTGTCAAACAAGATCGCTATGCACGCCTTGATGAGCTTGCTAAAGAAGCATTGGCTTTGGCAGGAGATGAAAATGCAGAGGATTATGCCCAAAAAGCCAAAGAAGTCAAAGAGTTGTTTGAGACCTTAAAATATCGTACTGTGCGTGATAACATTTTATCTGGTAAGCCTCGTATTGACGGTCGAGACTTGGAAACGGTACGCGCACTTGATATTCAAGTAGGAGTTTTGCCATACACGCATGGTTCGGCATTGTTTACTCGTGGAGAGACCCAAGCTCTTGTAACCACGACTTTGGGCACAAGCCGTGATGTGAATTTGGTTGACAGTTTGGCTGGCACCAAGCAAGATCATTTCATGCTACATTATAATTTTCCACATTATTCAGTGGGCGAGACAGGTCGTGAGGGTGGTCCAAAACGCCGTGAGATTGGGCATGGTCGCTTAGCACGCCGTGGCGTTCAGGCAATGTTGCCAGCAGCAGATCGTTTCCCATACACCATTCGTGTGGTCTCAGACATTACCGAGTCGAATGGCTCAAGCTCAATGGCGAGTGTGTGCGGTGCGTCTTTATCTCTCATGGATGCAGGTGTACCTATGAAAGCACCTGTTGCAGGTATTGCCATGGGTCTGGTGAAAGAAGGCGATAGATTTGCCGTGCTTTCAGACATTTTGGGTGATGAGGATCATTTGGGCGACATGGACTTTAAAGTGGCAGGCTCAATCAATGGCATCACTGCATTGCAGATGGACATTAAGATTGAGGGAATTACTGCTGACATCATGGAGCAAGCACTGCGTCAAGCACATGCAGGGCGTATCCACATTCTTAATGCCATGAATGAAGTCATTGCCACTTCTCGCACCGAAATCAATGCTCACGCACCAAACTATGCCACCATTGAGATCAATCCTGAGAAAATCCGTGATGTGATTGGTAAAGGCGGTGCAACCATTCGTGCTTTGACAGAAGAGACTGGTGCGACGGTTGATATTGATGATAATGGCGTGATTCGCATCTTTGGTGAGTCGAAAGCGTCTACTCGTGCGGCGATTGCCAAAATTGAGGCCATTACTGCTGAAGTGGAAGTTGGTATGGTCTACGAGGGTACGGTTGCTCGTATTGTTGAATTTGGTGCGTTCGTTACCATCTTACCTGGTACTGATGGTTTGGTACACATCAGCCAAATCGCCGATGAGCGTGTAGAAACCGTCAGCGATTACCTAAAAGAAGGGCAGGTGGTTAAAGTGCAAGTTCAAGACATTGATAATCGTGGTCGCATCAAGCTCACCATGAAAGGCGTGGAGCAGTAAGCCATCATAAATGTGCATGCCAACGCTTTTTTGTGATTGGCTTGTGGTGATTTCTGATCTGTTGAGTGTCATGGAGCTTGTATGGGTTCGATGACACTTTTTATTGCTATTAATCAAAAATGAGAAAAATCGCTCAATGGGTGAGCGATTTTTTTGTACCGAAGGATTAGCCTAAAACTTTCATTTTAATCGCTTGATATTCTTGGCTTGTCAAGCGTGGTCCAAACTGTGCTACAACAGAAGCTGCGACATGGGCAGCAAGCTGTCCGCATAGATCTGGTGCGTGATTGCGAGTTAAGGCGTACAAAAAAGCCCCAGCGTAGTTATCGCCTGCACCATTGGTATCCACCACCTTATCAATAGTCATGGACGGCACGCTGATGACATCACCTTGGTTGGCAATGAGAGTTGGTTCACTGCCATTAGTAATCACGACCAAACCGGCAAGTTTTCCTAAGCTTTTTATGGCAGATTCTTGGCAAGTTGTACCTGTGTATGTTTTGGCTTCTTCCAGATTGCAAAATATGGCATCAACGCCACCTAAGAGCATCTCATCTAGGCCGGACTTGGCAAATTTGACCACGGCAGGGTCGGCAAAGCTGACTGCAACTTTGATGCCGTTTTCTTTGGCAAGCTGGCGAAGCTGCATGATGCCTGTGGTAATTGATGGCGACATGGCAAGATAGCCTTCAAGATACAGCCAGCTGGCATTTTTGAGTGTGTCGAATTTGATATTGTCTTGATTGATTTGGCTGCTTGTGCCTAAGTGCGTCTGCATGGTACGCTCACCATCTGGCGTAACCAAGACTACGCATGAACCCGTCGTACCATCATGGTCAATGGCGAAAGCTGCGTCTGTCGATACGCCCGATGCTTTCAAATCATTTAAGTAAAATTTGCCCTTGTCATCATCACCAACCCTGCATTGATAAAATGCCTGACCACCTAAAGAAGCAAATGCTACCATGCTGTTGGCGGCTGAGCCACCACCTGCTTGTTTGGCGATTTGATTGCCTGTTTGGCTAAGCGTGGCAAATAACTCATTTTGAGCATCAAGGTCGGCAAGTGTCATGTTACCACGAGTCAATCCTGTTGCAGTCAGCGTCTCATCTGTAATTTGAAATTCGGTGTCCAAAAGAGCGTTGCCAATGGCGATGATGTCGTACATAATGATCCTAAATAAGGTAATAAATCAACTAAAAATACTAAGATGGTCAATATCCATCAATTGGACGATGTCAGCTGAACTACAAGTAAATCACTATCAATATCGGGCAAGATGCTGTCTGCTGTCGCACCTGTCAGCCATGCCGATAAACCTGTACGCTTATGGCGACCAATGACGATCAGATCAACAGCATGTTGATGACAATAATCCACAATGCCTTTATGTCCTGAAATGGCGGTTTTGATATTGACATGATGGGCGTGCAACTCATTTCTGCTAAGAATCTGCGCTAAGCGTAGTCGAGCTTCTTGACAGCGTTGGTTGTTGATGTTTTCACTTAAGGCAGATGAAGGGATGGATTCATAGCCGAAGCCAATCATGGTTTCTTCAACGACATGCAGCACGGATAATTGGGTGTTTGGCGATGTATTTAAAATCCATTTTGCTTTGGCAGCGACCAAATCAGTATCATCTTGCAAGTCGGTTACCAATAATACATGTTGATACATTGCCTTTCTCCTTTTTTAAATGCTGGCCATCAACAATTAACCAATTGAGCGTTTGGCTAGTATAACAAAATTCATGAGTACCGTCAGCTTGTTTTTTAATCATGATTGGACCGTTTTTTTGGTGATTGAATATGACTTGGACAATAAAAAAACAAACGGCATTTGACGCCGTTTGTTTAAAATGAAATGGCTTGATGAAAATGCGACATCAATCATCGTTTTTTACATCATTTTTAAGGTGATTGGGTGGGGTGATTTGATTGTCAGTGCGATCTTGTGCTTTGTCCTGGATACGCTTTAATAAGGTTGCGGCTGCCTCACGACCACCCAAACCAAATGCTAGGGCAAATGCCACTGCTACCGCACCTAATGTCAGACCAAAAGCAAGATTGACAATGCTATCAGCGATGCCCATTGCTTTTAGACCCATTGCCAGTACCAAGCCCATGATGAGCACACGGACGATATTGGCAAGGAATTTACTGCCTTGTTCAGAGCGTTCTACGACGCCTGCGATGATGTTTGCAAGCCAAAAACCGATGGTTAAGATAATGGCACCTAAGATGATTTGACTACCAAAAGCAATGAACATGGTGATGATGCCGCTGATGTGATGGAATCCTAACAAATCCGCCGCTGCGATGCTGGCAAATAGCATGGCGAAAAACAAGATGGCACAGCCAATGATGTCAGAAATCTGTTTACTGCCGAATACGCCTTGCAGTCCAAGCTTAGCAGGCAAAGAGTCAATTTGTGTGTTAGCCAAAATGCCTTTAACGATGTTTGCAAGCATGCGTACCACATAATAAGTGATCACCAAGATTGCGACTGCTGTGAAGATGTTTGGCAGAGCCTCTAAGATTTTATTGAGCATGTTGGTTGCAGGACGAGAGATGGTATCAACCTTCAATGCGTCCAATGCGGCAATGGTGAATGGTACGATGATGAGCATGAACGACAGTGAGCCTGCAATTGACGGTAGGCTGTTTTTTTCACTGATGCCTGCTTTGCTGGCAAGTGCTTGAATGTTGAATCCTGCAACCAGATTGGTAACAATGCCACGCACCACTTTGGCAACAATATAACCAATGAAAAACACCAAACTTGCCATCAAGGCATTGGGTATGAAATTAAATGTTTTATCAATCATGTTGGTCAATGGGGCAAACAGACCATTAAGCCCTAGGCGACCTAGCACCATGGTCATTACCATGAGCATGATGAACCAATATACGATGTCAGTGATTGTGCCACTCATCGGTTTTACGCCAGCTTCTTGCGACAGCTTTTCATCCAGTGTCGTTTTGGCAAGTGCGGTATTTAGTGCGTTGCGAGCGATGGTTGCGATTACCCAACCTATCACACCGATGGCAACAGCTGCCAACATGTTTGGTAGGAATGACAGTACTTGGTTAATCATGTTGGCAAAAGGGGCGGAGACTGAGTTGAGGTTTAGCTGATTGAGTGATGCAGACACCCCAACGGCAAGCACAAACCAAAAAACGATTTTGCCAATTAGGCTGTTAAGATCATAATGGCTACCTGTTGACTGGTGCATGTACTCGTTTAGGTTTAATTTGGTCAAACCTTTTTTGGTCAATGATGCCAAGATGAGAGCGGCAATCCAGCCTAAGATGAAAATTAAGATGGCACCAACAATAGAGCCGATCGGGCTTTGTAGGTATTGGTTAAAAATGGCGAAATTCATATAATGCTCCATGATTGAGTATGCTCCAAGTTTAAAGTTTGTGTTTCCTTGATGATGTCAAAATCGTTGAGGTATGCTAATCAACTTTCTGATTTTGGACACATCATAAACGACCATTCATTGTTAAATAATAGCATTAAAATCGCCCTAATCTTGCCTACTGATAATTTTTTATAACAATATTAACAATTCCTATACAGTCAAGCTTTAAATAGCCATTAAAATAAACTCAAAATCATGGCGGCTGGGCATTTTTTTTGGTATGATGTGCTTTCTAGGTCTAGGTGCAGTGCTTTTGTCGCTATTCACCGATTTCATTAAGTTTATTTTTTGAGAGTGTCATGAAAAAATCCACCCTATTGATTGCAAGTCTGATGGCAACGATGGCATTGGCTGGCTGCGATAAAAACAAAAGCCAAGCAGCTGATACTACCACTGCCGTCAAATCTGAAAAATCCACTGTGGTTACTCAAAATAGTACCGAAACCCAAAAAATCAGCTACATCATCGGCTATCAAGAAGGTCTTCACTTAAAAAACAACGCCAAACAAATGAATGAAGAGCTGGATGTGGACATACTTGCCAAGGCGATCAAAGATGCGTATGTGGGCAAACAAAGTGCTTTGACTGATGAGCAAATTGAGGCAGTTGGCAAAGCTTTTGAAGAGCGTAAAATCAAAGAATCTGAAGATAAAGCTGCTAAGAATAAAGCAGATGGCGAGCAATTTTTAGCAGAAAATGCCAAAAAAGACGGCGTACATACCACGGCTTCAGGTTTACAATATAAAGTCATTAAGGAAGGTACAGGTAAAAAGCCGAAAGCTACCGATGTGGTAACGGTGAATTATGAAGGTAGGCTGATTAATGGCGAGGTTTTTGATTCATCATACGAGCGTGGCATGCCAGCACAGTTTAAGCTTAATGAGGTCATTAAAGGTTGGACTGAGGGTCTGCAATTGATGAAAGAAGGCGGTAAGTATGAGCTTTATGTACCCAGCGAGTTGGCGTATGGCGATGTGGGTAGTCCTGGCATCGAACCTAATAGCACATTGATTTTTACTGTGGAATTGCTTGATGATGCCGCTGCCAAAGCTGCCATGGATAAAGTCAGGCAGCAGATGGCCGCCGCCCAAGCTGCAAGCCAAGCACAAGATGCCAATACTCATACCAACAAATAAAATCCCCCCCCCCTTGAATAAACAAGGGGGTTTTTATTGGATGATAAAATGATGAAAAGATGATTGTATTGTGTTAAGCACATGGCGTGTTTTATGATATGGCACAAAAACCTTGACCGACCGCAAAAAGTCTAGTACATTGAATGAGGATTGCATCATAACCTAAGGAGCTTTTATGACTGCCGTTTTAACACGCACTCATCGCATACACCAAGAAGATACTCAGGCGTTACTCATTGACATGCAAGATAAATTTGTGCCGCACATTCATGAGATGGGCAGAATCACCCATCAAGCAAAAATCCTCATCAAAGGACTGTGTCAACTTGGCATTCCTTTAACGGTCAATGAGCAATATCCAAAAGGATTGGGGCGTACGGTGAATGAATTATCAGAGGCATGGAATGAAGCGAGCGTTTTTGAAAAATCATCATTCAGCTCGGTCGATGATGAGCCAACTTGGCGACATCTCACCATGCACAATCGACGGCATGTTATATTATTTGGCATAGAAACCCATGTCTGTGTGCAACAAACAGCCCTTGATTTGCTAGATCGTGGCATGCACCCTGTCATCATCAGTGATGCCACCAGTTCACGAAATCCTCATGATCGTAAAGTTGCTCTAAATCGCATGCAGGCAGAGGGTGCAGTGATAACAACTGTCGAATCAATACTCTTTGAGTTGATTCGTTTTAGTCAGCATCCTGATTTTAAAGCCATCAGCCAACTAATCAAATGACGATCGTGATGAAAAACAAAAAAACCATGATTTTTGTGTCTCATTATCAAATTTAAGCAGTTTGGGGGGTTCATGTGAAATGCTGTTCAACACATCACCCAGTCATCTCAATCATCATTCTGCCACGATACGGCTTGTATGTTGACGCATCATCAGAACAACGGTACAATGACAAGATCCCTTAGTTGATGGGTCAGTAAGTTTGGTCGTCTTATAAAAAATCTCTGTGGTTTGGCGAAGGTGGGGCATGTCATGCCAAATTCATCAATGAATCTTATGGTTAATCTGCCCATGACAGCACTGTCAGGGGTGGGCGATGCGTTGGCTGGTCGCCTAAAAGAGCTGGGCATTCATCGAATTTTTGATATGTTACTGCATTTGCCACGAGAGTATGAAGATCGCAGCCATCTTGTACCGATTCGTGATGTTGAGCATGGCATGAGCGTGTTGGTCAGTGGCGTGATTACTCATGTTGATGACAGTCGTACAGGCATGAGTGCGACACTTGATGATGGCACAGGCGTGCTGGTTTTACGCTTTTTTAAAACTTACGCAACATTAAAAAGTACAATGGTGGTGGGGGCAAACATCACGGCGTTTGGTGAGATTAAAGTCAGTCGCTATGGTGTGCAGATGGCTCACCCGGATTATCACATCACAGGCACCAAGACCTTTGAGAGTGGACTATTACCCATCTATCCTGCGGTCAAAGGCTTGCATCAAAATAAAATTCGCCAGCTTGTGCGTCTTGCCATCAATGCCGTATCGCACCAAGCTTTGTGTGGTTTATCGGTAGAGCAGCTTGAGAATGCAGGCGTTAAAGACGCACGAGCTGATTTATGGACAGCTCTAAAATACATACACTTACCTGATCAAAATGCAGATATTTTTAGTCAGACGGCACTGCTAAATGGACTAAAAGAACGCACTCACCCAGCGTGTCGGCGTATCATCATTGAGGAGTTGGTGGCTCATCAATTGGCATTTTTGTATCGGCGTAATGATGTCTATCGACATCAAGCACCAAGATGTCAGAATGCCAGTCCTATGGCGGATGCCTTGATGTCGGGTCTGCCATTTGAGTTGACTTGTGCTCAGAGGCGTGTGATTGGTGAATCTGTGGCGGATATGGCAAACAGCAAACCCATGTTAAGGCTTGTACAAGGAGATGTTGGTGCAGGTAAAACCTTGGTGGCGGCATTGACTGCATGCCATGCGTTAGACAGTGGTTGGCAAGTGGCAGTCATGGCACCTACGGAGATTTTGGCGGAGCAGCATTTTATTAATTTTCAAAAATGGTTTGAGCCTTTGGGTGTGGGTGTGGGTTTTTTGGTGGGTAGGCAAACCATAAAAGAACGAGACGCCATGCTAAGACAAATACTTGCTAATGATGTGCAGATTGTTGTGGGGACGCATGCGTTGTTTCAAGATGGTGTTGAGTTTGCCAAATTGGGCTTGGTCATCATTGACGAGCAACACCGTTTTGGGGTGGAACAAAGACTTCGCCTCACCAATAAAGGAGTGGCTAACACCACGCCTCATCAACTTGCCATGACTGCAACACCCATTCCTAGAACGCTTGCCATGAGTATGTATGGCGACATGGATGTGTCGGTGATTGATGAGTTGCCACCCAACCGAACCCCAATTACGACCGTAACCATCAGTCGTGATCGTCGCGATGAGGTAATTGAAAGAATTCGTGTCAATTGTAAGGCAGGTAAGCAAGCCTACTGGGTATGCCCCTTGGTAGAAGAGTCTAGCGTGCTGGATGTTCAGTCGGCAGAGCTGTTGTATGAGGATTTGTGTGAACGGCTGGATATTAAGATTGGGCTGGTGCATGGCAGAATGAAGGCTACCGACAAACAAGTCGTCATGAATGAGTTTAAATTGGGTAATATTGACCTGTTGGTGGCGACCACAGTCATTGAAGTGGGTGTGGATGTGCCGAATGCGTCCTTGATGGTTATTGAAAATGCTGAACGCTTGGGACTTTCTCAGTTGCATCAGTTGCGTGGGCGTGTTGGTCGTGGCTCTACCAAGTCGTTTTGTGTGTTGTTATACCAAACGCCGTTATCGCCTACAGGTATTGAACGCCTTAATGTTCTAAGGGATAGTACAGATGGATTTGTGATCGCCCAAAAAGATTTGCAACTGCGTGGGGCGGGAGAATTATTGGGTAAGCGCCAAACAGGCGATATGGGTTACTATCTGGCCGACATTGTCAGAGATGAAACGCTGTTGGAAGCCGCCCAGATCATCGCCCATCAGCTCATCAACGATGCCAGTCAGCAACAACTGGCACGGCAAATCATTGATACTTGGCTGCCTGATGTGAAAGAGTACATCAATGCTTAGTCTGTTTTTAGCCCTGTTGTGATACCTTTGAATGACTGTAATGAAGTTATTAAAAACCCGAAAGCTCAATGGCTTTTTTAATCGCAGGGTCATCGACTAATCGAGTGTGCTTGGCAGACCCACTGGTATGTTTGACCACATAATTCGGCATGGTGGGGTGAAATTCATTGATATTGCCCTCTGGATCGACACCCAATTGTTTACTAAATCGCATGGCAAAATGCGTGTTTGGCAGTATCACAATCATTGGGTCTGTACCAATGCCATCACCACCAGTTTGCTCACCAATCAGTGTGGCAAAATGCGTATTTTTAGCAAAAATGGCCAATGTTTCAGCAGAGCTGTACACCTGATGATCCACCAATAAATAAATCTTGCCGTTAAAATGAATACTTTGCGGACTGGGATTGACTTGTATGTCTTGTGTCAAATATCCCTCAAAATTTGTCAAAATATCCGCCAAGGTGTTGGAGACAGGTATGATGCGTTTGATCTCATCAAGATTGATGGGTTTTAGTTCTTTGTCTTTTGTATAAGCTTTGATGTGTGGACCATTTTTATAAAAGCTAAGCAGTTTTAATGAATAGGGTTGTTTGATGATTCTGGGTAATAAAAAATTTGTCCAGTAGCGAGTATCCCCACCTTCATTACCTCGAATGTCGATGATGAGTACAGGATAGTTTTTGGCAGTGGTCAAATAACCCATCAGTGTTGAGACATCTTCGTCATACAGCTGCGAATAGTGTGTCATCTCAGGCACCTTGAGATAAGCCAGTTTGTCATCAATCACTGAAAAAGACAGCGATGGTGGGGGTTGATCCGATTGTAACTTGGCGTCATGTTCTGCGATTTTTTGTTTTCTTAATTCGGCTTCTTGCTCCTTGGTTAAGCCAATTTCAGTGGCGTAATTTTGTTTTAGAATGGGGTCGCGTGTCAAATCGGTATAAATCTGCCAGCGATAGTCGTCATGACGACTTTGGCTATAAATGCCGATGCCATATTCCACATCAGCTTTTGTCATCATGTGCGTGTGTTGGTTGTTGAGTTTTTTTAGCACATCATCCATTAAAAAGAAAAATTCTGTTTTGTTTTTTGCCTGCATCACATGGGCTTTGTGTTTATCATAATCTGCTAAAAAGTCATAGCCAGTATATTGCTTTAATGCTTCGGTATAAGGATAGTCATTTTTGATGATGTCAAACACATAGTCAAAATCTTGCTCAATCTGCGTCTTAAATGGCATGGTTTGTTTGGGTATTTGTCGTGTGTTAATATCAAAAAAACCACTCAAAAAATTTCCAGCGACAAATAATATCGCCAAAGACAATGCTGTGCCAAAAATGATCAATGCTGCTTTTTTCATTACCTACCAGCCATGAATATTTATGAAAACTTTTCATTATAGCATAATCTTAAACCGTAAAAATAAATAAATCAATCAAGATCAGTGTGGGCGGTGTATTGGGGTTGGGTATTGTTGATGTGAAAATGAGGGGTGTTTTTTTATGTTCTCATGTATGTTTTTTATTATGGCAAAATCAGCCAAAAAGATTTAAAATACCCCGGTATTGAGTTGTTGATGTTCTTACAAAAAAACGCCCTAAATAATCACCCTAAAACCCCAACAGATGACATGGCTTTTAAAAAGATGGTCATGTTTATTTTAAGGGGTGAGCGGTACTTGGATGTAGCAATTTGACATCTTAAATCTTGATGGATCATGGATTTGGAGTGGTTGTTTAGAAAATTTTTTAATATTTATTGGAAAAAAGCCGTCATGTCAGTCTACACACACCTTTCGGATGATGAATTTTTTGCGTTTTGTGGCTTATTTGGGGTGGCATTCAAAAAGGCCATGCCAATCACGCAAGGCATCAAAAATTCCAATTGGTTCATTCAGGCCGATACAGATGGTGATGATGAGTATGGCTATGTCTTTACGCTGTTTGAGGAGAGAATGCCAGCTGACATCATCAAGATGGCAACCATCATGCATGCCTTAAAAGACAGATTGCCCATCGCCACACCACTCATCAAGCGGACCGCAAAAGGTCAGGATATTGGCTCTGATTGTGTCATGCGATACGAAAATAAAGCCATTTTAATCGTGCCAACATTGTCAGGGCGGCACCCAACTCATACCGATGAGGCGATGTGTTTTGAGATGGGAAAAGCTTTGGCAACACTTCATCAGACTCTCCAGACACTCAAGCCCATTGAAAAGTATGCTGTGCCGCTTTATGATTGGGTAAGAGTTAAGGAGCGTGAAGTCAGCTTCATGCCTGCTGATGAGGCTTGTTTGATGAATGATATTTGGGCGGCGTATACCAAGCTACCAAAGGATTTGCCACAAGGATTATGCCATCTGGACATGTTCACTGATAATACGCTGTGGGATTTTTCGGATAAAGCAGCCACTTTGACAGGACTGCTGGATTTTACTGAAGTTTCCATTGAGCATTATGTGATGGACATTGCCATTACCATCAATGATTTTTGTACCACTTGGGGGAATGCGATTGATGGCGAGAGTGTTAATTTTAATACTGATAAGATGATCGCCTTTATTAATGGCTATGAGTCTATTCGTTCTTTGACAGCCAATGAAAAAAACGCCTTGCCCATCATGCTGGCGTATTCTGCCACAATTTTTTGGCTGCTTCGGCTTAATGTCATTCATCATAACCGAGAGCAAGGTCGAATGGGTGATGACATCATGGTGAAAAATCCAGACCTGATGAAGCGATTGGCGGCGTATCATTGGGGGCGTATTGCTTGCTCACCGTTTTAAGCGCCTTTATTTGTTGGTTGGTTAAGAGCTGGCAGTGTTGTGGAATTTGGGGTATCTTTGATTGAAAGTTATGTCGCCAGTGAAGAGCGGATTGCCGTGATTGTAAAGAGTGTGTCAAATGAGAAAAGTTTGGCGATGACTTTGTCGTCAATCTAAAAGTTGCCTATGCCTGAAACAATGTACTAACGGCGTGGGCATTCTTATTTTTAACGGTAATTTTAGAGGCAGCCTAAGATAAGATGGAGTGATGATGACGAACAATCATTATTGACAATCATCCCAAAAGGGTGCTTTGTCGCATGCAGGCTGATCAAAGCGACTTCTTGGAAATGTTTAGTGTTAAGTAGGTAATTTATGTGCCAATTATTGGGAATGAGTTGTAATACACCGACTGACATCGGTTTTAGTTTTGCAGGTTTTCGGCAGCGTGGTGGTGCTACTGATCATCATGAAGATGGTTTTGGTATTGCTTTTTTTGAAAAAAGCGATTCTGGAGATATTGGCCTGCGTCAATTTCATGACAATCAGCCGTCTTATCTGTCGCCTGTGGCGGATCTGGTCAATCACTATCCAATTCGTGCGATGAATGTCATTGCCCATATCAGAAAGGCAACCACAGGCGAAAAAAATAACTTGGCAAATGTACACCCTTTTGTGCGTGAGGTGTGGGGTGAACAGTGGGCATTTGCTCACAATGGACAAATGACCGACAGCTTCATTCGTCGCACTCACAGACTTCATACCAATGGTAATGCTGAGCATTATACGCCCGTGGGAACGACCGACAGCGAACTGGCTTTTTGCTATCTGTTAAACCGCCTAAAATCGGCATTCAAAACTCGCCCTTCAGACGAGACTTTGTTTACTTTTTTGACTGCACAGTGCCGATATTTATCTGCGAATGGTCTGTTTAATTGCCTGATTTCCAATGGTCGGTGGCAGCTGGCGTATGCGGGCAGTTTGCTGTTTTATTTGATTCGTCAAGCACCCTTTGGTGAAGCGTATTTGTCTGATGGGGAGATGAGCGTGGATTTTAAAGATGTCACCACCAGCAAAGATAAAGTCGCCGTCATCGTAACCATACCGCTTACCAGTAATGAACACTGGCAACAGATTGCGGTTGATGAATGTTTGGTGTTTAAAGACGGTGCGATAGTTTTTCGTGATACCCCTAGTAAGAAAACCTACATGACCATTGAGGAGGGTATTGCCTTGGCGCGCAGTGTGGGAGCAAGCGTTTAGGGGGTTTTGCTAGGCTTGATGAGATGATGGCAAATGCCACATCTTTCCAAACATTTATTGATAAGCTGTTTTACAAGTGATGATTTGATTGATGGCAATCATCTGTCATGACCATCAAGCTGTTATGACAAAGCGACCAAGGTGATATGGCCGCTTTGTCAGAAGGGATTGATGCAGATGATTAATATTCAATCACCACTTTCATCGCTTTTGTTTCTGAGGCGTGTTTGAACACATCATAAGCTTTTTCAATTTCGCTGAATTTAAAATGGTGTGTTGCCAGTTTGTCCATTGGTAATTTACTGCACTCACATGCCTTTAATAGCATGCCAGTTGTGTTGGCATTGACCAAGCCTGTGGTAATTTTTAGGTTTTTAATCCAAAGTTTGTTCAACTCAAAGCTTACTGGTTGACCATGAACACCCACATTGGCAATGTTACCGCCTTCTTTAACGATTTTTTGGCAAATATCCCAAGTTGCAGGATAACCGACAGCTTCCATGGCACAGTCCACGCCACGACCGCCAGTGATTTCTAACACCTTGGCGACAGCGTCTTCCTTGTTTGGGTTGATGATGTGTGTCGCACCCATCTCTTTTGCCATGGCTAGGCGGTTTTCATCCATGTCAATCACGATGATGGTAGATGGTGAGTACAGCTGACCTGTCAATAGACAGCCCATGCCCACAGGACCTGCGCCTACGATGGCAACAGTATCTCCTGGTTTGACATCTCCGTACTGCACACCGATTTCATGTCCTGTTGGTAGGGCGTCTGATAGGAATACAGCGACATCTGTATTTAGATTGTCTGGCAGGATATACAAAGAGTTGTCGGCAAAAGGAGTGCGTACATATTCAGCTTGTGTACCGTCAATCATGTAGCCCATGATCCAACCGCCATCTTGCTGGCAATGAGAGTACAGTTGCTTTTGGCAATTTTCACAAGAACCGCAGCGGCTCACACAAGAAACGATGACTTTATCGCCTTTTTTGAAGTTTTTGACGGCAGAGCCAACTTCTTCAACAATGCCAATGCCTTCATGCCCTAAGATGCGACCATTCCATTCGCCTGTTTTTTCACGAGCAGTGGCTTCGATTTCTGGGTTTTTGCCTTTCCAAATACCCAAATCTGTACCGCAAATGGTGGTTTTGGTCATTTTTATGATGGCATCTGTTGGGTCGATGATGGTGGGCTTTGGACGGTCCTCAAAACGAATGTCATTTTCACCATAGTAGGTCATCGCTTTCATGGTAGTCATGGTATGCTCCTTTTGTATTGAAGTGATGGACTAAAAACTCATTATTACATTAGCATAATTTGACCATTAGGTAAAGAAAAAAATTTAATAAAATCAATATGTTATATTATATCAAAAAAAGAAATGATCAAAAATATGTGGTGGCATTGACTGTTTGCTTTGCTTGTCATCTTAATGAATGTAACTTTGACAAAAAGTGCATATGAATTTTTTCCATGAAGTGTTGGGTTGGACGGATTGGTAAAAACGGTGGTTTTATGAGAGGCTGGGCTGGTATGTGCTTATTCATTTTTAATTATGAGATGACGGTTGATAATTTTATCATCAAATATCATCACCTACTCTTGAAGAATCCTACCATCAACCCTAAATCATACAAGTTCAAAATCAACCATAATGGAGCAATGACATGAGTGTAATCAACCATCAATTTGAAGCTGAAGTTGCCAAACTTCTGCACTTAGTAACACATTCTTTATACTCAAATCCCGACATTTTTATCCGTGAGCTCATTTCTAATGCGTCTGACGCATGTGATAAGTTGCGTTTTTTGGCAACCACCAATGGCGATTTGTTTGAAAATGATGGCGAGTTGGCGATCAAGCTTGACTTTGACCGTGATGCCAAAACATTGACCATCAGCGACAATGGCATTGGCATGACTGAAGCTGAAGCCATTGAAAATCTGGGAACAATTGCCAAGTCGGGCACCAAAGCATTTATTGATAACCTATCCGAATCTGATAAAAAAGATGGGCATTTGATTGGTCAGTTTGGTGTGGGTTTTTATTCTGGCTTTATCGTGGCGGATAAAATTACCGTTGAAAGTCGTAAGGCAGGCGAGCCAGTCGCTAACGGCGTACGCTGGGTGTCGGATGGTACAGGAGCATTCACCACTCAAACCATTGAAAAGGCAAATCGTGGTACGACCATCACCCTGCACTTAAAAGATGAATACGCAGGGGCAGATGAAGATGGTGATAAAAATTACCTTGACCGCTACAAAATCAAATCCTTAGTTGCCAAATATTCCGATCACATCAGCTTGCCCATTCAAATGCACAAAGAAGAGTGGCAAGATGAACTTGATGACAAGGGCGAAGTGGTTGCAGGCAAAGGTCAATATGTGCTGACCGATGAATGGGAAACCATCAATAAAGCATCTGCCCTGTGGACAAAAGACAGCTCTGAGATTTCTGATGATGAGTATCGGGGCTTTTATAAGAATCTAAGCTATGACTTTAGTGACCCTTTGGCATGGACGCACAATCGTGTGGAAGGGCGTGTGCAATATACCCAGCTTTTGTACATTCCGACCAAAGCCCCATACGACCTATATGCCCGTGAACAGCAACGAGGGCTTAAACTGTATGTGAAGCGTGTGTTCATCATGGATGATGCCGAGCAGCTTCTACCGATGTATCTGCGTTTTGTTAAAGGCGTGATTGATACTGCTGATTTACCGCTGAATGTCAGCCGTGAAATCTTGCAAGAATCTCGTGATGTTAAGGCAATCCGTGATGGTAACGCGCGTCGTATTTTGACTCTTTTAGCAAGCTTGGCAAACAGTGAAGATGATGAAAAACAAGACAAGTTTAAGGCGTTCTATGCCGAATTTGGCGATGTTTTAAAAGAAGGCTTAGGTGAGGACCGAGCCAACCAAGAACGCATTGCCAAACTGTTACGCTATGCCACAAACCAAAACAGCGAGATTTCCACAGGTTTTGCTGATTATAAGGCAAGAATGAAAGAAGGACAGAGTGCGATTTATTATCTGACCGCCGATCATTTAGCGAGTGCCAAAAATTCACCACAGTTGGAATTGTTCAATAAAAAAGGCATTGAAGTGATTTTGATGACCTCAAAAGTGGACGAGTGGGCGATGAATTTCTTGACCGAGTTTGACGGCACGCCGTTAAAAAACATTGCCAAAGGGGCGGTGGATTTGGGCGATTTGACCGATGAAGCTGAAAAAGAAGAAGCCAAAAAACAAGAAGAAGCATTCAAGCCTGTTGTTGACCGCTTAAAAGGGGTTTTGGGTGAGCGGGCCAAAGATGTGCGAGTGTCGAGCCGTCTGGTAGATAGTCCTGCTTGCCTTGTGGTGGGCGATGGCGAGTTGACTCCGCAAATGGCTCAAATGCTAAAAGCAATGGGTCAGCCTGTGCCTGATGTCAAGCCAACGCTTGAAATCAACCCAATGCACCCCCTTATCACCCGCCTTGAAAACAGTGGCGACTTTGATGATCTTGCCCAAGTCATCTTTGACCAAGCGGTGTTGTCAGATGGTGGACAGCTTGATGACCCTGCGGAGTATTTGAAGCGTATCAATAAGCTGTTGCTTAAATGATCGATGGCAGTCCTCATACCCATAAAAAACGCTCAAGCCATTTTGGGCGTTTTTTTATTGCCAGTGTCAATCGGTACGGCACAGCATTCAAGCACTCCTGATACAGCATTGTTTAGGGTAAGTGTTTGGGGTAAGCCAGATGTTTAAAGCTTTATGGTGGGTTTTATGGTAGAATGAGAATTCATCAGCCAGTCATTCTCAAATGGTGCTTTGATGATACAGATTTTCTCATCTGATGTGTTTGCATTGATGATGCTTTGTGAGCGGCGGTAATGATGTTGCTGCTTTAAGAGTTCGTGTTAATTTTAATGTATGATTATGAGTGATTTTTTGACCCAATTTGGCATGATCGATGCTCAAGTGCCATGGCTGATGCCTTATAGACATATTCATCATGCGTTTAAAGACAGCGTGCTAGTGGACGAGCTTTCCGATTGGTTAAATGCTTATTTTAATCAGCAAGCCATCACGCCGATGCTCCACAACACCAATCAGCGTTTAATTTTCGTCAGCCAAGATGATTTGCCGCATGGCACGGCTTATGAAATGCACATTCATCAAACAAGAAACATTCCCACCAGAAACAATCTGCACGACTGGTTCGGTGCTTGCATTTGGTCGGTATTTCCCAAATCAAAATCACTGCTTAATCATGCTCACATTCGTGAGATGGCAAAAGATATGAATGCCCGTGGACGCAATCGTGTTCGTGATGCCATTACGGTTTTTGATGAAAATGGGGTGATTTTGGCAGTCAGTGATGATTGTATTGCTCAAGCATTAAAGCAGTTTGATTGGCAAAATGCGTTGATCGCTCCAAGGCATCACTGGCATGACCCCAAGCGTTCAAGTGCTGATGACAAAGCACAAGTATTTATTTTTGGTCATGCTTTGTTAGAACAGCTGGTTCGCCCCAGAAAGTCTTTGTGTAGCCATGCCCTGACAGTTAAGGTGTCCGCTACTTTTTTTGCTAAAAGTGAAGCGGAGAAACTGACTGCTTTGGATAATCTACTTGCTCAAAAACTTGATGATTGGCTGATTGATGGGGCGACGCCAAAAGACTTATCACCGCTACCGATTTTGGGCGTGCCTTATTTTTGGGAAGGTCAGGACGCATCTTTTTATGATGATGACTTTGTGTTTCGCAAGGGTAGGAGGGCTTGATTTGACACATGTCATTGTGTGATTGGGGCGTATTTCACGCCCATCACATCTAGGAATGTTGCGACAGCATCTTAAATAACACCCAAGATCATCAATGGCAAGGTTAAAAAATTCAGACAGCTGGTGCTGGGCGATTGCCATGATAAAGTTCATCAACGACTTGCTCGTGCGTATCAAAGGACGAGCCATCTGTTTTAATTGCACAGACAGAGTGATTGCCAAAGAGTAAAATGCCCAAGCGCGATTTGTAAAAGCAATGAAACTATCTGCCAATTCTTGAACTTAGGCGGTAATTTATTCAATAATTGAAGTTGCGACATGGGGGTTAGCTGATGAGTCTTTTTAAATTTTGCCAAAATTCTTGATGGGGAGGTGCGTAGATGAATAGCACCCCTATCAAGCCATATAATGCAACATACTGCAAAGGCTTGCTAAATTCAAAAAACTTAAACGCTGTGCCAAAAGATTTTTTAAGACGCAGATTGAGTACATTGACGCTATAGATCTCATCAAGCAGCAAATGCACCATACTACCAACAAACAAAAACGCCCCAATCATCCAGCTGGTGAGTGCTGTCAGATTCATGCCAAAGAATAACCCATGTATCAATAAGAGTGCAAATATTGCCATGTATGGTACGGAATGCACGATGCCACGATGCACTGTCAATCGACTAAAACTTTCAAGCAACAGATACCGAATGATGACAAAGCTACATATCCAAAGCATGAGTGAATTTGCCGCAAGATTGTTGCTATGATTAGCATTGACATGCAAGATGACAATGAGAGTAGAAGTGATCAAGCTGCCTATGAGAAAGCCGTGCTTGGCAGATATCGAATGATCAAGATCAATGTCGGGTAAAACACCACCAATCATACCAGCAATGACGCATAAGATGGCAGTGGTGAATTCAAAAATTTCGGCGTGCATGCCAGTGGTGGCAAGTGCCATGCTAACGATGGCGGCGACGGTCAAATGGGTGCGAAAGTTTGCCATATGGTTGGAAATTAAAATAAAAAACCCAATTCTTGCGAATTGGGTTTGAGATATTTGGAGCGGGAAACGAGATTCGAACTCGCGACCCCAACCTTGGCAAGGTTGTGCTCTACCAACTGAGCTATTCCCGCAGTGATTCATGCAATATTTGGAGCGGGAAACGAGATTCGAACTCGCGACCCCAACCTTGGCAAGGTTGTGCTCTACCAACTGAGCTATTCCCGCAATTGTCAATAGATGACATACATCATTGCATGGGGCGTATTATATAGATTTTTTAATATATGTCAACAACTTTTTTCAAAAAAATAAAAATTTTTGGTATTTTTTGACAATCTTACCAATCCTAGCAAATTTTATCTAAAAAATGGCACAAATAAATCGCCAAAACGGTCTAAAATAAGGTATCATAAACTGCCATGAGCCACTCAATTATCCATTAGTGCATCAACCGCCCAACCAATGCACTATCTAAATTCGAACTTACCAAAATATCCAGTTGTCATGTCTGAGTCAAGCCAAGCTAAGCATACGATTTTTAATCTGCCTAATAATCTGACCATCGCACGCATCGTGATGATTCCTTTATTCATCATCATCGCTTATTGGCCACCAGCACTGGGGATTGGCATGCCTGCGATCACCAATAATGCCATTGCACGCTTTGGCATGCTTGAATATAGCGACAGCATGCTTAGGCATTTTTTATTGACATTTTTATTCATTTTGGCGGCGATGACAGATTGGCTTGATGGCTATCTGGCACGAAAGCTTCAAATCACTTCGGCGTTTGGGCGGTTTTTAGATCCTGTGGCAGATAAGCTGATGGTTGCTGCTGCTTTGGTCATCTTGGTGCAATGGCACGCCAATATCATCATGGCGGTATGTGCCATCGTCATCATCTCACGAGAGATTGCGGTATCAGCACTGCGTGAGTGGATGGCAGAGCTTGGGGCGCGTACAAGCGTAGCAGTGTCATATGTGGGTAAATTAAAGACGGCTTTTCAGATGATTGCCATTTCAGTGTTGCTATTAAATTGGCAAAGCCTTGAAATGATTGGCTATGTATTAATGGTGATAGCGGTCATACTGACACTGTGGTCGATGGTGATTTATCTAAGAGCCGCTTGGCCGTATCTAAAACAGCCGTGATTGATTAATAAACACGCACCATTGAAGCTTTTTGATGGGTGCTTCACACTCAACACGGCAAAGGCACGCCAAGAATCAAGCGGAGTGTTTTCACGATGATTTGGTGATTGGTCGGTGGGTTGATTGGTGGTCATCTGACGGTTTGGTCAGATTGCTAGGTGGCGGGCATAAAATTCATTGCAATCCAGGCAGGTCCGATCAGCAAAAACTGCAAATCTTCAAAAAAAGAGGGTTTTGCACCTTCAATTTTATGTCCGATGAATTGACCAATCCAAGCAAATATGAAGATGCCAACCCACACGCTCCAATGCCAGCTTGCCATGACCACAAGGCCAATACATAAGGCGATGAATGTTGCCATCATCATAAAAAGCACCAACGACAGTCTAAAATAAAACCATAACACGCCCAGGGTTGTCAATGCCAAAAAAATGCCACTAAGATTCATAATGAGTGCGACAATGCTGATGAAGATTGCTGGCACGCAAATGTAATGGATTCTTTTATTGCTGGGGTGTTGATGGCTGATGCTGTACTCAGCCAGCCAGGCATCAAGCGATTTTGTACTGATAAATAACGACATGGTGCCTCATTTCTTCTGAATGCTCATGTTTAGTGGTATTCATGCTTAGTTGTATTAATCATTCTCACTGTGTTGCCAGCCATACAGCCCAACCATGGCATTGACTTGATAAATCATGGTTTGGATGGCAAAGATGATGTTGCCTGACATGATATTGACAATGAGCCATACGAAATTCACCAAAATCCACAGCCACCAGTTGAATGAATAGCGTAAAATCATCGTTACTTGGGCGGTGATTGACAATACAAAAGCAATCACATTGATCCAAAAAAAGCTGATGATGCCAAGAAACTGACTGCCGTCATTTTTAATCATGCCATACCCTTGGCGGATGAGCCAGTCATTTAAAGATGGAAATAATGCCAAACCAATCACGATGAATACAAGCGTAATGCCCCAAACATACTTGCTGGCTGACTTGGGCATCATGCTGCCATCTTCATCGGTATGCTCTTGCCATTTAACCATGCCATAAAGATGAGAACAGAAATTGAATATCGGTGCCAGCATGAGCCCAACAGCACCTGATGTGCCTTGCACAATCACCTCGCCTGCAGTAGCAAGTAGTCCTAGGCCGTTACCAACTAAGTTTTTGCGAAAAGATAGTCCAACTACGCAAAGTAGACCAATGACTGACACGCCAAAATAAAACCAGTCAAGCGGTGCATGTTCTGTGGTTTGCCAAAAGCCAATAAATAACGCTGTTATACCCAGCGAAAACCATGTCAAAATCCATGGTATTGTCCAGTCCTTATCCCCATGCCCTGTGATGTTGTCCAAAAATGCCACTTTCATACCAGATTGCCTTAGCTGTTGTTGTGTTGGAAATTAAACTATAAAATCATGTTTTATGCAATACATGCTGATCAATCAAACGAACCGCCTGTTCATAGCGGCGATGATAGTCGGCATCATCAATCACAAAAGGGTTGATGTCATGGCGTGCCAATATTTCCAAGATGCGACTGGCAAATCGGCTGCGTTGAGAATGACTGCCGAGTCGTCTAATGCCATCTGCCACCCATTTGACATTATTATCAAGATAGATGGTGTGATCCATACGAACCTCATCAGCAAGTGCGGCAACCACAGGGTGAGTGCGTCCTTCATACTCTTCACAAAATGCTTGTGTGGTGGCAAAGTCGGTATCCACAAGCACGATGGGGGCGGTGGCATGTTTTTTGGCATCAAAAATCGCCTGTGTGTGATTGATGGCAATTGGTGTGTAGTCTCGGTATTGCAAGGCTGTTTCTGTACCGCCCAAATCGCTATAAGTATAAAGTCGTCCCATTTCAAGCACGACACTGGCACCATAATGCCCTGCAAGTTTGTGTACTAGAGTTGTCTTGCCAGAGCTTTCACCGCCAACGATGCATACTGTCTGCACATAGTCTGATTTGGCAGAAGGGGCAATCGCGTGAAAATGTGTGATGGGATCTTGATAAATTGTCTCATTGTCATGGTCGTGTTTAGGCAGGTCAAGTTTTGCCAGTTTGCCATTGGTTGTGGCATGTTCTTTCATAAAAATGGTAGGGTTGTCATCATGAGTGATTGCCAGCTTTTGTAGAACTGCATCATCAAAGTCAATCTCATCACCATAGTCGCCTGTCATATCAATATCAAGACTTGCTGTCGTATGTACTTTGATGAAATCAAAGTCCTGGCAAGCTACTTGCACCCAGCGTACCTTGTCTTGTAAAGTCGGCTTAAATCGAGCATTGCCTGATTTTGGGGTGATGATGATGTGTAGCGTGTTGCAAAGTCCAGCGGCCGTATTGATGTCTGCCAAATGTCCTAAGTGTAAAGGTTCAAAATGCCCAATGAGTAGTCCTATGTTGCTGGTCATATGTCGTCCTAGATATCAACGATTGATTTTAACATTATAACAAAAACGCCAATGTTCATCAGATGATTTTTTTTGCTATCGATACTTATTTGGAAAAAATACGGTTGCGACTAAGTTTGAGGTTGGCAAAATTTGACATAAAGTATCAGGTCTAAATCAACTGTGGTACTTTGGTAAAAGACAGTGCTTTTTGATTGAAATTCATCAAAAATAACCATACATTAATTTAATCATTGTCTTGTCAAATCGTGCATGAATGTTTTGGCATTGACTCAATCAGCCATCATATGGAGAAATTTTAATGAAAAAAATGACTAAGCTTCATCGTTCCGTCAATCATCGCGTCTTTGGCGGTGTGCTTGGGGGTGTTGCTGAGTATTTGGGCTGGTCGCCTATGAATGTTCGCATACTATTTTTTGTCGTCATCATTTTAAGTGCAGGCATTACATTGCCGATGGCAGCCTTGGCTTACTTTATCCTATGGCTTGTCATGCCAGAAGCGACACCAGCGTCCTATGCTGTTGAAGAGCTGCCTCGTTCATGATGCGTTGATTAAAAAAAACCACCCAATGATGTGTTTTGGTGGTTTTTTAATCGTGGCTTAAAAAATCAATCCTCTTTGGTTTTGCCAGGAATTCGTTTGATTTGAAGTGTCCATATGTGGTTACCAAAGCCTGCAAACGCTACCATGACCACGATGCCAATAAAAAATAAAACCACCAGCATTAAGTCGGAAGCACCCACCCAATCAAACAGGCGTAAAAAAATATATATAAGCCATACAATGCCTGAAAAGTACGCAAAGCTTCGCCAAGTTGAGAACTTGGACTGACAAGTTGGGCAGCTAAAAATGCCGTAGTTAGCGACAGTTGCATGATAATCACACTGACTTTGACATTCTGGGCATTGGTGTTTGGGTGGGTCCCTTAGTAGATTGCTCATGATAATCTCCCTATGTCATTGAGATTCAATCAAAATTATTGATGTCTGGCAGTGATTAAGAGTTGCTCAAATGCTTTATGTGCGGTGGTATCTGGCAGCCACTTCGGCATGTTCTACGCCACTGTCTATATTGTCTTTCACTCTCTTTAATTTGCCTTTGCATTTCTCTTTCCTCATCCCATCTTTGCTTTTGGCGTTCACCAAGGCGCTCGCCAACACGATAAGTACCCTCAACGACCTTAATTTTTGTATCAAAATGATCTCTTAACGAACCAAGACCCCTGGATCTGGGAGCTTCCATAATTCCATGGCGATTTGTAAGGTTACCCATATTCCTCTTGACTCGTTGGCAACTGATGATTTAAATCAGATGAATACCCTGGTGGAAAAAAGGGGTAGCGTAAGAGGTGTTAAGCGACATGATGCCAGCTAAGGCGATTAGCAAGAAACTAATTGGTCTTTTCATAATTAACTGTCCTTTTTGTTTATCAAGACCTGTTTTTTGCCCTATATGTCATCATTGATCTGTTTTATGGTGGCATGTAGGGCTGCTACTTACCAACTTTGAGGAAATTGGCAGGCTTGGCAAGCGAGACTGAACAACTTCATCTTTTATGATATGAAATAAAATAACAATTGGTCGATGAAAAGTCAAGGCTTTAAAATTAAAAAAGCTTTTTTTAGATAAGGTATTTTTTTAAAAATAACACCTGTATTGCTTTTTGTTAAAAAACAAGTTGCTAATTTCATGGCTTTTGTGTAGAGTAGATGATTTTTTGATGGATTTTTTAGGTATTGCTTATCATGACTTTTCAACAAATCATCTTAACCTTACAAAACTATTGGGCACAAAAAGGCTGTGTGATACTGCAACCGTACGATGTGGAAATGGGGGCAGGGACTTTTCACACCGCCACTTTTTTGCGTGCTTTGACCCCTGAAAAATGGAACGCCGCCTATGTGCAACCGTCTCGGCGACCCACCGATGGACGATATGGCGAAAACCCCAACCGCTTGCAACATTATTATCAATTTCAAGTCGTGTTAAAACCCAATCCTGCCAATATCCAAGAGCTGTATTTGGGGTCTTTAAAAGCCTTAGGTATTGACACACTCACTCACGATGTGCGTTTTGTGGAGGATAACTGGGAAAGCCCAACCTTGGGCGCGTGGGGACTTGGCTGGGAAGTGTGGCTAAACGGTATGGAGGTTACCCAGTTCACCTATTTTCAGCAAGTGGGGGGCATTGAGTGCTTCCCTGTTACAGGCGAGATTACTTATGGGCTTGAACGGCTGGCGATGTACATTCAAGGCGTGGACAGCGTTTATGACCTTGTATGGGCGGACGGCGAATTTGGGCGGATAACTTATGGCGATGTGTTCCACCAAAACGAAGTTGAGCAGTCCACCTATAACTTTGAATATGCCGATGTCGAAAAGCTCTTTGATTTGTTTGATTTTTATGAAAAAGAGGCGGACAGATTGGTTGGTGTTAATCTGCCGTTGCCAGCCTATGAAATGGTGTTAAAGGCGTCTCACAGTTTTAATTTACTTGATGCGCGTGGGGCGATTAGTGTTACCGAACGCCAACGCTTTATCTTGCGAGTACGCACTTTGGCAAAAAAAGTCGCCGAAAGCTATACTATGGCACGAGCCAAATTGGGCTTTCCATTGGCAGATGATGAGCATAAAAAAGAGGCGTTGGAGAAGTGGTTGGTGAAAGAGGGTGGTGAATGACCTACAAATGGCAATGCTCTTTAATGAATTGTAAGCTTTGTCTACGATGGGGAATGTGGGACATATTTGGACGGCATTGGTGAATAAAAGAGCTTGAAGTAGATGATGTGCAATTCGCCTATTTTTCAAACTTTTTTATATGCCCAAAAATAAGCTGGCGTGATACTCACCACCCAGGCATAGACACCCCATATTAACATACTATTAAAATTTAATTCATCAGGTAAATTATGAACACTATTTTATTTGAACTTGGCTGTGAAGAGTTGCCACCAAAATCACTCAAAACCTTGAAAAACGCCTTGCAAGACAATCTTACCCAATCATTGGGCGAGCAAAATATCGTCTTTGATGAGATTAGGTCGTTTTCTGCTCCACGGCGTTTGGCGGTGCAGATTTTTAATGTTGCCAACGATACACCTGACAAGACCGAGACTAAAAAAGGTCCGAGCATCAAGGTAAGTTTTGATGAAGCAGGCGAGCTGACAAAAGCAGGGCAGGGCTTTTTGCAGGGCTTAAATTCGCAAGGGCTGAATGTAACCAAAGACGACTTAATCACCATATCTGACAAAAAAGGCGAGTACATCGGCTATGAGCTGACCGTTAAAGGCGAAAAAGTGGACGATATCTTGCCACATCTTATTCAAAAAGCCCTTGATGAGCTACCGATTGCCAAACGGATGCGAAGTGGGGCGGACAGGCACGAATTTGTGCGACCTGTCAAGTGGGTGGTTTTGATGCGTGATGACACGGTCATTGATGCCACCATTCAAGGACTAAAAACTGGTAAGCAAACTTGTGGACACCGCTTTCATTCGCCAGAGTTTTTTGAGCTTGGCAAGGCTGATAATTACGAAAAATTGCTTGAAAATCATCAAGTTGTTGCCGATTTTGCCAAACGCCAAGCCAGCATTGTTGAGCAAGTCAGTCGGCTATCCGATGAAGTGGGGGCAGATGCCATTGTGCCTGCTGATTTATTGGATGAGGTTACCGCCCTTGTGGATTATCCTGTGGCAATGAGAGCAAGCTTTGATGAGAAATTTTTAAGCGTGCCACAAGAAGCATTAATCAGCACGATGCAAGCTGACCAAAAGTATTTTTGCTTGACCAAAGACGGAAAATTACAGCCTTATTTCATCTTTATCAGCAACATTGACAGCAAGGACAAGTCTGCCGTAATTGCAGGCAATGAAAAAGTGGTACGCCCACGCCTAGAGGATGCCCAGTTTTTCTTTTTGCAAGACCAAAAACGCCCCTTGTTTGCCTTGTCTGAAAACCTAAAAACACGCATTTTTCAAGACAAACTTGGCACAATTTGGGAAAAGTGTGAACGCATTGCCAAATTATCTGCCTTTATCGCCACGCAAATACACGCCAATGTGGACAATGCCACACGAGCAGGGTTACTCTCAAAATGCGATTTGGCAAGTACTCTGGTGGGTGAATTTCCAGAATTGCAAGGCATTGCAGGCACTTATTATGCACGGCTTAACAATGAGCCAAGTGAAGTGGCAGAAAGTATTGCCGAGCAGTACTTGCCACGCTTTGCAGGCGATGAATTGCCCAAAACCGACATTGGTGTGTGTTTGGCACTCGCTGACCGTTTGGATACGCTGGTGGGCATTTTTGGGATTGGGCAAGTGCCAACAGGTTCCAAAGACCCGTTTAGCCTACGCCGTGCCAGTATTGGGATTTTGAGAATTTTAATTGAAAAGAAAATTCCCTTAAATCTTGTGGCACTCATTGAGCAAGCCATTAAAAATTATGGCGACAAATTACCCAATCTTGATAAGACTTTTACCGATGTGATGGAATTTGTGGGTGCACGCTATCGGGCGATGTATGAAGAGCGTGGCGTGGGTGTGGATGGCATTTTGGCGGTGCAAGCGATTAATCCGCATATGCCTCTTGATTTTGATGAACGCATTTGGGCGGTGGAGCGGTTTAAGTCCGAACCGTCTGCCAAAACTTTGGCACAAAACAACAAACGAGTGGGTAACATTTTGGCAAAAGCCGATGGCGAAATTAAAGCAAGCATTGATGACAATCTGCTTGTGGAAACGGCAGAAAAGGCTTTATTTACTGCTCTTGTCAATTCTCAAACAGCGTGCCAACCGCTACTTGAAAAAGCCGATTATGAAGGCGTTTTAAAAACCCTTGTGAGTTTAGATGAACCACTCACCGCCTTTTTTGACAATGTGATGGTCAATGCCGATGATGCTAACTTAAAAGCCAACCGCTTGGCACTGTTAAAGCAAGTGCGAGAGCTGTTTTTGACGGTGGCGGATATTGGCGAGCTTACTTTGTAATATGTCATCCCCTATTCTTTTTTAGAGTAGGGGGCAGTGTTCCTAGGGGGCATTCTTTGCTTTATCGAAGTGCTTGTCATAAGGGTGTTAAGCCACTCAAAAAAAATACTCTTATTTCAAGCTGTTCCACTTTTGACTATTGTCAATTTGACGCACACGAACAAGTTTGGACTGTGCGATCGTTCATCAACTTCTGCTAAAAAGACAACCTGTATGTGTATTTTGGTTGTCTTTTAGTTTAAGCTGACCCTATTACCAACCTAATTTGCTAATTTGATGGCTCTGATTTGAATGATGATGCTTTGACTGAGGTGGGGTGTCATGTAGAGATGTTACTGCCCAGTTTTGATGCGGTATCCTTGAGCCATTCGGTCAGTTTAACTGACAACATCACTGTCATTAAAGCATTCAATAAGCGGCAAATACTTCGTGATTACCATTGTTATTTAATAAAAAAACCTTATAAGGGTCTTGTCTGCCTTGGTAGACGGCATCGTCCATGCCTGGTGTACCAATCACCATGCCAGGAACTGATAAGCCGATTGCATCAGGTTTTTGATCCAACAAACGCTTGATGTCTTGAGCAGGGACATGACCTTCGACTGCATAACCTGCCACAATCGCTGTATGACAAGAACGATGATCATCGGGTATGCCAGCATCATGCTGGATTTTTTGATTGCCTGTGTCATGTGATTTGACCGAAAAGCCATTCCTTTGCATATAGGCCACCCATTTAGAGCAACAGCCACAATTTGGATCTTTCCAAACTTCAACAGTCATGGAGTGAGATGGTTGTACAGCAAAAAATCCCATGACGATTAAGGCTGTCAAACAAACCAATCCAACACCAGCAAATGACAATTTTTTTCTGACGGTTCCAATCCGCATACAAACCTCTTCAAAACTGATAGGGCAGGCAAGAAGTCATCAACCTATTTTGGTACAAACGCTACTTGCTTGACTTATTTTTACCAAAAAAATACAAAACTGAGGGGTTATTTTATACAGATAAAAACAAACCCCTTGGCTCTTAGGCTACAAGGGGTGCAATATGGAGCTCTTATCGAGAATTGAACTCGAGACCTCTCCCTTACCAAGGGAGTGCTCTACCGCTGAGCTATAAGAGCATATTCATTAATGGAGCGGGTGGCGGGAATCGAACCCGCACTATCAGCTTGGAAGGCTGAAGTTCTACCACTAAACTACACCCGCAGGGTAGCAAATATTAGGCAGGGAATAATGGTGGTGGGGGAAGGATTCGAACCTTCGAAGCTTTCGCGACAGAGTTACAGTCTGTTGGGTTTGACCGCTCCCCAACCCCACCAAGTGGTACAGGCATATCTTTTAATGGTCTTTTAAAAGATTAAGCCCATTTGCTTGGGCTTGACCTGAAAGATTTTAGGATGGTGCCGGCTGCCGGAATCGAACTGGCGACCTACTGATTACAAGTCAGTTGCTCTACCAACTGAGCTAAGCCGGCGGTATTTCCTAAGTGGTGCGTATAATAACACAAATTTTAGATTATGCAAGCCATTTTTTTAAAAAATTTTAATAATTTTATAACCCATTGTTTTTTATATAATAATTTTATCTGGTTGACTTGCGTGAATGGGTGATGCAAATGTCAAATGCTGGACATTTTTGCTTTAGTCAGCCAGTCCATCTGCCTCAATTCATCACCCATACAGTCATCAAATTACTACCAAGCAATTTTTTTTAAACTAATGAGAAATATTTTTAAGATTGGGGACGCAACCTGTCCAACACATCATTTATTCTATGCAAAGAACCAGTTCAAGCCCTGCTCTAGGATCAATATTAAGAGCCTGGCAGTACTCGACGAATTCTACCACATCGAGACGACGATCGCCATTTTCCACCCTCTGAACAAATGAGTGTGGACGATCTAATCTTTCGGCAAGAGTACGCATGGGTAATTTTTGAGAGATGCGCGCATCCTGTAGCCATGTTCGCAAAGCGATCATTTGGTTGGTGTGAATACTTCTAGTCATGGTTAAGTATTTACACCATATTGACCCATTTACTCAAAAAAGGTACAATCAATGGTTAAGAATCACCATTTTTTGTTATAAAATGTAACAGTAAAAAAATTTACAAACATATGAGCAATAAGCATGAACGACTTGCGGATAGATTTGCTGACATTTTTATCCGCCTAAATAACAAGGAGCGCTTAAATCTTAAGGTGCTGGCAGACGAGTATGGCGTGTGCAATAAAACGATCAACCGTGATTTGACTCGCATAGAACGCCATCTACCGTTGGTGCGTGAGCGTGGAGTGGTGTATTTGAATAATACACAGCATCCTTTTACTCTAACTCATAAGGAATTGAGCGATCTTATCAGGCTTATTGGTGTTCACAACTTGTTGCCAAGTATGGATATCCGTTTCTTAAAAGCATTGCTTCAGAAGAAATCACAAAGCACATATCACATTTATCACCATACTTACGAAAATGGTCAAATATTCGATGAATTAATGAGGCGGCTGAATACCGCCATTGCCGAATGCCGAGTCATACACTGCTGTTATGGTGATAAAAAACGCACCATTCATCCTTACAAATTGATTTTCAAAGAAGGGTTTTGGTATTTGATGGGCATTGAAAACGAAAAATTAAAAAGCTATCGACTGAGCAAGATTAATGACTTGGCCATCAGTAAAGAGTGTTTTGAATGCAATGAAGAGATTGATTCACTCATCGATAACGATGATAGTATTTGGCTAGGGCAAAAAGAGATGACCGTTCTTATCAATGTCAGTTCAAAGGTCATATCCTATTTTCAGCAAAGACAGATTTTACCCAAACAAGCCAATGGCGACTGGCTTATACAAAGCACGGTTTGGCATTATGATGAATTATCGCCCATTATACGGTGTTGGATACCGCATTTGACCATAATCGAGCCAAAAGAATGGCAGGATAGGTTGGAGGGTGAATTGAGGTCTTATTTAACTTAAAAGGATATCTATGAGTAAAGATAATTTATTTGAGGTTATTGTGGTTGCCACCATGAGTGCTGGCAAAACCACTGTTATCAATTCTCTTATCGGCATGGAACTACTTCGTTCTGCCAATGAGGCTACAACTGCCACCATTACCCGTATCCATGATAAGGATAATTCCCCTTGTTTTATTGGAAAAGCATATTCATATCAGTACAGTTTATTGTACGAACAATACGATATCGATGCTCAAACCCTTAAGGACTGGAATGAAAACAGACAAATTAAACTCATTGATTTGGTAGGCGACATTCAAGCCTTACATAACGACAAGTTCGAACTTGTATTGTACGACACTCCCGGACCAAACAATAGTCAAGATGACAATCATGAAAAACTCACCATGGAGATTATTGATGACGGTAATTATGGCTTAATACTATACATACTGAATGCCACTCAACTTGGTGTTAACGATGACCGATACTTACTTGAAAAAATCAAAGAATCATTAGCAAAAGACTCACATAAAGAAATTATATTCTTACTCAATAAAGCCGACCGTCTAGACCCAGAAAAAGGCGAAACCCTATCTGGCATTATGAATAATGCCAACAGTTACTTAACTAACTTGGGTTTTAAAAATCCTATCATTATTCCTGTCTGTGCCAAAAATGCCTTGGCTGCCAATAAAGCATTAAACAATCAATCATTGACCCGCTCTCAACGTTCTGATTTGAAAATGGCTTTGGATGATCAAAACAACAGTTTTATTCATCATGCCGCCATTAATGAAAAAATCAAGCGGAACATTTTAAGAAAAATGGGGAGTGTGAAAAAAAAGTATGCAAGCTATCGCAAAAAGCAACAAAAAAGGAAGATGAAAAACAGGTCCAAGCCATCAAAAGCTCAAAACTTGATCATTAATGGGACTGTAAGCACCAACAGTCAAGACCTCAAAAAAGTTATTTATCAAAATGGCATTGGGATTGCTTCTGAGCTTTTACAAATGAAAACAAGAGAGCGTAAAAATGACCTGGCATCAATCCAAGCCAAACCTCACAAGCACAGCAACTCTCAAAAGCAGAAGTCTTCTAGCCTTATAGATACTACTAACAAAACACTGCAACGTTGCAAGCCAAGCAAGCCCAAGCAGTCCATACCCGAGCCTAGCTCAAACACTAAATCTACCAAGGAAACCACCATGAGCAATCATATTTACATTGAACACAACCCCTTTACTGTTGAAACCACTTTTAAAATCAATGGCAGTACACCAGAAGGTTCATTTTTTGAAACCAACCAAAATCGTCGCCTGCAACTGTGGGTAGAAGAGCTATTCCCCGCCCTTCATCATATTTTAAATAGTGCCATTCATTTTGATGTGGTATTTAAAGGCGTGGAAGCAGATTTTTTGGACGTCAAAGCTGCTGCCTTGGAGGCAAATAAACAAGGTCTAAACATCAAAATAGACCACCTAACCACCAAGGATAGCATTGACCGCTTAGAAGAAATGCAAAATCTTATGAGCGAAGCTCAAAACCACCCCCTATTTAAAGATAAAATCAATAATCCTGAGAGTATGATTCATCGTGATTTTGAAGCTGCTCTAAATAAGGACTTTGATGTCTATGTTGCCGCCACCATGTCAGCAGGCAAATCCACGCTCATCAATGCTATGTTAGGTTGCGATTTATTGCCTGCTGCCAATGAAGCAACAACTGCTACCATTGCTCAGATTACCGATAATGACAATATGCCACTTGGAGAATTTGTTGGTAGTCGTATCAATAAAAATGATGAGATTATTGAGAATGGACAAATCGTAACGCTAGACACACTCAAAGAGTGGAACTCAAAAGCAGATACCAAACTCATTAAGTTAGAGGGTAACATCATCGGTATCAAGGAACGTGAACATGTACGCCTTGTACTCACAGATACCCCCGGTCCAAATAACAGCCAAGACCCCGAGCATAGTCGTGTTACCATGAGTTATATTCAGGATTCTGTTCGCAATCCTTTGATTTTATATGTTTTGAATGCCACCCAACTTGGTGTAGAAGATGACCAACGGGTTTTATCTAAAATTTCAGAACTCATGCAACAAGGAGGTAAACAATCCAAAGACCGCTTTATCTTTGTGGTAAATAAAATGGACACTTTTGATCCTGAAGCAGGTGAGAGTGTAGAAAAAGCCTTAGAAAGAGTTCGTATATACTTACAAAAAAATGGGATTGAAAACCCGCAAATCTATCCTGTCTCCGCCAACCTAACACGCCTGCTTAGAAAAAGAGAGAATAATCCAGATAGCCTAACTCGCAAAGAAAGTGGCGACCTAAGCGGTATGGAAGTTTCGTTTAATGCAGAGCCGTCTATGGACTTTGTCCAATACATGACACTTAGTTCATCGGCTCGCAAGAATCTCAATGACAAAAAACTCTCAGCCGTTCTACAAAAAAGTGGAGTCCCCGCCATTGAATCCATGATAGATGAATATATCGATAAATACAATCTGCCTAACCGTGTCAATAGAGCCTACCAAGCTCTGCAAAAAGCCATTGAGATGAGTAGCAATCAGCCCAAAATCGTAGAAAGCCTAGGGGAGCATGAGAGTCAGCTTAATGAAGTTCAAAGACAACTGAGTGATCTAACCGCCAACAAAGATGCTGGGGCGAAAGCCAAAGCAAAAATGGATAAAGTTATCCAAGACAAAAAATCCTTGCAATCCCCAGAGGCGATCAAATCATTTCAAAACATTGAGATGCAAATTCGTAAACAAATATTCCAATTCCAAGATGAATTTGTTGGCAGTGGGGAGACCATGACCAAATCACAGGCGGAGAGACGGATTCGCAATCTTACCAATACCATTACTTTTGAGTCCAATCGCCTTATCAATGAGCTTGACAACGTCATCGAGGCTTCACAGCAACACACCAAACAAGTGTTGCACAAGGTATTTGAAGAGCAAGTCAAAAATATCTTTACTGACATTAAAGGCGTACCCCCCTCTATCTTGGAGGGATTGCAAGATGAGGTTAAATATATCGCCACCATGACAAATTTGGGACTTGAGAGCGATGAAGTTGATGTCAAAATTACCAAAGAGCGGGTAAAAGTCGGCACCAAACAAGAATCTTATCGTGAAAAAACAGGCACTCGCTCCACTTCCAAATGGTACAATCCATTTAGCTGGGGCAGTCGTGAAGATGTGTACGAAACAAAGTACCGAGAAGTAGATGTCTATGAAACCCAAGAACGCCGTGAAGAGAGCGTAGATGCCGATAAGCTGTGGGATAACCGTGAGTTTGAGATTACCGAGCATTTTAACAACCTAACCAAGCAAGCTCGCCACAAGATTGAAGCAGATACCGAGCAATTCGCCCGTCGATTTACAGAATTTATGGAAGGTGAGTTTAATGTCAAGTTTGACGAAATCATAAATGAACTTAACGCCAAAATTCAAGACAAAGCAACGCTTGAAGAACAAATTGCCGAAGCTAAAAACCAACTGGCAAAAATTCATGAGTTCAAGTCTAAATTAAACAACCTATTAGCCCTATAAGGAATATATTATGACCAGTCTAGATAAAAAAGCTTTTATTGACTCACTAAAAAACCATGCAGTCTCATATCAAGACAACCAGCGTCAATACGAACAACTCCAATCAAACCAGCCTGATGTTTTTCAGGCTTTCAATCCTGACGTGGTAACATTGGAAGCTCATCAACATCGCTGGGAGTGGGAGTATTTTGATTCAAAATTCAGCTTTGACGCTCCCCAGTATTTTTCTCATGAGCTTATTCGCCATTTAATTGAGGTGAAACAACATCTACAAGCACAAAACTTGGAGGCAACACCAGTTTATCAAGAGGAATTATCCAGCCCTACACCCCATGAAACACCAGTGTCCACAAAAGAATCGCAAACAGTCGCCCCTACCACACCAAGCATTGCCAAACCTGACTTAACAGGCTTTGAGCTACCTGAACGTTTGGCAGGTTTTTTACAAAGTGGCGATATTGGCAAAATTCGCAATGATTTAATCTCAATTCTAAATAATAGACGCATAAGCATTAAAGATGTGATTTGTTGTGCTTGGGTGGTTTATGAAAGCACTCCTAATGTTTTTGACGAGACAGAAGATTCTGCTTTTTTACAGGAAATGGATAGTAATACCAATAACTGGAATTTGGACTATTTTTTAAACCAACAGACATATCTTTCTCAAAATTTTACCTTAGAAAGATTGTTTCACCTTATCAATGTGCGTGAGACCCTTTTAAAGCGTGGTGATAAAGACTTTCAGCAGATTCAAGTTGCCAAGCCTCGACCTGCACCATCGCCAAGCACCACACCAAAATCACAAACAAGCACGAATACTGCCGACAGCCATCAGACTGCCAGTACCTCTACACATTCTCAAAACACCCATTCAACTTCTTATCAAGAAGAAGAGGATAAAGGCTTGGTATGTCGTTTTTGCGAAGCTGCCAAAAAAATTGGTGGAGACATTTTGGGCTGGGTGCTTGGTCTGTTTGGCAAAAGATAATAAGGGGCTATAACGATGAGCAATACTCTACCAGCCACACAATCCGCCAATGAAATTCATGAAAAGGCACTGGTGAGCTTGATTAACGGACAGCAACTACTAAACAAAAGCTATCTACCCATGCTTAGTAGCTGTCCTGCTCGTCTCATGATGTCCTACCCTAACGAAAAAATAAATACTCATGGCGATGTTAGGCTATTTAAGCTAGAACGGATTGTCCTAGAAAACAAACAATCCGTTTTGGAGAGTTTGACAGCAGGCTATACCGCATTGGGCGTGGCAGGCTATTCGGTTTTTTTACTACTAAATAGCAATGGTATAGAAACCGACATCTATCTTGGTGTTAGAGGTCAGCCGAAAAAAACACAAGGTTTGGCAGCGGGGGAACTGCTACAAAAAGCATTTCATGGGCATTTTTCAGGCAGCTCTCTAAAACCCATGAATGACAAGACTTTGGGTCTGCTTGATGGCATTGCCACCACCAAAAACAACATTACCCCTTCTGTTACTGCCGTAACAGGCGTTCCTTCATTGTCCGTAGAAGAACGTGAACACTTCATGCAGGGGCTAGAAAAATTCATTGATGCTGCCGAAGGCCGCGAATACCAAGCCCTTATCTTGGCAGAGCCTGTTGGCAGTGGACAGCTTGATAAGATTCGTATAGGCTACGAAGGCGTTGCAACACAGCTCTCCCCACTACTCAAACAATCCCTCTCTTTTGGCGAAAATCAAAGCGAAAGTGTGAGTTTGACACTCAGTCAAGGACTTAGCGAATCACTCGGCACAAGCCTAGGGCTTACCGAAACCAATGGCACCAATACAAGTGAAACAAATACTGTAACTTATGGTACCAACTCAAGCAAGACCGATAGTTACTCTTATAGCACCTCATCACCCACGACCACTAGCAAGGCAGGCATGATTGCTGGCACAGGAATTGGAGCGGGGATTGGATTTGTTTTGGGAGGACCTTTGGGGGCAGGATTGGGTGCAAGTTTAGGTGGAACATTAGGTAGTGCATTTAACAAGACCACTTCAACCAATACATCCAACAGCAACACCACAGGCTCATCTTATTCCAAAAGCACAGGTGTAACCACAGGAACATCTTACAGCACCGCACAATCTAGCACTCAAACCCAGACCAATACCACTTCTACCAATGAAAGTCTAGGACAAACAGGCACACAAGGAACAAATCGGCAAATCACGCTTGAGATGACCGACAAGACAATTGAGCAATTGCTCAAACAAGTCGATCATCATCTAGAACGTGTGGACGAAGCTCGCCGTTATGGTGGCTGGCAAAGTGCTGCTTACTTTATTGGAGACACCTCTGCCGACTCTCGCTCGCTTGCCAGTATCTTTTTGGGACTGATGCGTGGCAACAACTCCAATAGCGAGGATTTTGCCCTAACTACTTGGAAAAACGAAGAAAGTAGCAAAATTTTGCCTTGGCTTGCCAATCTCTCACACCCCCGTCTAAGTGCTGATTTTTCAAGCAGTCTTGGCATTGATTATCTAACACCTGCCACGTTGGTATCAGGCAAAGAAATGGCGATACAGCTTAGTTTGCCACGTCGCTCCACATCTACTGTATCGGTTGTAGAAGCCCAAGCCTTTGGCAGACGCATTCAGACGGTCAATGGCGAGAGTGAAACTGCCGAAAAATTTGTTAATCTTGGCAATATCCGTCATTTATGGAATGACTTACCTCAAAAGGTTGCTTTGGACATCAATAAACTGTCAAGCCATGTTTTTATCACAGGCTCAACAGGGGCGGGCAAAAGCAATACCGTTTATCAGATATTAAACGAGCTAAATCGCAACAATGTCAGTTTTATGGTCATCGAACCTGCCAAAGGCGAATATAAGCACATTTTTGGTCATAGAGACGATGTCAGCGTATTTGGCACAAATCCCACGCAAGCTCAGTTGCTAAAAATCAATCCATTTAAATTCCCACAAGGTATTCATGTATTGGAGCATATTGACCGCTTGGTAGAGATTTTTAATGTCTGCTGGCCGATGTATGCCGCCATGCCTGCTGTACTAAAAGACGCCATGCTTGGGGCTTATGAGTTGGCGGGTTGGGATTTGGAACTCTCTACCAATCAATATGGCGATGGTTTTTTTTCAAGTTTTGTGGATTTGCTTGCCATGTTGGAGCGTGTGATTGAGTCATCTGCTTTTTCAGAAGAAGTTAAAAGCAACTACATTGGCTCGCTCGTTACTCGTGTTAAGTCCCTTACTAATGGGCTTAACGGGCAAATTTTTAGTAGCGATGAAATTGACAACAACCTCTTGTTTGATAGTAATGTCATTGTGGATTTGAGCCGAGTGGGTTCACAAGAAACCAAATCTCTCATTATGGGGATTTTGGTCATGAGACTAAACGAATACCGCATGTCTTATGGCGAGATGAACGCTCCACTGCGACACGTTACCGTCATAGAAGAAGCTCATAATATCCTAAAACGCACGTCCACCGAACAAAGCAGTGAAGGGGCGAATGTGGCAGGAAAAGCTGTAGAAATGCTGTCAAATTCCATTGCTGAAATGCGTACTTATGGCGAGGGCTTTATCATTGCCGACCAATCTCCCAATGCTGTGGATATGTCTGCCATTCGCAACACAAATACCAAAATTGTCATGCGTCTGCCTGATGAAGCCGACCGCCGTCTGGTGGGCAAGGCATCAGCTGTCAATGAAGAACAACTAGAAGAAATCGCCAAACTGCCAAAAGGAGTTGCAGTTGTCTATCAAAATGATTGGCTAGAACCTGTGTTATGTAAAGTAAGTCATTGCGATAATGAAGAAAAGCCATATCGTTATCAAGCTTCGCCAACTGATTTATTGGATAAGAGAACCTTTAATACACAATTAGCTCGTCTGATTTTTTCACAAAAATTAGGGCAAACCGAGCAATTTGACTTACAAGCACTAAAGAAGGGTATTCAAAAATTTAATTTACCAATTGTGTATAAAATTGGTCTATTAAAATCCATTAAAGAAATTAGCGATACCGACAAAACTTCTATTTGGCATGACGGAACAGATTTAACCAATTTATTTGTTTCTGTACTTGGCATTAGAAAAGAAATGTTGCAAAATTTCCATAAAGCTGAGTCAGAACATGAACTAAATGCCCTACATCAGCAACTATTATTGACACATATTCACCCAAATAATAGTATTTTTGAAATACTACAACAAGATTGGGTGCAAACATGGCAAAAATCCCAACAAGAAAAACAGGAGATGATTGCATGATAGAACTTGCAAAAGCCCTACAAGAAACCCTAGGTAAAGAGCTAGGTAAAACCAGCTCGGTATTGGACAGGTTTAAAAGCGACGAGCCTTGGGGAAGAAATATCAACCCTATAAATGGCGAGCAGGCTCAAAGGATATCAGATGCAGAAAACAGCTCCACACTCCATGAAGATGTGAAGTTAAAAGAGCCTGAAAACAACCCTGACTCCATAGATACTTCCGAAAATACAGACAACAAACCTGATAATCAGGAAGCTCGCACAATCATCTGCCGAAATCAAAGTCTGGCAGGGGATGTTCATCCCATTACTGGCGTGCCGTTTGTTGAAAAGATTGTCAAGGATGAAAACGGTGAAGATGTGAGAGTGGTTGTACCTGTATTTGATTCTGAATTTGATGCTCAATTACCTGATGATATGTTGCAGTCATCGGATAAAAAACAGTTCGCCGAATGTAATAAACAACTTAAAAATAAGGTGGATAGCGCCCCTGAATTTGCCAAGAAATTCACCCCTGAACAATTAGAGCAAATTAAAAATGGCGACACCCCTGATGGATATACATGGCATCATCATGAAGACACAGGCAAAATGCAATTAGTGGATACCGACACTCATAGAACGGGACATACTGGCGGTAGAGCCATTTGGGGTGGCGGTACAGACAATCGCTAACATAGGAGCAAATACATGAACAATCTTTCTTGGAAATACGTAAAGCCTCTAACAAACAAAGACTCAATCGGTAATTTTGAACAAACCTATGGTTATTCCCTGCCAAATGATTTGAAGTTTGTTGTTGAGCAATTTAATAATGGCAGACCAAATCTCGATACCTTTGATACAACAACCGAAAAAGAGTGTCAGTTTAAAAAACTTCTCTCTTTTAATCCAGAAGATACCGAGAACATTTACGACTTTCTAGATATTGAAACCAATATCAAAAATTTAATACCCATTGCCAACACACCTTCTGGCAATCTCATTTGCTTGCATGACAATCAAATTGTGTATTGGAGACATGAGACTGATGATATTGAATTTTTGGCAAGCTCAATAGCAGATTTTTTAGCCAAATTATACTAGACCTCTTTCCAAACTAAAAATAAACCCTTATGAGTATTGGGGTTGAAGTTTTTAAAAATCCACAAAAATCAGGGTTTGGAAAGAAGTCTACTAAACAAAAAAACCTTTGCTTCATCGCAAAGGTTTTTTACCTAAATTTAAACCAAAAGCCCCCCGCACGCCATTTCCACCGCCTTGACGATTGCCAATGCCTTTTTGTTGGTTTCGTCCCACTCTGCCACGGGGTCGGAGTCCGCCACCACGCCTGCCCCTGCTTGGATATGGACTTGCCCGTCTTTTAGCACGGCGGTGCGAATGGCGATGGCGGTATCCATATTGCCCGACCAGCCCAGATAGCCCACCGCCCCACCAAACACGCTACGGCGAACAGGCTCAACCTCATCGATGATTTGCATGGCTCGGATTTTGGGAGCTCCTGACAGCGTGCCTGCTGGGAATGTCGCACAGAACACATCCAAAGCGTCCTTATCAGCCGACACCACACCTTCTACGTTGCTGGCGATGTGCATGACTTGTGAATAACGCTCAATAAACATCTTGTCGGTTACTTTTACCGTGCCAATGTCGCACACCTTGCCGATGTCATTACGCCCTAAGTCAATGAGCATCAGATGTTCAGCGATTTCTTTTTGGTCGGAGAGTAGCTCGGCTTCTAGTGCCAAATCTTCTGCCGCATCCACGCCTCGACGACGAGTCCCTGCCAAAGGTCGCACGGTAACTTTACGCTCATCACCCACCGTCTCAATACGAGAGAGAATCTCAGGCGACGCCCCCACGATGTGAAACGGCTCATCATTCACCAACTCACCTTGTATCAAAAATAAGTATGGAGAAGGGTTTAGGTATCGTAAGGCTCGATACACCGCCAAAGGATCTCCCTCAAACTCAGCAGACAGTCGCTGTGCGGGAACTACCTGCATGACATCTCCTGCTTTGATGTATTCTTTGATGTGCTTAACATCAAGGCAGAATTTATTTTGACCTGTCTGTGATACAAAATGCGGAAAGGGCTGTTTTTTGACGGTCAAATCAGGCTTGTGTGAGAGTAAATTTTCAATGATGGCAAGATTTTTTAACGCTTTTTTATAACCATCCTTAATTGTGGCGTCGGCATATACCACAACAGATAGTGTATGCTCAAGGTTGTCAAATACCACTACTTGATCAGATAGTGTCAGCCACATATCAGGCAACTTTAAAAGATTGGGTGCATCTGACATGCCAACAGATGGCTCAATCACTCGAATCATGTCATGACCAAAATACCCCACAAGACCACCGCTAAACACTGGCAAATCAGGCAGTTGCTGATTGTTAGGCGTCTTGTATTTTGCCATGAATGAACGAATGAAATCGAACGGATTTTGGGCGTGTGTGGTGATTTCATCCAATCGTCCATCTTTGACGACCACTTGACCCTCATGGTATTGAATCGTTATATGAGACCCAAGTCCAATCATTGAATATCTTGCCCAGCGTTCACCGCCCACCACTGATTCAAACAAATAGGCAGATGAAAAAAACTGACGCAAATTGGCAAAGACTGACACAGGCGTGGCATCATCCATCAAGCGTTTTTTTATCAGCGGAATGTGTGTGTATCCCTGCTTCACCAATTCATTAAATTCATCTTGAGTGATCATCATTTGTCCTTTTTTTCTATCAAATTTTCTATCAAAAAAATACTTAATCAAAAAACACTTTCACTGACTGCAAATCCCAATGATTGGCAATGATTTTTTTGGTCAAGTAGTGAGTGATTAATTTTATCATAAGCCCATGCGACCATACAATAACAGTAAAAATCAGGCTTATTCCATGTTTTTAAGCATGGCATGCAGACAACCCATCACTGGATTTGCTGCCCATCTGTGGGTGGTTGCCATGTTGATTGATGGCACATGCCCAAAGCTCAATCAATGTGCTTTATCCCAATTCTCACCCACACCAATTTCTACCACGAGTGGCACAGAAAACGCCACCCGCCAACCAAGTTCTTTTGCCGTTACTGTCAGCACATTTTGCATGGCGTTCTTAATAAGCTTGCCAATCTCATCCGCTTTGTCAGCATCGATTTCAAATACCAACTCATCATGGACTTGTAATAACAACTTGCCGTACTGCTTGGGCAAAACTTTATCAACGGCAATCATTGCAAGCTTGATGATCTCTGCTGCTGAACCCTGTAATGGGGCGTTGATACTGGCTCTTTGTGCAGCTTGGCGTATCATGGCGTTTGATGAATGGATATCAGGAGTGTACAATTTACGACCTAGAATGGTGGTAACATATCCTTCATCTTTGGCATGCGTTTTGGTGTTTTCCATATAGTCATGAATCGCAGGATAACGAGCAAAATATCGCTGAATGTATTCTTTGGCAACATCATTGGTTACACCCAGCTGTTTTGCAAGACCAAACACCCCCATGCCATATAACAGACCGAAATTCACTGCCTTTGCAGAGCGTCTTTCACTGGAGGTAACCTCATGCAACTCTTTGCCCATGATTTCACTGGCGGTGGCGGTGTGAATATCCAAATCATTATTAAACGCATGAATTAAGCCTTCATCACCACTAAAATGTGCCATCAGTCGCAATTCGATTTGTGAATAATCTGCTGCCATGATGACTCGTCCCTTGGGTGCGATGAATGCTTGGCGAATCAGTCGCCCTGTATCGGTGCGTATGGGAATATTTTGTAGATTGGGGTCGCTTGATGACAGTCTGCCTGTGCTAGTCAATGCTTGATGATAGCTTGTATGCACTCTGCCATGCTCATCACATGCCTTGACAAGTGCGTCTGTGTAGGTGCTTTTAAGTTTTGAGAGGCTACGATGTTCAAGCACAACTTCCACAAGAGGATGGTCAATCTTAGCAAGCACCGCCTCTGATGTTGAGTATTGACCTGTTTTGGTTTTTTTGCCCCCCTTAACACCCAACTTGTCGAATAAAATCTCACCCAGCTGTTTTGGACTGGCAACATTAAACTTCTCGCCTGCCAATTCAAAAGCCCGATGTTCAAGCTGATTGATTTGATTGTCAAAAACAAGCGATAATTGACTTAAAAAATCCGTATGAATCAAGATGCCGTCATGCTCCATCTGGGTGAGAATTTTGGCAGTCGGCATTTCTAGGTGTGTGAGTAACTGTCTGGCATTTTTGTCTTGTTGTAGATAGTCATCAAACACACTGTATAACCTAAATGTGATGTCTGCGTCTTCACAAGCGTAATGACTTGCCTGATCAAGTGCCACTTTGTCAAAAGTGATCTGCTTAACCCCTTTGCCAGCAACTTCTGCAAAAGTAGTGGTAGCAACACCCAAATAATGATTGGACAAATCATCCATATTGTGGCGGGTTGCTACAGAGTTAATCACATAGCTTGCCAGCATGGTATCCATGTGCCAACCAGACAAATTGATGTCGTGCTTTTTAAGTATGTGGCTGTCGTATTTGAGGTGCTGACCGATTTTACCAATACTTTGATCTTGCAATAGGGGTTTTAGGGCATTTAGGACAAAGGTTTTATCCAGCTGATTTTCAATTAAAATGTCAAAATCACCTGTATGACCCACTGGAATATAATACCCTTCATAATTGGTTGTTGCAATGGAGATTCCGACCAGCTTTGCCTTTTGCCAATCCAAATCCGTAGTTTCGGTATCAATGGCAAAATAAGGCATGGATTTTAATCTCTCAACCAGCATCAAAAACTCATCTTTATCTGTAATGGTTTGATAATGTGGTGTTTTGAGTGGTAAAGATCGCACCTCTAAAGGAGATGCTTCTTGTGATGTCAGTGCCGTCAAATCTTGATGCTCAAACTCTTTGTCAGACACATTAGGCACGCCATCATCACGGTCATCATGCCTAGATTTGACCGTGGTCAGTGCCAACAGATCAAACTGTTCTGCCATTTCTTTTTTAAATTCCAATTGAGAAAAAAGAGAATACAGTCGTTCGGCGCGTGCGACTTTTGCAGATTGGCTGTTATCAAGTCTAAGTTCATCAAATGAGATGGGTAATGTCAGATTGGTAACAATGGTTGCCAGCGTGCGATTTAGGGGAATGGTGTCGGCATACTCAATCAAATTTTTACCAACCACGCCCTTGATTTCTGCCACATTTGCCAAAATACCATCAATGTCGCCATACTCGTTGAGTAATTTAGCGGCTGTTTTTTGCCCAATTTTTGGAATGCCTGCAATGCCATCGGAAGCATCGCCCATCAAAGTCAAAAAATCAGCCATTTGAGCATTTGATACGCCAAATTTTTCAAAAACACCGTGAGTGTTCATGACCTTATTTTTAAAGCTGTCTTCTAAGACCACGCAGTCATTAACAAGCTGTGCCATATCCTTATCTCCCGTAGAGATCACCACAGGATAACCATGCTGGCAAGCAGTATGGGCAAGTGTGCCGATGATGTCGTCAGCTTCAAAACCATCAATCTTAATGAGTGGTATGCCTAAATTTTCAATCATTTGATGAACATAAGGAATTTGAACCTTCAAATCCTCGTCCATTGGTGGGCGGTGAGCCTTATAAGCCTTAGACAGCTGATGGCGAAAGGTGGGTGATTTGGTATCAAAGGTAACAGCCATGTGAGTGGGCTGATATTTTCTAATAAGTCTGGTTAAGGCGCTTAGCACGCCACGAATGGCATTGGTGGGCAGACCAGCTTGGTTCGTCAATGGAGGCGTACCATGAAAACAACGAAACAAATAATAAGAGCCATCTACAAGAATGACAGGTGGACGGGTGGCATCAATGATAGTGGTGTCAAAGGTGGCAAGGTTGGGAATGTGCTGATAGTCGGTCATGATGATTGTGTCAAGATAAAAACTTTTGACCTATTATAACCAAAAAGCACCGCTTTTGGGGAAGTGCTGACATAAAAATACCCATTCATCTTGCCCATGTTAATTATCCAAGCAAAAACATGGTATAATTACGATTCAAATTTGATGAGATAAAAACGAAATAACACCATGACAAACCTAACGCAACAAATCAACGCCCGTAGAACTTTTGCTATTATCAGTCACCCCGATGCGGGTAAGACCACCATGACGGAAAAACTGCTACTTTGGGGACAAGTCATTCAAAAGGCAGGTGAGGTTAAGAGCCGTAAGACTGACAAACATGCCACTTCTGACTGGATGAGCATGGAGCAAGAGCGTGGCATTTCCATCACAACTTCAGTCATGCAGTTCCCCTATGCTGACTGTATGGTGAATCTATTGGACACTCCTGGCCACGCTGATTTTAGTGAAGATACCTACCGCACACTGACAGCGGTGGACAGTGCTTTGATGGTGATTGATGGTGCAAAAGGTGTGGAGGAGCGTACCATCAAACTCATGGAAGTATGTCGCATGCGTGACACGCCCATCATCTCATTTGTCAATAAATTGGACCGTGAAATCAAAAACCCTCTAGAGTTGCTTGATGAAATTGAAAGTGTCCTAAAAATCAAGTGCGTTCCGTTTGCCTATCCAATCGGCATGGGACAAGATTTTGTTGGCGTGTATCATTTGCTAGAAGAAAAGACCTACTTTTATAAAAAAGGTTTTGGTTCGCAGATCACTGACATAGAAGTCCGTGATGGCTATGATCATGACGACATTAAAGAACGCTTGGGCGAATTGATGTGGAATGACTTTATCGAAGGTCTTGAGCTTGCTCAGATGGCCTTTGAGGACTGGGATGAGACAGAATTTTTAGCAGGTCGCCAAACTCCCGTGCTGTTTGGTACGGCGTTAGGAAATTTTGGTGTTAATATGATTTTAGATGTGTTGACCCGTTATGCTCCGCCCCCAAAAGACCGTACAGCCGTTGAGCGTGTGGTTTGTGCTGATGAGTCAAATTTTTCAGGATTTGTCTTTAAAATTCAAGCTAATATGGACCCTAAGCACCGAGATCGTGTCGCCTTTATGCGCATCTGTTCAGGTCGTTATGAACGAGGCATGAAGATGAATCATGTCCGCATTGGTAAAGAAGTGCGAGTTTCAGACGCATTGATGTTCTTGGCAGGTGATCGTGAAACGCTAGAAGAGGCTTATGCTGGCGATATCATCGGATTGCACAATCATGGCACGATTCAGATTGGCGACAGTTTCACGAGTGGAGAAACCTTAAATTTCACAGGAATTCCACACTTTGCTCCAGAGTTGTTTCGTCGTGTGGTATTAAAAGATCCTTTAAAATCTAAGCAGCTCCAAAAAGGGTTGCAGCAGTTATCCGAAGAGGGGGCGACGCAAGTATTCATGCCACAAATCAATAACGATTTGATTTTAGGGGCGGTGGGTGTTTTGCAATTTGAGGTGGTGGCACATCGTTTGCTCGAAGAATACAAGGTCCAATGTAGTTTTGAGCCTGTTTCTATCGCCACAGTACGCTGGGTTCATTGTGATGATAAAATTGCTTTTGAAAAATTTAAGAAAAAAGCACACGATCAGCTATCAGTTGATGGTGGCGGTCATCTGACTTATTTGGCACCAAGTCGTGTTAATCTGCAACTCATGCAAGAACGCTATCCTGAGGTGTCATTCCATGCAACACGAGAGCATTGATTGCTAATTGCCGATTCATGCTCAATCAGCCAATGATTTTGTGGAATCATGATGGTAAAGCAAAAGCCCCTTGTCATGTGGCTGGGGCTTTACCAATTTACCAGATTTGATAACCACGCCTTTAAAAACTTGTGAAAAACAATGTGTATCAAGCAAAAAATCAAAGAGCGACATATCTGTCATGGGGCGATATGCTTTTTAAGCCATAACAGTCAGAAAAAAACCCAGTCGATCAACCAAAGGACTGGGTGTTGATGGCTGTGAACCTATATAAATATGCCTGATGAGTTTGGGGTGTAACATGATGGTTGGGTTTAGCCATGCGATTGCTGATGGCGACTTTTTTTGTGGTTTTTCACTCCAACAAAAGTCATGAAAGCTTGTTTGATGGTTGCAAACACTTGGTTGTGTGTTATAATAAGAAAGATATAGCAAATAATTTGCTAGATGGTTCGATAAAATAATGACAGCGTTATTTTATTTTTTAAACAACATGAGGACATACTTATGGCCAAAGCCAAGTTCGAACGCAACAAACCACACGTAAATGTAGGCACCATCGGTCACGTTGACCATGGTAAAACCACACTAACTGCTGCGATTG
>NZ_JAMBAQ010000005.1 GCF_023336735.1 Moraxella oculi | reverse complement strand
GCATGATAGAGATATCAATGCTAGTAAGAACATTCTTGCGGTCGGGCTTGACCGTCTAGCAGTAGGAATCCCCTCGGTTTAGCGAGGGGAGGAAGTCAACAAAAATAAAAAATTACTATTTTGATGGGCTATAACCCCAACTCGTTGGTATGAGGCAAAATCTGGAAATTATTAGAAGATGATAATGTCCGATTCTTAAAAAATGAGTTGTTTTAAGTCCAGCTCGGTAGGTTGGGTTAAAGATAAAATAAATGACATCATTTATTTTGGTAAGGACACATCAAGCGGCAAAAGTCTTACCAATATTGATTTGCCGTCAGGCAGAGATCTTGTCGCTGATTTTAAGAAAATTTCGAAGAATTTGCAAGTTGCATCCCGAACAGCAAAAGATGGCTCCGAAATTCAAACTGTTATTTTGCCAGACGGTTCAAAGGTACAACTTCGCACTGTATCCAAAAGCAATCCGGAAGGAACAACGATTGATTTTACCCCGCCTGGCAAAAAATCACCCGCATTAAAATTCGCTATCCAACAAGGTAAATTATCATGACAAACCAAGAAATCCACCTGCCATTTTTTGATCTAAATTTGAATGAAATCAAGCCGCTGTTTAATCCAACAGAACAATCAGTCAAGCTGCTGTATGATTTTTTAAAAACTTATAATCGAGATAGTCGTGATGAATTATTTGTTAGGGCTGGTTATAGCAAGCTAGAATTTCCTTATGCTGTTGATTTTACCGATGATGATTTGGAGTTTGAAACCAATTATTGTGAAGTGGTAATTCCAATGTTGCTACAAAGCTATTGTGCAATAGACGATACGCTTATCTTCTTTTCCGATTCTGAAAAAAAAGGCACAGCCATCATTGAAACACTTGAATGGTACACTCCACCGATGATTGCCGAAACTCCTTGTAATGCTGAATATTATTACATGTTGCTTGGTGATTTTATGGGTGCTCTTGCTACTGATAATCATACCGAGTTTTGCGTGATGACGAGTTCACAAAACTTATTTTTATTCGCTGCTAATCCAGAGTATATCGTTGCTTATGTAAGGCGGTCTTTGTAGGTTTTTAAGCATAGCCCGCATAGACCGGGTTGAGGTAGTCATGTAGGGTGGGCTTAGTCCACCTACGCTACCTACCGCAGGAGCGTTTATACACATGGTGTCAAACCCCTAGATAGATATCGCTACCACCAGCAAGCTTATCAGCAATCTCTCTTACAAACTTGCCGCAGGTCTGACTGGCTGCCTCTCTGCCAAAGCCTCTGGTCATGCTTGCGATGCAGGGGTGATTGGTGCTACTATAGGGGAGATGTGGGGAGATTGGATTACTGATGATCCCAATGAACTCACACAAGCACAAAAAGACAAACTCATCAGCCAAGCCAAACTGATTGCAGGCATCACTGCCGCTTATGCTGGAGAAGATGTCAATGTGGCTGCTAGTGTGGCAGCGGAGGCGGTGGAGAATAATAGCTTAAAAGCTGTTGTTCAGACTGTCAAAATAGCAGGAAAGCTCGTCAAAGTTGCTGTAAAGAATGGCAAGGTCACAATTAAAGACTTTAAAGATGTGTTAAGAAAAGAAGGTTTTGATATTGTTGATGATTTAATTACTTTAGCAGATGGTCAATTAACATTTGATGATGCTAAGGCGGTTATTGATTTAGTTATTGGCACGAATTTAAACAATCGTCAAGAAAAAATTGATATGATTGTTAAAAAAAGAGGTTTAAATACAAATCCTTACTCGTTTAGTGATTTGGAAAAAATTGCTTCTAAATTTGGATATGAAAGTAAAACAATTGGTGGAGTTAAGTTATTTTATAACAAAAAAGGAAACCCTAAATACCTTATACGTTCAAATACAAGCCATAGTGGGGATGTTTTTAAGGGAGTAAACGATGAAAGATCAGCAATAAATATAGCATCTAGAGGCAGTAGTAAGACTGGTGAAAGATTGGGTAGTTATAATATCCATTTAGAAAGAGTAGGAGATTAGCAGTGTTTAATTTTTATAACATATCTAGATTTAAACCTGATTATAACTTCTCAGGCAAGGTTTGGAATGACATTTCTGATGTTATAAAATGCAAAAATGACGATATACTAAGTCACTATTTGTGGTTAGAAAAGCAACATGTAAAATTTATTAATATGTTTATAAATTATTTCTCAGTAGATAGATTAGGATATGCAATATTTCTTGAAGACTTGAAAAAAATCTCTAGTGACTATTTTTTCGATATGGAAGAACCTATAGAAAGAATCAATAATTTAAGTCGTTATAATTTAAAAATATTAAATACAAATGATTTGAATTTTTTATTAAAGTCTTGGGTTCGTGGTTTGTGTTATTTGCATTTTTTTGATACCTTGACAGGTAGTTTTATAAGGAAGACGGATGATTTTAATTTTCTATTAATGTTACATAAAAATTATAATATTGACGAGATTTTTAAACCTACAAAAGGAGTATTTGTTTCCGTTGATATGGATGTAATTAGTTATGACGCTGTTTTAATGCCAAAAAATTATGGTGAATTTTTGTTAAAAATTTAATGTTAAAACCCTTAGTCTAAGCTAATAGCAACACAATTCAGAATTTATTTATGAAAAAATGTTTTGAAATTTTTGGTTTTTGTAAGAATAGCTCGACCTAAAGCCCAACAAGCTGTCTATCTGCCAAAGCGGCAGGAAATCGTTGTGAAGCAGGCAGCATCGGTGCTGTCGTTGGTGAGATGTGGGGTGATTATCAAGTAGATGACCCAAACACCCTAACCCAAGCACAAAAAGACAAACTCATCAATCAAGCCAAACTGATTGCAGGCATCACCGCTGCTTATGCTGGAGAAGATGTCAATGTGGCTGCTGGTGTGGCAGCGGAGGCGGTGGAGAATAATGCTATCCATAAAATTAATGAAAAAGGGCATTGGATAGTTTGTTATGAAGTATTTGGGTTGACTTGCGAATTAAGAGATGGGGAGCGTTATGCTACAGATAAAGAAATTGCAGAGCATGCGTTGAATTTTGTGAATAATTTAACGCCAGCTGGTCGAAAGTCTGGCAAAATTCAATCCACTTCTAGTTCAAGCTCTACATCAAAGCCTGCCAATACTGCAACAAGTGAAAATATTGTTAGAATATCCAATATTCCAGATTTTAAATTTGAAAACAAACAACTTGGAAAAAAACTTGGTAAACATGTCAGTGATTTTGGTGGAGATCCATCAAAATCTGAAGATAGAGCTATGGTTGTTCGGATAATTAATGATATAGCTCTAAAACCAGAGATGGTTGTCTTGGGTGATTTTGCAGGTCAGGGCTCTAATGGGTCGAGGGGCAATGTTCATTTTAGAATCAAGGGCAATGATGTTGTAGTTACAAAAACAGATGGTACTTTTGTTACTATTTTAAAAAATGGCATCAATAATACATCCGTAAAAAAAGCTTTGGGTAAGTAATTATGGTAGATGTGAAACAAATTATTGGAAAAACATTGAAAAATGTAATGGCAAGTATTTACTTTGTGGATAGTTATCAACAAGAAATTTTTATGGAGGACATTGTGGATATTTGCCTCATAATTGATGATGCTGCCATAACAGTGTCCTGCAATGAAGATGGCGAGTCTTTGGATATAACAGCAGGCAATTGTTTGCAGAAAGTTGATATGGGTGATTACGGTGTGATAAAAATAAAAGATATGTTTGATTTTTTAAACTTAAAAGACTCAACATGTATTTATGACGCACGCATGATTATTGATGAAAATCTTATCAAGATAGGACTTGAGTTAAGCCTTGATACATGTAAAATAATCATTAAAAATGAAGGAGATCAGATGGTCATACGCAAGTATGATGTATGATAGTTCGTAGGCTTAGGTTAGCGATAGCATAACCTAGAATTATGTCATAACTCATTGATTTTGTTATATTTTGTGTCTCAACACAACCTACGGCTTCATCGCAAGCTCTATTGTCCTACTCTATGACTTTGATGTGGATACCGCAGCGAATGAAGCTGGGGTGGCGGTGGAGAATAATGCTTTAACCCAACAAGACTTCAACAAACTTTACAATCTCTACGAAAAAATTCAGGGACGAGGCAAAAATATTCTCGGACAATATAAAATGACTTTGGCTGAGGCTGAAGAATTAACCAATTTAGTTATTTTAGACCAAGTTGGAAATCAGTTAATAGATAAATACAGGCAAAATCCATCATCACTCAGCCATAGTGAACTGATGGCACTAGGAGACATACTAAACTACTATTATGCTGGTGGCAGTAGTTTATCACATATTCAGTCCATGCTAACAAATTATCCTAGGGCAACTCTCAAACCAAATGATTATTTGTTTAATAAGGGTACAGGCGGCGAATATGAGAAAATGTTTTGGGATGCTGCAACACAGCGCAATATAAACAAGCAGGTTAGTGATGTCGCATCTTTAGGTGGCGATGCTGTATTTGCAGCTCCTGGAAAGGTAATGAATGTTGTCCGTATCGCCACAGGTAGCACTATGATAGCAAGCGGCATTCAGAGTGTTAAACAAGGAAAAACAGGACAAGGCTCTTTTCAGGTTGTGGCTGAAACTTTAATGTTTGTGCCTATTGTTAAAAAAGCAATCCCCACCAATCAACTAAGTTTATCTGGCACTATTAGCCATGTAAAATGGGTATGCTACCAGCTCTTATAGTGGCATGAGGCTAAATTTGGATCTTAGAACTACTGAAGCAGCAAACTCTCTTATTGAGAGTTTGCGTTCAAATGGAAGGTTGCCTAGTCATTACATCACAAAAATTGAGGCGGGGAAAAATGGATGGCAAGCAGGAAAGGCTTTAAATAGCACAAACCCAGGTAAGCAAATTGGAGGAGATGTTTTTTGGAATACTCCCAGTGTTGTACCTAATGCACCTAGGAGAATCTGGTATGAGGCGGATGTTGGTCTTAAAAATACCATATCCAGATCAAAACAACCAGGTACAAGACTCTTGTATTCAAACGATGGTTTATTATATATTACAACAGACCATTATCAATCTGTAACTTTTATAGGGAGATGGAAATGAATCAAATTATGATTGATGGTAATATTGTTGAAACTGAAAAAGATTTTCATAGAACCTTAGCAATTCAGTGTGATGTAACAGAGTTTTATGGGCATAATCTTAATGCTCTTTGGGATTTGCTTTCCTGTGGGGTGGAAAGACCAGTTTGTATTATTTGGAATAATTCTGAAAATTCAAAAAAATTCATGGGCGCGTCAGTATTCTACCAAATCATTAATGTCTTACAAAGAGTTAAGGAGCAAGATGAGAATTTTGGCTGGGCAGATCGTTTTGATTATATAATAAAATAGACTTCAGGCTAATTATAGCTCATAAGACAAACGGCGATAGTGTAACTTAGCATTATGATGTAAATCATTGAATTTGTTGGGTTTCGCACCTCAACCCAACCTACCGATCTGACCAATCAACTGGTTGATACCGCAGCAGCTGGTATTTATACTCATGGTGTCAAATCACTAGACATCAATGATACAGAGCTTATCAGTAATGTCGCTCATAAACTTGCCGCTGGCATGACAGGCTGTCTATCTGCCAAAGCGGCAGGAAATCGTTGTGAAGCAGGCAGCATCGGTGCTGTCGTTGGTGAGATGTGGGGTGATTATCAAGTAGATGACCCAAACACCCTAACCCAAGCACAAAAAGACAAACTCATCAATCAAGCCAAACTGATTGCAGGCATCACCGCTGCTTATGCTGGAGAAGATGTCAATGTGGCTGCTGGTGTGGCAGCGGAGGCGGTGAGGTGGAATGCCTTGGAAACAGCTTGGGATGTGGCTAATGTTGGTATAGGAGCTGCGTCCTTGGGATATAATCTCAAAGAAGGTAATTATGGTGCGGCTTTTATAGATGGGGTGGGTCTTGTTTATGATGGTTTGGCAACTGCAGTACCAATTTTACCAGCTGGTGCTTCTACTGCAATTAAGGTAGGCAGGGGAGCTGATACCGCAAAAGATGTTGTTACTGCGAGCAACTTTTTTGATGGTGCCAGCTATACTGCCAAAGTTAAACAACAAGCTGCATCTGGTGATTACCATGCATTCCCACAATCTGTGGATGGTTTTGCACAACACGGCACGGTTACACGAATTGTGGGTGGGGATGGCATCACTAGATATAAATTAGAAATAAAAGGCAGTTATAGAGGAAAGGCAGGAGTTTTTGAGTATATTAAAAATCCTGATGGCTCTATTAACCATAGACTATTTGTACCCAAAAATTAAGAGAGGTGCTTGTTATGACTAATATAGATGAGATATTAAAGTTTTATTCCTTGTATGGTTGCAGTTTGGATGAAATGGGAATATGTGAAACTGCAATTCCCGTAGCTCTAGCTGATAAGTTTCTGATGATATGTGAACAAAATCAGATTTTAATTTTAGGAGGGGATATTTATATAAAAGCTGATAAAAAATTTGAATTATTTTATGCCAACTGGTCTTATGAAGGAATAATAGTATCGCAAGGCATTAATACGGCTAGATCATATCTAGCACAACTTCCACAAAGCAATCTATATGTTTCTTTTGTGTTAAACATAGGTTAGCACGGTAGGTTGGGTTGAGCTTGCGAAAACCTAACAAATGTTTTAAAAGTGGTGGCTGATTTTATTTCCACAACTGGATATTTTTATCTCGAGAATGAGGAAGATCTCATACAGATATATGGACAGCTAATGAGTGGTGTAGTTGCATCATATGCTGGCTATGATGTAAATGTTGCTACGCAATCAGCCAAATTAGCTATTGAAAATAAAGATACCAACTGGATATTACATAAAATCGCCCATGCCGCTACTGGCTGTGCTGCCGGTGCATTGCAAAAACAATGTGAGGCTGGAGCAATCGGTGCTGCTGTTGGTGAAGTGGTGGCTGAACTCATGCCAACATCAGATCCTAATTTACCCACCTTGGAATTTCAGCACATACAAAATAAAAATAGGGAATTGGCTAAACTGATGACAGGGGTGATTGCAGCCTATACAGGATATGATGTCGAGACTGCTGTTAAAACAGCAGATACAGCTATTGCAAATAATAGACAACTACACGCCCAAGAAATAGAAATTTTAAAACAAGAAGCCAAATTGTTTGCACGAAGTAGAGGCATTTCCTCTAATGAAGCTGAAATAGTGCTTTATAGTTGGGTTTATGCCCAACTTGATACAAAAGCCAATAATAAGCTTAACGCATACTTAACTGAATTGGCCAGTTACATTAGCGGTATTGATTATTACCCAAACTTCAACCCAAAGTCTGATTATGCAAATCTAATAAAACACTTTGAAGCCGCCGATGTCGTATACAAAAAACTGGTTGAAAAGCATGGTGCAAAGCCTCTGAAAGATGCCGCCAACCATGTTATAAAGATGAATAATAATCCAGTTTTGATGTTTAAATCAACCAATCGTCAGCTGGACAATTCTGGTGCTTTTGGTGCTCGATTAGGTAATGATAATCTGGGCATATCAGAAGCTCTAAATGGCAATTCTGGAAGGGCAAATCAACTCATTCAAAGTAATGCCAACAATTACTTTGAATCCAAACTGCAATCTTATCAGGCACACCACCTACATACATCAGGTCAGGTAAATCCTGTGTATCCTGAAGATATTTTTGGTGCTGTAAAAGCTATCAGATATATTGGCAGGCTGGCACTCACCACATTAAGACAAAAAGGTGTTTCTGCAGCTGGTCGCAATGCAAATGTAGCCAAAGCAACCTGCACCACTGGCACCTATTGCTTTACCGCAGGTACACTCATTGAAACATCAGAGGGCTTAAAAGCCATTGAGACCTTCACAGGTGGTGAACTGATTTGGACACGAAATGACATTACCCTAGAATATGGCTATCGCCCTGTTGTTGCCACCAAAGCCACACCCAACCAGCCCATTTTCCAAGTCACAGTCAAAAACCATCAAGGCGATATAGAAACCCTACAAACCACAGCAGAACACCCCTTTTGGATCAAAGACACAGGCTGGCTAAAAGCCTCCTTGCTAGAACAAGGGATAATACTGCTTGATAGAAACAATCAAGAAGTAGAAGTCCTAAGCCAATACCTACTACCCAACCACACCGATACCGTCTATAATATCGAAGTTGATGACTTCCACACCTATCATGTGGGTAGATTGGGTGTATGGGTGCATAATGCGGGAAAACCGTATTCATTCCATTGTGAAACAAGATGAGCTTTTACTTAGAGAGGCAAGAAAATTGTCTCAGCAAGAGAGTTAAGGTATCAATTAAATGATGGAACTTAAGAAAGGCAATGAAAATACAGCAACTTAACTTTTAAGATACATACTTTAAACGGATTAAGCAATCTCATCACTCCACCATCTCACACGCCACTTTTATCGCCTGTCTTAGACTACTACTATTTGCCCTTCCCGACCCTGCCAAATCAAGTGCCGTACCATGATCCACCGAAGTGCGTACATAGGGCAAGCCAAGCGTGATGTTCACCGTATCACCAAAGCCATGAGATTTGAGCGGTGCCAGCCCTTGATCGTGATACATGGCAATGATGACATCCGCCTGCGTCAGATACTTATCCGTAAACAGCGTGTCGGCTGGCATGGCAAGGCTGATATCCATGCCCTCATCAATGAATGTTTGTAATGCTGGATTGATGACATTCACTTCCTCATCGCCCAAATGGCCATTCTCGCCTGCATGCGGATTTAATCCGCACACTAAAATTTTTGGGTGATTCACCCCAAACTGCTTGACCATGGCATCATGCGTGATTCGCACCGTGTCGCAAACTTCTTGATGAGTGATCGCATCAGCAACCATGCTTAAAGGAATGTGCGTAGTAACAAGTGCCACGCGCATTTTTGTATTGGCAAGCATCATCACCACTTTATCACAATTCGCCTTTTGCATGAAATATTCGGTATGACCACTAAACAAAGCACCATCATCAAGGCAAACCTCACCATCAATCATCACCGACTTTTGAATGGGTGCGGTAACAATCGCACCCACCAAACCATGACTTGCTAATGTGTGTGCCAAACTCAACTGCCTTTCCACCATGGTGGCATGATTGATGTTAAGCTGCCCTGCTTTTACTTTGCCATCACAAGGCGTATTGATGACACACACATTATTGGGCAACTTGGCATTTTGTGTCATGCTCATCGCCTGACTTTCATTGATGATGGTCAGCTGTGGCTTTTGACAAATCGCCCCAACGGCATGCAACTCATCAACACGCTCAAAAAACGCTTGGGCATCTGCGGTAATCAATAGCGGTTTTGGCAATGTGCCATCTTGATGGCAAAGCACATCAATGATGATGTCCATGCCAATACCAGCAGGCTCGCCTGTGGTGATGAGTAGCGGTTTTTTTGGGGAAAAATGAGTGGCGGGCATGATGATTTTTCCTTGATGGTTTTGGCGGTTTGATGGATAAATTTTACCATTTATTTGGTGCATTTTGTGCTAAAATTCACCTCCATCATGGTAGAACATGTAACAACATTTGCCCAATGACAGATGCGATATGAATACAGTTACTCAAAACAATACCTCAACCCCAAAAGTTGATGATTTATTAAGCTTACAACCACCGCACAGCATTGATATCGAACAAGCATTGCTTGCTTCTTTGATGAGTATTGATGAGTCGTTTGAGAGCATTGATAACATCATCAAAGAGGATGACTTCTATGGAGAAAGGCACAAACACATCTTTCGTGCCATCGCCCATTTATCCAAAGTCAATCAACCTTACGACAGCTTAATGGTGTACGATCACCTCAACACCCAAAATCTGCTCAATGCCGCAGGGGGTGAAGAGTATCTGATGCAAATCAACCAAAGCCCAGCCACAATGTTCAATCTTGTGCCGTATGCTGAGCGTGTGCGTGAGCTTTCAGTGTATCGACAACTGATCAAGTCTGCCAATAACATGCTTAATTTGGCCTACCACCCAAAAAAGCAAACCGTCAGCGACATATTAGATACCGTGGAAGCTGACATTTTTCGCATCAATGAAAATTACAGCAGCGGCACAGGCAAGCAAGGAGTACAAAATATTACTGATATTTTAACTAATGTTACCAATCAACTTGCCGAACTCAAAGCACGAGACGGCTCAATGATTGGGCTTAGCACCCCATTTGAAGAACTGAACAACAAAACCCAAGGTCTGCAAAAAGGCGATATGATTGTCGTGGCGGCAAGACCATCAATGGGTAAGACCACCTTTGCGATGAATCTGGCAGAGTCTGTACTCATGCAAGGGCTGCCCGTGGTGGTATTTTCCATGGAAATGCCCGCCGAATCCATCGTTACTCGCATGCTGTCATCATTGGGACAGATCAATCAAACCAACTTGCGTTCAGGTAACATGAGCGAACAAGAATGGGCTCAGCTTTCTACCGCCATCACCATGCTACAAGACACGCATTTGTATGTTGATGCTCGCAACAACCTACCACCAAACGAACTTCGCTCCACCTGTCGCCGTATCGCAAAAAATCATGATGGCGGTCTAGGCATGATCATCATAGACTATCTACAGCTGATGAAAGTTCCAGGCATGGAGAATAATCGTGTTGGTGAAATCGGTGAAATCAGTCGCAGCATCAAGGCATTGGCTCGTGAAATGAATTGCCCTGTCGTAGCATTATCACAACTCAACCGAAGCCTTGAACAGCGACCAAACAAACGCCCAGTCATGTCAGACTTGCGTGAATCTGGAGCGATTGAGCAAGATGCCGATCTCATCATGTTCATCTATCGTGATGAAGTGTACAACAAAGACAAGGCGGATAATAAAGGCTTTGCTGAGATCATCATTGGCAAGCAGCGTAATGGCCCGATTGGCACAGTACCGCTAAAATTTGAAGGGCAGTTCACACGATTTAGTAATTTCATTGCAGGTCATGGCGTCCCAGATGATTATGAAGAGTAATCTGACATCCACCTCTTTATCAGCCTAGGAATTTTTTCACCTTCATCAATATAAACCTTGTGGCATGTTGATGAATAACACACACCCCTACCAACATCAGTGATACAAACCATGCGAAACACCAGCATCATCATCAATCACGCCGCTTTGGCACATAATTTAAATGCCATCAAAAACACCCTAAACCCTCATCACCCTGCTAAGGTGTTGGCGATGGTTAAGGCCGATGCCTATGGGCATGGCATCGCACATACCCTATTGGGACTACAAGATGCCGATGCTTTTGGGGTGGCATGCATGAGTGAGGCGTTAGCCGTTCAAAGCACTTGTAACGCCCTAGGCATGAAAAAGCCCATCATACTCATTGAAGGGGTTTTTAGTGAAGCTGAATGGCTCATTGCTTTAGAACATGGCTTTGGTTGCGTGATTCATGGCAAAGAACAGCTTGAATTCGCCATCAAACACCCTGCCAGCCAAGGCAGCTTAACTAATACCATTTGGCTAAAATACAACACTGGCATGAACCGCTTAGGGTTTGATAAACAAGGTGCAATAGATGCAGCCAAAGCACTGCACAAAAATGGTTATCAACTGATTTTAACCAGCCATTTCGCCTGTGCTGATGAACCAAACAGCCTCATCACCGACAAACAAATCACGCTGTTTAAAGAATTGCTTGACACGCTTTGCAATACCGTTGATGATAAAATCCAAGCATCATTATGCAATTCTGCGGGGATTATCAGTCAGCCAAATTGCCATTATGACTGGGTGCGCACAGGCATCATGCTTTATGGATCCAGCCCTTTTGCTCACATCACTGCCGATGAGCTTGGATTGAAGCCAGCCATGACATTGACCACCAGCGTCATGGCAATACAAAGACTAAATAAAGGAGACACGGTCAGCTATGGGGCACTTTGGACAGCCAAGCGATCTAGTCGCATCGGCATCATCAGCTGTGGCTATGGGGATGGTTACCCCAGGGTGGTAGCGGGGGCTTGGGTAGGCGTGGTGGTCGATGGACAAGTCATTCGCACGCCCATCGTTGGGCGTGTGGCAATGGATATCATGATGATTGACTTGACCGACATTGCCACTGCCGATATAGGCACAAGCATTGTTTTATGGGGCATGAAAGACGCACCAAGCATTGATGAGATTGCCGCATGTGCAGGCACGATTGGCTATGAGGTGATGTGTCGCACCACCACACGACCCCATCGTGTTGTTACATTTTAATGCGATACCTACCGATTATTGTATGAACAGATCACTCCACCATGACCCATGACATGGTCGAACACAGCATCTGTTTGTTCATGGTTACAAATATATACAGCAACGCAGGATTGATTTGATTAAAATGGTTTTCATTGATGATTAAGATGCTAAGAACGCATCAGAACGCACAAACCATCATATTTCAATTCGTTAACCACCAAGGAGTATTCATGCGTTTGGTTCAATTGACACCCATTTTAGCCGCTCTTACCTTAACGGTCGCACATGCCGAACAAAGTAGCTATAATCACATCAGTTTTGGCGTAAGTGCCAAGCAAGAAGTCGCCAATGACGAAATGCGTGCCAGTCTTAGCAAGACCGCCCAAGCAAAAACCGCCAAAGAAGTTGCCAACACACTCAACCGAAGCATCAATGACGCACTCATCATCGCCAAAAAGTACCCATCGGTTACCGTCAAAACCTCGCATCACAGCACCTATCCTAGATACAACCATAATGACATCATCACAGGTTTCACAGGGTCGGCATCTCTTGATATCAAAAGCCAAGATTTTGAGCAAGCCAGTCAGCTGATTGCTGATTTACAGGCAAAAATGACGCTTGATGACTTGTCATTTCATGTGTCGTCCAAGACAAGCGATGACATCAAAAAACAACTGACCTTAGATGCAGTCAAACGCTTTCAAGAAGAAGCTTTGACGATCAGTCAAGCTTTTGGTGCTAACGATTATAAAATCGTCTCTGTACAGCTTGGTCAAGACAACACCTTGCACGCCAGACCTTTGACCATGATGTCAATGACAAGGCAAGCTCGTGCAGACTTAGAATCACCCAATTTTGAAAGTGGCAAAAGCACCATCATCTACGATGCCAGCGGTACCATTGAACTCATTAAATGATGAACACATTCATCATTTAATGAGTTCAATCTTAATGCTTAATTTGAGCAATGAATACGACAGTTTATGCTTTTAAGGCATATCGAATTATGGTATGATGACCAGCTTTTACCAGCTTAATCAAACTTAATCAAATCGGCAATTTTATGGCACATCACAAAAAAATCATCAGCACAACATTACTATGGCTGTCTTTATGTTTTAGCAGCATGGCCTTGGCAAATGAACCGCACAATGACGCACAAAGCGATGGCGATATCATTGATGGCGAAGTGGTTCAAGATGGCAATGCGATTGATACCACCTCCATTCAAAGCATCGAACAAGGTGGTAAACGCACCACCACCGTCAATCTGTCTGATTACGCCAGAAAAGTCAATACCGCCACTTGGTCGCCAGACATGAAAGTCAATACCGCCATGACGGTAAAAATGCAGGTATTGCTTGATTGGAATCATGCCAGCCCAGGTCCAATTGATGGCGGATGGGGCATGAATAGCAAAAAAGCGTTGATTAATTTTCAAACAATGCACAACCTTGAAGCCACAGGCAAGATGAATGAGGCAACATGGCTTGCACTGACTCAAAACATTGATGCCGATCAGCCAGTCTTAGTGTCTTATACCATCACCAAAGACGATGTCAAAGGTCCTTATAAAACATTGCCCAGCGATGCAGAATCTCGTTCAAAACTAAAAGCATTAAGTTATGAGAACATCCAAGAGATGCTTGGCGAACGCTTTCACATGGATGTCAAATATCTCAAAAAACTTAATGCCAACAAACGCTTTATTGAAGGAGAGACCATCACTGTCATCAATACTGGCAAGCCAGCATCCAAGCGTGTTACTCGTGTGATTGCTGATCGCAGCACCAACATACTGTATGCTTATGATGGCAATCAACTGGTCGCTACTTATCCAATCACTGTCGGCAGTTCAGCAACCTCTACGCCTGGCGGCACATTTAAGATCATCAATAAAGTTAAAATGCCGCATTATAAGGCCACTGTCAATCGAGACAGCCCAACCAATAAAAAGCATTTCATCTTACCTCCAGGTCCTAACAGCCCTGTCGGTGTTGTTTGGATGGGTCTGAATAAGCCCAGCTACGGCATTCATGGCTCGCCAATTCCAGAGGGCATCAGTCGCCAGTCTTCGCTTGGCTGCATTCGCTTGACCAACTGGGATGTCTTGGAACTTTATGCCAACATTCAAAATGGTGCTTCGGTTGAGATTCGTTAACCTTAATAACCAACCCATTCAAATGCGACCAAGGCTTAATGTCGGTCGCATTTTTTTATGCCCATCGATTGACACCATGATCAAAGCTTGGTTAATCACCAAAAAAAATTATGATGATGAAAAATCGGCTTGATATTTTTGATTGGGAATTTTTTTAAAGATGATGATATAATATCTCTTTAAAATAAACAAAATCACCACAAAAAAGATTCTTCATCTTTCTTAAAGGACGCATCATGTTTCACTTTACGCATTCCCAAAGCACGCTTCGTGACGCCATCACTTCAGCCTATCGCCTAGATGAACCCACCGCAGTAAAAACCCTTGTTAGCACCCTCGATTTTGATGCCACACAAAAGCAAGAGATTCGCACGCTTTCCCACCAACTCATCACTCAAGTACGCACCAACCGCAGCAAGTCGTCAGGCGTGGACGCACTCATGCAGGAGTTTTCTTTATCAAGTGAAGAAGGCGTGGCACTCATGTGTCTGGCTGAGTCATTATTACGCATTCCAGACATTGCCACACGCGATCAACTCATTCAAGACAAGCTGTCTGATGGCGACTGGAAAAGTCATGTCGGCAATAGCCCATCAATGTTTGTCAATGCTGCCGCTTGGGGCTTGGTATTAACTGGCAAACTCACCCAACCGACCTCAGATGGTTTAGGCTCTGCACTGACTCGCATCATTCAAAAAGGTGGTGCACCTTTCATTCGTGCTGGTGTTAATCATGCCATGAAAATCTTAGGTCAGCAGTTTGTTACAGGTCAGACCATCAAAGAAGCATTGGCTAACGGCAAAGAGCGTGAAAAGCTTGGCTATCGATTCAGCTTCGACATGCTTGGCGAGGCAGCGATGACCGAGGCGGATGCTGACCGTTATTATAATGACTATGTCACTGCCATTCACGCCATCGGCAAAGATGCACAAGGTCGTGGTGTGTACGATGGCAATGGGATTTCTGTCAAATTATCCGCCATTCATCCACGCTATGCACGAGCCCAGCACAAGCGAGTGATGACTGAGCTATTGCCACGCCTAAAAGCCTTGTTTGTACTTGCCAAAGAGTATGACATTGGTTTAAATATCGATGCCGAAGAAGCCAACCGTTTAGAGCTTTCATTGGATTTGATGGAAAAGCTGGTGTCCGACCCTGACTTGGCAGGCTTTAACGGCATTGGTTTTGTGGTGCAAGCCTACCAAAAACGCTGCCCTTATGTCATCGATTACTTAATTGACTTAGCTCGCCGCCATCATCAAAAATTGATGATTCGCTTGGTGAAAGGAGCCTATTGGGACAGTGAAATCAAATGGGCTCAAGTTGATGGCATGAATGATTACCCTGTCTATACAAGAAAGGTTCATACCGATGTGTCTTATTTGGCGTGTGCCAAAAAGCTACTTGCCGCCCAAGATGCCATTTTTCCACAGTTTGCCACCCATAACGCCCAAAGTCTTGCCACCATCTACCAGATGGGCAAGGGCAAAGACTTTGAATTTCAGTGTTTGCATGGCATGGGTGAGACCCTATATGACCAAGTGGTTGGCGAAAAAAACCTAGATCGTCGTGTGCGTATCTACGCACCTGTTGGAACGCACAAAACACTGCTTGCTTACTTGGTTCGCCGCTTGCTAGAAAACGGTGCCAATTCATCATTCGTCAATCGAATCGTTGATGAAAAAGTCAGCATTGATGAGCTGACCACATCGCCACTAGATGAAATAGATATTCATCACATCACCACCAATCCACTCACACCAAAGCCACGCCACATCTATGGCGAACGCAAAAATTCCTATGGCATGGACCTATCAAACGAGCATGTATTGACCACTCTTGAAGCCAATATGAACGCCGCCACTCAAATTGATTTTAACATCAAATCCCTAACCAGCATCAGTGTTCAGCATCAAGCCCCCCATGTTATTAACAATCCTGCCAATCACAATGACATCGTCGGTCAAGTATCATTCATCAATCTCAACAGCATCCATGAGGTCATCACTGCCGCAATCAATGCACAAAGTGGCTGGCAGGCGACCCCACCAGCTCAAAGAGCTACCATACTACGCCATTTTGCTGATTTGATGGAAAACCCAACTCGCATGGCATTACTGATGATGATCGCTGTACGAGAGGCTGGCAAAACTCTGCCAAACGCCATTGCTGAAGTCAGGGAGGCGGTGGATTTTTGTCGTTACTATGCAGATGAAATCGAACGACTGAATCTTAATAGCCCCATTGGTACAATGGTGGCCATCAGTCCTTGGAATTTTCCATTGGCGATTTTTGTCGGTGAGGTGGTGTCAGCCTTGGCGGCAGGTAATACAGTTGTTGCCAAGCCTGCCGAACAAACATCTCTGATTGCCCATCTGGCAGTCAGCTGGCTTCATGAAGCTGGCGTGCCACAAGACGCTTTACAACTGGTGCTGGGTTCAGGCGATGTTGGTGCTGCTTTGACCAATGATGATCGTATCGGTGGCGTAATTTTTACAGGATCAACCGATGTCGCCAAACGCATCAATGGCATTTTGGCAAAGCGTACAGACAACCCTGTACTTATCGCTGAAACTGGCGGTATGAATGCGATGATTGTCGATTCTACCGCCCTACCAGAACAGGTGTGTGCTGATGTGTTGGCATCTGCGTTTGATTCGGCAGGTCAGCGTTGCTCAGCATTGCGTATTTTATGCGTCCAAGAAGACATTGCAGATCATATGATTGAGATGATTAAAGGTGCCATGGATGAATTGGTGGTGGATAACCCTACTTGTCTTTCTACCGATGTCGGTCCTGTCATTGATGCTGAAGCGCAAGACAATCTGCTTCATCACATCAACACCCTAAAACAAACCTCACCTTTTCATGAAGTGAAAATTCGCTCAAAAGATCAGGGAACTTTTGTCGCACCCATCATGTTCGAACTACAAAACTTAGCACAACTTAAAAAAGAAGTGTTCGGTCCTGTATTACATGTCGTGCGTTTTGCAAAACATGAACTGCATGATTTGATTGACAGCATCAATAAAAAAGGTTTCGCCTTAACGCATGGCATTCACAGTCGAATCGATGCTGCGATTGATGACATCAGCAGCCGCATTGAAGCAGGCAATATCTATATCAATCGCAATATCGTCGGTGCGGTCGTGGGGGTGCAGCCGTTTGGTGGTCATGGCATGAGTGGCACAGGCCCCAAGGCTGGCGGTCCATTTTATTTACAGCGATTAAGCCGCTTGGATTCTTGGCACATTCCCACAGTTGACCAGCTTGGACATGCCGACGACACTCTATTAGACCAAGTCATCATGGCCATCAGACAAATCGGCATCACAGACAATCAAAGCCAGCAGTTAAACCACATCGCCAATCAGTCTAAGACAAATTGCCTAAACGGTGCATCCCTCACGCTGCCAGGCCCTACTGGCGAACGCAACACTCTATCATGGCAATCCCCTGATGCAGTTGCCATTTATGGAGGCAATCTCATCAACTCGCTCAACGCCTTGGTGGCACTATCTGCCAATGGCATTCGCATGGTCATCACACCAACCCATGTGCTGGCGGAGCATAGCGAGCGTTTTGGCGATGCCCTCATCGTCATGGAACAAACAGGAGTTGACAACTGCCACACCGTCATCTGCCTTGAGCCAATGCCGACAGATGAACAAGTGCGTTTGGCAGGTTTAGACGGGCCAATTCGCCGTGTGATTGATGCGACACACACCTTAGACATCGCTCGCTTATATCATGAAATCAGTCAAAGCCACAATACCACCGCTGCAGGTGGTAATGCCAGCTTGATGGCAAGCGTCTGATGATTTCACCTTGCCAAAGTACGCACTTAACTGAGTGCGTACTTTTTTATACCAAAAAATCACAGACCATTCAGTCAAAAAAAAATTAAAAAAAGGTATTGACAACCCCACCCCCCTTATCTGTCATAGCCTCCATAAATTACCAAAAACTCATTCATAAAATCACCAAAAAAACAAGCTAGTTTTTTCAAAATTTTTAGGATATATTGTGCTGTCTTTGGAGAATTCGTCTAGATATGGTAATAAAAACCATCAAGTTAAATTCTCCCATATTGGTGCTTTTGACCATTCAAAAAACATGATTTTTACCCATATTGGCACACATTCATCAAAAAGTGGCATCATTCTTTTAATTGATTCATCATACGGAAAACTGCGTTCATGGTACACATCGACAAAATCCAAGTGACAAAACGAAATGGCAAATCGGAACCGATTGATCTAGAAAAAATCCACAAGGTGATTAATTGGGCAGCTGAAGGCTTGACCAATGTCTCCGTATCCCAAGTAGAACTCAAATCACACATTCAATTTTACGATGGAATTGCCACCTGCGACATCCATGAAACCATCATCAAAGCAGCAGCCGATCTCATTTCTACTGATACGCCTGATTATCAATATCTGGCAGCACGATTGGCAATTTTTCATTTGCGTAAAATCGCCTATGGCACTTTTGAACCGCCCCATCTGTACGATCATGTCGTCAAGCTCACCGCACAAGGCAAGTATGACAAACACATTTTGGAGGATTATTCCAAAGAAGAATTTGAAGTGCTTAACAACCACATAGATCACCATCGAGACATGAACCTGGCGTACGCCGCCGTTGAGCAAATGATGGGTAAATATCTTGTGCAAGACCGTGTGACTAAGCAAGTCTATGAAAGCCCACAGTTTTTGTATGTTCTTGTTGGCATGTGTCTGTTTGCAGGCTATGACCGATCCGAAAGACTGGATTATGTGAAGCGTTTTTATGATGCCACTTCTAATTTCTACATTTCACTACCAACCCCCATCATGGCAGGCGTACGCACACCCACTCGCCAATTCAGCTCATGCGTACTGATAGAGTGTGATGATAATTTAGACAGCATCAACGCCACCACTTCTGCCATCGTTCGCTATGTATCACAGCGTGCAGGTATCGGCATCAATGCAGGGGCAATCCGTGCGTTAGGCTCACCAATTCGTGGTGGTGAAGCTCAACACACAGGTTGCATTCCATTTTTTAAGATGTTTCAAGCGGCGGTCAAATCCTGCTCTCAAGGTGGTGTGCGTGGTGGTGCAGCAACCTTGTTTTATCCAATGTGGCATTTAGAAATCGAAAATCTTCTGGTGTTAAAAAATAATCGTGGCGTCGAAGATAATCGTGTTCGACACATGGATTATGGGGTTCAAATTAATAAAACCCTATATACCCGCCTGATCCAAAACAAAGAAATCACGCTATTTTCACCATCAGATGTTCCTGGATTGTATGAGGCATTTTTTGCTGACCAAGCCGAGTTTGAACGCCTATACAGTCAGTATGAAGCTGATAAAACCATCAGAAAACATCGCATCTCTGCCAGAGAGTTGTTTAGCATCATGCTCCAAGAGCGTGCCAGCACAGGTCGTATTTACATACAAAATGTTGATCACTGCAACACACACAGTCCGTTTGATCCAAGCGTTGCACCAATTCGCCAGTCGAATTTGTGCATGGAAATCGCCTTACCAACCAAACCACTTAACAACATTAACGATGAAAACGGTGAAATTGCACTTTGCACCCTATCAGCCATTAATTTAGGCAAAATCAACAACTTAACCGATATTGAAGAGCCTGCTGAACTCATCGTACGCGCTTTAGATGCCCTGCTTGATTATCAAGACTATCCAGTCGCTGCTGCCAAAAAAGGCAGTTTGAATCGCCGTACTTTGGGCGTAGGCGTGATTAACTTTGCTTATTATTTGGCAAAAAATGGTACTCGCTATTCAGACAATGCCGCATTGGGCTTGACACACCGAACTTTTGAGGCATTACAATATTATTTATTAAAAGCATCGAATAAGCTTGCCAAAGAACAGGGGGCCTGCCCTTGGTTTGACCAAACCACTTATAGCCAAGGCATCTTACCGATCGACACTTACAAATCAGACTTAGATACGATTTGTCAGGAGCCTTTGCATTACGACTGGGAAGTGTTGCGTAACGAAATTAAAACACACGGGCTTAGAAATTCAACACTGACCGCACTCATGCCATCAGAAACCAGCTCACAAATCGCCAATGCCACCAATGGCATTGAACCGCCCCGAGGTTTGGTGTCCATCAAGCAATCCAAAGACGGCATTTTAAAACAGGTCGTCCCTGAAATCGAACGCCTGGCTTATCATTATGAGTTACTGTGGCAAATCCCAAATAACGAAGGATATCTCAGACTGGTCGGCATCATGCAAAAATTCATTGACCAAAGCATTTCTGCCAATACCAACTATGACCCTGCTAAATTTGACGGCGGAAAGGTGCCGATGAAAGTTCTGATCCAAGACCTACTCACCGCCTATAAGTTTGGTGTTAAGACCTTGTATTATCACAATACTCGTGATGGTGCAGATGACAGTCAAAGCGACATGGATGATGGCTGTGCTGGTGGTGCGTGTAAGCTATGATATGAAGCTGATTGGCAAGTTCGCCACTTAGATTTTTTTAGCCAATAAATATGTGTTATAATATTTTCATCATTCATTAAATACTTAGGAACATCTCATGAATATTCAAGCACTCATGCAGCAAGCCCAAGCGATGCAACAGCAAGTCGAAAAGAATGTTGAAGCTGCCAAAGCAAGCCTTGCCAAGAAAGAAGTGCATGGCGAGGCGGGGAATGGATTGGTTAAAGTAACCATGACAGGTCGCCATGTCATCAAGCGTTTAAGCATTGATCCAAGCTTGATGGATGATGAACCTGATATGATTGAAGACTTGGTGGCTGCTGCTGTCAATGATGCGGTGCGTCAAGCTGACGAACTGCACGAAGAGGTTATGGCTGGTGCCACCACAGGCATGGGTCTGCCAAAAAGCATGCAAGGTCTGTTTGGCTAAGCGATCTGCCGTGCTAACCCCCAATTTTGAACATTTGGTCAAAGAGTTGCAACATTTGCCTGGCGTTGGACAAAAAACCGCCCAACGCATGGCGTTGCAATTACTTGCTAAAAAACGCCCACAAGGAATCAGTCTTGCCCAAGCACTTGATACCGCCATGCGCGATATCATTGAATGCCGATATTGCCATTCATTCAGTGATGATGATGTCTGCCCTATCTGTACTGATTCTCGTCGTGATGAAAGCATATTGTGCGTGGTTGAAAGTGCGTCTGATGTGATGGCTATTGAACAAAGTGGTGCTTACCGTGGCAGATATTTTGTTTTAGGGGGGCACTTATCTCCCATTGATGGCATCGGTGCAGACGATTTGAATATTGATGAATTGATTTTCCGACTAAAAAACGAACCAATTCAAGAACTGATTTTGGCCACAGGGGCTACCATTGAAGGACAGACGACCGCTTTTTTTATCAATGATGTCGCCAGACCTCATGTCAAGAAGATTACCAGACTGGCTCAAGGCATTCCCATTGGTGGTGAGCTTGAATATGTTGACAGTCTGACTCTACACCAAGCTTTACAAAACCGCGCTTTTATTTGATATGACTGATTTGACCGCCAGCAACGAACAATTTGGTTTTTTTCGTGCCCATGATATCGATTGTCTCACCTTAGATGATTTGCCCACCTTATGGGTACATACCGAAGATGAGCTGTACGCACTCATTGATGAGATCGATTCTATTGATATTGTTGCACTAGACACCGAATTCATCAGACGCTCCACCTATCATCCCATCTTAGCACTTTTGCAAATCAATACTGGACAGGCCATTTATTTGGTCGATGCTCCCACATTGGATCTGACCGATTTATGGCAGGCACTCATTGAGGTGCCGATGATGGTTTGGTATGCGTGCGGTGAGGATTTGGGTATTTTTTATTCGCTTGCCAAAAATACCCCCTTGACCAATGTTTTTGATGTGCAAATTGGCGTGGCATACTTGACTGGCAGAACACAGATGGGATACAGCCAAGCGGTGAGCGAAATCTTAGGTGTTAAGCTCGACAAAGGTGAAAGCAAATCCGACTGGTTAAACAGACCACTAAGCCCAGAACAAGAAATCTACGCCGCCAATGATGTGCGTTACTTACTCACTCTTTACAAAGCGGTCAAAAGCAAGCTGGAAGAAAAAAACACACTTCATCATGCTCATGAAGACAGCAATATCTATGCTAAAGAGCTGCATGACATTACCAACATCAGCGATGACGCTTTATATTTGGAGTTTTATACTCCTGAGTACAACAGACTACAAATAGGCGTATTAAAAGAGCTGGTCATGTGGCGAGAAGTATTAGCACGAGCAATCAATGAACCCAGAACTTTCATCATTAACAAGCAAGCGATGCGTGAAATCATCGAAATACTGCCTGACAGCATCAAACTCTTAGCAAGAACCACCATCAATCGTGGCTCATTGCGTAAGTATGGTGATGAAATCATACGCATCATTCGCATGGTCAAATCCCAACCACAGGAAAAACTACCACCCTTGCCACCACCAATCTACCGAAGCAAGGAAAAGCCCTTTAAAAATGCATTAGATCAAGCCATCAGTGCTTATGGTCAATCAACCAACATTCCAGAGAATCTGCTGTTAAAAGGTCGATGGATTAATGACTTGCTGATCATGGTCGCTCAGGACATACCTGATGATGAGTTGCCATTTGGACTGCAAGGCTACCGTAAAGCTTGGGTGATAGATACTCTATTACCTATTCTAAGACAATACAAACCACAAATCCTAGCTGGATTAAACTTAGAATAAAATGAGACAATAGACATTCTACAAAACACACTCAATAAAAACACCCCAAATTCTCATATTGGGGTGTTTTTTATTGTGGTAAATCAACCAGCAAAGTTTAAGACTTGTATGGGCAGCTGAGCGAACATTTCTGCAGATGCAGTTGGCACACCTCGACTTTCAAGCATCTTGGCATAATCAGCATCAAAAGAAGTAGGCTGAATTGGCTGAGCGGTTAACTGTGCCACATCAATGACTTGATGCTTGGTAAGCAGCGATGTGATGGCCTGATGAATGGCTAGGCGAATATCAAGCTCAATATCCAGCTGGATTTCCGCACCAACTTTATTATCCAGCGATTCCAATTCTTGCCACAATCGTTGCACTCCAACAGCATCACGCACCACTGCATAAGCTCGTGCAATATCCTCAATGCTACGCTTTGTGGATTGATGAATGTCAAATACTGTCTCAATACCCAAGCGGTTTACCAGACCATTTGCCAGATAGGTACTGATGATCTCACGATGCAAGCGGTGCTTAATCATTTCATCAAAATACGGCACATCGAGTGCTTTTGGGAAATATTTTTTCAGTTCGTTTAAGAAATAAACATCATCTGTCAGCGTGCTTGTGAGTAATTCATCATACACCCACATTTTGCCATAGGCCAATAAAGTAGCCAACTCTGGGTTGGTCAATCCCATTTTTAATGCTTGGCGTTCTTTGAGTTGCTCATCACTTGGCAAATATTCAATCACTCTGTCCAGACGCTCTGCATTTTCCAAAAATCGCATGAAACTTTGATGTTCAGGCAGTTTTTGTACCGCTTGGCGTGCCGAAAGTTCGATGGCTTGTGGTTGTAGGTAGTTTTGGCGTAACACCAACTGTGCCACCTCGTCGGTCATGCTTTCAAGCAACACATTGCGTTGCTTGATTGTCATTTCATCTTGCTCAACCACCGCTCCGAGTAAAATTTTAATATTTACCTCATGGTCAGAGCAGTTCACGCCTGCCGAATTGTCAATGGCATCAGTATAGATACGCCCGCCATGCTTAGCATATTCAATACGACCCTGTTGGGTACAGCCTAAATTACCGCCTTCACCAACGACCTTGGCACGCACTTGCTTTGCATTGACACGAATGGCGTCATTAGCACGATCGCCAACATCCGCATGCTCTTCGTCAGAGGATTTAATATAAGTACCAATACCACCATTCCAAATAAGATCAACAGGTGATTGCAACAGTCGATGCAGCAGCTCATTAGGTGTTAATACATCTTCTTGAATGTCAAATGCCTCTTTCATCTGTGGTGTGATGTGAATGGATTTATCAGTACGATTAAAAACGCCACCGCCCTCGCTAATGAGTGATGCGTCATAATCAGTCCACATAGAACGAGGCAAATGGAATAAACGCTTACGCTCAGCAAAAGAAATTTTCGCATCTGGATTTGGGTCGATAAAAATGTGCAGATGGTTAAAGGCAGCCTGCAAACGGATATTCTTGGACAATAGCATGCCATTACCAAAAACATCACCAGACATATCACCAATACCAATGACGGTGATTTCATCACGCTGCTGTATGTCTTTATTCATCAAGCGAAAATGACGCTTAACACTCTCCCATGCACCACGAGCAGTGATGCCCATGCCTTTATGATCATACCCTGCCGAACCTCCAGAAGCAAACGCATCTTGTAACCAAAAGCCGTATTCAATTGACAGCTGGTTAGCGATATCTGAAAAAGTTGCCGTACCTTTATCGGCTGCCACCACCAAATAAGGGTCATCTTCATCATGGCGTACGGTGTTGGTGGGTGGCACAACCTCACCATTAACTAGATTGTCTGTCAAATCAAGCAAGCCACGAATGAAGGTTTTGTAGCAGGCCACGCCTTCAGCCTGCCAGCTTTCACGACTTGTTGCCTTGGTGCGATCTTTACATACAAAGCCACCTTTTGAACCAACAGGGACAATGATGGCATTTTTAACCATCTGTGCCTTAACAAGCCCCAACACCTCTGTGCGGTAATCTTCCATGCGATCAGACCATCTTAGTCCACCACGAGCCACTTTACCGCCACGCAAATGCACACCCTCCATTCTTGGTGAGTACACATAAATTTCAAACATTGGCTTAGGTTTCATCAAATGCGGAATTTGACTGGCAGCAAATTTGAAAGACACTCTGTCTTTACGACAACCCTGTTCATCAACTTGATAAAAATTGGTACGCAACATTGCTTCTATCAAGTCTAATAGCCAGCGGATGATCCGATCTTCATCCAGACTTTGTACATGAGCAAGCGTCTCATTGATGGCATTTTTAGCAGTCTCAATGGCAAAATCGCGTTCAATGACACTAGGCGACATCTTAGCGTGAAACAATGCCACCAGTTGTTCACTAAGTACTGGATTTTTAACAAGCGTGGCATGAATATAATCATTGGAAAATGGTGCACAAGCTTGTACCATATAGCGTGATAACGCACGCAAAATCAATACATCATAAGCACCCAATCGCGTCGTCAAAATCAATTCATTAAGCTTGTCCGACTCAATATGACCCAGCCAAATCTCACGCAAGCTATCCTCAAATTGGCGACGCACCGCATCAAGATCAACACTGATACCATCACGCAATTTTAGCTTGTATTCTTGTATCCATGCGTGTTGAGCATTATCAAACTTGAAAGTCTGGGCATTTAACACCAGCACCCCAAAATTCTCTAGTATTGGCAACACATGCGATAAGATTGATGGTTCACCCTGCCCATAGAGTTTTAGGGTTAATCTGTCGCTGCCCTCACCCACAGGCTGATACAGTCGCCATGCCATTGGGCTATCGTCATTAACACCAAGCAGTCGCTTGGTATCTGCAACTGCCGTATTGGCGTCATAACGCTCTTTATAAGCGGTAGGAATGTGGTCGCCATAATCACGCATGATGCGATTAGCCTCCCCATCACCCAAATCCTCACTCAATGCTTTGGCGTAGTGATCTGACCAGTCTTGCATGAGTGAAGCAAGTTTATTTTCTAGGGCAGTGGTGTCCACCACATTGATCTTGCCTGGAGTGGTACGCACATGAATATGCACGCGTGCATGATGCAACTCATTAAATTCTGTCGTGAAGTTTGACGATTCACCACCATAGCTTTCAGTAAGGATTTTTTGGATCTTCATGCGTAGCTGAGTATCAAATTTATGGCGTGGAATGTACACCAAACACGACACAAAACGCTGGTAGTGATCGATGCGTGTGAACAGACGCAGACGGTTTTTGTCTTGTAATTGGCTGATGGCACTGACCATTGGGTACAGTTCATCAATACTGGCTTGAAACAGATCATCACGAGGCAGTGTATTGATGATGTGTGCCATCTTCAGATAACTGTGCCCATTTTTTGGCAGACCTGACATATCAAGGATTTCGTCCGATTTTTGACGCAATAGCGGAATGTCATTCACTCTTGTTTGATACGCTTGGGAGGTCAATAATCCTACAAAACGATACTCGCCCACCAACTGACCAGCATCATCATACTTATGAATGCCTAAAAAGTCCATGTATACAGGGCGGTGTACTGGAGATTCATGGCGAGATTTTGATAATAAAATCACACGCGGTAAGCTAAGCAGATGCTTTAACTGGCTAGGCAATCGATGAAAACTCTGCGACAAGGTATCCGTTGACGCCCCACGCAACACCCCAAGTCCACTACCACCCACCGAATAAAGCTCAGCTTCATCACCCAGCTTGTCAAAGCGATATTCACGAAATCCCATAAAGATGAAATGATCGCTACCAATCCAATCCAAAAATTCTAACACTTCTTGCTTAGAACTTGGTTCTGTCGGTATTGGCATGTTCACCATCTCATCACGAATGGCAGCCAGTTTGTTACGCATGAGTGTCCAATCAGAGACAATGATGTCAAGCGTCTGTATTTTCATGAGCAGTGCATCATGAATATTACTAAGCATCTTGTCGCTTTGACGAGTGATTTCACAATGCAACAAGGAGTATTGCTGTGCAATGTCATGACCACTTTCATCTGTCGCTGCAATATCAATGATGTTACCCTGCTCATCACGAGCCACTTTAACAATCACATTATGAATACGCTTGACTGACACACCCTGCTTTTCAAGACTCATCATGACTGTGTCGGTCAAGAATGGGCGGTCCAACACCGTCATCTGAACCACACTGCCCCTGCTAGAAAAGTAATGTTCATCACTGACAGGATTGATGACCGAAAGTCTGGGTGCTTGCCCATCATGATTTTTTAGTTGACTAAAATGATGCAATGCCATACCCGCCAACTCAACATCGCTAAGCTGATCTGCGATGCTATGGTGTAAGCAGTGGTAGTAACTGTGAATGAATTTCTTTAAAATCGTGGCATCTTCATGGCTTTTTTCCATGGCAATGCCGATGATGCTGGCAAGCGTTCGCCATCAATCGTCAAATGGGTCATATTTTTTCCTTATATTGGTTTTGTTTGCTTGATGGTTGGTGCTGTGGCGATCTAAGATGATTGAGAGACAACCATGCACCAATTAACGCATAAATTAACCGAACATGGAGGCAATTACAAATGGGAAATTTTTGTTGAATTATTATTAAAATTTATAAATACCATTTTTTTATATCAGTTTTATGATAAATAACCAATTTTCATCACAAATACCAGTGATGACACGCCAGCAAATCTCCAAAAAACCCATCCAAACTCAGATCATTTTAGGTTTTAGCACCAAGCCATCTATAATAAATATGCCAGCTATGGTATAGTAGCAATCATCACACATACCAAACATTATCCATGAATTTAAAAACCGAAACAATCATCACAATGCTTGAAAATCTACCAACATTTGGCGAGGATACCGAGCGACTACATGCCCAAATCCTAGCAGAGATGGATCAAAAAAATGATGAAAGTGAGTATGATGAATGGCAAGGTACACAACTTGCTTTAAGCGATTATCTGACAGCAGTCAAAATGGTCATTAATGATGCTTTTAATCATGAAGTTTGGGTGCGTGCCGAAGTGCGTGCCATGTCATCTAAAGGAGGGCATTATTATTTTGAGCTGGCAGAAAAAGATGATGGCGATCAAATCATTGCCAGCTGTCGTGGTACATTATGGCGACACAGAGCAAGCACTGTCTTATCAAAATTTCACAACACCACAGGTCAAGCATTACAAGCTGGTATCAGCATTCTGATTAAGGCATCAGCGAATTTTCACCCCCAATACGGATTTAGCATTAACATCAATGACATTGACCCTAATTACACCATCGGTCAGCTGGCCATCGCCTACCAAGCGATGCTGACACGCCTTTATGATGAAGGTTTGATACAGCTGAATAAATCCTTGCCAGCACCTTTTGACATTCGTCATGTGATTGTCATCTCTCCTGAGGGTGCTGCAGGATTGGGAGATTTTCGTCGTGAAGCGGACAGATTGGAATGGGCGGGAGCATGCCAATTTCATTACCATCATGCAACCTTTCAGGGCAATCATGCAGCCAATGAAATCAGAATCGCTTTAGTTCAAAGCATGGAACAATTTCATGCACGGTTTGGTCATTTGCCAGACTTAATGGTCATCATTCGTGGCGGTGGTTCGGCGGGAGATTTGGCATATCTTAACGATTTTGAATTGGCGGCACTCATCGCTGAACAAAACATTCCTGTTTGGGTAGGTATCGGGCATGAGCGTGATAAAGTACTGATTGATGAGGTGGCACACACACGCTTTGACACACCATCAAAAGTCATTGCAGCCATTGAACGGCAGCTGATTAACATCACTCAAGATGCCAAGCTCGCCATGCAACGCATTCACACATCAACATCTAGGCTGATTGAGCTTGCCAAAAAAGACACCCAAAGCCAAATGACCACCCTAAAAATCTTAGCCAATCATCAACTTGGTCATCAAAAAGATCTTACCAAACATTTGATGAATCAAAATAAAACACAGGCAATTGCCAAAGTGTCTCACGCTAAAATACATACAAAACAATTACTAAATAATCATAAAGTAATTACGGCAAGACTGGAACTGCTGCGTGAGCATTGTCAGCATTTACAATACCTCATCTTCATTCAGCACCCTGCCAAAACACTGGCTAAGGGCTATGCCCTCATTCATCAACATGGCAAGGTCATCTCCAAAAAATCACAGCTTGATGCTAATCAAGACATTCATATTGAGTTTTGTGATGGCACATTACCTGCCATTCCACGCCAAACCGACCATGCTGACGAACCATAAATTCACCACGCACAAAGCAACTACCACTGCGTCAAAAACCACCCACTGGCGAAAACTCAATGCCCTCGGTAAGCTTGTCTTTATCCATTAGCAATAAGGCTTGTTCCAGCCACCCATCAATCGGTGCTGTCTCATCTTGGGAAGAGTCTTTGGGGGTGATGAGTAAGACATCAGGCTTGACACCAACCTGATCAATCTCTTTGTTTTTTGCCGTCAGATAATAAGCAGTGGTCAGCTTGACTGCTTGATCATTACCAATTGGTATCACAGATTGAACAGAGCCTTTGCCATAGCTCGTCTCACCTACGATGACCGCCCTTTTTTGAGCTTGCAAGCTACTTGTCAGCACTTCCGCTGCCGACGCAGAATAACGATTTTGGATAATGATGAGTGGGATTTCATTGAGTAATGGCGACCCTGTGGTACGCATGACTCGCTTAACGCCCTCTTTGTCCTTGACTTGTGTTACTGTCTGATTACGCATGAATAAAGACGCCACATCAACCGCCGACTCCAACACACCTCCAGGATTATTGCGAACATCAATGATCATGCCTTTTATTGGTACGCCAGCACTGGCCACACCATTTAAAATCTGCTCACGAGTATTCGTCTGAAAAACTGGCAGTTTTATGATGATGATACCACCTTTGACCATCGCCTCGATGCTTGACTGCGTCTGATGCGTGCGTTCAAGTGTTTTGGTTTTTTTAGAACGACCCATTTTAGAAAAAGTAACATCAACTTTCGTTCCCAAAATACCGTTGAGCAGTTGAGCCACATCATTAGCACTTTGCTCAGTGGACAGACGCACATCACCGATTTGATGCAAATAATCCCCTACTGCTATGCCAGATTTTTGTGCAGGCGAGTCAGCAATTACTTGGCTAACCACCCAATGCCCAACTTTATCTTGCCAAACAGCACTCATGCCAACATCCGCCACTTTACCCACGGTGAATGATTGCAAATTGGCAAAATCCTTAGCATCTAAAAATTCAGCATGACCATCAAGCTTATGAAGCATGCCATTGATGGCGTCATAAAACAGCTCATCATCTGTCGTCTGTTCAGGATATTCTCGCCGAATCAAATCAATGACCGACACGAAAGTTTTTAGGGTGTTTGGAGAGATGGCATTAAGAGGCACTTTTCCTTGATGCAACCCATCTATGCCATACAGTTTATTAGGCTGAGTATCTAGCACATCAAGCGTTATGCCATGGTTGGATCGCAATTCATTTTTTACAGGCTTAACCAAGATTGTCTCATCACCCTCAAAAGATTTCACCGCTCTAACATCAGGATTCTGCGTGCCTGCCTGTGCTGAAAATGGGCTTAGCATCATCAGCAAAATCAAGGGCAAACTCATTGTCTTCATCATCACACCATCACTGTCATTACTTGCCAAACTTAGCACTCAATGAGCAGACTTTCACCCGTCATCTCACTTGGCTTTTCCATACCCATCAAATGCAATATGGTCGGTGCAACATCACACAGCCTGCCATGATGACGCACACGAACCGACCTATCGCCCACATAGATGAAAGGCACAAGCTCAGTTGTATGCTGAGTATGAACCTGACCACTTTGATAATCCTGCATTTGCTCACAGTTACCATGATCAGCGGTGATGAGCAAATGACCACCCATCTGACGCACACCATCAACGATGATACCAATGCACTCATCAACAGCTTCCACGGCTTTCACTGCCGCATCGAATACACCCGTATGACCCACCATATCGCCGTTAGCATAATTGATGATCAGTACATCATATTCACCAGACTCAATGGCCGCTTTTAGCCGATCTGTCACCTCATAAGCACTCATTTGGGGCTGCAAGTCATAAGTTTTCACATTGGGACTATTAACCAAAATACGCTTCTCACCCTCGTACAACTCCTCTCGCCCACCACTAAAAAAGAAAGTAACATGAGCATATTTTTCCGTTTCAGCAATACGCAATTGGGTTTTATGATTGTTTTGCAGATACTCACCCAATGTGTTTGTAAGACTGGTCGGATAATAAGCCACTGTCGTCTTAGCATTATTTTCCAGTTCGTCAGAGTATTTTGTCAGCATGACATAAGCGGATAGTTGTGGTGCAATGCGACGCTCAAAACCATCAAAGTCAGCATCTACAAACGCCGCAGAAATCTCTCTAGCGCGATCGGCACGAAAATTCATAAAAATGACTGCATCATTATCACAAATGACACCTTCGTCATCAATGATGGTCGCTTGAATGAATTCATCAGTTTCGCCTGCCTCATAGGCCAACTTCACCGCCTGAATCGCCGAACCAGCCTCACGCACCGCCTTAGCTTGAGTCATCAATTCATAAGCAGATTGTACACGCTCCCAGCGTTTATCCCTATCCATCGCAAAAAATCGCCCAATCATGCTGGCAATCAAAGCCTTGCCTTCAAACTCCTGATTCACTTTTTCTAAAAATTGTTCAAGGTCAGCCACATAGCTTTCTGCAGATTTTGGTGGCGTATCTCGCCCATCCATGAAAGCATGCACAAACACCTGTAAAGCACCCTGTTGCAATGCCAGACGCACACCTGCCTTGATGTGCTCAATATGTGCATGAACACCACCATCGGACAACAGACCTAAAATGTGCATCGCACCTTCTGCATCATTGGCAGCTTTGACGGCATCTATCAGCGTCTGATTATCAAAAAAATCACCCGTATTGATGTCGTTCATGATGCGAGTAGAGTCTTGAAATAAAATACGCCCCGCTCCCAAATTCATATGCCCAACTTCCGAATTGCCAAACTGACCATCAGGCAAGCCCACATCCATGCCAGAGCCTGAAATCAAACCATTAGGACAACTGGCCATCAAAGCATCCAGATTTGGGGTATTTGCTGCCAATACCGCATTATCTCTTGGGTCAGTACGATGCCCAACTCCATCTAAAATCATCAGCACATGTGGAATTTTTTTTGTTTCTGTCGCTGTCATTATGGCCTCCAAGATTTTACCATCAGGTTTAAAAAAGTCATCATATCATTGTAGCATATTTTATGGCAATCGATTGTATCCTCACGAACTTTAAATTTTTTTACATTCTATCGCAGCATCCTTTATTATAAAAAATAGTAATCATTCAGACAATATAATGACAAGATTTTAAAATCAGATTGCCAGTAGCATCAGAGATTAATCTGCGCCAATATTTCTTTTTTAGGCTTGACAGAACCTACCATGACCAGGCCTTTTAAATCCCCAATTTTTAAATTAATGGTTTTTTTATTATGATAACCTACTTGCAAATCAGCGATATTTAAATACAGGAACAACTTTTCGTACTCATCTAAGTAATCAATAACATCTAATAGTAAATTTTTATTTTTATATCGCTCAATCTCATCTTTACTCACATACATGCTAATCTTAAAATTAGTGTATTGATCGCCATTTCTTTTTGAAAGCCAAAAAAGCAAAGAAAAACCCTTGCCATATCTTTTTATATCCCCGCCTTTAATCTTAGAAAACATGATGTGCTTATTTTTGTTTAAAATTGGCATAGAAGCATCGTTCAAAACAAAACAAAAATCCACTGGGGTAAAATAATCATAATAACTTTTCACATTTGACAGCGAAGTTACTCTTAATGGAACAAATCTCAACTCTTTTTTATTGGGAATTTTTGGGTTGTTATAAATTTGATAATGATGGTAACACAATTGAATAAAAGACGAAGATTTCCTACCAACATCATAAACCGAACTTGGTCTTATCTTGACATCATTGACCTTACCTTGCTGGTTGTGCTTATTTTGTGAAAATCCATCACCGCAAAGCATGTCCACATCATCACCCCCTTCAACTCTTGGGGCATATCTTGTTATCCAATCGTCTAAATCACAATGGCATTTTTGCCTAAGAAGATACTCTTCTTCGCTTTCATCAGCATACCTATCTTTTGCCGCCACATTTTTTGAAAATATTTTCCATGGGCAGCTGTTTGAATGTGAGAAACGCTCATTCTCCCTAAAATGCATGGCATTTCTCTGCTCACTTTTAGGTCTATGATAGTTCACGCCAATAATTTCAACTCCATTCCTCAGGCACTCATCATAAGAACAATACAAAGAAAATCTTTTTCCGTTTTGTTGGATGGATGCTGCATATAGTTCATAGATATCAACCATTTCACCCAACTCTTGACAATACGCTTTTAATATCTTCATCACCATCTCCCAATATCACCCCATCAGCAACTCTTTTAAAGCCAATACCGTATCACGAACTCGAGCCGCCTCTTCAAATTTCAGCTCACCAGATAATGCACGCATCTGCTTTTCTAGACGAGCAATCTCTTTGGTCATCAGTTCAGGTCGGCGTAAAATTTCTTCGTCCACGCCAGCGATCGCTGCTTGATGAATCGCCACACTGCCCATTGTTTGTATCGCTTCTTCCTCACCTGTATCAATCTTATCAGTAATGGCACGACTGGCGGATTTTGGGGTGATGCCATGTTTGGTGTTATAATCAATCTGCTTGGCACGACGGCGTTCAGTTTCATCAATCGCTTTTTGCATGCTTGGCGTGATGGCGTCTGCATACAAAATCGCCTTACCATTCACATGACGAGCCGCCCTACCGATCGTTTGAATGAGTGAACGCTCCGAGCGTAAAAACCCTTCTTTATCAGCATCAAAAATGGCCACCAAACTCACTTCTGGCATGTCAAGCCCCTCACGAAGCAAGTTGATTCCCACTAACACATCATAGACGCCCGTTCGCAACTCATGAATGATTTTCATACGCTCAACGGTGTCAATGTCCGAATGCAAATATGCCACTTTAATGCCATATTCCTTAAGATAACTGGTCAAGTCTTCCGCCATGCGTTTGGTGAGTGTGGTGATCAGCACACGCTCATTTAAGGGCTTACGGATGTTTATCTCACCCAGCACATCATCTACTTGAGTAAGTACAGGGCGAATTTCTAAAATCGGATCAATCAGTCCTGTTGGTCGCACCACCTGCTCCACCACTTGCTGGCTACGCTCCAATTCATAGGCAGCAGGTGTTGCTGACACATAGATGGTGTTTGGCTTGATCCGCTCCCACTCCTCAAATTTCATGGGGCGATTGTCCATTGCTGATGGCAAACGAAAGCCATAGCTGACTAAGGTTTCTTTACGGCTTTTATCCCCTTTATACATCGCACCTATCTGCGGCACGGTTACATGACTTTCATCAATAAATAGCAACGCATCATCAGGCACATAGTCAAATAAAGTCGGCGGTGCCACACCAGCAGGTCGTCCTGACAGATGACGAGAATAGTTCTCAATGCCATTGCAATAGCCAAGCTGCTGAATCATCTCCAAATCATAAGTGGTACGCTCTTTGATACGCTGAGCCTCAATAAGCTTGTCATGAGTACGGAAATATTCAAGCCTTTGAGCAAGTTCCTCCTTGATTGATTCGCTGGCAGTCATCAGCTTGTCTTTTGGGGTTACATAGTGGGATTTTGGATAAATGGTGATGCGTGGTGCCGTGCGGATATTTTTTCCTGTCAAAGGATCAAACCAAACAATTTTTTCCACCTCATCATCAAACATTTCCACACGCACCGCCAAGCTTTCGCTCTCAGCAGGATAAATGTCCAAAGTCTCTCCACGAATGCGATAAGTACCTCGTCCAAATTCCAGCTCATTACGATCGTACTGCATCTCCACCAAACGCTTAATGAGTGCGGTGCGATCAACCTTATCTCCTACGACGATATGAAGCAACATTTTAAGATAGCTTTCAGGATCGCCAAGACCGTAAATGGCAGACACAGAAGCAATGATGATGGCATCCCGCCTCTCTAGTAGGGCACGAGTAGCAGACAATCGCATCTGATCAATATGATCATTGATGGCGGAGTCTTTTTCAATGAAAGTATCAGAGGCTGGCACATAAGCTTCTGGCTGATAATAATCATAATAACTGACAAAATACTCTACCGCATTGTGTGGAAAAAATGAGCGAAATTCACCATACAGCTGAGCAGCCAGCGTTTTATTATGCGCCATGATGATTGCTGGACGCCCCAGCCTGGCAATCACCTGTGCCATGGTATAAGTTTTGCCAGAGCCTGTCACACCCAAAAGCAATTGCTCACCCATGCCTTGATTAACCCCCTCAACCAATGAAGCGATGGCCGTCGGTTGATCTCCTGATGGCTCAAAGTCAGTTACCATGTCAAAAGCCTGGCTAGAAATCTGAGTGCCTGACACATTGACGCCAGTCAGTTCTGCTTTTTCTTGGATTTGTTTGGCAAGCTGGTTGAGTTGTCGCTCTTGTCTGCTGGTGCTTTTAATGTCTGGTATTCTCATGATGTTAATCCGATGTGATGTTCATTGATAAAGACAAACCGCAACATTTCATGATGGGGGCAACACAGCCTTTTACAAGAAATTTTTATTGCTGGCATAGTGCCACCCTCTTACACTTCATCGTTTGCCTTGATCATAAAACGACCATCAACCACTCACCCCAAAACTCAATCACATATTTTTACAAATTTTACTTGCAAAAAATAGATACATATGTAAACTAACACCCAAACTTGATCAAATCAAGCGATCAACAATCGCTTAAAAAGGTGTCTATGAAAAAATATCAATGCATCGTCTGTGGCTGGATTTATGATGAAGCCTTGGGTTGTCCTGAAGAGGGTCTTGCACCAGGTACTCGTTGGGAGGACATTCCAGACGACTGGAGTTGCCCTGAGTGTGGCGTTACCAAAGATGATTTTGAAATGGTAGAAATTTGATGAATGCCTCATCTCATAAAGCATTACCCAACACACCGCCAGACTGGCATCAATTTGGTCATATTGATTGGCAAAAATCAGACCTATCGCCATATTTATACCAAGCCATGATTGATGTCGGCGACGGCATTCAGCTGTGTGTTGAAGCAGGTGGCAACCCCAATCATCCACCGATGATTTTCATCACAGGACTGGGTTCTCAGATGTTTTTTTGGTCGGATACTCTACTCAAACGCTTCATGGATATGGGGTTTTTTGTCATTCGTTTTGACAATCGTGATACAGGATTATCCAGTAAAATTCGCATTGAAGGACTACCCAGACTAAACACGCTTAAAATGATGCTAAAAGTCCAAACTGGCTTATCCAATCGTTCAGAGCCAGTCGCCTATACCTTGACTGACATGGCAGAAGATGTGGCACGCTTGATTAAAACAATGAATCTAAATAAGGTGAATTTGGTTGGGGCTTCCATGGGAGGCATGATTGCTCAAATTCTCGCCGCACGCTACCCAAACTACATCAATCGTCTTGTCCTACTTTTTACCAGCAGCAATCGGCCATTTTTAAGACCGCCCAACCCCAAGCAATTCATGACTTTTTTGCGTCGCCCTGAAAGCCATTCTGAACGCGATATGGTACGCCATAGCGTATGGTTCATGACTGCAGTTGGTAGCCCTGGTCATCTTGACATCAAAGGCACACGAGAGATTGCCAAGAAACGCTATCAGCGCAACTTTCACCCCTTAGGCGTGGCACAACAACTCAATGCCATCTTAGCCTCTGGATCAATTCTAAGGTTCAGCAAGCAAATCCGTGCCAACACCCTCATTCTACATGGCAGTAAAGATGGACTACTCACCCCAAGCCATGGCAGATTTTTGGCAAAAGTCATTCCAAACGCCACTTTTAAAATGATTGACGGCATGGGTCATGACCTACCACCTTATTATCACCCTTATTTGGTGAGTGTGATCAGTCAATTTTGTCATGATTCACCATGACATTTTAATATGACATGAAATGAAACTTAGCATTGTTAATGATCTGCATGCCAGTATGACAGAATAACCCACTCATCAATCGCCATTGTCTTAAATGGTGATATTTGCTATAATCAGCAAGCCTGTCGCCAATCTTATTTTTGGACAAACCCATGCCCACCGTTAATTTTAATGATGCACCCCATCCTGTCAATACCATTTATTGCATTGGTCGTAGCTATACAGAGCACATACATGAGCTTGGCAATGAAGCACCCACAGAACCCTTGGTGTTTTTAAAGCCTAATAGCAGCATCGTTACGGGCAATACCATCATATTGCCAGATTTTTCTGACGACATACATCACGAAATTGAGTTGGCGTTACTCATCGGTAATAGTCAGTCCATCATTGGTGTGGCAGCTGGGCTGGATTTGACCGCACGAGACATACAAAACACCTGTAAACAAAAGGGCTTGCCATGGCTTAAAGCCAAAGGTTTTAAGCATTCTTGCTGGCTTGGTAATTTTAAGCCATTCGTTGATCAAGCTTATCGTCTGACACTCACTGTCAATGGCGATGTCCGCCAAGACGACAGCACAGATAAAATGAGGTATGATGTCTCTTATTTGGTCAAGCATTTAGATGAGTTGTATGGTTTGACAGCAGGCGACATCATCATGACAGGCACCCCAAAAGGCGTAGGCAGACTAACAAAAGGTGATGAACTGATCGTCAGCTTTGATGATGAAACGCATCACCTGTTGATTGCTTAATCACTCATCAAGGATTGTTGAATTGTAGTCAAACTTTTTGCCATCAGATGCGTGCGTTTGCGTGATATTGTATGGGTTGGCTCATGTCTTTGACCGGAACGCTCTTTGATGGGCGTCATTTTCATTCATCAATAACCATTGTTTCATGAATCACTGTTACAGTGGTGATTTTGGCTTTTTATTAGGAATTTTTATGAACATTCTTGTACTAGGCACAGGTGGTCGTGAACACGCATTGGCGTGGGCATGTGCCAAAGATGACCAAGTTAACACCGTATTCGTTGCTAAGGGCAATGCCGGTACTGCTCAAGAGTCGAAACTCCAAAACATTGATTTGGACATAACCAATCATCAAAAGGTGATTGAGTTTTGCCAAAACAATGCCGTTGCTTTTGTGCTGGTCGGCCCTGAAGCACCATTAGTAGCAGGCATCGTTGATGACTTACGCCATGCCAATATCCAAGTATGGGGGCCGACACAATATTGTGCCCAATTAGAAGGATCAAAATCTTTTGCAAAATCTTTTATGAAGCAGCATGGCATACCCACCGCATTTTATGAAGTATTTGGCGATGCCAAAAAGGCCAAAGATTATGTCAAAGAACAAGGCACACCCATTGTCATCAAGGCAGATGGCTTAGCAGCAGGTAAAGGCGTGGTTGTCGCCATGACTCAATCAGACGCTTTTGCTGCGATTGATGACATGCTAAGCGACAATAAGTTTGGGGACGCAGGCAGTCGTGTGGTGATTGAGCAGTTTTTGATTGGCGAAGAAGCCTCGTTCATTTGCATGATTGATGGCGATAACATCTTACCAATGGCAACCAGCCAAGACCATAAACGCATTTTTGAAGGCGATACAGGGGCTAATACTGGTGGCATGGGTGCGTATAGCCCAGCCCCCGTGGTTACCCAAGCAGTGCATGACAAAGTTGTCAGTCGTGTGATTCGCCCTGTGGTTGACGCCATGAAAGCGAACGGCACACCTTATACGGGATTTTTATATGCAGGATTGATGATTGATGACAATGGCGACCCCCAAGTCATTGAATTTAATTGTCGTTTTGGAGATCCAGAGACACAGCCCATCATGATGCGTTTAAAAAGCTCGCTGGTTGAGCTGATTCAAGCAGGTCTGGCAGGCAATCTACCAAGTGAAGCCAAATGGTCTGATCAAGTCGCTTTGGGCATCGTACTTGCCAGTCGTGGCTATCCAGAGTCTAGCAGTAAAGGTGATGTCATTACAGGCAGTGGCACCACCGATTCTAACATCAAAGTCTTTCATGCAGGCACTAAGCAAGTAGGCGATGATGTCGTAACAGACGGTGGTCGTGTGCTGTGCATTACAGCATTAGCAGATGACATCGCCCAAGCCCAAGCCACCGCTTTAAATACAATCAAAGGCATCAGCTTTGACGGCATGCAATATCGCCGTGACATTGGCTGGCGAGCAATTACTCGCTAAGACCACTTAACGCCCCAACATTCAGCTGGGGCGTTTTTATTAAATTTTTACCGCATGGTGTTTTTGATGATTGATTTTTTTGTTATAATGCCCCATTAATATAAAAATTGACACAAATCAGCAACACCATGACCAAGCCACTCAATCAACTCAAAACCTCTGCATTGCAACGCCGCCTTTCAATCGCCAAAACCTCCTTGAACATAGGTGCACACTGGGCAAAAAGCGGTGTTTCTGGATTATTTTTAAGCAAAGAAGAAAAACAGACGCAAAAGCAGATTTTACTACAAGAACAGGCCGACTACTTGGTGCGTGAATTGGGAAAGTTAAAAGGCTCAGTGGTAAAAATTGGACAGATGCTTGCGTTGTATGGCGAGAATTTTTTACCAAAAGAGGTCATTAATGCTCTGCACACCTTAGATGACAACACAGCTCCGCTGTCATGGCATCTCATCTATGAGGCCTTAAAGCATGAGCTTGGCGAACGCGTGCATGATTTTGACATCGAACGCACGCCGATTGGTACTGCAAGCTTGGCTCAAGTACATAAAGCGGTGCATAAGTTTTCAGGTCGTACAGTTGTCTTTAAAGTGCAATATCCCAGTGTTGCTGATGCGATTGATTCCGACCTTGCAATTTTTAAACAATTACTTAAAATCACCAATGCTGTGCCGCAGACCAAAGCGTTAGATGACTGGTTTTTAGAAATCCAAAACTTGCTCCACACCGAAGTGGATTATCGCACCGAAGCCAATACTACCAAGAGATTTGCTCAGTATTTGGCGAATGACGATCGCTATATTGTACCAACCATTTTTGATAATTACAGTACCGACCGTCTAATTTGCATGAGCTTTGAGACAGGCATATCCTTAAATGACCCACGCCTAAGACAACTCCCTCAAGACAGACGCAACGCACTTGGTCAAGCAGCGATTGAAATTGTCATTCGAGAGTTGTTTGAATGGGGTGAAATGCAAACCGATCCGAACTTTGGTAACTATTTGGTAAGAATTGATGACGATGGTAAAGATCAGTTAGTTTTGCTGGATTTTGGGGCGATCAGACGCTTTGATGACCAATTACTGACCATTGCAAAAAACCTCATGGCCGCAGGATACCACCAAGACAAACAGCAGATGAAAGCTGCCATGACAGGTTATGAATTTTTTGACAAACTCAATGGAAAGCCCAAGGATGACATGGCAGAATTATTTTTATTAGCATGCCAACCTTTTGCCAACCCTGCCTTAATTGAGCAGCAATTCATTGATGAAAATGGATTGTACCGCTGGGCGGATAGTCGTCTTTATCATCGTGTCATGGCAAGCGCCAAAAATGGCATGGCGTCATTTGAGTTTAGTCTACCCCCAAAAGAAATGATGTTCATCAGTCGTAAGTTCATTGGTGCTCATACCTTGCTCGTTGCCCTCGATTCACGCACAAACAGCGACGCACTTATCAAGCCCCATATACAACCATGATGATATTGCATCAAATCGTTGCCACAACAGATAGAAAATGGTAATATAAAACAGTAGTAATAGTTTTTTATTTTTTGTTAGGAGTGTGTTATGTCAACTGACGATAAAACCATCGCCAAAACCCCAAGAACTCGTCGCAACATCAAATCCACACCCAAAGCCGAAAACAAATCCATGCTAAGCACCGCCAGTCAGCTTGAGGATTTGTTGATGCATGCCACACCTGATGACTTGGCAGAAGCAGAACAACTGCTGGCTCACTATCTACCATCTACCACCACACGCCAAGTAACCAATCAAATTCGTGGAGATAAATCTAAGGACACGCAATTATCCGACAACTGGCGTGAAGGTGGCTATCCATATAAGTATCGATTAAGTCGTAAAAATTACGAAGCACAAAAATACAAACTACAAATTGAACTCTTAAAACTACAACATCATATCAAAGCCACAGGTCAAAAGCTCGTCATCATTTTTGAAGGTCGTGATGCCGCTGGCAAGGGTGGTACCATCAAACGCTTCATGGAGCATTTAAATCCTCGTGGTGCCAGAGTTGTCGCCTTAGAAAAACCCACTGAACAAGAAAAAGGTCAATGGTACTTTCAGCGTTATGTTCAGCACCTGCCGACAGCTGGTGAAATTGTGCTGTTTGACCGCTCTTGGTATAACCGTGCTGTCGTTGAGCGCGTCATGGGCTTTTGTACTGACGCAGAATACCAAACTTTCATGCACCAAGTGCCTGAATTTGAAAAACATTTGATTGAGTCGGGAATTCAGCTTGTCAAATTTTGGTTTTCGGTATCAAGAGATGAACAAAAAGCGCGTTTTGCCAGTCGAGAAAACGATCCGCTAAAACAGTGGAAATTATCGCCTGTTGATAAGGCCTCTTTGAATAAATGGGATGATTATACCCTATCCAAAGAAGCCATGTTCTTTAACACTGACACAGCAGAATCACCATGGATTGTCATCAAGTCCGACTGCAAAAAGCGTGCTCGCTTAAACGCCATGCGTTATGTGCTTAATAAGCTAAATTACGACAATAAAGATGCCGCTCAAATTGGCAATATTGATCCATTGATTGTCGGTCGTGCAGGTGCTTTATATGAAAAAGATGAACGCACCGATCTTGCAATGACTTCTGCCAGAATCGCCCGAGCGACCAAGTCAAATAAAGACAGTGAGTAACTCTGGTGTAAAAATTTGCACAAAAATAAAATACCGCAAAATGGCGGTATTTTATTTGTCAAATCAAAATGGACAAGGTCGTTTAAGTGTGATTATTTGATGCGTTCATCAGATTAATCCATGATGCCAAGTTGGCATCATCATGCTGATCAGTCGCCTTAGGAACATAAGTAACGCATACCGTACCAACTGGACAACAACAACATGCCAATATCTCATCATCTTCAAGTATGGCAATCGGTGTTCTCACCATATTCACCACCCCTGTCTTGGCAGTTACTCGCATCTTACAACAACCACAATAGCCTTCTTGACATTCAAATCGCACCATCTGATGCTGCGTTCGTCTCATTCCTTGCAAAAGCGTCTCGCCATCATGTAAATAAAAACGCATCTCATCGGTGAATACCCAGCCCATTCCACCCCCATGTTACTCAGGCATCGCAGTCGCCCATATGACACTCACGCCTTTACTAAAAAAGTCATCTCACAGCTCAAAATCATCAAGATCAACATCATCAAGATCGCTATCAATTTGACCCACCAAATAAGTGGTGATTTCAGTCTCTTGCGGAGCGACTTGTACATTATCAGAAGAAAGCCAAGTATTAATCCAAGGGATTGGATTTGCTTTGGTATCAAATATGGGGGGCAGCCCAATGGCAGCCATGCGAGTATTGGTAATAAATTCAATATAATGACACAAGATATCACGATTAAGACCAATCATAGAACCATCTTTAAACAGATAGTCAGCCCAATCTTTTTCTTGCTGAGCAGCACTTTTAAAAATCTCAATCGCCTGCGATTCACATTCTTTCGCAATCTCTACCATATCAGGGTCATCTTTACCATGTCGCATCAGATTAATCATGTGCTGTGTACCATTTAGATGTAATGCTTCATCTCTGGCAATCATCTTGATAATCTTAGCGTTACCCTCCATCAGTTTTCGCTCAGCAAAAGCAAATGAACAGGCAAAAGACACATAAAAGCGAATGGCTTCAAGCACATTGACAACAACTAAGCAAAGATACAGTTTCTTTTTTAAAGCTTTTAAATCGCCTTTGCCTGTGAGTAGGTATTGTTGAGAAGCATGATATAAGTCATCATAATAATGAGCAATGTCTTTAGCACGAGCTAAGATGTGTTCATTATCCATGATGTCATCAAAGATGACAGATGGGTCTGCGACGATATTACGAATGATGTGTGTATAACTTCTACTATGAATGGTTTCAGAGAATGACCATGTCTCAATCCAAGTCTCTAACTCTGGGATAGAAACCAAAGGTAAAAGTACTGCATTAGGGCTTCTGCCTTGAATGCTGTCTAATAGCGTTTGGTATTTGAGATTGGATAGAAAAATATGCTTTTCGTGGGTAGACAGCTTACCAAAATCAATGCGGTCTTTAGAAACATCAATCTCTTCAGGCCTCCAGAAAAATGAAAGCTGTTTTTCTATGAGCTGTTCAAAGATGGGGTGTTTTTGTTGGTCATAGCGAGAAACATTGACAGGTTGCCCAAAGAACATGGGTTCTTTTAAAACATCGTTTTTATTTTGGCAGAAAATTGAATAATACATGAACAGCCCCATTTGACGAACGACATTGATTTTTTGAAAAATTTAATGTCGCACCATTATGTCATACAATCATACTAAAAGGTAAACTGGCGTAATTTTAACACAATTTTTTGGCATTTCGCACACCGATCTCAATCTTTTATCACAACTTTATTTAAAATTTCATTGCCAAGCCTCCAAGGTCATACATGCACCAAAGCCGACCATCAAGCCATATGAAGCATGGTCATGAACTCTCTTTGGATTGTCGCTCATTCAACAGATGGCAGGCAGGCTCATAATCTTGACTGGCAGACTGATGAAGCCAAGCAATCGCCGCATTCTCATCTTTATCAACACCCAAACCTTCCAGATGACAAATTGCCAATTGATGCATTGCAGGTGCAAAGTTCAGCCTGGCTGCCTGTTCAAAATAATCATAAGCTTTGGTCAAGTCCTGCACCACCCCCTCACCACGCTGATGATGCACAGCCAAATTGTATTTGGCCTCAGCCACATCTTCCGCTGCCGCTTTTTCAAAACATGCCACTGCTTTTACATGATCTTGTGGCACACCACGACCAGCACAGTATAAATTACCCAGATTCAAATAAGACATGACAAATCCCAGCTCGCCTGCACGCTCATGCCATGTCGCTGCTTGCTCATCATCTGGCTGCACGCCTACGCCATATTCATACATTAAGGCAATGTTATGGCAGGATGATGGATGATTGTGGTCAGCGGCCTTTTTATACCATTCAAACGCTGTTTGGTGGTTTTGATCAATGCCAAAACCGTGATAATACATCACCCCCAGATTATGACAGGCCTTGATGTCATGCTGTTGGGCAGCCTTCATCAAAAGTTCATACCCTTTTTGATGATCCTGCCTCACACCCAATCCCTCACAGTGCATCACGCCAAGACTACGCTGAGCATCTGCCAATCCATATGATGCAGCCTCAAATAACAGCTTGGCTGCCGTTTCATATTCGCCATCATGATGCAAGGCTGTCGCCTGCTCATATAATGCCATTGCCTGATCAAGCTCAGATTCTAATTTTTGCTCTGCCAGTCGCTTTTTTTTAATGGCTATGATGGAATCATTATGGTTGGATTTGAATAATTTATCTAAAAGACTCATGTTGCCACTTCCATCTAATATTAAAATATTAACAAGTCTGATATTAATGCTAAAACCGTGTTAAATCCGAAAATTTAAAAAACAATCAAAACAACACAACCTTATTAAAAATTTAATGCCTACAACGCATCCAAGCCCCTTGCCAAATCAGCGATGATGTCATCAACCTCTTCAAGGCCCACAGACAGGCGAATCAGCCCCTCATTAACACCCGCTTCTGCTCTTTGCTCTGGCGTCATGCGAAAGTGCGTGGTGGTCGCAGGGTGAGTAATGGTGGTTTTGGCATCGCCCAAATTATTGGTAATACTAATCATCTTTGTACTGTCAATGATGTGCCACGCCGATTTTTGGTCGGCAACTTCAAAACCAATAATCGCCCCAAATGCCCCAGTGATCGCCCCACCGCCAACATTGTTTAGGGCGGTATGTTGTTTTTTGGCGATATGGTGGCTATCGTGGGTCGGCAAGCCAGAAAAATGTACTTTTGCAACTTTTGGGTGATTTTGTAAAAATTCGGCAACCTTGTTGGCGTTCTCACAATGGGCTTTCATACGGATTGATAGCGTTTCAAGCCCTTTTAATAGCACCCACGCATTAAAGGGAGATAAGCTAATACCGCCTGTACGAATGACCGTAAACGCTTTTTCCATCAGCTCATTTGAACCAACCAATGCCCCCCCCAATACTCGTCCTTGTCCGTCAATGTATTTAGAAGCTGAATGAATGACAATATCCGCCCCCAAATCCAAGGGTTTTTGAATGGCAGGAGTAGCAAAGCAATTATCCACAATGAGTAACGCGCCATGATCATGGGCAATTTTGGCGATCGCCCCGATGTCAGCAATTTGAGCCAAGGGATTGCTTGGACTTTCTAAATAGCATACCTTGGTGTTTTCTTTAATGGCGTTTTGCCAAGCGTTGGTATCAAAACAGTCCACATAATCCACATCAACGCCAAAAGCTTTAAAATAAGTATCAAACAATGCTACCGATGAACCAAATAATTGCTTGGCACACAACAAATGATCCCCTGCCTTTAAATAAGCCAAGCACATTGTCAAAATCGCCCCCATACCACTGGAAGTCGCCACACAACGATCACCGTTTTCTAGTAAAGCCAGCCGTCTTTCAAGGGCTCGCACGGTGGGATTGGTATGACGACTGTACACATTGCCTTTTTTGTTACCATTAAAATGGTCGGCGGCATCTTTTGCATTTTGATACACATAGCTACTGGTGGTAAAAATCGCTTCACCATGCTCACCTTCATCAGTGCGATGATAGCCACCACGCACCGCCAAAGTCTGTTCAAAAAATCCCAAGGAGGCATCTAGGGCATCTGACTGCCAATTTAGGTCAAGTTTTGGGTCAAACTGTGTCATGATCTGGCACCTTTTAATAAGCAAATTGTATTTTATCTTATCATAACATAATTTTAGCAAGTACGCCTTTTGAAAATGCGGTTAAACATCTTACTCATATAAAAAAAGACGGCATGACCCGTCTTTTTTATGGAATGACAAACACCCGACCCATCATTCATCAACGAAAGATAGCCAGTGCTTGTACTTTTCATTGCGACCTTGGACGACATCAAAGTATAAAGTCTGTAATTGTTCAGTGATTGGGCCACGAGAGCCGTTTCCAATCACACGATCATCATACTCACGGATCGGGGTTACTTCCGCTGCTGTACCTGTCATGAAAATCTCATCAGCAAGATAGAACTCATCACGGGTGATGCGACGCTCAACAACTTTAATACCCAAATCACAAGCAAACTCAATGATGGTGCGACGAGTGATGCCATCTAATGCTCCGCCCGCCAGATCAGGAGTATGCAACTCACCATTTTTTACCAAAAATAGGTTTTCGCCAGAGCCTTGACAAACATAACCCAAAGGATCCATCAAAATCGCTTCATCATAGCCTGCTTTCGTCGCTTCTTGATTGGCAAGAATAGAAACAGGATAATTGGCAGCTGCTTTTGCTTTACACATCGTTACATTTGGGTGGTGATGCGTATAACTTGAGGTTTTGGCACGAATGCCATTTTTGATGCCATCTTCGCCCAAATATGCACCCCAATGCCAAGCGGCAACTGCCGCATGAATGGTATTGTCTTTGGCTGCAATACCCAGCTTTTCAGACCCTACCCAAATCAATGGGCGAATGTAGGCAGCACTCAAACCACTTTCACGCACCACATCTTTTTGGGCTTGTGCCAGCGTGTCATGATCATAAGGCACATTCAACTGAAAAATCTTCGCTGAATTTAATAAGCGTTCGGTATGCTCTTGCAAACGAAAAATTGCCGTACGGCCATCTGGGGTCTGATAAGCACGCACACCCTCAAATACCGCCAAGCCATAATGAAGGCTGTGTGTTAAAACATGAACCTTAGCTTCTGACTGTTCAACAATCGTACCATCTAACCATAGTTTCCCAGGATTGGTTGCCATATTCATAGATATTCCTTAAAACTTATCAATAATTGACAAAAAAACTGCCAAACGATTATAGCCAGCCCAAGCATCTTTTGCAATGCTTTTTCAATATATTCACTATTTTTAATGATTTTTGTTAAATTTACCTTTAAAATATGTCCATCAACCCTTGATCATCTTCATTGCTATGCCCCATATCCACTCCGCTCCATCTCATCTTTCTCATGAACAACAGCAACGCATCACCAGACTGTGCGTGCGTTGTGCTTTATTATTCATGCAATATGGGGGTGAATCTGCCGTGGTGGTTGATTTGACCAAGCGACTTGGCGTATCGCTCGGGGTTGATGGTGTGGAATGTGCCTTATCCTTTAACGCCATCACACTCACCACACTTTATGATGGTCGGTGCATCACAACCGCTAGAAACACCGTGCATCAAGGGATTAATGTGAGTATTCTGGTACAAATCCAACAAATCGTCATGAATGCAGAAAGCAATTTTAAAAACAATGACTTCATCGACCAAGTTGAAAGTCAGTTTGATCACATCAATCGTGCTACCTATTCAAATAACCTGATGGCATTATTTGTGAGTTTGTCTTGTGCCTGCTTTGCGTATCTGAATGGGGGTAATTTTGTCATCTCCCTCATCACGATGGCAGCTGCATTTTGTGCGATGCGAATGCGTCTTTATTTATCCAGTCAACATTTCAACCCGTTCGTCGTGGTCATCATCACCGCCTTTGTAGCAACAATATTGGGTGCATCAGCTTACTTTTTAGATTTGAATGACTGGATATCCCTAGGAGATACCGCAGACATTGCAGTGGCTGCCAGTGTGCTACTACTTGTACCAAGTTTCCCCATCATCAACGCCCTATCTGACATGCTAAAAGGCTATATCAATATGGGCGTGGGTCGATGGATGTTCTCTACCATGCTAACCTTATCGGCATGCGTTGGCATTGTCATTGCCTTAATTTTGCTTCAAATTCCACACTGGGGGCTGTAATGGGGTTATTTTATGAGGTCGTATTAGCCTGCACCATCACGCTTGGCTGGTGCTTAATGTTCACACTACCTAGCAGATACTTGACATATTGCATGGTGATGACAGCATTGGGTTTTGGCACAAAGACACTGATGGTTAATCATGGGGTACATTTGGCAGTGGCGACTTTTTTTGGCTCCATGCTTGCCAGCTTTTTGGGCGTGTGGTTTGCTCAAAGATTCCGCCTCCCTCCAAAAGCACTCATTGTACCAAGCGTGATTTGCCTCATGCCAGGAATCGCCGCTTATAAAGCCATGGTCAGCATGGTACAAATCGGCTATTTTGGCTTTAATATGGAACTTTTTGTCATCATGATGTCGCATTTTTTTGATGCAATTTTTGTGATTTCTGCGTTGGTATTAGGATTATCCATTCCTGGAATTTTGTTTTATCGCCGAAAACCAATTGTTTGATTGATAAAAAAACACCCAATGATCATGGGTGTTTTTTACAATTATTGCATCTTTACACTTTCGCCATCAGGTTTGGCATCCTGAAAATTAGTAGGTACTGAGTCTTCCTCTTTCATGACAGCTCCTGATGATTGATCCATCGTTGGCATTTGCTCACTGGTTACCAAAGCCGCTGTACGCATTGCTTCACGCTGTTTATGAATGTCAGCGATTTGTTCAGCGGTCAATGTGGCACCCCCACCCAATACTTGATACAACTCAATCTGGCTAAGAATTTTTTGTAATTCCAGTTTTAAGATGTTCTGTTGATTGGCAAATAATGAACGCTCCGCATCCAACACACTCAAATAATTATCCAAACCCGAACGGAATCTTGCATGAGCAATCTGATAGGTTTTTTGATAATTTTGTTGGAGTTTGTACTGCGATGCCAACTGATGATCAATGGTAGCTCGAACTGCCAACACATCACCAACCTCTTTAAAGGCATTTTGAATGGCTTTTTCATAAGACACCAACGCACTTTTTTGGGCAATTTGAGCCGCTTCATAATTTGCTCGGCGTGCTCCTGCGTCAAAAATTGGCACATTAATCGCTGGCCCCACCGTCCAACCAAAAGCACTTGACTCTAATAAATGACTCAAACTTGTTGAGCTAAAGCCCAAGCTTCCAGACAGACTGATGGATGGAAAAAATGCCGCTCGTGCCACATTGATATTTGCCCCTGCTGCTTTTAACGCATGCTCTGCTTGCACAATATCAGGACGATAGTACAAAAGCTCGCTTGGCAATCCTGCACTGAACAAAGTCTGCGTGGTGATGTTACCCACTGCCATGTCAGGCATCAGCTCTTCGGGAATTGGCGTGCCAATTAATAACTGCAACGCATTACGCGCCTGCATGATGCCAGTATCTGCTTGATAAATCGCCAGCTTTGCTGCCTCTAATGAAGCTTCAGCCTGCAAGCTTGGTGAACGAGAGTCAATGCCTGCAGCAAATCGCTTGTTGGCAATGTCTAGCGAATGCTCACGCGTCTTGATGGTCTCAATGGCAAGCTGACGCTGTGCCAGTGCATAGCTTAGGTTGACATAACTTTGGGCGATCGCAGAGATGAGTGAGATTTGTACCGTGTCTTTAGCAGCATTCGTCGCCAAGTAGTTGTGCAAAGCAACATCTTTGGCATTGGCAATCTTACCCCACAGATCCAGCTCATAGCCAGGCATGGCAAGTCCGACTTGATAGCTGCCACTTGAGTTGTGATCCCTCTGTGTGGCTAAGCGAGCCGCTCGACTTGACGCACCAATTTTTGGCACATCGTTGGTTGAGGTGATTTGGTATTGTGCACGAGCATTCTGTATGGCCAGCACGGCTTTTTGTAGGTCTTTATTATGATTCAATCCAAGTTCAATCAGTGATTTTAACTTGGCATCTGCATAAAAGTCCTGCCAACGCATCGATGCCACACTTGGTGCTTCCTTGGCACTGATGGTGCTGCCATCAAATACCTGATATGCCTGATCAATGGCCAAGTTTGGTTCAGCGATTGCTGTGGTAGATGACTTTGGAATGGTATGACATGCCAAAACTGCCAGCGTCAGTGCTGAAAGCGGAATCAGACGAATGATGTTCATTGTTTTCATAAAATCTCCTTATGCGCTATTGCACATCGTGCTTAGCAACTTTAATCGGAAAAAGTGAACGCACCCAAATGTAGAACATTGGAATGAAAAACACCCCCAAAAATGTCGCTGCAATCACTCCGCCCAACACACTGGTACCAACAGCATTTTGGCTACCAGAGCCTGCACCAGTAGCAATGGCAAGTGGAACAACACCAATGCCAAAAGCAAGTGAGGTCATGATGATTGGTCGCAAACGCTGGCGAGATGCTCGCATGACAGCTTGTTTAAGACCAACTCCTGACTCTTGAAGCTCTTTGGCAACCTCCACAATCAAGATGGCATTTTTTGCTGACAATCCAATGACCGTAAGCAAGCCCACTTGCAGATACACATCGTTATCAAAACCACGCAACCATGTAAAGAAAATCGCACCCAACACGCCAAGTGGCACGATGAGCATGACTGAAAATGGAATGGACCAGCTTTCATACAATGCCGCCAAACATAAAAACACCACAAGAATAGAAATGGCGTACAGGATTGGTGCTTGCGACCCTGATTGCTGTTCTTGCAAGGTCATTCCCGTCCACTCAAAGCCGATACCTTCAGGAAGTTGGCTGGCAATCGCTTCCATTGCAGCAACCGCCTCACCGTTGGATTTATTTTGTGCTGGAGCACCTTGGATACCCATGCTTGGCAACCCATTATAGCGGTTGAGGATCTGCGGAGCATAGATCCACTCACTCGTTGAAAAGGCATCAAATCCAATCATATTACCTGCGTCATTACGCACATGCCACTTATCAATGTCTTCAGGCGTGGTGCGTGAGCTTGGCTCACCTTGCATGTATACCGACTTGATGCGACCACGATTGACAAAATCACCAATCTTCGCTGAACCCCATGCGGTTACAATCGTACGATTGATGTCGCCAATATTAAGACCATAAGCAGCTGCTTGGGCGTGATTGATATTAACTTTTAACTGCGGTGAGTCTTCTTGACCGCTTGGACGCACACCCGTCAAAACATCTGGCTGTTGTGATGCCATGCCAAGTACCATATTACGAGCTTCCAACAATGCCGCATGACCCACACCGCCAGCATCTTGTAACTCAAAATCAAAACCACTGGCATTGCCCAAGCCCTGAATGGATGGTGGTGCCAATGTATAGACATTGGCTTTGTTGTATTGAGTCATGAAATACCCATTCGCCCTATCCGCCATGCTGGACACATCTGAATGTGCCGTCGCACGCTGCCCCCAATCTTTTAGGCGAATGAACGCCATGCCAGTGTTTTGACCACTACCCATCAGACTAAACCCAGTAATGGTAAATACAGATTCGATATTGTCCTTTTCTTGTTCATGGAAGTAGGTGCTGACATCATTCAATGTCGCTTGGGTGTCTTTAAGGGTTGTGCCTACGGGTGCTTGTACCACGGTGAGCAATACGCCCTGATCTTCTTGTGGCACGAATGAATTTGGCAGACGCACGAATAACAATCCAAGCGTTACAATGATGAGTGCATAAGCAACCCCAAATAGCCATTTGGCATTGAAAGTCTTTCCAACAAAATGTTCATACTTAACACTGGCTGTATGAAACATACGGTTGAACCAACCAAAAAATCCAGTCTGCTGTGAAATGTCTTTGTGTGGCTGGCGTTTTAAAATCGTAACGCACAATGCAGGAGTAAAAATGAGTGCAACAACCGCAGACAGTGTCATCGCCGTGATTAAAGTTACTGCAAACTGACGATAAATCACCCCTGTCGAACCACCCATAAATGCCATCGGCACAAACACCGCTGATAGTATCAAAGCAATCCCGATCAGCACTTTACTGATTTCATTCATCGACTCAACGGTGGCGTTTTTAACCGAAATATCAGGGTTTTGTTCTAAGATACGCTCAACATTCTCAACAACCACAATCGCATCATCAACAAGCAACCCGATCGCAAGCACTAAGGCAAACATGGTTAAGATATTAATACTAAAACCAGCAGCATACAATACGGCAAATGTCCCCAAGATGACCACAGGAACAGCAAGTGTCGGAATGATGGTAGCACGCCAGTTTTGTAAAAATAAGAACATGACCAAAAAGACCAACACAATCGCCTCAATGAGTGTGTACACCACTTGAGTGATAGACAAACGCACAAATGGCGTCGTGTCATAAGGCACAACGGCAGTCAAACCTTTTGGATAGGTTCGAGCAAGCTGGTTTAGTCGATTCTGCACCGCATCTTGCACTTGTAATGCGTTGGCATTTGACGCCAACATGATGGCGATACCTGCCGCCTCCTTGCCATTGTACAGCGAGTTGAAAGCATAGTTTTCCGAGCCGATTTCTACACGAGCAACATCTTTGAGTCTTACTTGTGCGCCACTAGGATCGGTTTTAATAAGAATGTTGCCAAACTCTTCAGCAGTTTGCAAATAACTTTGTACAGTAACAGTGGCATTGATGACTTGTTGTTGTTCATCAGACGGTGCGGCTGCCAGCTGACCTGCTGACACTTGGGCGTTTTGTGCTGAAACTGCCATCGCAATGTCTGATGGCATGAGTGCATATGTACGCAATTTATGGGGATCTAGCCAAATACGCATGGCGTATTCCGAACCAAAAACATTGACCCCGCCCACGCCATCAATACGACTGATCTGCTCAACAATATTTGAATTTAGATAGTCAGCAATGTCTGTTTTATCCATACTGCCATCTTCGGACATGAAAGCCACCACCATCAAAAAAGATGATGAGGACTTATTGACAGATAATCCTTGTTGTTTGACCACATCTGGCAGTGATGCTACTGCTGCTTGTAGTTTATTTTGCACTTGCACTTGTGCAATATCAGGGTCGGTGCCGCTTTCAAAAGTAAGCTGAACTGAGGCCACGCCCTGCGATGACGAACTTGATGACATGTACATCATACCATCTAGACCAGTCATTTGCTGCTCAATTACCTGCGTAACAGAATTTTCTACTGTCTTAGCATCAGCACCCGGATAAACAGCGTTAATCGTTACAGTCGGTGGCGCAATGTCAGGGTATTGGGATACTGGCAATTTAAAAATTGCAAGCAAACCAACCAGCATGATTAAGATGGAAATGACCCAAGCAAAAATCGGTCGTTCAATAAAATATTTAGACATTCCTACTCCTGCTGTGCATTGGGCATCTGAGTAGCTGGTGATGCCGACTGGTTAGTGTCATTACTCTGATGTGGCGGTGCCATGACAGAATACTGCCCCTGCTGAACGGAATGTGCGTCCATATCTTGCACGCTCGATTGATTGACGCTCTGATCCTCTGGCATGTATGGGCGAGTCTCCACCTGTTGATCAGGTCTGACTTTCATGCCGCCAACCACCACCACAGTCTCACCCTCTTGCAGACCATCTGTGATGACCCACTGACCATTAAAAGTACCAGCTGTCGTTACCGTACGAGCTTCAATGGCTTTTTGAGCATTCACCACATAAACTTGCGTCTCACCTTTTGGGGTGCGTATGATGGCACTTTGCGGCAATAAAGTTGCATCGCCAACCACCGACTGTGCCAATCTGGCATTAACATACATACCTGGAATTAAGATGCCATCTGGATTTGGAAATACGGCACGAATCTTAACAGCTCCAGTCGCTTCATCAACCCTAGCATCAGACAAAATAAGACGACCAATGATGGGATAAGTCTGCCCATCTTCTAAGACTATTTGCACCTCAGAACTGCCCTCAGCTGCTCGACCTTCAGAAAGTTGTTGTCGTAGTCGTAACAATTCAGATGATGACTGACTAATGTCCACATACACATAATCAGTGCGAGTAATGGTCGCCAAAGCATTTGATTGATTGGCAGCAACTAACGCACCATTGGTTACCGCTGATATGCCAATTCTCCCACTGATTGGTGCTTTGACAATGGTGCGGCCATAATCAAGCTCACTGGCACTAAGACTGGCTTTAGCACTCTCAACAGCAGCATCAGCACTGCCAATACCAGCTCTGGCTTGAGCGATGGTCGCTTTTGCTGCCTCAACATTTGCTTCTGCGGTGCGTACCGCCGTTACTGCTTGATCGTAGACCTGCTTGGATATCGCATCCATCTCAACCAGTCCTTGCAATCTAGACAAATCCGCCCGAGCCTGTGCCAAAATCGCTTGTTGAGCCACTAATGCCGCTTGAGCTTGCATGTGAGTAGCACGAGCATTTTGAGCGGCCGCTTCAGCATTCGCAACTGCCGCCCTACCAGCATTGATGGCACTGACATAGTTGTCAGTGTTGATGCGATATAACGGCTGCCCCGCTCGCACAAACCCTCCCTCATTAAACAGCACTTCATCAATAATCCCTGTCACTTGCGGACGCACTTCAGAAGTTTCAACAGCATTCACACGCCCTGAAAATGTTTTTATGATGGGAATCACACCCAAATTAACCGTTTGGACATCAACGACGATTGGTGGCATCTTGTGCTGAGCGGCAGCACTGTCTTTAGCTTTGTCAGATTTACCACAAGCCGTCATCAGTGCCATACCAGCAAACAATATTGCGATAGTCACTGCACGAAAATTTCGTTTCATAAACACCTTTTTTATTCACATTCGATGCGGTTTTTGACCTAAGTCTCCAATGACCACAAGATTGTAATCAAAATCCCAATGCCAAAACCACTCATCTGATTACCAATTGGTATGATTAGCATTGATGAATGTCATGATCACAACCTTGACATCCCCAGCCAATAAAGCGATGAGCAACAAGCCATCTCTCATGACATTTGGCACACATAAAATTTTGCCATTATACTTCAAAACACCCACAAAGTTGAATTTTTATTTTTAATTTAATCACGATATCCATCAGATTTTTGATCATTTCAAACAAATCATGGCAATTTAACGGCGTTTTTTGTTAAAAATCCATCATTTAGAAAAAAAATTGTATTTTTAACAAAAAATCTCTTGCTTTTTTTAAAAAACTCACTATAATAGCGACCTATTAAAAGGCTGGATGGCAGAGTGGTTATGCAGCGGACTGCAACTCCGTGTACGCCGGTTCGATTCCGACTCCAGCCTCCATATATGCTTGTCATTGAGCATTCGCCCGGGTGGTGAAATTGGTAGACACAAGGGATTTAAAATCCCTCGCTAGCAATAGCGTGCCGGTTCGAGTCCGGCCCCGGGCACCATGATTTTAAACCCTTGAATATTCAAGGGTTTTTCATTACTTAAAATAGAATGACGCACTCTATCCAACTGGTTATTTTTTTGATACGAATAGCCATATAGTGAGCAACATAGCCACTTAAGTTCGGTTAGTTTCAATCAGCGTTTCATCAGTGGCTTTGTCGGCGACTGGATTGTTGCTGATCACTCCCTTCTACTCAACCGCTGTTTTATCAGCCTTGACTTAGTCAAAAAAAGTCCATCATGTGGTGCGGTTACCATCTTCATTAGCAGGGTCAACTTTGGGCGTGGGCATAAGTAAGGTTGAGACACCGCCTAATAATAAGCCGACCCCTGCACCGATTAAGGCAGGGTTCATGCCTGTGATGACCCCAGCTCCAATCATCACCACTCCTGCAATCACCTGAATCCAGCCCATAGCTTTTCCTCCTGACCCCATCACCTTAGGGACGATGTGAATGTGATTGGCGGTAGTCGCATCATCAAGTTGGTTTTCGTTGATGTTGGTTTTTTGGTTTTGTTTTTTACCGTTAAAGGCGGCAAACCTAAGCCCAAGTTTTTCACTGTTCATCATGAATTCACGAAAGGCAGGAATTTGGCAAGCGATGGCATGGCAAGCTTCTTTGGCTGTTTTGACATACATCTGTGGATTGGCACTAGTTTACTCGGTAAAGGCCTGTAGCATGGGCGTTAAAGCCTGCATGACACTGTTAATGGTAGGCAAGAAGGCACTACCTAATGCAATCTTAACCGCTGTGATGTTATTGCCAAATATTTCCATTTGAGCTTGGCTTATCCCTGACATACCCTCAAATTCTTTAAGCATTGAGCCTGCGTATTTGGACGCATCGCCCATGTCTGTTAGCTTCTGTATGGCGACTTCTTGGTTTTGGATAAGCTGAGCAAAGATGGGCAGTGCTTCACGACCGACCAGCATGGTAGAGACTGCCGACTGTTCGTGTTCAGGAATGGTCTCACTAATGAGCCGTGTGATCTCCATAAGCGTGCCAAATCCGCTTGGGCTATCCCTGCTCGTCCTGCTGCTGCCATGATTTGAGCTATTTGGTCAGCCGCCATGGGCAATCGTTGAGACACGCCAATAATGTCATCTTGTATTTGCTTGAATGCTTGCGGTGTATCAAAGTCCACGATCTTTTTGACTTACGCCATGGATTGTTTAAACTTAACAGCTTCGTCCACCACTCCTTTAATACCGTACGCCATCACACCCAATCCAACCTCGCCGATTGCCCTGAACTTTACAAACCTTGCAGGGCATCACGATGCACACGGGCAAATTTGTCCATTTTTTGTGCATCTTACCAGCCGACTTTGAAAACTTGGTAAGTGTATCATTGACTTTAGCAAGCCCATGGTCAAAGGCGGTCGTGTTGGCCTCTAGGACGATTTGTAGTTTTGAGATGACAGACATTGATCTTTTCCAATAAAAAACCGCTCAAAAGAGCGGTTTATGATAAAAGCGGACATCAGATTAAGTTTTTTGGTGTTCTTTGTAAATTTTCCATAATTCAATAACATGACCGATGGTAAAGTGGTACAAAATCACCCCTAATATCAACAAAGCAATGCCGACAAAAGGAGTGGCTAAGCATAATGCAATCATGAGTGCTATAAAAAATGCCAATAACACCAACACCCCAGACTCCGAACAAATAATTTACCATAATACCTAAATGATGCCTTAAGCTGGTCTAATATTCAAGAGCTTTTGCGATTAAACATCGCTATCATTACCCCCACTTCTTCTTTTGCTTTTTGGGCGTGCTGTGTTAAGTTATTCATGCCTTTAGACGCTTGGCTTGTGGCATGAGTGATGGAAGACTGCATCTGCTGGGCGGCTTGCTTTGATTGCTTGCCGACTTTGCTGATGTTTTTGGTGAATTGTGCGGTGTTTGCCGCCACATGAATCTCAATACCCAATGACATGGATTGCCCCCAATAAAAAAAGCACTCATGACGAGTGCCTTGTGTTGGTTGTTAAGCGTCATTCGCTCAACGACAAATAGCTGGTGCTTTTGGCGTGGCTTTTGAGTTTTTCGCTGTTCTTGGTACTGGCTTTGACAAACAAACTTCGCCCATCATCAAACACAAGCTGTAATAAGTGCATTTTTTTGACACCCAACAGCGAACCCATCACAGCCCCTGCCATGCCAGCGACCACACTGTCGGTAGCAACAGCCAACGCACCACCAAGCAACGCACCATCTACAAAAGAAGGTCGGTAATCGCCATTTTGAGTGATGATTTCATTGACTTGGGCAAGGCATTCTTGACGCAGTACAATATTCTTGCCAGTGTGCAGGCACTTCAAGGAAAAGCCACCCAGCATATAATACAAAGGGCTTTTTTTATCAAAATCATCAGAGGCAACGAATTGTAACCGCATGGGAACTCCACATCACAAACGCTCATCTCATCATACCCCAATCCCTACGCCTTTTCAAGCCATGCCCCACAAGCCACGCCTGCAGGGTTTTATAATGAAAAGCTTAGTTAATTAATAATAACGGCCAACCGACCAGTGTGTGTTTTTCAAGAGTTCAAGGTTCATGCCGTTGTAGCCCAGATGTTTGCCGATGTGGTTAGCAAATATCGCAGCATGAATGATGTGGTCGTGTATCTCGCCTGATAATTTAGGGCTTAGCATTCTAAACGGCTCTTCAATGGCTTTATACCAAGAATAGATGAACTGTGTGTGCCATGCCAAGTTCTGGGCATTGATGGATAGGCTCTCGCTCATGGGGTTTTGTGCCTTAATCATCAAACCATGCACATACTCCACCGCTTGTTCCACCTGCTCTTTGGATAATTCTTTGATTTCGTCAATGCCAAAGCGTTGATGCACCATTTTATAAATGGTGGCATAGTCTAAGCGTAACACCCCTGTCGCCATGCTCACGGCGTTTCTAAGGGGTAGGGTGTCGTATGATGATAAACGATGATTGACCGCCACACCGTTATTCCAGTAATTATACAAAACTTCAAAGCACTCTTCTTGGTACTGCTCGACGATATGGCGAATGTCCGCACGCACTTTTTGTGGGTTAATGCTAAATAGCCAGCCGTTGATTTTGCGAACAGGGATACAAAGCATTTTTTGAGTGCCGCCATTCGTAGGTGTGTTCATATGAACACACCCAAATTTGGGGTTCGGTTGAGCTTTTCGGATTGGCGTTTCCAATCTAACCCCATATTTTCTACAATGGGGCGGACAGCGACATAATGCTCGCCATCTTTTTCTAGGGTGATAAGAGTGTCTCCCTTAAAATTGACAGTAGCGACCTTTTGTGATACATTAGACATAGGAATATTTCCTTTGTTACGGTTGATATTTCTAAATCCCTTGCTTTCCGACCAAAGACGGCAAGGGATTTTTATTGCTTTAAAATTCAGGCTATATTATAATAACCCTACTGGGGATATATGATACAACCCCACTAGGGTTAAGTCAAGTATTTTTTTAAAAAATTTTAAGGTGTGGACATATGACCACACCTTAACATAAGCAAGGTTATTGATATGGGTCAGCATTTAAATGTGGATTTCAAAATTCGCCTACCGCACGAACTTAAAGATAAACTTAATCAATCAGCAGAAAAACATAATCGCACCATGACGGCTGACATTGTGGCACGGCTTGAAACAACATTTAATACCATTGTCGAAAATGAGATATATGGTTATAATGACATGACAGAGCCAGCCATGACAGTTCATCTGCATGATATTGTCATTGGTCTTATGCAGTCTCAGTATAAAGACATCAAGGTGCAAAAAAATCCTTTTAATGATACTTGGGTGTTAAGTTACCACGCCTTACGGTGTACAATTGATGAGAAATTCGCACAAGCATTGATACATAAGGGGTGTAGTACGATTTAATTTGATATTCTCAAGTTTCTTTGTTTTTACCAGAATTTATGTTACAATACCCAACAGAGCGTCAAGAACGCCAAAGCCCCCAATTCTGTTGATTTGGGGGCTTTATTTTGCAACCAACTAACAGTTATTTTTGCTTATTCTGTTCAAGAGTAGACATAAACTCAGACAGCATTTTGTTTGCTCTGGTTTGTTTTTTGCCACCCTTATAAATCATATCATACAACCCTTTATCGGTGGCAACTTGCATTTTTATACTGGTTGCAGTTTCAAAGGAATGTAGTTTATCCAATGGAATAACAAAATAATCCTTAGATATTGTAGAAATTTGGTTATGTGAATAATTGGTCGGTTGGTTGGGTGTAAGTTTATTTAGCTCTGTAACTTCGCCATCAATATTCAACTTTAATCTATTGATCCTTTGGTATGATTTTAGCCAACTATCATTAATTTCAATGATTAAAGTTGCGTACTGTTCGCCAAGTTCGCCATCGCTCCACGCATAACCAATTAAGGGACACATCATTTTTGATTGTGGACATTCAACCCAAGAAGGCTCTGTTATAATAGTAACTGAACCATCAAAATCACTCTTATGGACATTGGTTTTGGCAAAGCTAGGCGTTAAAGTGGCTAAAAGTAGGGTCAAGCCAGCAAGAAAACGATTTTTCATAAACAACCCTTAAATTTTTGGATACGATACAACTGTATCATACCCAAAAACTTATCCTTTTTCAACCTAAGCGGTTAAACATTGCTAGCGTTCGCTCCATCTGGCGTTGTAGCTCTGCCTTTTGCTTTTCTAGCTCATACCATTCACGCATCTCATCAGTCATGGGATTTGGATCAATGGGCAGAAAGTCTGTGATGGTGTTGTCATCATTGCCCAATTTGGCATACAAAAGATGAGCGGTTTGAATGTCTTGGCGATACCCACCAAAGGGGTCTAGGCGGTCGTAGGCTTGCCAGCAGATAAGCTCTTCATAAGATAAGCTGTGTTCTAGCTCGCCTACCGTCCGCCCCAGTGCCAATGCCAATTTAAACAAAAACCGACGATGAGCGTCGGCTATGAGTTTTTTTCTGCCATCTCCACCGTGCCAAAGTTGACTCGACTGACCGCCTCAACGATGTGTCCGACAGTCTTTGAGTCCAATGCTTCAATGTCTTTGGCATCAGCATCCTCAAACAGACGCTCACCTTTTTCATCGCACACGCCATACAGCACCAATGCCACAGCAGCCGCTGTTTGGTCGTCTGCCAATTTGGCAAGCTTGCTTTGCTCGGCGACGCTGATGCGACGAATGAACAACGGCTCATCAATGCCATCAATGCTGACCTGCGTTGGCTTGCTTAGGGATTTGATTTGATTAAGTAAAGTAGATTTTTTCATTGGGTTTTCCTTGTTGTATGAATGCACTGTTTGAGTTAGCCGATTTTGCCGACATCGCCTGTGATGGAGATGGTGCCTGTTTTACGCAGTTTTTTCTTAGTGTCTTCGTTGTCTAGGGTAAGCTTGGAGATGATGCCTTTAAACTTTCGTCCCTCGCTGGTGGCTTTAACAAACTCAAGCTTAAAATTAAGCTCTGCCCCTGACTCAAAAGCGGTGTTGATGATTTTTTGTCCTTCGTCGTTGGGTTCGTGGACAAATTCAAACTCAATCTCCGACTCCTCTTTAAAATCCACCACCGCTTTGACGGTACGCTTATCATCGGTGGCGGTAACTTCATCCATCACCTTTTCTTCGGTGGGGACGGCACATTTTTGCAGATGCTCGACTTTTTTGAAATCATCTTCGGTGGTTGATACAGACAGCGTATAAAAGCTGTCAAGTAGATTGGCGACATTTTTAGCCATATATTACTCCTCGTTTGGCTGATTTGGTTTGGTTTGGTGGTTAAAAAATACATCGATGCTGGCACGATACAAGCCCTCATCGACACTAAAATGAGTGCCGTCATGTTCACTCATCGGTAATTGGTCAAATTTATCCAAAACCTGACCATACAACGCCAAAAGCCCATCATAATCATCATGATAAACATCAATCTGCACACGCACTCGCTCATGATGGGTGATGCCGTCTAGCGTGGTGATGGGCAGTGTTGAGATGATTTGGTAGATGATATAAGGTGGCGTGTCGTCTGCCGTCTCTGGGATCAGATGCGGATAGACTTGTCCTGCCACCAAAGGCGATAGGACGGTGTAGATTAGGGTGCTTGCGTTCATGGGTTTTCTTGGGGTAATAAAAAGCCCCACTTCGTAAAGCGGGGTTTTTGAAATAAAAAATGGTTTGGAAATTATAAAGCAACTATTTTGTAAATTTATCAATCCGTTCGCCCAAAAAAATACCAGTATTTTGGGCAGAGCTTTTTGAAGGGGGGGGTCTGCCTAAATTTTTTAATCAGACTTAGACGAAATCATTTTAAGACTTGGTTTACAAAACTTTTACCCTCAAAAAATACTTACTCATCACAATCATCATCAACCCCTACTAATTAGTATTTTTTTCGTTACTTTTAGATATGACAGCAACAGCATTTTTTAGTACACCACATGCCATTCCATCTCAAACGGCAAATCATTTTTGGCTTGATTTTTCCCTTGTGATTTTAAGGCTTATTGAACATTTCTTTTTATAAATATCCTTTACTAAAACCCACTGCTTTGTTAAAATCGAAAATTTGGCAAGAAGTCCGTTAGTTACCAACCATCATCACACGACTGATTTGCCCTCATCACACACAAATTTACGGCAACCACTTAATTAACAATTTAACAATTACCGCAACATGCCAAAACCTCCAAGCACCACCGAGCCAACAGCTCAAAAAAACACCCATGCCCTCCTCACACCTTTAAAAATAGGCGGTTTGGAAATAAAAAATCGCCTAATTGTCGCCCCTATGGCAGGCGTTACCGACAATCCTTTTCGCAGGCTGTGTAAATCTTTTGGAGCAGGTCATGCGGTCAGTGAGATGATCATCGCCGACACAGCGTTGTATGCACGCAAAAAATCATTATACCGGGCAAATTTTCATGGAGAAATCGCACCAATTTCAGCTCAAATTGCTGGGGCTGAGCCTGACAAACTGGCTGAAGCAGCTCGTTTTCAAGTGGCCAACGGTGCACAAATGGTGGATATCAATATGGGTTGCCCTGCCAAAAAAGTGTGTAAAAAATTAGCAGGTTCAGCACTACTACAAGACGAATCTTTGGTAAAACAATTGTTACAGACTGCTGTCGATGCTGTTGATGTACCAGTAACTTTAAAGACACGCCTAGGCTTTGCCAATGGTCAAGAAAATATTCTAAAAATCGCCCAAATCGCTCAAGATGCTGGCATTGCCGCCATCGCCATTCACGGACGCACGCGTGAAGATTTTTATACAGGTCATGCTCGCTATGAACTTATCGCCCAAGTCAAGCAAGAGGTTGACATTCCCATCATCGTCAATGGCGACATAGACAGCCCAGAAAAAGCCAAAGCAGTGTACGAAAAAACAGGGGCGGATGCGGTGATGATTGGGCGTGCTGCACAAGGCAAACCTTGGATTTTTAGGGACATCATTCATTATTTAAGCACCGGCGAATTATTAGCACCCCCAAACATCGATGAACTTCGGCAAATCGTACTATCACATCTTGAAGAACTCTACCGTTTTTATGGCGAATATTCAGGCTGTCGAATCGCACGAAAGCACATCGCATGGTATACAGGCGGATTGCCAAACTCAAATGCTTTTCGTGAAGCAATGTACCAAGAAGAAACGACTACAAAGCAGTTTGAGGTGGTCAAAAAATTTTTGCAGCAGCCACAGTAGCAACGCTCCGATACGGTTATAAAACACCAAGCCCTGTACTTCTGATGGTTGGCGTGGTAACCGCCAGTTGTAAAGCATGCAAAGTTGCATGAATGCTTACTTGCTTTTTAGCACGAGTAACAGCGGTATAAATCAACTCCTTACAAAGCAACCGAGCATGCATATCATCAAATACCACCGACACCCTTTCAAACTCCGATCCTTGCGACTTATGCACTGTGATGGCGTAAGCAGTTGCTACCGTATCGCCACCAAGCATGGCAACTGACACTTTTTTTAGGACATTGCCATCAAAATACACCGCCAACTCCCCTTGTTGCTGCACGCACACGCCGACATCGCCATTAAACAGTCCCAAATCATAGCGATTGACCTGCACCATCACCACCCTCCCGTGATACCACGCTGATGTTGCCATGGTGTTTTTTAAGTATCGCTTATGCCGTTTGGCAATGAAGTTATTAATGCTTGCATCGCCTGCCGTGCCGACATGGGAAGCGGTTAAAATGCGGTATTGATTCAAAACCTCCATCAACTCTTTGATCTTGAACTGCCGTGCATCATCAGACAATTCATCAAAGCCGAATAATAACTTTTTGGTGGCTTGGAAATAGCGTTCATAACCCTCGCACAACTGATGGTAATAGTCAACATTTTTGGCGATGTCATTAAAAGTCAATGCCTCATGCTCATGCACCAGTGCCAGCACTTGTAGTGATTTATTGCCATCATCACAAGCTTCATTGATGAGCGTTGCCAGCTTACCGACCGCAGAATGAGCATCAAAACGCCTTGACTCCACAAGATGAACGCGATGCGAGTACAAAGAGGGCACACGACATAAATCTGACAATACCGCCCCTGCTTCCACCGCTGCCAGTTGATGCGCATCACCCAGTAAAATCAGTCTTGCACCAGTCTTCACTGCCGATAGCAGATGACAAGACAGCTCCATGCCCAACATTGATGCTTCATCTACAATGATGACATCATGCGATAACGGATTGCCTTCATGATATCGTGGCAAGGCATTTTCACCAATGCCTAGAAGTCGATGAATGGTTTTTGGCTCTGGCAAGTTGATGTTGACGGCACTGTTTTTTAATGAATTGGTTAATGATTCGCTCATACGCTGTGCCGCCTTTCCTGTTGGGGCTGCCAATGCCAACTCAATGTCTGGATTTTGTGTGACTAACGCCACCACAATCTGTGCTACTGTAAAGGTCTTTCCTGTGCCAGGGCCACCTGTGATGATGGCAAATGGCTGCCTACTGACCATTTGTATCGCTTGTTTTTGTGCCTCATTAAGCTCTTGTGGCAAATTGGTTGCATCAAAATATCCAACCTCCCCTCCACAAATGCGTTCAATATGCCCAATCGTCATCTTTTCTGCATGATAAGCACGATTGGACCATAGGCAGAGCACCTCATCAGTATTTTTATAAATGATTGGCGTACCGATTGCAATTTGATCATGATGAGCGAAAAAACGACTCGCCTGCAAAGCATTAACCAATCGATCAACATCATCTTTTAAGACGACTTGAATCAAGTAATACGCTCGCAACATGATCAAAAACACCTCATAAAGCCGCCTTTGATGAGCCGTGTTACCAGTGTGATTGAGAACATTCAAAAAATCACGCACATGGCAATCAATCAGTTCAGACAGCCCCGCTGCATCATCAGCATACTCCTCAATGCTGGCAAGCACTTCCTTAAAATCAACCAGATCAGCATGATCTGCAAAAGATGACTCCAAATATGTTTGAATGGGGGATAAAAGACACTCCCAGACATTTTTTTTGTCTTTTGGCACCATTGTAACAGTATGCCCTTCTGACAATGACAACATACCAGCAAAGCTTAATGCGTGAAATAGACTGACTTCTTGTTTGTTTAGACGAGCAGTGTTTGTCAGCATGTTTTTGGCACCATACCAATGTTCATTTTCGTCAATACGCATGCTGACATAACGATCGATGATGGATGTATTAATCATAGTCACACTCAACTCAATAAGTTATCCAAATGTCTCACAAGTTCGATTGGCACCTCCCACACCAGTCGCCCCAATGAATGATCATTGGTAATACCCCGCAAGAACAAATATTCAACCGAACCCAAATACTTATGCTCATTACCCACATAATCACTGATACGCATTTTTAATAAACGGTGTAGTGCTACCTGATAGATGGCAGCTTGCAACCAATAGCCTGCCGCATCCATCGCATCATTCATGGCAGATGGATGGTAGTCTTGTAGCAAACTTCCTAGAAAATTTGATTTGTAATCAAGAATATAAAACCTACCATCATGCTCATACATCAAGTCAATCTCACCCTTTAGATGACGATAGCAACACCGATTTTTGTCATCAAAAAGCGACATGGGCTTATCGCAATACTTAGCAAATACCGCATTCAACTCATCAATACCAAACCCTTGCTTGATGCCGAGCAAAAAACCAAGCTCACGAACGCTGTTTTTGACATTCAGTGAACATAAGGACATACCAGATGCTGCAAATGGTGCATGAATGATCTCATCAATCCACAGCACCAGCTGGCGATGCGGCGTATTCTTATCATCAGTCATCTCATGATTGGGTAACTTTTGGGCTTTTTGACTCATGTATTCGGTCAATCCCATCAGGCGTGCGACTTCATCCACCGTCCGACTGATGTTTTGCAAAATTTGACTTGGTTCGCCTTGCACTGGCACTTTTTGTAGTACTTGATGCAAAAAATCCCCTGCTGTCAAGCCGCGCATGAAAGTATGACGAATGTCATCAACCACGGTCTCATCAGTCATGCCCACCAACACTACCTCACCATAATCAGAATGACCGACCAGCCTTGACCTTGATCTTTCAAGCCGATCAACCAGTGAAGTAAAGCTTGTTTGACATTCCCCAAAAAAATCTGCATTTGGTATGACATCATTCCAAGCATGATAATCAATCAAACTCAACTCATCACAATCTGACTCATAAGGCATCTTAATGTAGTCCTGTGCGTCCAGATTAAGCCAGTCCATCTGATTTTGCATTCTAGATGGCATCGTCAAAGTGATGTCGGTTGTCTCACACCATAAAAATAATGGTCGCAAATCCAGTTGTTTTTTTTGTCTTAACTCCTGCGTAACCACATACACCTGTTCAGAAGCACGAGTGAGTGCCACATACGCCAAGCGTTTTTTTTCATCCAAACTTTCTTTTTGATCAAGTTCTTTATAATGATTCTCTTTCTTTGACTGATGCGGCGTTGGCGAAATGCGTCTTTGGAATTGTTCATTGCTGTATGGATAAAATACCGTGTTATTTGCTGATACGGCCTTATCCAACCCCAGTACATAAACGATGGGAAACTCCAGACCTTTTGACTGATGAATCGTCATAAGATTGACACCAGACTCACTTGGCAAAGCTTGTCTTTTATAATCATCAGGCACTTCCAAACCTGCCATCATGCTCGCTTCATACCACTCAAAAAAAGCCAACTGCGGCAAATGTGCCTGCTCACCAACCAATTGCAATATTTGCCAAACATCTGCCAAATATCGCTCGCCAAGTGGTGCAATCGCCAGCCAAAGTGATTCGGCTTGATGGGAAAATGGATATGTAGATAAAGCAAAATTCAACGCATCGGTAATGCCAAATAGTCGCCATTTGTCAAAAATTTTATTCAGATAAATCAACAGCTCCTGTTTTTGCTTGTCTTGAACAGCCCGATTATTTTTGTGTTCGATGGCATCATTACCGTCATCATCGCCACCTAATATTGCCATGGCCTCATCAATACTTTGACCAAATAGTGATGAGGTCAGTAATCTGCCTAATTTTTCAACATTTCCCATTTCCATGCACGCCAAAAGCAAGGTATGAATGTCCAGACCTGCTTTCGTCTGGAACACATTGACTTCACGAGCTGCGATGGACGGTATGTGAAGTGCGTCTAAACATGCTTTGATGTTGGATAGGTCCACATGCCGTCCGCTTAATACGGCGATGTCATTAGGCTGTATGGCACGCTGTCCATTGGATGTTTGTATGGTGTGTTTGCCTTGCAATAAGCTGTTAATGTGCCAAGTAAGCATTTCCAACATGTCATGTTCACTGTCATTACTTGCTTGCAAAACAGCAAATGGCAAATGACCCAAATAGCTAGGCAACTGCTGCTTTGACGACTGCCAAGACACTCTTTGTGTCTGATTATGAGCGGTGATTTTTTGATAATAAATGCCGTCGCCCAAGTCGGCATGGCAGTTATTCTCACCTCCAGAAAACCATGAGTTGAGTGATTCAATCAACGCACCATTAGAACGACGATTGACAGTGAGCGTCAAGTCTTGGTTGATGATGGGTTGATCATTCTCATGGCTCACTCCCATACTTTTCATGTAGTTGTAGTTGGCGACATCACCACCTCGAAAGCGATAAATCGCCTGTTTAGGGTCGCCCACAAGCAACAAAAAACCACGAGATGAAGCCTGATCATCCACCTTCTTAGTTTTTGCCTGCCGAATCATCTTTGACAAATACACCTGATGAATGAGCTCAACCTGAGCACCATTGACATCTTGGGATTCATCAATGAGTGCCACAGGATAATGGTGGCGAATATGCCTTGCCAAATTTGGGTTGGATTTTAATGCTTCATTAAGCCTATTCATCTGAATGGTAAAAGTGGTCTTACGCTGATTTTCCAACCAAGCTGGGATCTTTTGCTGTACTTCCAAGGCGATTTTTCGGTACAAATAACGCCGATACTGACTGGGCAACTCTTTGATTTGCTGATAAATACCCTCAAGATCTGACACATGTTTTTCAATGAAAGTCATTAAAGTCTGCTTGGCACATTCATCATGCTTTTTATTGAAAAATTTGTCTTTTTCTATGGCATCATCAATCGCATCCAACCACTTGATGTGAGATTCTTGTAAGTGGTTGATGGCATTAATACCAAACTGTCGCAACAACTCAACAATTTCAAACAGATGATGCCAGCCATTCATCAAGGCATTTCTGCCATTCACACCTACCGAGGTACGGTAGTCTTTGTCGGCAAATGCTTGAATGCTGGACAACTCTGTTTGTAAAAATTCATCCACCTTACCCTGTAAGACTTTGAGAAATTCATCATCAATTTGGTCAATCTCATCAATCGGCACACCGAAAAACTGCATCGTCAAATTGACCGATTCATACGCTTTTTTCACATCGCTAAAAATATTAGAATGTCGAATCAACTCATATAGCCGTGGTTCTTGTGTCATGACATGGGCATGGGTATGGCGTAGTGCGTCATGTATGATGGCGGTCGTCATATCAGCACTGTCATAAAGAATGTCCATTTTGGATCGATGCCCTATCTCGGCTGAGAATTCTTTGAGCCATTTTTGAGCCAGGCTGTCCAAAGTACCAACGAACAGCTTATCCAGTGTGGCAAGCAACAACCCCACTCGGCGTATTGCCTCATCAAAGTCTTTCACATCTTGATTTAACAAATATCCAATCAAATGCACATTGATGGGATCTTCAAAACCCTCAACATTCGCCATGCTCGCCTGCGACACAATATCGTCCAGACGCTCTTGGATATCCATACTGGCATCAAACCATGAATCATGCAACGATTGTTTTGACTTAATCCAATTCAAATAACGATAAAAGACCACCAAACGCTCTTGGATGCGTTCTTGCATTTCAGCGGCGGCGGCACGCGTGAAGGTCGTAGCAACGATGCGTTCTGGGGCGTATTTTTCTTCGACAAGCAAACGCAAAATGATGCCTGTCAGCGTCCAGGTCTTACCTGTACCAGCCGAAGCCTCGATCAGATAAGCCCCTTTGAGTGTGCAGGCAATGGCGGGTAAGGTCGTTGTGGAAGTTGTGGGGGTTGTGGAATTCGTCATCTCATTCATCGTCAATGGTTATTTAAGCATCATCAAGCACACTAAGGCGGCTCATCATTGGCTTGTATAAAGGCACGCTCAATTGTCCTACGCCATTCATCACATCATCTGGATTGGCATCACCAATGATCAGCTGGGCATACTCGTCCATCTCATCATGCTTGATAACCACCTCTTCATGATCTGCCAAAGCCTTCTTCAACGCATTTACTGGTAATAAAATCAATGGCGTCTTCGTAGCGATTAGGGCAAACAACACCAAATTTATCAAATATCGCTTGGCAACATTAGCACAAACTGGGGCGAATTGATACACACTGCCTGCACTTAGACCAATGACTTTTAGCTGAGTTGATGATGGCGTAAGGTATTGCCACACACTCGCTCCTCGCCCATGTTTAACATCATCTTCGGTTGTCTGCCGATGAATCTGCCATATCAAATGCCAAACCCAAAAGCCCATCAGCTTATCAGCCGATGCTTTACTGACCAAAACATTCAGCCAAACCATCTCATCAGACGCAGGCATGTCAGCAACGACCTTGATGTCATGTTGTCCCAAACCGACAGTGATCCTCTCTTCACATGTGGTGGTCTTCATGGAAGAAAAATCCGTCGCCTGCATTGAATCATCGACCAACGCGTGATGTTTAATCACTTCAAAAAATGCCATGAATTGATCCTTAATAAATTCTGTCGCATCCTGCAACACCTGTGAACGCACCACGCCAGCAGGCAGTTTGGCATCATGGTATAAGGCATCAAGTTGTGATAACTCTTTGATATTTTGTTCTGTCATTTGCATGGCATTCATGTCATCTGGTTTTTTGCCGTCAAACACACCCAAAGCAAACGCCTTGATGATCACCTGCCTAAGCTGCCAATCGCCCAAACCATCTAATGACAAAGGTTCGTTCATCTCATCCACCTCTGATGATTTGGCAGTGGCAAATTTACCATACAAATAATGCTTGGCAGGTGATTTGATGGCATTGATGATCATTTGAGCAGTCAGTTGATTGGGTGGTGTCAAGCGATATTGACAAATCAACTCATCAATATCTTGAGCAACATGCTCGCCTTGAACATTGTTTGACAAAACATCAGCAAACCGCTTCAATTCATCATCACTTGGCAGTGTGGCAAATGGCTTATCGTCATGTGGGCGTTTGGCATCAATGATTCGCCTTACTTGTTGCCAAATGGGAGCAGGCGGCATGGACAATCTTTGCTCTTGCTTTTTGTTATTAATAAAACCAAGTAACATCTCTGCCAAACTTTGACTCTCAGGTTGGGACTGACTGTCATAAAACACCCCTTTTTCAAAACTCATTGCATGATGATAAGTAACCAAATACCGCTCAATCAAACTGGGCAATAATGCAGCAACCGCCTGCACATCCTCATTAGCCGCTTCAAATTGCCAATCAACATCTGATTTAAAAAATTCAATGAGTTCGCCAACAGGTGAGGCTGGCAATAATACCGTACTGCCATCGGTGCTTAGACCGTCATAAAAAATTGCACAGGCATCTTTGGTACATAAGATTGCGTCTAAAAACGCCCCATTATCATCATCTTCGTTCGTACGATCACCACGGCGTTTAAGTCCCGCCTTCATCAAGTCCAGCCGCACATTCTTATCTTGTCTGGGGAAAGCAGACAGGTTCATGCCCAACATGAGTGTCAGACCAAAAGGAATGCTTCTTAAAGCACCAAATCTTGCCACCGTAATCACGCCAGACGGTTCAGCAGCGATTGTTTGCATTGCCACCGCATCTGATAAGCTTTCTAGCACAAATTCAAGACTCATGCGAATGTCATCAGTATGAGTCGCACTGTCTGCATGACGATGATAGTTGGCATTGGCACGCAAGCTTGACATCATCGCATTCTTAGCATCAAAGATGGCACGCATTTGCACACTTTGTTTACGGTCATAAAAATAATCATTAATGAGTTCATGCTCAATTTTTTGGAGCCATGACTGCACCGTATCAACCTGATGATACATGCCAGAAAATCGTGTCAATGCCTCATGAATCGCACAAAGAGCTGTTACGATGTGTGCGTCATTTAAGCTGACGCCATCAAGTGGCAAGGTGGCATCTTTGATGGTGGGATTGACCCAATCAGACGGATACAACAAATCACTTGCCGCTTGTGCATTTGGTGCGATGAATCCTAGTACAATGCGATCAAGCGCATAACTGAATGTATAACGATAATCGGTATCGGCGATATGCAGAGTTTGACTGATGTGGCGTGCATCAAAGCCCCGCTTAAAGCCTGCCTGCACCAGCAAAGCTTTGGCACGATAAGCCCCCTCAAAACCCAAGCCAAAACTTTCATAAACACTTGGATTCATCAGCCATTCAAAAAATTCATGTGCATAAAACCGAGCATCTTGCATGCCAAGCAAGCGATAAAACCCGATGATCGCTTGCATCAGTTCATCTATCGTACGGTCGGTTGTGCCTGTGATTTTGATGGGTAATCTAAGACCATCAATACCCACGCCATCAGGAAAGACGGAGCGAATCACATGTTCAGCCTCTTGAGCATCAGGCAATAATATCACCACATCTGATAACTTACGAGCCACACCATCACCATAGTCGGTATTAAGATAGCGAGCAATCATCGTGCGCGCAATTTCAAGCTGTCTTGTCAGGCTATGGCAAGCATGAATACTTAACTCTGGTATGGCGTGATCAGACTGGGTGTCTAGGGTAAATGTGGGTTTTTGGCAGTTTTTTTGGGTCAGGGCAAAAAGCACTTCTTGCATTGCCACGCTGTCGTTATCCTCACCCAGCATTAAAATGTCTTGTTTGAGTCTTTGTAGTATGCCCGTTCCAGCACCATTGACAAATTTGTCTTGCCAGTCAATTTTGATGGCGGCGTCTGTGTCATCAGAACAGATTTTATTCAGTGATTGTTCATGCTGATTGACTAAGGCGTCATCGTGTTCATAATAAAAATCACCTCCTGACATGTCAGCAAGCATGGCAAAAGTCTCACGAGATTCCTTGCCCAATCTAGACAATAATCCATGTCCATAATCTTTTAGGTACACCATCTGTGGTTGAATGATGCGTTGGGTTAAAAGCCAGTTTTTATCCACAATGTCCGCCCAAAACATCTTTGATGGATTAAAGTGCAATAGGCGTATATTGATTTGAAGCGATAGCTTTTTTAAAAACATCAGTTCCACTGGTGGGATCTGCTGCACCGTGAACATATACAGATTTTTTGGCAACTCATCGATTGCTAGACTTTTTACAGCCTCGCCGCGCTCACCATTTAGCACTTGCCAAAACCTTGTTTCTAGCTGTTCTCGATAGTTGTAAACTTCCTTGAACAATACCCACCACAAATGGCGAAGCAGTCGCTCTAAGGAATGGTAATGGGCATACAACCAGTCAGGCGTACCTTCTGACTGCCCAAAACTTTCGCCAAATTGGTCTTTTTGACGAATCATTTCTTCAACCGACATGGGCAAAGGCTTGTCCAAAGACCAAGCTTCTAGCCATTTTGGGCGTTGGGTTAAATATCGCACATAAACTTTTGCCAACTCATCACAAGTCTGCCAAAGACGATGTTCCAAAATGCTTGGTCGCACATCAGCCACTCCCTCATCAAAGCGTCGTGATGATTGCGTGTCAACAAGTGATTTAAATAAAAAATGTAGCTCATCATCGTCATCATTTAAAATCCGCTCCAAATCCGTCTTGGCAATCTCACTCAAATACCCAAAAATTCGCCAACGCATCACCGAGCCAGACAATACCGCCACCTCAGGCACGGCCAATCCATCATCATGAAAGCGAGCGTCAACATTCAAGACGGCATCAATCATACGCCACTGATATCGACCCCAAAATTCTGTGGTTAAGAGCGTGCTGATTCCTGCTTTCAATGCCACCTGTTTAGACAGCCAATCACCCAACACCATTGACGGCACAATCACCACAAATGGACAAAATATGACATCTGTCAAAGACTGATGCTGGTGATTTTTTTCGTAAAAATGAATGAGCTGATCGACCAACTTATTTGTATCATTAGACTGAATGATTTGAAACATAACGCAGATGGCAATTTAAATAAAAGATAAAATGAGATTGTACCTTGATTTGGTCAATTTTACCATGAATGAGTGATGTTTTGATGTGCATCACTTCATTGACTAAACATTTAAAGACCGCATCAAAATTTCATTAATGGCAGTAATTTTTACACAACACTTAAAAATACAACCAATCAGTGGTATAATTCTAAAGTTTATTTTCATGATTTTTGTCATTTTCACTTCATCATAACATCAAGGACATTCATGGCATTTGTGCATTTGGGCGTACATAGTGAATTCGCCATCGTTGATTCTATCGTGCGTATCAAAGACTTGGTAAAAGCCGCTAAGGATGATGGGCAGACAGCGTTGGGATTGGCGGATTTAAACAATATGTTTGCTGTGGTCAAATTCTATAAAGCATGTATTGGGGCGGGCATCAAACCCATCATTGGCCTTGAAGCAACGATTGGTGAGTCTGCTGACCGCCATGCTCAAGACGCTGCTCACACCGTCATACTCTACGCCATGAATAACGACGGCTACAAAAATCTATTACGACTGCTGTCAGATGCCTACACCGACCGACCCATGAATGACAATGGCACGGTTGCCATCAGCACACCCATCATCACCAAAAAAGCATTATTCAGCATGAATGATGGCATCATCGCCATCTTAACCAACCGTTCAGAGACCAGCACCGTATTAACAGGCAACCACCCAGAGCAATTTGGCGAAATTGTTAAGCCTTGGCAGGAGGTTTTTGGCGATCGATTATACCTATCCATTCGACGCACACATGTCGGTGATGATGATTATAATCGCCAAGCCATCATTCAAGGCTCAAAAGCAGGCATTGCCATCATCGCTCATAATGATGTGCGTTTCATGAATCCAGTACCACAAAGTACAGGATTGGGCAGAGACGATGAGGTTGGCAGCGATTTTGATGCGCACGAAGCACGCGTATGTATCACCACAGGTTATACGCTAGACGACCCCAATCGTCCAAAAAACTACACACAATCACAATATTTTCGCACCCAGCAAGAGATGATGACACTGTTTTATGACTTGCCCCAAGCCATTGAAAACACCCATCTGCTTGCCAGCCGTTGCAATGTTACGCTGACGCTTGGCATCAATGTATTGCCTGAATTTCCCATACCTGAGGGTGAAACGATTGAAAGTTTCTTTAAAAAAGTCAGTGCCGAAGGTTTGGATCAGCGTCTTGCCAAGCTCTACCCCATCGATTCTCGTGATGACACATGGCATGAAATTTTCAAGGCATACCAAGAACGCCTCGATTATGAACTAAGCATCATCTTAAAAATGGGATTTCCAGGTTATTTTCTCATCGTGATGGATTTTATTCGTTGGGCGAAAGCCAATGGCGTACCCGTTGGTCCAGGTCGTGGTTCTGGTGCGGGCTCATTGGTGGCATATAGTCTCAACATCACCGATCTTGACCCCTTAGAGTACGACTTACTTTTTGAGCGATTTTTAAATCCTGAACGCGTCTCAATGCCAGACTTCGATATTGATTTTTGTATCGAGGGGCGAGATCGTGTGATTGATTATGTCGGTCGCACTTATGGCAGGCAGGCGGTGTCTCAAATCATCACTTTTGGTACAATGGGTGCCAAAGCGGTGGTGCGAGATGTTGCTCGTGTGCAAGGTAAACCCTTAGGGTTGGCTGACAAAATGTCGAAGCTCATTCCAAAAACTCCTGGCATTTCATTGGCACAAGCATTGGCAGAAGAACCTCAGCTTCAAGAAATGCTCAAAGACGACTCAACCCACCCAGATCATGATGCCGCTGTCGAAATATGGGAAATGGCACAAAAATTAGAGGGCATCACTCGCAATGTCGGCAAACATGCAGGTGGCGTACTCATCGCCCCCAATCGCATCTCTGATTTTTCTGCGGTGTACTGTGATGATGAAGGGCATCCTGTCAGCCAGTTTGATAAAGACGATGTTGAATCGGTGGGGCTGGTCAAATTTGACTTTTTGGGCCTGCGAAATCTGACTGTGATCCAAGCTGCGGTGGATAACATCAATCACACCCTTGCCAAGCTGGGTGAGCAACCGATTGACCTTGAAAAACTCCCCCTTGATGATGAAAAGGTCTATGAATCAGTCTTACAATCAGGAAATACCACCGCCGTATTCCAGCTTGAAAGCTCAGGTATGAAAAAATACCTAAAAAAACTCAAGCCCACCAACATCGAAGATGTGATTGCGATGTGTGCTTTATATCGCCCTGGTCCTTTAGAATCTGGCATGGTTACAGACTTCATCGACCGAAAGCACGGCATTCAAGAACCTGCCTACCCACACCCAGATTTCCAGCATGAATGGCTAGAACCTCCACTAAAAGCCACTTATGGCGTCATTGTTTATCAAGAACAAGTCATGCAAATCGCTCAAATATTGTCAGGCTACACCCTAGGCGGTGCTGACATGCTACGCCGTGCGATGGGTAAGAAAAAGCCTGAAGAGATGGCAAGGCAACGCAGTATTTTTGTTGATGGTGCCATCGGTCAAGGCGTGTCAGGTGAGCTGGCTGGACAAATATTTGATTTGGTTGAAAAGTTTGCAGGCTACGGTTTTAATAAATCACATTCTGCTGCCTATGGCGTGCTTGCTTACCAAACCGCTTATTTAAAATACTACTACCCTGCCGAATTCATGGCAGCGGTCTTAACCTCAGAAATGGACGATACAGATACGATTGTTTTTTTGATTTCTGATTGCAAAGATAACTTTGATTTGTCTGTCATTCCACCTAGTGTCAATCACAGTGATTGGAAATTTGTTGTACAGGATAAAAAGACCATCATCTATGGGCTAGGTGCAATCAAGGGCGTGGGAGAAGATGCGGTTGCCAGCATTGTCAAGGCTCGTCAAAAAGGTGCGTTTAAAGACCTTTATGATTTTTGCAATCGTGTCGATATTAAAAAAGTCGGCAAGCGTGCCTTAGAGGCGCTCATCTGTGCTGGTTGTTTTGATGATTTGGCAGAGCGTATCAAGCCAGAGTTTGCTGATCAGCAGTTACGCCACCACATTCGTGGAGGGCTTTGGGCACAACTACCCACCGCCACAAAAGTCGCTGAACAAAATCGTCAAAATGAACTGGTTGGCACTTTTGACTTGTTTGATGAGATTGACGATGGCTTATCCACCGCTCCACAGTTACCAAATGTCATATGGGGCGATCAGACACGCCTAAAAGGGGAAAAAGATACCCTAGGGTTATATTTGACAGGGCACCCATTAGACAAATATCGAGATGAGCTTAAAAAATACACCAATACCAACCAACTGTCCAATCTTAGTGATTTGGGCTATAACAAATACGCACAAGTGGCAGGTTTGGTCATTGATGTGGCAAACTTTGGTAACAGAGTCGCCATCACCTTAGATGATGGCAGTTGTCGTGTGGAAGTGAGTTGCTTTACTGATAAATTCACAAAACTAAAATCAATTTTAGAAGCCAAAACACCAAATGCCACTGAATTGCGTAAAATACCCAAAGAAGACTGGGAAGGCATTGAAGACCTAAATGGCGTCATCATCATCGCCAAACTTAGCGTGCGTGAATCCGATGGAAGAATTTTCGCCAGAATGCAAGACGCCATTTCATTGACTCAAGCTCGCATCAAACATTTATCCGCCATTAATATCAAGCTACACGCTCATGACACCAAGGCTTTATCGGGCGTTTTGTCGCTATTAAAAGAATCCGTGCCGCCAGCAGACATGCCCCACATTGATGACGATGAAGAGATTGACGATGCCATCGCTTATGATGAAGCAGGCAATGAAATTACCCTGCCAAAGCACACCACCATCAAAGACGGCTGCCTACCTGTCTCATTATTCATCTATGATGACTGTAGCGTCTCACGACTGATGGTTAATGAGCGTTTTCGCTTATATCCTAGTGATGGTGTGCTTAGCGGATTACAATCAATACTGCCACCAGATCACATCTTATTAAAATAATGGGCAAATTCATCAACCCAAAAAAACCACAGTAGCAACCATGAATATCCTAAAACATTTAAAGCACATTCGCATCATCATGATTGGCACAACCCTACCTGCCAATATTGGCTCTGCCGCTCGTGCCATGCACACCATGGGATTAAGTGATCTTGTCGTGGTCAATCCTCGCCTGCCAATTGATGAGACAAGCCACGCAAACGCTGCAGGTGCGACCAGCGTTCTTAACAACGCTGTCATTGTCAATACACCAGAGGAAGCATTGGCAGATTGCTCACTGATTTTCGCCGCTTCTGCTCGCACACGCCATTTACCACGCCCTGTTGTTAGCCCCAAACAAAGTGCTGACATCTTAACAGACTATTTTAGCCAGCATGACAATTCTCAAAGACCCAAAGTTGCCATTTTATTTGGGCGTGAGGACAGAGGACTGACCAATGATGAACTGGCGATTGCAGATTACCACATTCAAATCCCTGCCAATCCTGACTATCCTGTACTCAATGTCGCCTCTGCCATTCAGGTCATCAGCTCATTCATTTATGACGCATTTTATCAAATGACTCAACTCACGCCAAAGAACGCCCAACAACATGAATGCCAGCCACTGATGCTCACCATTCGTCAAGATTGGGACGAACCTGCCATCACTCATGCCCAAAAACAGGCACTGAATGATGCCGTGGTTGATTTGATGACACGCCTTGACTTAGCAGATGCTAATCATCTAAAAAACCTACCACAGCGCCTGTCTCGTTTGACCAGCCGATTACAACTTGACCAAAAAGAACATGCTTTACTGCGTGCATTAATCGCCAAAATCACTCAAAAATTAAATCCTACCTAATAGTTGGCAAATTTGGTGTAATGATTTACAATGAGACAAAAACACACCGACCAATAAGGATTGCTCCGTGTCCATCCTCACAAGACTAAAACATCTCGCCACTCAAATCAACGATGATGTTGAGGCGGTGCTGGCAAAAGATCCAGCTGCTCGCACCAAGATTGAAGTGCTTGCCACCTACCCAGGGATTCACGCACGCACCTTGCATCGTGCCGCTCACACCCTATGGAACAAAGAACATAAATTCGCTGCTCGTGCTTTATCACATGTTGGTCGCATGGTAACTGGCATTGAGATTCACCCTGCCGCCAAAATTGGTCAGCGGCTGTTTATTGACCATGGTATGGGTGTAGTCATTGGAGAGACCGCTGAAATTGGTGATGATGTTACTTTGTATCACGGTGTTACCTTGGGGGGGGTTTCCTGGGAAAAGGGTGCCAAACGCCACCCAACACTGGGAAATCATGTCGTGGTTGGTGCTGGCGCAAAGATTTTAGGCGGATTTAATGTCGGTAATCATGCCAAAATAGGCTCAAATGCAGTCGTCATCAAATCCGTTCCTGACAACGCCACAATGGTAGGATTTGCTGCCAGAATGATTGATAAAGATCACAAAAAAGACGCACCAAAAGTAAACCATGAGCAAAACCAAGTAGCCAACGAATTATTCAATGCTTACGGATTAAAACCAGACAATCACGACCCTATTGCCACCAGCATCGCAGCGTTGCTTGCTCATATCCAACATCAAGACAAACAAATCAAAGAGTTACAATGTGCCATTTGTCGATTAGACCCCAGCTTTTGCCCTGATGACGATGCGATGGCCATTTGCAAAGATGATTTAGAAGTGCTAAATTCCTAATATATACCAAATGAGCCATAGGATAATGTAGGGTGGGCTATGCCCACCATTTTTGGTGTAAGTCTTTGAATTTGTTGGGTTTCGTGCCTCAACCCAACCTACGGGCTACGGGCTATTTTCAAAACCAAGTTGCCAAAACCCCATATCCAATAATTTCATTTGTGGATATTCAAATTGTTCTTTATGAAGTTTCTGACGCAAATCTTCCAATTGGATTTCATTATCTGCATAAAATCCAGCCAATTCTTTTAAAGAACTCACGCCGTACGCTGCTGTAATTCCGCATACTTTTTTTGCAGTATCCATAAAGAAACGGTCATAGGCAGGCGTACAAGCCAAAGTACCTAGCAAAATTTTACTCATCAAAACAGATGATGGTTTTGATTTTACATCACCTTTAACAGTCTGTCTGACCATACCATAGTAATCAGAAAGCTCCTTATTTACATTTCTCCAGGCAACTTCCACTTGCTTGTTAAAAATATCTTGGCATTTTAAATTGTGCAAACAGTCATACTCTGGTTTTAAAATAATTTGCACTGCAGGAATATGAACTTTATAATCCTTTTGTAACAAAAAGGATGCTCTCAGCATACCCCAACTTGCCAAATAAAATGCCAAATGCAGGCTTAAGTAATCATAATCTAGCGACGACTGCTTTCTTGCTTTGGCAAATTCAGTATAGCAATGCTCCCAAGAGCGGTATCTGCTATTTTCATCATTTGCATCCAAACAAAACTTATTAGCAGCCTGGATAAAGTCTTGAATATTCAATTTAACTCTCTTGTATTAGTGGTTGTAAATCCAGCATCGCAAAATTTACACCGATAATGCGTTTTTCTGTTACCTTAAAAATTTTAACTTGGCGAGTTTTGGTTTTTCCAGACGAAGTTGTTTCTCTAAGCTCTTTATAAGTTGGATAGCGGTCTATTTCCTCCACCCTCCCCTTAACCAAAGCCTCTTCCTTGCCACATTCATCACAAGTAAAAAATCTCCTTCTCTTTTCCTCCTCACGAGCCCTCCGCTCCTCCTCCCTCTCCTCCTCCAAACGCTTCTCTATCACTGCTGAAGCAATACGACCAATCAAGAAAAGTAAAACTAAGCTTGTAATGATCCAATGCTCAAAACACCACTTAAGAATAGCAATAATAATATCCAAAATCAACTCCTGAAAAATAAAAACATTAGACGAAAAATAATCACAAAAATTCAATGCAAGTATTGTTTAAATTAGCTATCATTGGTTTTGTCAAATACCCAATCCCACTCCTCTAATTTTACAAAAAAAAACGATTTGTCAATCATACTTTTAAACACGGTGCTATAAAAAACTAAAGTTTAGGGTTGGGTATCCAAATTAGCAGATAAAAACTCAACCATATAAACACCATCCCAAAAAATTTCAGCAAAAATCCCAAAGAATCAAACATCACTTGTCAAAAAATTTGCTATAATAATCATTTTATCTTTTCATCATTGCCAAAAACAGACAAGAGACCATCATGAGCGACACCACCGAACAAAGACGAGTTCTTACAGGCATTACCACCACGGGCATTCCCCATCTAGGCAACTATGTCGGCTCAATTCGCCCTGCGATTGCCGCTGCCAATGAAGCGATTGCCAAAGGCGAAGGAGATGCTTTTTTCTTTTTGGCAGATTTTCACGCTCTCATCAAGTGTTTCGATCCTGATGAGATTCATCGCTCCACTCGTGCCATTGCTGCAACTTGGCTCGCCTGCGGTCTGGATCCACAAGCGGTAACTTTCTACCGCCAGTCAGACATTCCAGAAATTCCAGAGCTGGCTTGGGTGCTAAATTGCTCATGTGCTAAAGGCTTGATGAATCGAGCCCACGCCTATAAAGCCGCTGTTGATATCAATGCCGCCAAAGAAGATGTTGATCCAGACTTTGGCATTACCATGGGATTGTTCAGCTATCCTGTATTGATGGCGGCTGACATTTTGATGTTTAACGCCACTCATGTACCCGTCGGTAAAGACCAAGTACAGCATATTGAGATGGCAAGAGACATTGCTGGCACATTCAATTTTAAGTACAAGCCCCTGTTCGTTCAGCCAAACGCCGTCGTTGATGAAGACATTCCCTTATTAACTGGGCTTGACGGTCGCAAGATGAGCAAATCTTATGGCAATACCATTCCGCTATTTGGCGATGGCAACCCACAAATCGACCCAAAAAAAGCACTAAAAAAAGCCATCTCACAAATCGTTACCAACTCCCAGGCACCAGAAGAGCCAAAAGATCCAAATGACTGCAACATTTTTGAGATTTATCGTGCTTTTGCCAGCAAAGAAGAGATTGACGCACTTGCGGCTCATTATCGCCGTGGTATTGGTTGGGGTGAAGCCAAAGAGATTTTATTTAATAAAATCAATGATGAAATCGAACCCATGCGAAACCGCTATTTTGAACTCATGAACGACCCAAAACACCTGGAAGAAATCTTGCAAATGGGAGCCACCAAAGCTCGTCGCGTCGCCCAAAAGCAGCTGGATAAGACTCGTCGTGCCATTGGCATCAAACCACTTGCCAAGCTTAAATGACATGACCTGCGACCACATAAGACAATCAAAAGTAATGTTAATTAGGACTGGCGACGCATCTGTCCAGCACTCAGACACGCACCACTTATCAAAAGTGTTGCGTGTCATGAATGACGCACATGACCGCCCTAACGACCATCTGTGTCATTCATTCATACAGACACCGCTGGGGATGATGATCAGTATTTTTTCACCCAAAGGTTTGTGTCTTTTGGAATTTTTAGACAATAAAACACTTGTCAATGACATTCATACGATCATCAAAGTCTTTAATTCTCACCTACCACCCAACAACAGCAAAGCCATCAAACTCCAACATCAGCTTAACCGTTATTTTGATGGCACATTGACTCAATTTAGCATACCGCTAGACATGATTGGGACAGAATTTGAGCGTAAAGTTTGGCACGAACTGATGAACATTGATTATGGTCAGACAATCTCCTACTCAGAACAAGCCAAAAAAATGTCCATGCCCAATGCGACCAGAGCCGTCGCATCAGCGAATGGCAAAAATAAGATTGCCATCATCATCCCCTGCCATAGAGTGCGACTAAAAAATGGTAAAATTGGTGGATACAGCAGTGGCACTACTCGCAAAAAGCTGCTGTTGCAATTAGAAAGCTCCACCAGTAACACACAACTCATCTGATAATAAGGTTCATTGTGGAAAATTCATCCATTCGCATCTTCGATACGCCTGTTGAAAATCTGCCTGATGATTTATACATTCCACCGCAGGCTTTTGCCATTTGGCTTGAACAATTTGCAGGGCCGCTGGATTTTTTGTTGTATTTGGTTAAAAAAAATAATTTCGACCTTACTGAAACAGCCATTTTACCCATCACAAAGCAATATTTAAGTTATATCAAAGACTTAGATGAAGAGTATTTTGAATTGGCAGGAGATTACCTACTCATGGCAAGCACCCTGATTGCCATCAAAAGCGAACTTTTATTGCCCAATGCAGCTGGCACAGACGATGAAATGAGTCCAAAGGCAAGATTGATCAGAAAGCTTGAGGAGTATGCTCAGATCAAAGAAGTGGCCAGACGCCTTGATGATCTGATTCGCCTTGAAAGAGATGTGTTTTTGGCTTTTACAAGCCTACCTAGCATCGAAGCCATGCAAGCTGAATTACCCAAGTACTCGCCAGCACTGTTGATTAATAGCTTGGTCAATATGCAAATCAAATCAGAACAGCAAACACACATGGTTACCATTGACCCTGTTCCTTTGCCTGAACGCATCGCCAACATCACTCGCACATTAAGCAACAAAGGCATGGCAACATTCAAAGAGTTGCTTGAACCCACTCAGGGCAAGCTGGGTGTCGTGGTGAGTTTCGTGGCAGTCTTAGAACTGATCAAGCGTGGCTTGGTCGGCTTTAATGACTACCACGATGATGAGACAGACATCTCAAAGAACACAGAACATAAAGAAATCAGCATGGACGAACAGATGCTTTACTGGTTGCATTAAACACCCGCTCACCTTAATTTAATTTATCCGACCATTTTTTACCAAATGTAACACCATCATGCAAAACACCATGAACACCCCACCACTTAATGTGGCACAAGAGTCAAACATAACAAAAGATGAACAAAAAGCCATCTTAGAAGCTCATGCCACTGCCGAAGCCTTAAGTCGCTATATTGAAGTATTGTTACACGCCAGTGAAACGCCATTGACCGACAATGATTTAAAGAAACATCTTGCCATGAGTAGCGATGAACTACAAATGGCACTCATCATTCTACAAGAACGACTGTCAGGCAGTGTCCTGACACTCAGTAAGACAGCCAGTGGCTATCGCCTACAAATCAAAGACAGTTATTCACGACTGATTCAGCAAATCTTTCCACAACGCCTTGAAAACCTAAGTCAGGCTTTACTTGAAACCCTAAGCGTCATCGCCTACAAACAACCTGTTACGCGTGGTGATATTGAGCAAGTGCGTGGCGTAACGGTATCAAGTAACATTCTAAGACAGCTGTTTGATAAAGGTTGGATTATGGAGAAAGGTCATAAAGACACGCTGGGCAAACCTGCCCTACTGCACACCACGCCTGCATTTTTAGATGCTTTTGGTTTATCAAGCCTAGATGAGTTGCCGCCACTGCCTGATTTGGAAAGTTTGAAAGTGGAATGATGATCATCCAAAACACGCCTCATTAAAGTTTATAAATACAGTTACAAAACTATTCTTGCTAATTTTTAATAACGGTCGTATGATGGGCGTGGCATCATCTAACATCAGTGTCATCACGCATTCGCCCATGATTGATGATTGCCATGCTTTTTAGCATCAACACGCACTCATCACAAACATTGCTTTCACACCAAAAAGCAAGACGAACGCAAATCGTAACATTGTGAAATGTCATCATCCAAACACAGGAAACGCCCCATGAATGATTTTAATCATACCGATTTTATACCACACACCTCAGAATCCACCCCCACCACTCGCACCGATGGAGAAAAACTCCAAAAATTGCTTGCTCGCATGGGCTTAGGCTCTCGTCGTGGATTGGAGGACATCATTAAGTCAGGGCGAGTCTCTATCAACGGTACGATTGCCACACTTGGCGACCGAGCGACAGCATTGGACGAAATTCGTGTTGATGGACGCTTGGTGCGTATCAAAGCCGAACGAGAAAAACGCCGTCGTGTCCTTGCCTATTATAAACCAGAAGGTGAAATCTCATCAGCATCTGACCCAGAAGGTCGCCCCACCGTCTTTGACCGCCTACCAAAACTCACAGGCGACAGATGGGTCATGGTTGGACGCTTAGACATCAACTCATCAGGATTACTCCTATTTACCAATGATGGTGAACTCGCTCATCGTCTCATGCACCCATCTAGTGAGGTAGCTCGTGAATACGCCGTGCGAGTACTTGGTGATGTGACTCCACAAATCGCTCAAAATCTCACTCGTGGCGTTGAACTAGAAGACGGCATGGCAAAATTTGATGACATCAAAGAAGGCGGTGGCATGGGCGTAAATAAATGGTATCATGTCAAAATCAAAGAAGGTCGTAAAAGAGAAGTTCGCCGCATGTTCGAATCACAAGGACTGAAAGTGTCTCGGCTGATTCGCACTCGCTACGGCACCGTCATTCTACCAAAAGAATTACGCACAGGACGCTTCATTGAGCTTGACGCCAAAGAAATCAGCAAGCTGGTTGAAACGGTCGGTTTGCGTCCACGCATCGGCACAGGTCTTAATACTGCCACCAAAGAAAAGCAAGCACGCATTCATAAAAAACCGTTAAAATCTCGTGCTGTTCGTCGCCAGCACACAGATGGCAAATCCTCCAAAAATGGATCACAATCAAAAGAGCGTAACGAAAAATCAAAATCGCCGAACCTAAAGACCGCCAAGTTTTATCAAGTTTGACGGTAACAATCAGCCCAAAACAAGGAAATCAGCATGTATCCGTTTTTACGCCTAACCAAAACCATTGTCAAAAGCTCGCTCGGTCTAAAACAAGGAAAAGCCCTAAGCTTGACCGACACCAGTGAATATCATTTCACCGCCAATGTCAATGACATTGACAACTTTCTTGAAATGAACAATGGGAGAATCTTGACACTGTTTGACTTAGGTCGCACGGATTTTGCCATTCGTTCAGGTCTTGGGGTTAAGCTCATCAAAAATCGCTGGGGTTTGGTGGTGGCAGGCAGCACCATTCAGTACCGCAAGCGAATTCGTGCTTTTGATAAGGTTACGATGAAAACTCGCATTTGTGCCATTGATGAACGCTGGTTTTATGTGGAGCAGACCATGTGGGTTAAGGGAAAGTGTACTTGTCATGCCCTTTTGCGAACAGCAGTTACCGATTTTAAATCTGGCAAAGCCCTACCAACCAAAGAAATCTTAGACAGCTTGGGTCATTCAGACATCAACCTACCCCCTGATGAATGGGTACAAGCATGGATACAGGCAGATCAACTCCGTCCATATCCAGATATATGATGTTTAAAATCCCCAAGTCAAATGCTTGGGGATTATTTCAAGCATTATTACCCACCTATATTGCAACATGCCCATTCCATCAGTTTTAATCATCATTAAAAAAAATAGTTTCATTTATTTTTAAAATAATGATTATCATTGTTTTATTTTTATGTTTTAATAGGTCATTTTTTTTATATGTAGTACTTTTACTTCGTACTTACTTTTTCATTCAATCTAAGAACCCTGAGAGGTTATCATGACCACAACCATCACTGCCCCACAATTCGTCCGTCACCAAGCTTTAATCGATTGGGTGGCTAACATTGCCAGCCTCACCAAGCCTGCCAACATTGAGTGGTGCGACGGTTCAGAAGAAGAATACGATCGCCTCATCAATCTGATGATTGAGAATGGGACAATGATCAAGCTTAATGAAGAAAAACACCCGAATTCTTATTTGGCATTCTCCGATCCGTCAGATGTGGCCCGTGTTGAAGACCGTACTTTCATCTGTTCTAAGCAGCAAATTGACGCAGGTGCAACCAACAACTGGAAAGCCCCCGATGAAATGCGAGCAATTTTAAATGAGAAATTTGACGGCTGCATGGCAGGTCGCACCATGTATGTGGTACCATTTAGCATGGGTCCGCTGGGTAGCCACATTGCCCACATCGGTGTTGAAATCACCGACAGCCCTTATGTTGTCGTCAGTATGCGTAAGATGGCTCGCATGGGCAAGGCTGTCTATGATGTACTGGGCACGGACGGTGAATTTGTACCATGCGTGCATTCTGTTGGTAAGCCATTAAGCGATGGCGAGAAAGATGTGGCATGGCCGTGCAATGATGACAAGTACATCGTCCATTTTCCAGAGACTCGTGAAATCTGGTCATACGGTTCAGGCTATGGTGGTAATGCCCTACTTGGCAAAAAATGTCTGGCACTACGCATTGCATCTGTCATGGGTCGTGAACAAGGCTGGCTGGCTGAACACATGCTCATCTTGGGCGTAACCAATCCAGAAGGCAAAAAACACTATATCGCCGCCGCTTTCCCATCCGCCTGTGGCAAAACCAACTTTGCCATGCTCATTCCACCAGCGGGTTATGAGGGCTGGAAGGTAGAGACGGTTGGTGATGACATCGCTTGGATCAAGCCATCAGCAGATGGCAAACTTTACGCCATCAACCCAGAAGCAGGATTTTTTGGCGTAGCACCAGGAACAAACACTAAGACTAACTCAAACTGCATGAGCATGCTGGGGTCTGATGTACTTTATACCAATGTCGCCGTAACAGAAGATGGTGAAGTGTGGTGGGAAGGCAAAACCAAAGAGCCACCAGCAAATCTCATCAACTGGAAACGCCAACAGCATGATGGATCAGAAAAAGCATCGCACGCTAATGCTCGCTTTACCGTATCAGCAGCACAATGCCCATCCATCGACCCACAATGGGAAAACCCTGAAGGTGTGCCTATCTCTGCCTTTATCTTTGGTGGTCGTCGCGCTGACACTGTGCCATTGGTATCTGAAGCCTTTGACTGGGTGGACGGCGTATATAAAGCGGCAACCATGGGTTCTGAAACCACCGCCGCCGCCACAGGGCAGCAAGGCGTGGTACGCCGCGACCCATTTGCCATGTTGCCATTTGCAGGCTACAACATGGCCGACTATTTCACCAATTGGCTGGAAATGGGCGACAAACTAAACAAATTGACCGCACAGCATGGCACAACAATGCCAAAAATGTTTAAAGTGAACTGGTTTCGTCGTGATGAACATGGTGATTTTGTCTGGCCTGGATTTGGTCAAAACATGCGTGTTCTTGAATGGATCATCAATCGTTGCGAAGGCAATGCGAACGCTGTTCACACGCCGATTGGATTGGTACCTACCTATGATGACATCAACTGGGCAGAGTCTGATTTTAGCCAGCAACAGTTCGACTTAGTAACCGGCCAAGACAAAAACTCTTGGATACAAGAACTTAATGACCATAAAGCATTGTTTGAAAAACTGGGCGAACGCATGCCTCAAGCTCTGATTGACCACCAAGCCAAATTGCTTGATGCCGTACAAAAATCCTAATCAAACCACAAAAAAAATACCTTAATGATAATTAAGGTATTTTTTTAACCTTCATCATCAATCCTCACAAGCAACCGAATGATGAATGGCGACTGTCTATTGCTGTCATTCTGCCATCAGCGACTAAAAAAAATCATCGTCAAAAGCCATCACGCTTGACGCACTCGCCTGTGCCATGTCAGCATGTGCATAGAGCTTCGGCAACATTCGCAAAACAAAGTAATCTGCAAGCTTACGACGCTCATCATAGAACTTACCAGACTGACCATCGCATGCTTGCACAATCAATAAATACATGTACGCATAGCATAAGTAACCAACTGCATGCAGATAATCCACCGCAGATGTGTTAATGAGGTGAGTGTCTTGCTTGGTAGCACTTAGCAGATGCTCTGTCAATGACCGCACACGCTTGGCGGCTTTAATGGCGGCATCTTTGATGGCATGATTCGTATCCGCCTGACACGCATCTAGCACCTCATCAATAAAGCTCAATAGCGTCATGGCTTGATTCTTAATGACTTTACGACCCAATAAATCTAGTGCCTGAATGCCATTCGTCCCTTCATAGATTTGGCTGATGCGTGTATCACGAACGATTTGTTCCATGCCCCATTCTTTAATATAGCCATGACCGCCAAATACTTGCTGACAGCCCACCACCGCTTCAAATGCCATGTCGGTCAAAAATGCCTTAGCAATCGGTGTTAATAGGGCAATCTTAGCATTTGCAGCCGCCCTCATCTGTGTATCGTCGCTAAATTTAGCAATATCCAGTTCACGAGCCACATACATGGCAAAGGTACGAGACGCAACACTATTGCATTTGGCATTTAACAGCATGCGACGCAAATCACCAAAACCAATGATGGCATCGGCAACTTTATCTGTATTTTGTACGCCAGCATCATTACGACCTTGCAGACGCTCTTTGGCATATTGACAAGCGTTTTGATACGCAAGCACGCTCGCCCCCAGCCCTTGCAAACCCATGGTAACACGCTCATAATTCATCATGACAAACATGGTGGCAAGCCCCGTATTTTGTTCACCCACCATATATCCCTTAGCATCATCAAAATTCATCACGCAAGTCGCCGATGCTTTGATGCCCATTTTATGCTCAATCGACCCACAAGTAACAGCATTTCTCTCACCCAAAGAACCATCAGCATTCACCAAAAATTTTGGTACAATGAATAAAGAGATGCCTTTAGTACCAGCAGGAGCATTTGGCGTCTTAGCAAGCACCAAATGAACGATGTTCTCAGTCAAATCATGCTCGCCACCAGTGATAAAAATCTTCGTGCCAGTGATGTTGTAAGAGCCATCTTCGTTTGGCGTGGCACGAGTCTTAATGATGCCCAAATCCGTCCCTGCGTGTGATTCGGTCAGGCACATGGTACCAGACCATTCACCTGTATAAAGCTTGGGCAGATAAACATTTTTTTGTTCCTCACTGCCACTGGCGAGCAAGCAAAGACTGGCTCCAACCGTCAAGTTTGGGTATAAAGCAAAAGATTGATTGACCGAAAACATCATCTCTTCGGTAAGCATCGTAATCATTTTTGGCATACCCTGTCCACCAAATGATTCGCAGCCACCCAGTCCGATCCAACCCATCTCAGCATAAGACCTGAATGCCTTCCCAAACCCCATGGGCGTCTCAACCCTGCCCCTACCCAGATATTTCGCCCCCTCGTTATCGCCAGATTGATTGATTGGCAATAATACTTCACGGCTAAATTTCGCCATCTCCTGCAAGACCATGTCCACCGTATCAGCGTCCATGTGCGACAGACTGGGGGTGTTTTGCCAAAATTGTGATGCTTTAAACACTTCATATAAAGTAAATCGCATCTCATCTAACGGTGCGTGATAACTCAAACTCATGACCACTCCTTGTTTATGATGAATTTTAAAAATAATTTTCACTCTAAAAAGCTACTGCCATCAAGAAACAACCTTTAAGATCAAGCTGACAACCATCTGATGTCAGTAGCTGACAGATCATCAAAAGGCAAACTGTTCCACCTCCATTGCCATCAATGATTCATGACCACTGTTGATTCGTGCAACATGAACCGCATGGCGTGGCATGAGTTTGGCAAAATAAAACTCCGCCGTTTTAATCTTGGCATCATAAAAGCCGTATTCGCCATCCAACGCATGTTCCACATCTAAGCTTTCACACATTTTATCCAGTCGTGCATAAGCGACGGTCGCCATTTTTGCCCATAGATAACCCAAGGTAACATAGCCACTAAAAAACAGATAATCAACCGCTGCCGCACCAATAGCGTCTGCATTTTGAGTGCCCTGCATGCCAATACGAGTGGTGATATCGCCCCATTGTTTATTAAGCTTGGTAAGCGTGCTTATCATCTGACCCACACGGTCATCATCTTGATGCTCTTGGCAAAACTGATGAATGATTGTCGTGAAGTTGGCAAGCATTTTGCCTTGCGAACCCAACACCTTACGAGCCAGCAAATCCAATGCTTGAATCTCTGTCGTCCCTTCGTATAAGCATGCAATGCGAGTATCACGAACATTTTGTTCCATGCCCCATTCACTGATGAAACCATGGCCTCCATAGACTTGCACACCCATGTTAGCGGCCTCATGACCTGTTTCAGTCAAAAATGCCTTGGCAATCGGTGTTAGTAAAGACAGCATTTCATCAGCAAACTTTGCCTGTGCATGCTCACCTTTGGCGACAATGTCAGCAAATTGAGACAGGTAGTACACCAAAGCTCGACCACCTTCAGCAAATGCCTTTTGGGTCAATAGCATGTTACGCACCGCTGGATGGTGAATGATGCTATCAGCAGGTTTTTGTGGCTCTTTGATACCGGATAATGAACGCATTGCGGTACGATCTTTGGCATACTTTAAAGAGCCTTGAAACGCAAACTCAGACGCCGCCAAACCCTGAATTGCCGTACCAATGCGTGCGACATTCATGAAGGTAAACATGCAATTTAGACCACGATTTTTCGGCCCTATCAAATATCCCTTAGCATCATCAAAATTCATCACGCAAGTCGCCGATGCTTTGATGCCCATTTTATGCTCAATCGACCCACAAGTAACAGCATTTCTCTCACCCAAAGAACCATCAGCATTCACCAAAAATTTTGGTACAATGAATAAAGAGATGCCTTTAGTACCAGCAGGAGCATTTGGCAGGCGAGCTAAGACGATATGAATGATGTTTTCGGTCAAGTCGTGTTCGCCAGCAGAGATGAATATTTTTTGTCCTTTAATGGCATACGATCCATCTTCATTTGGTGTGGCACGAGTCTTAATGATGCCCAAATCCGAGCCTGCGTGTGATTCGGTCAGGCACATGGTACCAGACCATTGACCCGTATTCATTTTTTCAAGATAAGTGGTTTTTTGTTCGTCTGTGCCGTGATGCTCAATGGTTTGAATGGCACCGTGTGACAATCCTGGATACATGGAAAAAGACCAGTTTGCCGTCCCCATGATTTCACTGACGGCACTTGATATGGAAGTTGGTAAGCCCAAGCCGCCATACTTAGGTTCGGCATTTAACGCTGCAAACCCAAGCTCACAATACTGCTCATATGCTTGTTTAAAGCCTGTCGGCGTCGTGACTTCACCCTCATCAAAAGTACAGCCTTCAAGGTCGCCTGTGCGATTTATTGGCGATAACACTGACTGGGCAAAATCCGCCGCCGCTTCCAAATAGCTATTAATCGTCTCTATGTCAAGTTCATGATATTCATCCAGTTTGGCGTAATGCGACTGGCTATCTAACAGTTCGTGCATCACAAACTGCATATCACGAAGTGGGGCGATGTATTGCATGATCATTCTCCATTTAACTCATGTGTCATGTTTGGTATGCACTCAATTTAAAATAAAGTCATCACCCCTGCAATCTTTTCATCAGACTGGCTGGTCATTTTAAGCACTTGATCATTCAAATGCATCATCATAAGGTCAAGCATCGCTTCCGTGAGATAAGCTTCGGCTGACCAAATACATATTCATCAAGCATTTTTGATGATTTTTCATCATCATGCACTTTTTAATTTGAGAAATGTGCCAAATCATGCTTTAATAGCCATTTTTAGCTGTCAACCGATCCTCATGCAAACCATCATTTCAGCCACCTTTAAGAACACACCTACTGACTTTATTGTTACCGAACAGCTTTGTCTGGATTTTGATGGATGTGGCGAACATCTTTGGTTATATGTAGAAAAAATCAACCTAAATACCCATTTTGTCGCACGCCTGCTGGCTGACTGGGCAGGCATTCCCATTCATGATGTTGGCTACTCTGGCATGAAAGACCGCCACGCCCAAACCTTTCAGTGGTTCAGCTTACGATTACCAAACAAACAGCCACCACAAAAGCCTTTTAATGATATTGCTCTAAAAGCACTCAAGCCCACCGAGTACCTTGCTTTATTACAACAACACTGGCATGGTAAAAAACTTAATCGTGGCACGCATGCTGCCAATCATTTCACCATCACTCTCACTAAGGTCGTCGGTGATAAAGATGCCATCGAACAGCAGCTCACGGACATCATCAATCACGGTGTGCCAAACTATGTTGGCGAACAAAGATTTGGACAAGATGGAAACAACCTAAGCCAAGCCCGAGCATTTTTTCAAAAGTTATTAGACAACCCCAAGCCTTACAAGCCATTCAAAAAAGACTTTGAACGCCATGGGATACTCATCTCATCAGCACGCAGTCATTTATTCAATGAAATTTTAACATTACGAGTGGCTGATGGTACTTGGAATCAAGCAATTGATGGCGATGTGTTCAATCTTGATGGCACAGGTTCAATTTTTACCAGTAAGATTGATGATGCCGTCATCGAACGCCTAAAAAGACATGACATTCACCCCACCATTACCCTGTTTGGCATTGGAGAAAATAAAGCCAGTCAATCCGCCTTGGCGGTTGAAAATGCCATTTTTCAAGATGAAAAAAACAGCGTACTCATCAAAGGCTTAGAAAAAGTTAAGGCAAAAATGTTACGCAGACCCACACGACTGATTGTACGCAATTTGTCTTGGAAATGGAAAGATGATGCACTGACATTAAGTTTTGTACTACCCAAAGGTTCTTTTGCTACCGTGGTGCTTGATGCGATGGTTGCACATCTGCATCAACCAAAACCCCAACATTCTCCGCTTCGTAAGTAAAGATTGGCATTCACAAATGTCATCACGAACAGCACTTATCTTAAATTCTTAACACGCAATTCAAACATAAAGACAATGCAGACAACACATAAAATCAAGCATCACATCGCTCTGTTTTTAATGGCTTTTGGTAGCATGACTGCCTACGCCACGAACATATCAGATAAAGAACATGTCAGTACCACAACAACTGTTAATATGATGTGGGTCAATCACGAGGAGACAGACGAACCTCTGAACAAATCCCCTGACGAAAATTCATCGCCAGTCGCCGCCACGCCCATCTGCTCACCTGATGCCTTAGCAGTTGGCATCAAGCATTTTTCATACCAAGAGGCTTTTGCTGAAGATTTGGTATGGAGTGGCTATGGCGATAAAAACCATGAGAACAAACTCATTCACAAAGATGTCAAAACACCTTTACAAGAACTGGTCAAAGCAGCAGCCAAAGACAAAGTTGCGTTATACCCAAGTTCCATATTCCGCTCCGTCCGCGCTCAAGATGTCATTGTGAAGCGTAAAATCCGCCAAAAACAATCTCCAAAAACCATCTACACCACCTCATCACCTGCGGGATTTTCCGAGCATCACACTGGCTATGCGGTAGATTTTGCACCGATTGATGATAAGTTTGCCAAAAGTAAAGGTTACCGATGGCTCAAAGAACATGCCAAAGAGTATGGGTGGGAGCAAACTTTCACGCCAAACTTTTCCTCTCAAACAGGCGTGTCAGAAGAATCATGGCATTGGCGATATGTTGGAGATGAACGAGGTCAGAAACTTTTTGCACCACGCACTTGCCAACCACTTGATACCAATCTTGAAAAACAGTAAGTCCGTCAAATTTGGGCATTGCCATCAACCCAAAACAACTTTTCGTCGCCAAGCCGATAGGCCACCAGTCTGCCACCCCACACACAGCCGCCGTCAAGTGAGCGTATGGTACGACTGGCAACTTTGGCTTGTAATGCTGCCCAATGTCCAAATAAAATCCGTCTTTGCCTTGGTACTTCCCATAAAAACCAGGGGCGAAATCCTTTTGGCATTTCATCAAGCAAGCCTTCTTTAAAGCCAAATTCAAGTGTGCCATTGGCATCACACAGTCGCATTCTGGTCAGGTAGTTAGCGATGTGTCTAAGTCGCTTTGCACCACTCAAATCATTTGCCCATCGTTCGGCTTTTTTGTTGTATAGTTTTGGTAGGAGTTTATCAAGACTGTTCAAATCCGAACCAAGTGCGATTTGTAGCTCTTTGGCATAGCCAGCCGCCTCATCAATTGACCAATTGGGCGGAATGCCTGCATGCGTCAATACCGTTTTATCATCAGGATACAACAAAAGCGGCTGCTTTCGAAGCCAGTTTAACAAGTCATCACAGTCATGGGCTTTGAATATGGGCAAGGTGTTGTCCCTAGGCTTAGGCGGCATGATTCCACGCCACACCGCAATCAATGTGATGTCATGATTACCAAGCACGGTTGCCAACGCCCCCACATCAGACAGCCTCTTGACTTCACGCAAGGTTGCCAAGGAGTTCTCACCACGCGCCACGATGTCGCCAGCAAGCCAAATCTTATCTTGTGCCTCATCAAAATCAAGCAGGTTTAATAGGCGAGAGAATGACCCAAAGCACCCTTGTAGGTCGCCGATCACATACTGATGACGATAAGTCTTTTGTCCGTCTTTATCCATGTTGTTTTTTGTGTCAATGAATGGTTAAATCCGCCCATGATGGCGTTTACAGTTAAGATGATTTACTTAGGGCCAAATCAGACAGACGCACAAAATCCGCCACCGAAAGTGTCTCTGGGCGTGCCTGCGGATTGATGCCAGCTTCAACAAAATCCTCATCGTTCAATTTTGGCAAAATACTCATGCTCTTAAAAATCGCTCGTAATGTTTTGCGTCTGTGATTGAAAGTCTCACGCACGATGGTGGCAAACAACGCCTCATCTTTGGCAGTGATGGGCTTACAGGCATATGGGATTAGGCGAAAGACTGCTGAGGTTACCTTAGGTGGTGGATTGAACGCCCCTTTTGGCACAGTCAAAAGATACTCCGCCATACAATGGTACTGCATGATGACTGACAGTCTTCCATATGCTTTGGTATTCGGCTCTGCAGTGATGCGATCAACAACCTCTTTTTGGAGCATGAAGTGCATGTCGCTGATGACATCGCCAAATTCAAGCAAGCGAAATAAAATCGGCGTGGAAATGTTATAAGGCAAATTCCCCACCACTCGTAACGCCCCTTTACCAATCTCTTGGCTAAGTGCGCGATAATCAATATGCATGGCATTGGCATTGATGATGTTAAAATCAGGATGGCTATTAGCACCAATGTTGATTTTAAGCTGGCTGGCCAAATCGCGATCAAGCTCAATCACCGTCATGCCATCAACCTCTGCCAGTAGCGGCTCAGTCAATGCACCAAGCCCAGGTCCGATTTCTAGCAGATTGTCAGTGCGAGATAAGCAGATGGCATCAACGATTTGGCGAATCACGCCAGTATCATGAAGGAAATTTTGCCCAAAGCGTTTTCTTGGATCGTGGCGGACTTGTTGTGGAGTTTTTGGGAGGTGTCGCATGGTTTTTGATGAGTTAATAATGATGCCCAATCATATCATGATTTTAATCATTTTACCAAAAAGATGTGTCATGAACTCTTCATAAATCAGCATTTACCTTTTTTGATCATTGAATTCAAACCATTGATACGCAATCTTGACTTAATGAAGCATTAGCCATCATTGATTTCAAAGACTTTTCTTAGATATGCCAAATAAGTATCATCATCAATCATCGTCTTACCTGGGCTATCAGAAAGCTTGGCAACAGGCTGCCCATTACACTGCACCAATTTTAGTACAATGTTTAACTGTATCAGCCCCATGTCATTGGTGAGATTTGTACCAATGCCAAAGCCTGTCTTAATGCGTTCTTTAAAATACTGATGTAAATCCCATGCTTTTTCGAGTGTCAGACCATCACTAAAATTTAAAGTCTTGGTTTTTGGATTGATTTTTAGCATGCTGTAATGATTGATTGCCTTATCCCCCCACTCATAGGGGTCGCCAGAATCATGACGCAACCCATCAAACAACTTGGCAAAATACAAATCAAAATCTCTTAAAAATGCGTCCATACCCACCACATCAGTCAATGCTATTCCCAAATCACCACGGTACTCACGCACCCACGCTTCTAACGCCGCTTTTTGACTGTCTCGCAGTCGCACATCCAATGCCTGAAATGCCTGCATGAACTCATGTGCCATCGTCCCAATCGGCGTGATACCCAACTCTTTGGCAAGGTACACATTGCTTGTTCCACGAAAAATGGTTGGTGCTTCTTTGGTGAGTGTACGCACGACATGATAGTGCCATTGCTTAGAAAATCGACGACGAGTGCCAAAATCTGCCACCGCAAAAGGCGGATGATCCAGGTCTGAGCGTTGCAAATCTTGGTAGTGCTTGAGCATTTTAACCTTATCATCAAGGCGTCTTTGCCCTTCTGCAAGCACACAGTCATCATTTAGGCGTTCATAATACAGCTGATTGACAATACAAAGCACAAAAATTTCAAAAAACATCGCCTGAATCATCGGTCCTTCAATGTCAATGGTTAGCAGACCAAGTTCATCAATGGATACTTTAATAAAGCGGCGTTTTAGCTTGAATAATTCTAGATAATCAACAAAGTCAGACTTGATAAATCTCAACCCTCGCAGGTAGTCCAGCTCATCTTGAGTAAAACGAAGTTCGCACAGATGATCTAACTGTATCTCCAATTCATCTTTAATCCAAGCAAGAGGGTAGGCTGTCTGCTCGTGATTGCGACAACGAAATCGATACACGCCATGCGTCTGGGGAAACTGGTGCAACATGGCTTGAAGCATGGTAAATTTATATAAATCATTATCAAGCAGCGAGGTGATGATGGGTAAACTTTGCATGACTTCATCCACTATTTTAATCTAATCATCCAACAAAATTGACTTATCATACCGAAAAATATCAAACTTTGCATTGATTTTAGTCAAATTGTTACAAAAATATGAGAATTTTTCTCAAAACAACGCACCCTGCCACCAACACCACCAACCACCGATGCTCAATACCCACAGAACCACCCCATATCAAATTTTTTATTCAGACTTTTGATCAATAAAAGCAAAAACCCTTTAAAAAACATCTCATATCAAGGTAAAATAACACATCATTATTGACAAACTGATTGATATCATGACCTCACCTACCATCTCATTAAACCTGTCAGAACTCAACCACAAACAGTTATCAACTGATTGTCTGCACACGGTCATTCATGACAATGCTCCATATGACGCCACGCATGAAGCAATGCTATCAAGAATTTTGGCTCGTATTGACACCAAAAAACATGGCAAGGCCACAGCAGATGAACTATGGCTTGTCGAACATGAAGATGTCTACACATTGGGGCAAGCAGGCAAAGAAGAGCACATTTTATACAAAACCAGCACTCCCATCATCAAAACCGATCGCGGCGGTCAAGTTACTTGGCATGGCAAAGGTCAGCTCGTGGTTTACTGGCTATGGGATTTACACGCCCTTGGGCTTGGTGTGCGAGATTTGGTCAGTCATGCCGAACAATCCATTGAAGATATGGTCAATGAATATCTGCCAGACGGATTGACCGCCAGAGCTCGCCGTGATGCCCCTGGCGTATATGTTTATAATCAACATGGCGACATGCTTGGTAAAATTGCAAGCCTAGGTTTTAAAATCAAGCAAGGTTACAGCTATCATGGCATCGCCATCAATTTAAGTTGCGATTTGACTGCTTTTCATGCCATCAATCCTTGTGGTTATGCAGGCATGAATATGGTGAAATTATCCAATTTTGGCTGCTTTGACCCAGATGACACACACACTTTCATTCAAAAGCTTGTCCAAAATATTTCTCAAAGACATCAAGGAGTAATTGCACTTAGAGCGATTTAATATTACAATGAGCTGTTTTATTGTTAGTTTTTAAACGGAGCATATTATGGCAGATTTTAACCAAATTTTAGACGCAGGCGATGTTGAGGGCGGCATCATTAATGTCGTTGTTGAGATTCCAGCAGGGTCAAATCATAAGATTGAATGGAATCGTGAACTGGCATGCTTTGAGCTTGACCGTGTTGAACCCATTGTCTTTGCCAAACCCTGCAACTACGGCTTCATTCCACAAACTCTGGATGAAGATGGTGATGAACTTGATGCGTTAATCATCACAGACCAGCCTTTAACCACAGGCATTTTCTTAAAAGCTAAAGTGCTGGGCGTGATGAAATTTATCGATGATGGTGAAGTAGATGATAAAATCATCGTCGTGCCAGCTGACGACCGCAACCATGGTAATGCGTATGCGTCACTAGACGACTTACCAGAGCAACTCATCAAACAACTTGAATTTCACTTCAATCATTACAAGGATTTGAAAAAAGCTGGCACCACGAAAGTTGAGGGATTTTTTGACATTCAAACTGCCAAGGAAGTCATCATTGAGAGTCAAAAACGCTGGAATGACAAGTAATCACTCATTATCATACCAAAAAATAGCTCAATCTTGGGCTATTTTTTATTTTAGGAGGCATTTGGGTAAATTTAGGTTTTATTTTTGGTCATTTTATTTTAAACTATATCTTTTATCATTGACTCGCCATTCATGAAAGCTTTATTTGATTACATTCCGCTGATTGTCTTTTTCTATTTATACAAAACCACCGATCAAAACAACCCTCACCACCCCTTACTTGATGTATTTGGTTTGACAGGCACGACGACGAATAATCACATCATTGTTGCGACTTTGGGTTTGAGCCTAGCAACGCTGATTGTGTATGGATTTTTATTCGTTAGCCAAAAATTTCGTCTGGAAAAACAGCAGATTTTTGTATTGCTGATGACGGTAATTTTTGGGGGACTGACCTTGGCATTACGAGATGATTTTTATATTCGCTTAAAGGCGGTTTTGATCAATTTGGGGTTTGCTGGCGGATTGGCATTATCTCCCTTATTTTTAAACCAACAATCCGCCATTCAAAAAATGCTTTCACCCATCTTTCAGCTATCATCAGCAGGCTGGAAAAAGTTGCATTGGGCATGGGTGGGTCTTTTTACCCTAATGGCAGGTCTGCATGCTTTTTTTGCTTTTGTATTCATGAACGGAAAATACTGGGGAGAGTTCACCGCTTTTGGCGACATGATTGTCATGCTGATCTTTATGATGGGTATGTTTTATGCCTTAAGAAAAAACATTCGCTCAGATGCACAATAACACCTCATTTTATGATCAATTCAGGAGAGAAAAGTCATGCCCCTATTCGCCATCATCGGTCATGATGTCGCAGACAGCACAGCCAAACGAGCCATGATTCGCCCCGCACACATTGAACGCTTAGCCAAACTTCACGATGAAAAACGACTCATCATCGCAGGCCCAACCCCCATTGAACATGGTGAATCCGCCATGAGTGGCAGTCTGATCATTGCACATTTTGATGATTTAAAGCACGCTTTGGCATGGGCAGATAAAGAACCCTATCTCCATGGCGGCGTGTACAGTCATGTGGAGGTCAAACCTTTCATTCAAGCCCTGCCAAAAGTAGATTTATAATGAAAAAACACACTGCATCATTTTTTTTACTGACCTGTCTGTCTGTGGCATCATCTGCATTTGCCAACACGCCAACTCCAATCACCGAAAAGACAGCAGCTTTTACCAATCAAACCATCATCACCAATCCTGCCGATGCCCAAAGTGATGGTCAGCATTCATCGCAATTTCAACACGATGCTTTGAGCATCTCGGAAGATGCTCACACACCCAGCATTGAAGAAATAGCCGCCCCAAAAGACAATGCGTTATCACTTGCCAATGCCGAACTTTTAGTCAAAAATGCTGAATTGGAGCGTCGCATCAACGATTTGACCACCCAAGTGAATGTTTTGACTAATGAACGCAGTGGTCAGCTATTTTTATATGGTGCGATTACCGTACTTGTTACCATCGGTCTGTGCGTATTGGCAGGCACCCTCATTTCCATGCGTAATCAGCGTAGCCGTTGGTAGCCAAACACTCATGAAAATACAGCATGCTTCCTTAGACTGGAAAATTGACCACTTAGGCAACACCGTCCCCATCTCAAATCATTTTGATGATGTGTATTTTTCCCATGCAGGCGGTCTTGACGAAAGCCATCATGTCTTTGTGGAGGGTAATCAGCTGACCCACAGATTTGGCACTTTGTCCGAATGTCAAACCTTTGTTGTGGCAGAGACTGGCTTTGGCACAGGGCTGAATTTTCTTGCTACTTATCAACTTTGGTACAAGCTGAAAAGTCAAGGTAATTTAGCCACTGGTGTACGCCTACACTTCATCAGTACCGAGAAATTTCCATTGAGTCGCTCTGATCTGATAAAAGCACTTAAAGCATGGCAGCACAGTCATGATGATGGCATATCCACAGCCATCAAATCACTCATTAACAACTACCCCCTACCCTTAGCAGGCTGCCATCGGATCCATGTGTGTGATGATGTGATGCTTGATTTATGGCTTGGTGATGCTTTGGACAGTTTTCAAAGCATGCATCAAGCAAATCAAACACAACATCACACCACCTTTGGCGTTAACGCATGGTTTTTAGATGGATTTGCTCCCAGTAAGAATGATGATCTTTGGTCAAACGAGTTGTTTGAACTCATCAAACTGTTGTCAGCACACGATGCCACACTTGCCACTTTTACCGCCGCAGGATTTGTGCGTCGTGGTTTGCAGGCAGTAGGATTTAACATGACCAAAAATAAAGGTTTTGGTCGAAAGCGTGAGATGCTCACAGGTAAGCTCTCAATGACGCAAGCACCATGTCCCAGCCACACCCCCAAACACATTGCTGTGATTGGCGCAGGCGTGTCTGGGCTATGTATTGCCCATGCTTTGGCTTGCCGTGGCATCAAAGTAACATTGCTTGATAAGCACACGCCACCATCAGGAGCATCAGGCAACCCCTGTGCCATGTTTGCCCCAAAGCTATCAGCGTTTGAACAAGCAGATCATCATCTATCAACCGTTGCTTTTTTATATGCGGCAAGATTTTATGAAAGACTTAACAGTGATGGCGATTTGTACGATTGCTCTGGCGCATTAGACTTTTTATTACCCACCAAAAAAAGCCATGATAAGCTTAGTACCATGATTGCTCCTTATCCTAACGAGCTGATTCATGAAATCTCCGCCATCTACCCCAACCAGATCATTCACACATACATTCCCAAGGCAGGGTTGATTTTTCCAAAAAATCTGGCAAAAGCCATACTCAAGCATTCTTTAATCTCATTCAGGCAGTTTTCTGCACACACCGTGATTGAACATGCTGATGGCGTGAAGATTGTTGGCGATTGTGGTGAGTTGAATGCTGATAAAGTCATCATCTCATCAGGTCATGAAAGTCATCTACTCACCCCTAAGCTGTTCAACCCACGCAAAATTCGTGGACAAGTCTCATGGTTATCAGTAAATGATGATATCTATTCTAAATTGCCCACGCATCCGATCAAGTACGATGGCTATTGTGCCAAATACAATCACGAATCTGGCAAAAGCTTTCTGATTGGTGCCAGCTTTGTACGCAACTGCACCGACACCAAAATCAGTCTGGTTGAACATCAATTCAACCTTGATAAATTAGCAAACAACCTGCCAGCCATCGCCGATCTCATCAAACCAGCCATCGCCGATCTACAAGGTCGTGCCAGCATTCGTGCCCAAACGCCTGATTATCACCCCATCGTTGGGCAAATTGATCAGCATTCATATGCCATGTATGGTATGGGCTCAAAAGGTTTTACTTTCGCACCTTTTTGTGCAGAAATTTTGGCGGCAATGATTACCCATGAGATGTTACCTGCCAGTCATGAATTGCTTAAAAAAATTGAACCAAACCGCCCAAGACTTGCCAATCCAATCACAGATCATGAGATTTAGCCGCATCATTTCCAGCAATCATCATTGCGATTGAAAAATGATTAAAAAACACACTTAAAGCATGAATGCTCTAAGTGTGTCAATGATGATCCAACCCATCATCTAGGATGCATTAGGCATTTTCAAAGCGTTTTTGTGCTTCGTCCCAGTTCACTACCGACCAGAATGCCTTAATGTAGTCTGGGCGTTTGTTTTGGTATTTTAGGTAGTAGGCATGCTCCCACACATCAAGACCGATGATGGGTGTGCCTTCACAACCTGCCACATCTTTACCCATCAATGGGCTATCTTGGTTGGCAGTAGAAACCACAGCAAGCTTATCACCTTGTTTAACAAGCCATGCCCAACCAGAACCAAAACGAGTCTGTGCAGCTTTTTCAAACTGCTCTTGGAATGCTTCCACCGAACCAAAATCACGGATGATGGCGTCTTTTAAAGAACCTTGTAGCTGAGTACCAGTCTTTAAGATTGTCCAAAACAGACTATGGTTGGCATGACCGCCAGCGTTATTACGCACCGCAGTTTGTTTGTCAGCATCAATTTTATCAAGGTTGGCAATCACTTCTTCTGCTGATTTACCTTCCCATTGAGTGCCTTCAAGTGCAGCATTGGCGTTATTGACATACGCTTGATGATGTCTGCTGTGGTGGATTTCCATGGTTTCTTTATCAAAATGTGGCTCTAATGCATCGTAAGCGTAGCCAAGCTCTGGTAGTGTAAATGCCATGACGGTATTCCTTTGTTGAATGAATTGAGTGATGTGTGTCAATAATTTTTTGACCACCATGAACAATATAAGGGCTTGCGTGAATAAAATCAAGTCAAAAACAGAAGTTTTCCAAGATCAATGACACACGAAGCCAAAAAACCACCGAATACATCGATGGTTTTTGACATGATGGATAAAAAATTTAGCAATCAGCCATTAAACTCATCATCGCCAAATTTTTCATCAAAATCTTTATCATCAAAACCGCCAAAATTACGAGTTTCTTTCTTATCCTTTTTTTCAAAGGTTTTACCATCGAAACCACGCTCATCAAATGCACTACGATCAAAACCCCGATCAAAGCCTTGACCCATACCACGATCAAAACCCTGATTCATGCCACCACCTTGTGGATAGCCACCACGGTCAAAACCACCACGAGTACCGAAATTCTCATTCGGAGGCGTGCGTGTGAATCCACCCAAAGGACGAGAACCGAAGCCAGTATTAACATTGCGATCGAAGCCTGCGTTGTTGGTAGATTGATAATTGCTTGAAGACATGACTCCCAATGGCGGTGTGGCATAGCCCATCTGTGCACCAGAGACAGAGACACCGTCAGTGCGTGGGTTACGAGTAGGGACGACAGTTGAAATGGCATGCTTATAAACCATTTGGCTGACCGTATTCTTCAATAAAACAACATATTGGTCAAAAGACTCAATTTGACCTTGCAGTTTGATGCCGTTAACTAAGAAAATGGACACAGGGATGCGGTCTTTACGCAATGCATTTAAAAATGGGTCTTGCAAACTTTGCCCTTTTGACATAAAAATTCTCCAAAAACCAAACTGATGAAAACTCACAGTTTAAAAACACAACGCATGAGCAAGGTGATTTTTATAATAACTGCTCTTGTACTTCTTGTATGCTAGAAAATGGTAAAATCAATGATGATTCACCACCAAGGCGAGCAAGGCTACGCTGCCAAGTAGATTGGCGCTTCGCTAACTGCCTTGTTGCATATAATGCCTTATTTTTCATGTCTTGGCAAGACATTGGCATGACATTTGATGGGTCTTTTTGTAAATTTTTAGCAAATTGTTGCCAAACTGGAGAAATATCCATCAATTCATGACCTGACATACCCAAAAACTCCAAGACCTGCCTATAACCCACACACCGCATGGAAGGCATATCAGGTGCTAATGTTGGGTATTTTTTTAGCAATTCAATCACCTCATTCACCAAGCCCAACTCCCACATCATATCAAGTCTTTTTGAGATACGCTCATGCAACCAAGCTCGTTGCGGCTCAACGGATAATGTTATCCAGTAATGATTTGGGTTATGACTCAAAGCAATTTTAGGAGTGTCCTGCCAAACACTCATCGGTATGCCAGTTTGTTGATGCACCTCCACCGCACGGGTGATACGCTGCGTATCACAGATGGTCAATCGCTGGCAGATTTTTGGGTCGTATGCTTGTAAGTAAGCATACAAATCCGCAATGCCCTTTTCATTAAGCCAGTCTTTGACCTGTTGGCGAATGGCGGAACTTGTTTCAGGCACAGCAGATAGCCCATCAAGCAATGCCATATAATACATCATCGTTCCTCCCACAAGTAGTGGAATGCGTCCATTTTGATGGATTTGATGAATGAGCGTCTCTATCGCAGCGACGAAATTGGCAACACTGTAAGTCATTGTAGGCTTGATGATATTCACCAAATGATGTGGGAAGCGAGCCAATTCCTCAACTGTGGGCTTTGCCGTGCCTATATCCATGTCTTGATAAACAAGAGCAGAATCCACCGAAATCAACTCAAACCTTCCTGTATCATATAGCTTACATGCTAGGTCAGTTTTACCACTGGCGGTCGGAGCAATGAGTGATAAAACAGCATGATCAGGAATGTTTTTATAATATAATTTATTCAATATCAATTCCTTGAATTGTAACCAGCCTGTCATCACCCGCCATTTTTTTGATATCAATCAATATGTCAGGCTTGGGCAATAGGCACTCTGCACGACTCGCCCATTCTATGATGATCAGCGAATCCTGCTCATCAAAATACTCAAAAAAACCCATAAGTTCCAGCTCTTCTGGATCATGCAGACGATATAAATCAGAGTGATAAACAGGCTTGTCATTGATGACATAAGGCTCAACCAAGGTAAAAGTAGGGCTTTTGACCGCACCCACATGCCCTAATGCCTGCAAAAAATACCGAGTAAAAGTCGTTTTTCCTGCACCAAGATCCCCTGACAGCCAAATACTACCAACAGGCTTTAGATCGGCAATCTTTTGAGCAAGAATCGCCGTATCAGATTGAGAATGCAGCATCAGGGTTTTCATGACCTACTCCAACAGACGACATTGTTATTATTTTTTCTTAGATGGCAAGTAAAATGTATGGTCATGGGCATCATACATCACTTATTGATAGATGATTGAAGTAGCATCATCACTTAACTTGAATCTCAACTTTTGGATTATAAAAAATCTCACCTTGTTTTAATTTATCAAACAATGATGGATCTCCCCATTGTTGTTTAACATCATCGCTAAACTCAAAATCATTCAAATCCAATAGTCCCATTTGTGGATTGATGACATCTTCATAAAAACATTGGGCATAGCCTGTGGCTGTTTCATGAACGATGACCGAATAAACCGAAACGCCCTGTTCTCCATTGTTCATTTGGGTCTGTTTTAAAATCTCACTTGCCCAAAAAAAGATGACTCGGCTAAATTGCTCAGCAGAGGGTGAAACAGGCAAACTTACCCAACGGTGTGAAAATTCTTTACACGCACGAATGTAATTAGAATCGTCTTTATTCCAAAAGGCGATGGCATGATCAAAACTGTCTATGATGTCTTTGATGTTGCCCTTTAATAATCCGAAATCATAGACCATTTGTCCATGATCAAGGGCGTTGGCTTCCAAAATCAACTCAACTTGATAACTGTGTCCATGAATGGAATATTTACAGCGATCAGATGAACAATTGCGGACAATATGAGCATTCTCAAATTTGAAAACTTTACGGATACGCATGGCGGTCTATTGCACTTTGAATGATGAGTATGGCTTTTTATTATAACATATTTTTATTGATGATGGCGTAATCAGCACAGCACGCCATCATCACAGATTACTCACATCCATCTTATCGCAATAATGTGTTGATGATCACACCTCAAGGTACTCAGTTTGGCAAATTTTGTGAATACCCCAGATTTTTTTGTGAATTAGCATGTCTATCACACACCTAAAAAATTTTAGGTTAGCCACATGCATGAATGACAGACTTAGTCATCAGTTTTACCAAATCAAATCCTTAGTACTATACTGACTGATGAAGCCGTCAGGAATGCGACCATTCGCCGATTGCCATCGAGCAAACGCACGGCGAGTGTTTGCACCTACCACACCATCTACACCACCTGCGTCAAATCCTTGCTCATTGAGCTTGTTTTGCAAACGCTCAACTTGACTGCGAGACAGTGGCCGTTCGTGCGTTGGCCAACTTGCCACCAACCCTCCATTACCAGACAGACGCTTGGCCAGTAATGACACCCCAAGCGCATAGCTGGTTGAGTTATTATAAACCCGAATCACCTCAAAATTTGGCGTCAGTAATAACGCCGGTCCGTTAATGCCAGCAGGCAACCAAAGTTCTGCAAGCACAGAACCACCAAAATCTTCTGCCACCACCGAACTCAATCCAAGATTTCGCCAAGTATCTAAGGTTTGTTTGGTATTCAACAACTCATAATTAAAGTTATTAGGCAAACGAATCTCATAATAAGGAGCAAGACCAGCAATCCAGCCTGCATTCTTCAAATAACTGGCGGTAGAATTAAGCGCATCTCCAACACTCCAAGGGTTGATATGACCATCACCATTGCCATCCAAACCCTCTTTCACCCAAGTGCTTGGAATGAATTGTGTATGCCCCATGCCACCTGCCCACGAACCTTTAAATTGCGAAGATTCAACATCACCACGATTGAGCATGTGTAACATGGCAAACAACTGATTTTCAGCAAATTCACGGCGGCGACCATCATAAGCAAGGGTGGATAAGGCACTCACCAAATCCGTATTGCCAGTCGCTGCTCCAAAAGATGACTCCATACCCCAAATCGCCGCAACGATTTGCTTTGGAACGCCGTATGTCAATTCGGCATGATTAAAAGTCGTCGGATATTGAGCAAGTTTGGCACGACCTTGATTGACACGACTGGCAGATGCTGCAGAGCTGACATACTCCCAAGGCATTTTGGTAAATTCTGCCTGAGAGCGATCCAGATCGACAATGCGTTGATTAAAATTAGCACCGTCCATCAGTGCATGCACCATATTTGCCCCATAACCTTTAGCAATCGCACGATGGATAAAATCCTCTTTCCAATCATTGAAGGTAATGGGATGCTCTGCCACAGCCTTGGGGGTGATTGGTTGATGGGTAGGACGATCATCAATGACATGACTTTCGATTTTAGGGGTTGGTTGTGCTTTCTGAACTTGGGCAATCGGCTGGCTTGATGCCCAAGATGAAGCATTGCCCTGAATCACTGTGATGGTTTTTTGTATAGGGGTGTGATTGCTGGTATTGGTACAGGCAGTCAGCAATGATAAGGATAAGACAGATAGGCTTAAAGCAAGTTTTTGATGAGATGATTTCATAATACACTACATAAAAATGATCACAGTTTGAATAAAAATCAAGTAATATCAGGGTGATGATTATCAGCGGATACATGAATAAATCAGCCTTCATCAGATGACTGATTGCTATCATCATGCTCTTAAACACCCGTGACACCCGTCATGTCCACTGGTGTATCAACAACCGTTACGGTTTTATTTTTAGCGGCATCGTTGCGTCTGGCTTGCAGTGCCTCCAAATAAGCATCATCAATGCCCCCTGCCACATAACGACCATCAAATACCGAACAGTCAAACTCACTGACCTTACTGTACTTAGTATTATTCACCGCCTCAATCAAATCCTCCAAATCTTGGAAAATCAGACGATCTGCACCGATGATTTGACGCACCTCTTCAACCGTACGATTTGATGAAATCAGCTCACTGCGAGACGGCATGTCAATACCGTAAACATTGGGGAATTTGACCTCAGGTGCTGCCGAAGCAAAAAACACATTCTTAGCACCTGCATCTCTTGCCATTTGAATGATTTCATGACAAGTCGTACCACGCACGATTGAATCATCAACCAGCAGGACATTTTTATTTTTAAATTCTAGTGGTATGGCGTTTAATTTTTGGCGGACGCTTTTTTTACGCTGTCCTTGCCCAGGCATGATGAAGGTGCGACCAATATATCGATTCTTATTAAAGCCTTCACGATATTTGACATTTAAATGCGTGGCAAGCTCTAAGGCTGAATTGCGTGAAGTGTCTGGAATTGGAATCACCACATCAATTCCGTGATCTTCACCCCATTCACGCACGATTTTTTGTGCAAGCTTCTCCCCCATACGCATGCGTGCTTTATATACCGAAATGTTATCAATGATTGAATCAGGGCGGGCAAAATACACATACTCAAAAATACAAGGAGTATGCTTGACGACATCAGCACATTGCTTGGCATGAATGTTGTGTGACAAATCAATGAAAATCGCCTCACCTGGTGCGATGTCTCGAACAATCTCAAAGCCAAGTGCTTGAATCACTACCGACTCAGATGCCACCACATATTCCACACCATCGTCGGTCATACGCTGCCCATAGATGAGTGGACGAATGCCATTTGGATCACGAAAGGCAAGCAGACCATGCCCTGCGATGATGGCCACCACACCATACGCCCCTTCACAGCGTTGATAGACTGCTTGCAAGGCATGAAAAATGTCATTTGGTTCCAAGTTCGCCTTGGGAGATTTTTGGAGTTCATTGGCAAGTACATTGAGTAGCACTTCTGAATCTGAGTCGGTGTTAAGATGACGATGATCGTTTTCAAACAGCTCTTTGGCAATCTTATCAGCATTGGTCAAGTTGCCATTATGTGCCAACGCAATACCATAAGGTGAATTGACATATAAAGGCTGTGCTTCGGCAGTGCTTGATGTGCCTGCGGTTGGATAACGAACATGACCAATACCAAAGTCTCCTACCAAACGCACCATATGCTTGTTTAAAAAGACATCACGAACCATGCCATTGTCTTTTCGAAGGTATAGCCTATCATCCTTTAAGGTAACAATCCCTGCCGCATCTTGTCCACGGTGTTGTAGCATGGTTAAGCCATCATACAACATTTGATTGACAGGTTCATGAGCTACGATGCCAATTACACCACACATAATTCACTCCAAAGATTAAGATTGGTAAGGGTTTTGAATTTGTTGCCAAGACTCGCCAAGCACCTGTTGCAGTAACTGCATGGCAATGGGAGCAAGCGGCAGTAGATTTTGTGCCAAAATAGACGAGTGCCAATCTGGCAGATGCACCAGTAAGGGAGATGCGATGCTAAGGAAAATCAAAACTTTGATAAGACCTGTGATGGCTCCTAGCACACCTCCCAACATACGGTCAAAAATTCCTAACTTTAAGGTTTTAAACACCCCTGATAATAATGACGCTGTCGCCTGTACCGACATCATCACAATAAGCACCACCACCAAAAATGCCACAGCGGTTTGTAAAACAGGGTTGATGATAAGTCCTGAAAGCCAAGGAGCGACCAAATTGGTCATCTGCGATGCGATTATTAACGCCAAAAACCATGAAAGAAACGATGCCACCGTTTTAATCAAGCCTGTCCCAAAACCACGCCACAACCCAAAAAACACCACAATGATGATCAGCATGTCCAGCCAAGTCATCGCTTCAAATAATGGATTCATACAATCAAATGATGCTCTTGATGCTCTGCAATCGCTTGCACACAGTCAGTGATGAGCGTTGGGCCTTTATAAATCAACCCGGAATACAGTTGCACAGCTTTAGCACCTGCCTTAAATTTTTTAACAGCAAGCGCACCTTCATCAATACCACCCACACCGATCAGATCCACCTTATCCATCAGACGATCGTGAAACATGGATAGAATTTGAGTACTCATATGACTGACAGGACGGCCAGATAAACCACCCTGTTCATCAGCATGCGGGTAATCCTCAACCCCCACACGAGATAGCGTGGTATTGGTGGCGATCAGCCCATCTATGTCAAACGCCAAAACGGTGTGTGCAATCTCATCTACTTGAGACTCATCCAAATCTGGAGCGATTTTTAAGGCAAGTGGAACATAAAAGCCATACTCATTGGCCAGTCGTGTGTGGCAAGTTTTGATGCCATCAAGCAATGATGACAAAGCATCGCCACCTTGCAGAGTGCGTAGATTTTTAGTGTTTGGGCTTGAGATATTGATGGTGATATAGCTGGCATAAGGATACACACGCTCTAAGCAATACACATAATCATCAAGTGCATTTTCCACAGGTGTGATGGCATTTTTACCAATATTGATGCCCAGCACGCCTTGATATTTGGCACGCTCAATATTGGCAATCATCTGATCCACACCATCATTATTAAAACCCATGCGATTGATGATACCACCAGCTTGAGTGATACGAAACAGTCGTGGCTTATCATTGCCTGATTGGGGGCGTGGGGTAACCGTACCAACCTCCAAAAAACCAAAGCCAAGCTCACTCATCGCATCAATATGCGACCCATTTTTATCAAGACCTGCCGCCAAGCCAACAGGATTTAAAAGGTGAATGCCCATGCATGTTGTCGGTAAAGACTGTCTGGCATGGCCAAATTCTAATAGTTTTGCCTTATGTGCTTTTTCAAGCAGTTTTAGGGTAAATTCATGCGCACGCTCTGGCTCCATGTTAAACAGCAATGGACGAAGTAACGCATACGACATAAAAACCCCCAAAAAAAATTAAGCAACAAAAAACTAGCTTATTATAACATAATTGACCATCTAAGGTATATGCCCAAGCGGCTTAATGGAGAATTTTTGTCATGTTTTTGACTCATGGCATGACTTATGCAGGCACCATCATGAATCCTAGCGACTGATACGAATGACTTTGCTAGGTTGAAAGCTTAATGATCTTCATCAAACAACGCTTCGACAAATTCATGTGGGTCAAAAGATTGCAAATCATCAATACCCTCGCCAACGCCAATGTATCGGATTGGTACAGCAGTGTTTTGAGCAACATTAAATACCACGCCACCTTTAGCCGTACCATCAAGCTTGGTAATGCTGATACCAGTCAATGGCACAGCCTCTGAAAATATCTTTACTTGATTGATGGCGTTTTGACCAGTACCAGCATCCAGCACGATCATTGTTTCGTGAGGTGCGGTTTCATCGGCCTTTTTCATGACACGAACGACTTTTTCAAGCTCATTCATCAAATGAGTTTTGTTCTGCAACCGTCCTGCCGTATCTGCAATCAAAACATCAATGCCGCGCGCCTTAGCAGATTGCATGGCATCAAAGATGACTGATGCACTGTCTGAACCGTGCCCTTGTGCCACCACAGGAATGCCATTGCGTTCACCCCAAATTTGTAATTGCTCGGTTGCTGCCGCACGGAAAGTATCGCCTGCTGCCAGCATGACAGATTTTCCCTCACCTTGCAGTCTTTTAGCAAGCTTGCCGATGGTTGTTGTCTTACCAACACCATTAACCCCAACCATCAAAATGACGAATGGTTTTTTGGTCGTATCAACATACAAAGGGTGTACCTTGGGTGCTAAGATGTCAACCAACTCTTTTTTTAGTGCCTTGTACAGAGAATGAGAATAGATCAAATCACCACGAGCGGTCTGCTCCGTCAAGTTTTTAATGATGCGATTGGTGGCGTCCACCCCAATATCTGCAACCAACAGTTGATCCTCAACCTCTTCAAGCAACTCATCGTCAATTTCTTTACCGCCCACCAATACATTCATTAGCCCTTCGGTCAAATTTTTACCAGATTTTGACAACCCTTGCTTCATGCGGCTAAACCAGCCTTGATGCTCACTCATTACTTACTCACAGTTCATTGTTAATTTAACAGCTCATTCATATTATTCGTACACAATCACACCACTAGACTAATGGCATGATGGGCACAACCGTCTCTTGATCATTTTTGTCAATGATTTGATGACTGGCATTTTGTTCATCATCGGCAAGCATCGGTTCGGTTACTATTGGCATGAAACTCTCTTGATTTTCTAATGCCTCATCTTGCACTCTGTTTGCCGATGTATCGACCTCTGTATTCACAGCTTTTATAGACATGATAAAATTGTCAGACCGAGTGTTATTTTTACTGTCATCGCCATTCATGCTCACACCCTCTTTTATGTTGGTTCATTATAGCACACCTTAGCACCGCACCCAAGTTACGCCAATTCATGAGTCATCAAAGCGTAAACATGCGATGAGCTTTTACCATCAAGCCCTCGATTAATTCATCATCTAAATGAGGTCAATTTCATTCATTTCAATGGCAAATACAATCTTTAGCCCCACAAAAAACAAAGGCAGCTTAAAGACTGCCTTTGACCATTTGACCCAGCAACCAATCACAATACCATCGCCGCAATCCAGCCGAAAATGATGAGTGGAATGTTGTAATGAATGAATGTTGGAATGACCGAATCTTTGATATGATCATGCTGACCATCAATATTAAGCCCCATGGTAGGTCCTAAGGTTGAATCAGATGCAGGCGAACCAGCATCACCCAATACGCCTGCAGTAGCAATTAACGCAATCGTTGCAGACATGCTAAAGCCCAAAGCAGCACACAAAGGAACATAAATTGCCGCTAGAATCGGTACTGTTGAAAAGGACGAACCAATACCAAGAGTAACCACCAAACCAATAACAAGCATGACAAACGCTGCCAAGCCTTTATTACCGCCAAATAAAGACATGGCACCATTGACCAATGAGTCTATTTGACCTGTGGTCTTAATCACCTCGGCAAAGCCCTGTGCACTGATCATGATCAATCCAATCATTGCCATCATTTTGATGCCATCATTGAAAACATGATCAGCCTCGTGCCATTTCACCACACCAGACGCCATGAATATGGCAAACCCTGCAATCGAACCCATCAATAGCGAATCTGTATACAACTGCACCAAAAACGCCACCACAATCGCCACCAGTGCCACCGTGGTGCGGTAAGGACTGGAAGTATCAGCAGCAGCTTGAGTATCGGTATTGTGCGTTGAGATGCTTTGATAGGTTCTTGGTTTGCGATAGCTCACAAAAATAGCAATCAACAATCCAAGCAACATTCCAAAGGCAGGGATTGCCATGACACGCATGATTGACACATCTGCGGTATCCATGCCAGCATCATTGATGTTTTTTAAGATGATTTGATTTAAAAAGATGTCGCCAAAACCATAAGGTAAGAACATGTAGGCATTAACCAAACCAAAAGTAATCAAACACGCCACCAATCTTCTGTCCACCTGTAAGCGATTTAATAGCACCAATAATGGCGGAATGATCAGTGGAATGAATGCAATGTGAATCGGAATGAGATTTTGGCTAAAAATCGCCATCAAGCCAATCATCCCAAACAGCATCCATTTAACCGCATGACTGGCTGATGCTTGATTAAGACGCAAGGTCATCTTATCAGCCAAAAATTTCGGTGCTCCAGAATGTGCGATCGCCATGGCAAATGCACCCAAAATGGCATAAGACAAAGCGATTTGAGCACCATTTTTCAAGCCGTCTTGAAATGCTGTCAATGTGTCAGCCACAGACAGGCCAGCAATCAGACCACCCATCATCGCACCAATAATAAGACTGAGTATCACATGCACACGAGCCAAGGACAGGCCCACCATGATGATGACTGCAATAAGTACTGCATTCATGATTATTTCCAAAAAGTAACAAAAGATGTGTTATTATATCTTATTTTGTATTAAAATTTATACATAAAAATACAAAAATACCCCATATGACAACAAATATTTCATTCAATCGGCAAGACCCATCTAAGAATGTGAGAAACTCAGTATCTTAACTACTTTTTAGCAATTTTTATCTTTCAACATCAACGCCAGTATTTGAGCATCATTACTCACACATGTTGCCCCCACATAAAAAACACCCCAAAAGCCATCAGTCTTTTAGGGTGCGGTTTGATGTTAACGCATCACAGTGAATCAGTGTGATTGATTTTCTACAATCCCATAACCAT
>NZ_JAMBAQ010000004.1 GCF_023336735.1 Moraxella oculi | reverse complement strand
AATACACCACACTAAACAACGTCCATGCGTAAGCATGATTGCGGAGTTGCCTTATATCCACCGCCTGAAGTCGGTGGTTTTACGGCAACGGAGGATAAAAAATTAAGGTTATGGATAACTTAATGACTATGGAACATAATGTTTTAAATATCAGTCAATTAAATGACTTTGTGTTTTGTCCTTATTCTATTTATTTGCATAATGTGTATCAAAATTTGGACGAAGAGCATTATCACGATACGCCACAAGTCGCTGGCAAACAAGCTCACGAAACGGTGGATAAAGGCAGTTATAGCACCAAAAAGAATGTGCTAACAGGGATATTTGTTCATTGTGAATATTATGGTTTGATTGGTAGAATAGACCAATATTTTATTGAAGATAAAAAACTTGTTGAACGCAAAAAGAAAATCAAGACCATTTATGACGGTTATAAATTACAACTTTATGCACAATATTTTTGTTTGATAGAAATGGGATTTGAGGTTGAATATCTGGGCTTTCATTCTATGGACGATAATAAAAATTATAAGCTTGAAGTACCAAATGATGAGATTATTTCTTGGTTTGAATGCTATTTAAATAAAATTCGCAATTACAATCCTAATTTTGGTATTAAAAATATCAATTTGAATAAATGCCAATACTGTATTTATTCTGCTTTATGCGACCAAACACCATTATTCACTGAGTAGAAATACTATGTTAAATCAAGCAGATTTATGTTATCGTCAAGTGGTATTATTAAGTAGTAGTGAACTAAAAACACTGAGTATCTCACAAGGCAATATTGTTATTAAAGATGACAATGGTGAGGTTTTGACACGGTTGTCCAAAAATAAAGTGTTGGCAATTATCAGTATTGGGCATTTAACGCTTACCAGTGTGATGATTGATTTTTGTCAAAAAAATAATATCGCCCTTATATTGCTCAATGAACGCCTACGACCGATGTTGTTTGTCAGCAATGGTGCTGAGGCTAATTTTTTGCTAAGACAAAAGCAATATTTAATCAATGACAACATAAAACAAAATATTGCGAACCGTATCGTATTTAGCAAAATAAATGGGCATATTTCACTATTAAAAAATATTCGCCAAAAAGACGATATGATAAAGTTAGCTATTGATGATTTACTTAATTATCAAAAACAATCTTTACTGTCAGATAGGCTGGATATTTTGATGGGCATTGAGGGAAATTGTGCAAAATTATTTTTTAAAATCCATTTTTCTCAATTAAAGCATTTTGAATGGCAGGGCAGAAAGCCACGATTGAAACTAGACCCTATCAATGTGGTATTGGATATGGGATATACGCTACTGTTTAATTATATTGAATGTAATCTAAGATTGTTTGGTTTTGATGTTTATCAAGGCGTATTACACCAATTATGGTTTAAAAGAAAATCATTGGTATGTGATTTTGTAGAGCCTTTTCGCTGTATTATTGATAAGCAAGTTTTGGTATCTTTTAATTTGGGGCAATTTAAATGTGAGCATTTTAGTCAAAACAAAATGCAATACCAATTAAAAACAGAATATAGTCGAGAGTATCACAAAATTTTAATGTCTGCGATTATTGAGTACAAAACACCGATATTTATTTATATTCGCACTTATTATCGCTTGTTTATGAAAATAAACGATGAACGACAGGGTGATGATTTTCCAGTTTTTGATTTATTTGGCGATAAGGAGATTTAATGATTATTGTCAGTTATGATATCAGCAATAATAAGGTGCGAACCAAATTTGCAAAGTTTTTGATGGAATACGGCGACCGCTTGCAGTACTCGGTATATGAAATCCAAAATAGCGAGCGTGTTCTAAATATTGTGATGCAAAAAATAAAAGGCGAATTTGAGCCCTTGTTTTGTGGAGCAGATAGTGTTATGATATTCAGGTTTACAGAGCGAGAAGTGTTGCGTTTTGGCAATGCTGTCCATCGTACGCAAGATTTGTTGGTACTATAAAGTTTTAAAAAACTTGCAAACCTTCGTCTTCCTACGGTAATTTTATGGTTTTGGGGTAAAAATGAGTAAAATTTGTTTAAATTTTAATCAAAAATTGGCTGTTTTTAGCCAATTTACCCCAAAACGGGTCTAACGACCTTATTTAATTTCTACTATTGTAGATTCTTTGCCACGCCCATAACAGACAAAGTCTAACGACCTTATTTAATTTCTACTATTGTAGATCTTATATTTTGCTTGCTTTATTCAATTGTCTAACGACCTTATTTAATTTCTACTATTGTAGATTACTATAAGCAAGGATAGGCGATTTATAGGTCTAACGACCTTATTTAATTTCTACTATTGTAGATATTATTTGTTTTTTTAGTTGTCAATAAATGTCTAACGACCTTATTTAATTTCTACTATTGTAGATCTTCAACAGCGACATCATCATAGTTGGCGTCTAACGACCTTATTTAATTTCTACTATTGTAGATAAACTCATTTTACTCTCCTCTTCATCAATGTCTAACGACCTTATTTAATTTCTACTATTGTAGATAAAAGAACCACTGCTAAGCCTAAAAAGAGTCTAACGACCTTATTTAATTTCTACTATTGTAGATCCTAATACTGGTTTACCACCTTGCGTTAGGTCTAACGACCTTATTTAATTTCTACTATTGTAGATTACATCATCTGCACTAGTGATGGCGTCGTCTAACGACCTTATTTAATTTCTACTATTGTAGATACGCAAGCGACGGGCGTCAACGACAATGTCTAACGACCTTATTTAATTTCTACTATTGTAGATTTTTGGCAATTCGATGCCATCATCTGCCGTCTAACGACCTTATTTAATTTCTACTATTGTAGATGTAGAGATGGATTCTTCTGTGAACAGATGTCTAACGACCTTATTTAATTTCTACTATTGTAGATAACTCTCAAAAACCCTTCATGCCGTATGTCTAACGACCTTATTTAATTTCTACTATTGTAGATAGCGACTGTCGAAGTCAATAACATTGTGTCTAACGACCTTATTTAATTTCTACTATTGTAGATGAATTAATGATGATTGAATTATTAGCAATGTCTAACGACCTTAATTAATTTCTACTATTGTAGATATAGTCTGACATCGTTCTTTTTTAGATTGTCTAACGACCTTAATTAATTTCTACTATTGTAGATCTTGAAGGGGTAGCTACAAAGTAGCGAGTCTAACGACCTTATTTAATTTCTACTATTGTAGATAGCGTAGTGATCTGATGAATAAACATTTAGTCTAACGACCTTAATTGAGTTCTACTATTGTGGCAAACATACCCCAGACATCACACCAAACACCATTCAGACTAAAGCATGACCATAAAAAACACACCCACCCAAATTCAGGGTGGGCGATGAGATGACAGAAAATAAACCACAGTCATAATCGCCGCTAGTCAAATAAGAACTCTTGGCGTTTTATCAAATACTGATTTAAAATGGTGGTTATTTTGCACTCTCCATGAACGGTAGCAACGGTCTTAACCAATCACTTCAAGCCCGCCCATATAAGACTGTAATGCTTTTGGGATATTGACCGTACCATCTGCATTCTGATGGTTTTCAAGCAATGCAAGCAAGGTTCGACCGACCGCAAGACCAGAACCGTTTAGCGTGTGAACAAGCTCAGTTTTTTTACCGTCTTTAAGACGAGCAGACATTCGGCGAGCCTGAAAATCTGCACAGTTTGAGCAACTAGAAATCTCACGATAAGTGTTTTGTGATGGTAACCAAACCTCAATATCATAAGTTTTGATTGCACTAAAGCCCATGTCTTTTGTACAAAGCGTGAGTACACGATAAGGCAACTCTAACGCCTGTAAAATACCCTCCGCTTGCGAGGTCATGTCTTCTAACGCCTGCATTGATGTGTCGGCACGCACGATTTGCACCATTTCTACTTTTTCAAACTGATGCTGACGAATCAATCCACGAGTATCACGCCCTGCACTGCCCGCCTCACTACGAAAGCATGGAGTGTGTGCCGTCAGCTTGATCGGCAAGTCTTTTGGATTAATGATGCTGTCTCGTACACTATTGGTTAATGGCACCTCTGATGTGGGAATCAGATAATACTCTTTATCGCCACGCAGCTTAAATAAATCCTCTTCAAATTTAGGCAGTTGCCCCGTGCCTTGCAAACTATCACCATTAACCATATAAGGCACATACATCTCAGTGTAACCACGCTCAATATGAGTATCTAGCATGAATTGCACAAGCGCGCGATTCAATCTGGCCAGTTGACCACGCAAAACACTGAATCTAGAACCTGTGATTTTGGCAGCCAATTCAAAATCAAGCTGCCCCAAAGTCTCGCCAAGATCGGTATGGTCTTTAATCTCAAACTCAAAGGTGCGTGGCACACCCCAGCGACGAATCTCAACATTATCCGCCTCACTTTCACCCACAGGTACGGTCTCATGTGGCAAGTTTGGAATTTTTAGGCTTTCGGTCTCAATCTGAGTCATCAGATCACGCAATTTAACCTCAGCAGCTTTCATAAGCTCGCTCACTTGCTCCATTTGACCCAATAAATCATCTGCGTTTTCGCCCGCACGCTTCATTTCGCCAATTTTTTTAGCACCAGCGTTTTTTTGTGCTTGTAGATTTTCAGTCTCAACTTGTAAGGCTTTACGCTGATTTTCCATGCCTTGCCAAAAGTCAATATCAAGTTCATAGCCACGAGTTGCCAAGATTCTTTTAAGCTCTGTCAAGTCACCACGCAATAATTTTGGGTCTAACATATCTTACCTTTATGTTTAAAAAAATAAAAATGCCATTATCATAGCAAAAAAGACATGAAATTGCATGTCAGTTTGACAATTTTTCAGTGAAAGTGAGAAAAAAGTAAGACTTTCATGATTTTTTATGGCTTTTTGGTTTATTTTTTTGCATAAAAACAGTAATATAGTCATTCTTTTAGTAACTTTTCATCACAGGAATCCATCGTGAGCAAGGCCCTTTATCCATACACTCTAAAACCTGTCGCACTCAACATGACCAAGGATGAATTTCAAAATGCACAGCTGGCTTTATTTGAAAAAAGCACCAACAACTTCACATTAAGCTCCATCCGCACCAAAGAATGGTTCATCATCGCTCTTGTCGTGCTGGCAGCAATTGCAGGTCTGATTTTCGTAACAGGCTACTCCACCATCATCTTTTGGGTCATGCTCATACTTACAGCATTGTATTTAGTGGTTCGCACAGCTGGATTGAAATGGTATGTGCGTCGTGAATATGAAAAGCAAGCCAATGCCGTCAAAATGCCTGACGAAATGGCAAAGATACAGCTTGGCGTGCAAGCACATGGCATCGTGATGAGCATGCCCACCCAGACAAATCTCTTTGATAATCCACAGATGCGTGGCATGCAGATGCGTTCAACACCACTACAATCAGCCGTCATTCCATGGACTGCGGTCAGTAGCTGGGACGAAACAGATGGCTATATATTTGTGATGTTTGATATGAAAGGTCAAAAAGGCAGTCAAATCATTCCAAAACGCCTACAAGACAATGGATTGCCCATCAAAACCATCATCAAACATCTAAGCGAAGTCAAATCAAAAGGTCTAGAGTCTTTAACCAACACCCAAAAATAAAGCCTAGCCATCATATTTAGCATAAAAGCAGCAGAGCAATCGCTTTACTGCTTTTTTTGTTCATCAAAAACATTTTATATTTAAAAAAATAAAATGTTTTATTAGATATAATATAATTGACCTATTATCAAAAATGACGCATACTACCCATCATCTAAGGCATGGGCACTTAATTGTCTGTGTGAAATAAAACTCTTCAAAAAGGACCTCATCATGACAGACACCACCAACCAAATTGGTCTTACAAAGACAGAACTCGCTTCAGTCATCACAGCACTCAATACTTTGCTGTCTGGTTATCACTTATTTTATCTCAATGTACGCGGCTATCACTGGAATGTCAAAGGCGAGCATTTCTTTACATTACACCCAAAATTTGAAGAGCTATACACCAAATTACAGTTACAAATTGACGAAATCGCTGAACGAATCCTCACTTTAGGTGGCACGCCACTGCACGCTTATAGCGATTTTATCAAACATTCTGGCATCACAGAAGATAAAGATGTGTTTGATGGCAGAGCATGTGTTCAAGGCACCATCAAAGGTCTACAAACTCTCATCAAAGAGCAGCGTCAAGTAGCACTAGTCGCCGAAGAAGCCTGCGATCAGGGTACGGCTGATATTTTGGCAGGATATGTTCAAGATCAAGAAAAAGAGGTTTGGATGTATAACGCCTTTTTAGGATGATTTCACCAAATAACAATAACATGCCTCCATCAAAAAACACCTCAATCATCATTGGGGTGTTTTTTGATAACTCACTACATTATCATCAATGTTTTAATTCAATGATTTCAACCCAATAGCCATCTGGATCTTTAATAAAAGCAATGTCTTTCATACTCCCATCTTCTGGACGCTTTTGAAATTCAACGCCATTGTCATCAAACCATTTTACCGCCTCATGAAGATTTGGCACACTAAAACAGATATGCCCAAAGCCTCTTGGTTCGCCATTGCCATGATGATAGCTAAAATCAGCATCATCTTCAGTACCATAGTTGTGGGTTAATTCTAAAATGGCACGCTGGCGTGATACATAAGCAGTCAAATCCTCTGTCTGAGGTAAATCATCACGCTCCTTTTCGGTGAGCTTTGCCAAGAAATACAAATCAAATTTGGCATCTGGATATTGACTGTGGCGCAGCAAGGTCATGCCAAGTACGCCTGTGTAAAATGCCAACGATTTTACAGGATCTTTGATGCGTAGCATGGTATGATTAAAGACATAACCCTCTGATTGAGTCGGAATGCTTTTTACGCCATCAGCTTTTAAGGACTGTTCTGGCTGTGCGATGGTTGTCATCAATACCCTCCATTGATCTTATTTAAGGTTCACTAAAAAAATTCACTCGGCCTGTGGCGACATCATACTCAGCACCAACAATCATCAAGCGACCCGCATTGACCATATCCTCCAAAATGCGTGAGCCGTGCTTTAATTGACTGACCGACATACGCACATTCGCACGCACGGCACGGTCAATGAACTCATCCATGCCAATCTCACGATCTCCTGCCGTAGCAATCTCGTGTAGATTATAGACGCTTGGACGAATTCTATCCACAATCGATTGCAGGTTTGGCGAATAGCACTGTTCAGGATTCATCAATGCCTCCACACATGCAGTTACCGCACCACAGTGGCTATGACCCAGCACCACCACAAGTTGTGTGCCAAACTTATCAGCGGCAAACTCAATCGAGCCAATCTGGCTGGGTGCAACAACATTACCCGCCACACGAATGACGAACAAATCACCAAGCCCCTGATCAAAAATCAACTCCACAGGCACGCGTGCATCTGAACAACCCAAAATGATCGCACTGGGATTTTGCTCCTTGACCAATGTTGGCGGTGGAATGCGCAAAGGTTCGGTACTGGCAAGGCTTGCCACATAGCGTTCGTTGCCTTTTTTTAGCATGTCTAGGACGGTTTGAGCATCTACATTTTTCATGAACATTCTTTCTTATTCACTGCCAGGTATCTTGGAAGTATTGACATTTGGCGTAGCAATGAACTCTGGGGGTGATGGTTTTTGGATCGGAGTTTCATTGATGATTGCTGGCACCGTCTCTTTTGGCTGACTTGGTTTTGGCTGATCATCAAAAGAGATGTTTTCTTCTGGCGTGCTGGCAGTTGGCATCCGCACTGCTGACTTGGATTCCATCATCCCATCATTTTCCTGCCTTTGGATCGCTGACGCTCGCTCACGAGCCTGCTCTTGGCTCCTATTGGCAAGCATCTCGTCGGCTTTGGTGGCTGCCTGTATGGGAATCTCATTACGAGTAGCCTGCAATCGGACTTGTCTTGGTTGGCGACTTGATGAATCACGAATCACATCGCCTCTTTCATAATCATCAATGATGGATAAATAGTCCGCCATCGCTACCGCATTGACCTGAACGCTTGTTGGCAAAGCAAAACTGACAGCATGGGCAGTCGCATTTGCCTGCTCCATGCTGTCAAATTTACCATAAGTTAGAATATAGCGTGGGTTTTTATTGTCATCTAAATAACGAAAATAAGCAAATCTATCACGGTCATTTCGTGTGTTCAGATAGTTAACAATCACATCGTTTTGGCTCACATCCATGACTTGAATGGTGAATTTTTTAGCATTAAAATATTTTTTATCCTTAAATTCAGCAGGATAAGTACGCAAATCACGAATCAATGTGGAAAAATCGATTGGCGGCACAACGGTATCAAGCTCTCCAAGCGACTCAATATGAGTGGGCAACTCAGTAGAGTTGGTATTTTTTTTGTCAATCTCATCTTTTTTGGTGATGGTCGGAGCACTACTGGCAATCCATAAAATCAACCAAGCAACAAGCATCGCTACCGCCAAGCCAAGCCAATACAACGCTTGACGACGATGATATTTTTCTTTAATTGTGGCACTGATCGCCATACATCGTACCTTTTTTGTTAAGTTTTAGGTATTGTATCAATTTTTGTGTGATTGTAAATACTTAATGAATGCTCAAAAAAAACCATCTCCACGATCATCACAAGTATTCATCGATCGACATCAGCGTTTCTATCAATGATTGACGATCAAAATCTGCCGTCACAAACCCTTTACCAATACCCTCTAGCAATACAAGACGCAGTTTGCCTGACTGAACCTTTTTGTCATGCCCCATCAGGTCAAGTGCCTCATTAACATCAATGGCTGGCGGCTTGACTGGCAATCCAAATCTTCTCAAAAGCCCTGCCACACGAGTGATGGAATGACGCTCAACCAGTCCAAGCTTATGAGACATCACCAAAGCCTGCATCATCCCAACTGCCACTGCTTCACCATGCAGCCATACACCGTAGCCTTGATGCGTCTCAATCACATGGGCAAAAGTATGACCAAAATTTAACAAAGCCCTGACCCCAGACTCTCTCTCATCTGCTGCCACCACTTCCGCCTTAAACTGACAGGACCGAAACACCATCTCTGCCAAGACCGAGCCATCTCTGGCATTGATGGCATCGCCATGCTCTTCAAGCCATGTCAAAAAGCCCTCATCTAAAATCAAGGCGTATTTCACCACTTCTGCCAACCCAGCAGCGAACTCTCTGGCAGGCAATGTATCAAAAGTTGTCATGTCTGCCAATACCGCCATGGGTTGCCAAAATGCACCGATCATATTCTTACCACATGGGTGATTGATGCCTGTTTTGCCACCTACTGACGAATCCACCTGTGCCAATAGTGTCGTCGGCACTTGAATGAAGTTGACGCCACGCATGAAGCTTGCTGCTGCAAATCCCACCATATCACCAATCACACCGCCCCCTAACGCAATCAGCGTACAATCACGAGAGAATTGATGCTCAAATAAGACATCATAGATCCGATTGATACTATCTTGGTTTTTATGACTTTCACCATCTGGCAGTATGCAAGCCGCCACCGTTAAGCCTGCCTTTTTTAACAAACTCTCAAAGTCCGCCAAATAAAAAGGAGCCACCACCTCATTGGTAACAACCAATACCTGCCTACCCTTGATAAAAGGCATGATGGGGCTTGCTAAGTCCAATACACCTTGTGCATCTTTCTTACTGGCAACAATATAAATTGGATAATCATGGCTTTGGGTGTGTACAATCAATTCATGATTCATCATGACAAATCCTTAACCTATTTTTTTGGTCAATACAACTAAAATAAGTACCTAAATTTCACTTTTTTAATCTGGCAGATACCACCCAATCTAAAAAACAGTCATCGGCACACACCAGATGACTTATGATGATTTGACATATTTAGGCAGCATCCGCATGATGTTAGCAACCATTTGCTTGGGAAAAACTCGCCCAGTAGGAACAACAATGGTTGCAACCTCCTGATACAAAGGATGACGAATCCGATAAAGTCTCTCTAAGACTTCTTTGGGATTATCATTTTGTAGCAATGGACGATTTTTATCTTTTTTAGTACGAAACAGCTGAGTATCAACACTTGCCTCCAGATAAATCACCAAGCCTTTTTTAAGCAATGCCCTATTTTCTGCACGCTCCACTGCTCCACCGCCCGTTGCCATAACGATGTTAGACTGCTCAGTCAATTCAGCCAACGCTCGTGTTTCACGCTCACGAAAGCCAATTTCACCTTCTTTGGCAAAAATCCAAGGAATGTCCGCACCAGTCTGCGACACAATATAATGATCACAGTCAACAAAATCTCGTCCAAGCTGCTTGGAAAGTAGCTTGCCAATCGTCGTCTTGCCCGCCCCCATCGGACCAACCAAAAAAATCGATGGCAACATTTTAGCAAGTCCCTCGCTGGTTTTTTTGACCACCGTATCTTCAACGATTGAATGATCTTCTTCAAACATGAATACTCTATTTATCTTTTGTCAAAATCGCTTATCATACAAGGTTTGGGGGAATCTTGCTACTGTTTTTCATGAAATCACAGATAATTTTATGCCACCAAGCGATTGTTATTGCAAAAATCACGACATTGGTACGATTTTTGGTGTAATAAAAATCAACAATTCGTCTTTGCTGTCGCTATGATTTTCTTGACGAAACAATCTGCCAACCACAGGCAAATCGCCAAAGAATGGCACCTTTTTCACGCCTGCTTGATTGGTTTGTCGGTAAATTCCACCAAGAACCACTGTTTGACCATCATTGACAATGACATTCGTCTCTAAGGCATCTTCTTGAATAGCGATCACTCCCAAATTAGTTACAGGTGTGCCATTTTTGACACTAAGCTTTAGGGTGATTTTGCCATCTGGTGTGATGGTTGGTGTCGCTTCAAGCACAAGCGCCGCCTCTTTAAATACCACATTGGTCGCTCCACTCGATGTTTCTTCATGATAGGCAATCTGCATTCCCGATGAGATTCGTGCTGTCTGTTTATCAGCGGTTAAAACCTTTGGCATAGAAATCACTTCACCTCGTCGGTCAGCTTGCATGGCGGATAACTCCAAATCAAGCAACGCATCAGGCATATTAATCAACCCAAAGGCAATGCGACCTGCTGGGTTGGCAATGCCCAAATTGATGGACGGGCTGGCTGATTTTGTCAAGTTAGTTGTTGAATTTTCCAAACGGCGTAGATGTTGCAATGTTGCTTGCGACCCAGCAATTTTTAGATGCTCACTGTTTGATAATACACCAAAGCTTACCCCAAGCTCACGACCAAATCCATCATTAGCACTGACAATTCGAGCCTCAATCATCACCTGCTGAACAGGAACATCCAAGCGAGACACCAGTGCTGACACCTCCTCAATGACAGGCTCAACATCTTTGATGATGAGTGTGTTGGTGCGTGTGTCAATATTCGCCCCACCACGCGCAGACAACATGCTGGCAGAATGTTGCCCATCTCCTTGGTGCGTGATGAGTGATAAAATATCTTTTGCTTGAGCATAGTTGATGCGTATGTATCGTGTCTGCAAAGGCAGATGCTGCTCAGAGTGTCGCCGAGCTTGAGCTTGGCGTTCTGTCATCTGTGCCAATTCATGAGCAGATGAAATGCTGATCACACCTTGCCTCTCCTGCTTAACCAACTGCTTGGCATCAACAACGATATCAAGTGCTTGATCCCACGGTATGTTATCCAGTTTTAGTGTGATATTACCCACAACAGCATCACTTACCACGATATTAACATCGCCTGCGTGAGCAATGACATCCAAAACCGCACGCACAGGCATGTCTTGAAATGCCATAGAAATGCGTTCCCCTTGATAATCTTTCGACTCAGCAGCAGCTCCTTGCATGAATAACAGGCTTAAGATCACCAGTGAAAGCCTTGACCACCTTATTTTTATGGCAATCATGCGATTTATCAATCCTTCATTTTTATTGACCCGTGGAAAATGCCAAGTGCGTCTTTCGTTCATAATAATGCCCATCTACTTGTAATGATGCCTCTACGATGCCAATCTGCTCATGACTGATGTGGGTGATGACTCCATGATTCTCACCAATATACTGCCCAACTCGCACATGATGTGCCACCCCATCAGGGCTTAACACCATTGCCATCAGACGGCCATCTTTCTCCACTCTCCCTTGATACCTAAGAGATGCTAAGGGATATTGCTCTAAAATTTCTCGTGATCGACTTGGATTAACCGTCATCCTTTTGCCAAAGATTTGGGGTGTTGTTGTGAGTTTTTCGATGTGATTTTGGGCAGTTGGTGCAACTGGCTTAGCAGTTTCCTCTAAAGACTTAGACTGCCTTGCTGTATCTTGCTCATCACGGTCATGATGACTTTGATGATTGCGACCAAATGGAGAGGCAAACGGATCATTGTTTGGCTGATAATGCACAACATCACTTGCCACATCCAAATGCTTCATATCAGGAGGCGGTGAAGTGGTCGCATGAATGGCGGCCAGTTTACTCTCAACTTCTTGATCGACCGATGGTTGACACCCCATCAATAATAATCCAGACACCGTCAGCAGGCATGATAAGCACCGCTCATTAGCCATCAGCATGAACCGCCTCTCGTTCCAACTCTTTTTTGGTTTTAGCACGATAAGTCTTAGCTTGAATGCTTAGGCGAATTTGGCTACCTCCTTGATGCTGACCACCTTTTGCCATGTCAAAATCATGAAAGGTCAATGGCACAGGCAATGATGACAATTCTGCAAACAGATGCCCAAGCTGATGATAATCGCCAACGAATACGAGCGTCATGCCACGCTCAAAGAACATGGGCGTTTCGCTTTGTGCATGCGTTTTGACATCCGCGACTTGCACGCCAGTACGCATTGCTAGGGCATGAATTTGCTCTACCAAAGAGTTCACATCAAACGCATTTGGCAGCTGTTCAGTGATGGCGGATAGATCGTGATGCAAAATTCGTGTCTGCGCCTCAACTGCCGACAGCTGCCCTGCCTTGGCATATTTTGTAGCATACTGCGCCATCAACTGAATTTCTTGTGTAGCAAGTGAACGCCTTTCAAGCACCATTGAATGAATGACCATGATCCACCCAAATGCCATCACAAACATGACAAGCACCCCAAAAATCAACCCCTTGAACCACCAAGGTGCTGCACCGACATTCTCCCATGATAGCTGACTGATTTGTTGCCATGTCTGCCGTATCGTGCGACCGTCATTCAACTGCTTCATGGTCCATCATCTCCTTAGTTGCGTCAGTTACATCAAGCTGGATTGCACCATTGGCATGTTGCGTCTCATGAGAATCACTCAACACCAATTCATCAAGGTCAAGCCGAGCTGTTATCACAAAGTCAACCCAGTTGCCATCTGCTGACTGTTGCAAGCTGGTAACAAGCACATCATCAGCCCCAATATCATTTGAAGTCTCATCACCCAGTCGCCAAGCAAAGCGGCTGACGGAGGCGGTATCTTTAGACACCCCAAATATTGTTAGCATCTCGCCTGCATGACTGATTCTCGTCAAATACACCAACCCATCACTCACGGTCGCCAAATGCTGGATAAAATGCACCATCGCTACTCGGTTTGCCTTCAACTGATTGATGCTTTTGGCTTTATCAAGCAATTCTTGTTGTTGACGATCAAAAACAGCAATGCGGTCAATGCTCTCATCAAGCACTGCCATTCGCCGAACAATGTCTTCATTGATGGCTTGTTGGCGATTCAGTTGATGCCAATGATAAGCATAAATCGTCGCAATCATGATGATTGAGATTGCCAATACGCATTTAAGCATGCGGTAAAAGCTTGTGTTTTGACGAGCCTGCCTTAAATATCGCCAAGGCAATAAGTTCATGGTAGGCACACTCATACCACCCCCTTGATATCAGCTCGCATGGCAGCACCGCATGCCACCGCCATCTGCGGTGCAAGATGCACATCTGTACACCCCACCATGCCATTAAATGGATTGGCAAGCAACACTTTTTTGGCAGTCATGCCAGACAACACACCCACCAGCCCTTCATCCATCAAACCTGAAAGCACCACCACATCAACCACTGACTGCGTGCCAAGCTCGCATTCTTCTATCATCTTTTGAATGTCAAGTGCCACATCAAAACAAGTTGATTGAGCATCACTCATCACGCCATCATTGCCTAGCCCATCAAACCCCACAGATAAGCCATTCACTCCATCGGTTTGCTGACCAAAACATATCTCATAGTCGCCATCTGACTTGTCATCATGGCCGTGTGCGTAGTCATGAACATTAACCAGCATTTCATCATCTTGGCTAAGTTTGGTGTGCTGTGCAACCCCATCTGCTTTTTTGGCATACATCGCCAAAAACTCTTCAAAATCCACGCCAAAATCATCACAGTGCTGAGTGTCTGCTTGTTTTTGACTGAACAGCGTCTCATCATCTGTTGTTGATTGAACAGCACCATCGGTCAAATACTGCTCGAATTGCTTATCAGCTTGAGCTTGATGCACGCCGTGCGGTGTGTCATGGGATCTTGTGGTGGATTTTGAACCAGAGGTCAAGTACTCTTGGCGATAGTCAGCACCTGATAAACCTCCTGCATCATCAATATCGGCGACATAGGCATAAGTCTTCACATCATCTTTATGTATCAAAAGCACACGGCCCGCCAGCCCAACCATCATCGGCGATAACGCACGCAATAAGGCGAATTCAGGAACATCTATCACATTGATATCAAGATGACAAGCCGTCAACACATCCATGCACTCATCTACGGTAGCTGCATGCACAATGGTAAGCAAGACCTGCATTTGATTACCATCATCTTCTTGAATCGCAAAATCAAAATTAACTTCATCCAAAGGATAGGGAATGTGCTTGTGTGCGTCCAGTCGGATATGAATGTCCACTTCATCATCACCCAGTCCTGATGGCAACACGATATTTCGTATCATCACAGGCGCAGACGGCACCACAGCAACCACGCCTTGAGTAATGCCATGCTTACGCAACAGGTCGGATAACACCGATTGCTTGGTGCGCATCTCATCGTCATTAAGACGCTCGGTGGCATACGCCTTGACATGAAATCTGCCACGATGGCGAGTCAATGCCACCATTTGTATCGACCCTAAGCCGATTTCAATGCCAACCAAAACGCCACTTGACCGCCAAAATAACAAGCGATTCATCACACGCTCAATCCACTGACTTACGCTACGCATGATTACTTTTTACCGATAAAGTACACTGATTGCCATTCATCAACATTAAAGCCTTTCTTATTGACGCATGTCGTCATGATCAAAAGCTTGCTGATGTTCATCATTACAAAAAAATCTTTCGCAACCATCATCTTGTCGCAAGATGCCACGATAAGTCGCCAATGAATGTCCACAATAATCACAGTTTCGCAAACTGGTGTCATCGCCTTGTTGTGCAAAAAACGCCTTAGGCGGTTTTGGATACATGAATTTAAAAAACAACTTCATCACAATCAAGATAATAACAACATTAATGATAAAAGCAAACATAACATTCCCAAAAATAAGACAACCTAAAACTAAGGCAAAGCATGGCACTCATCGTACTCGTGATTTTCCAGTGATGTCTGATGACGCATCATAATATAGCATAAAAATACCCCATCACGCACACCAACAATGTCAAAAAAAGCCAAATTTTATGCTATACTAATCAGTGTCAAATTATTTTTTATGTTGATGACTGGCGGTTGAATGAATCGTGTGCTTGGATACGCCTAACCCATGGTACAAATAGGAATTTGTGCATCACGCCGCCATGAATGACGACCCACAAAATCATGTTGTGAAATTTTAGGATTATAAAAATGTCAGCAATCAAAATCAATGACAGTGAAGCATCACTACAAAGCATAGAGACATCAGCAGGTGAGATTACCTTTGCCATCATGCAAACCAACTTTTGGGTGGGCGATATCGCAGGCAATGTCAAAAAAATGAGTGCATTAGCGATGGATGCTAAAAACAAAGGTGCAGACATCGTCGTCTTTCCCGAGTTATCACTCATCGGCTATCCCCCAGAAGATTTATTGCTACGCCCAACTTTATCTGAGCGTGTCAAATTCGCCATGGATGAACTTGCCAAAGTTGAGGGCATCGTCATCATCTTAGGCTATCCACACATCGATCAACACGGCACTTTTAACTCTGTTGCCATTTTACAAGGCGGCAGCCAAAAAGGTTTCTATCATAAACAATGCTTGCCCAATTATGGCATTTTTGACGAACGACGCTACTTTGATGAAGGACGCAATCAAGTGTTGTTTGACTATAAAGGTGCTACGATTGGTCTTTTAATCTGTGAAGACATTTGGCATGACGCACCCATTCACGCTCTTAAAAAAGAAGGAGCTGATTTGGTTATCGTCATCAATGCGTCGCCTTTTGAAGTTGGCAAACAACAAAAACGCAAAGAGTTGCTGACTCGCCAAGCAAAAACCCACAACCTACCCATCATTTACGCCAATACAGTCGGTGCTCAAGATGACATCGTGTTTGACGGCGGCTCACTCATCATGCAAGCGGATGGCTGCATCGCCCATGAGGGTGCCAGATTCTTAAATCAATTAATCATGGCAAAATTCAACCCAATCAACCGCACTTTTGATAAACAACACAAAGCACCATTGGTATTGTCTGAAGAATCAGAGATTTATCAAGCCTTAGTGGTTGGTCTGCGCGACTATGTCAATCGCTCAGGCTTTAAAGGCGTGATTATCGGTCTGTCTGGCGGCATTGACAGTGCTTTAACCCTATGCCTTGCTGTCGATGCTTTGGGGGCGGATAAGGTCTATGCCGTGATGATGCCTTATGAATTTACCTCCAACATGAGTTTAGAAGATGCTGCCGCCCAAGCTGCTCGATTGAATGTTTCTTATACCGTTTGCCCAATTCATGATGCGGTTGAGGGCATGCGTGCCACACTGGCACCATTATTTGCCAATAGCACGCCTGACAACACAGAAGAAAACCTACAAGCTCGTGCTCGTGGCAACATACTGATGGCATTATCCAATAAATTTGGACACATGGTGGTCAGCACGGGCAATAAATCAGAAAATGCGGTTGGCTATGCCACGCTTTATGGCGACATGGTCGGTGGTTTTGACATGCTAAAAGACATCTACAAGACCGATGTCTATCGCTTAGCCAACTACCGCAACCGCCTAGAAGACAACCCAGTCATTCCAGAACGCGTCATCACACGAGCACCATCTGCCGAATTGCGTCCAGATCAAAAAGATCAAGACAGCCTGCCAGATTATGAAACGCTGGACGCCATTTTAAGAATGTATATTGATGACGACCTAGGCTACAAGGCGATTTGTGCCGCAGGATTTGAGCCTGCCTTGGTAGAAAAAGTATTACGCATGGTAGACAATGCTGAACACAAAAGACGACAAGGAGCGATTGGCACGAAAATCAGCAAAAAGTCCTTCGGTCGTGAGAGACGCTACCCACTAGTGAACGGCTGGTCAATTACTGGCTCATTTTGACATCAGTTTTTATCAATAAAAGTGATGATCATTAACCAATCATCACTTTTTAATCATTGAGCAAGTGCGATTTTTTAATCAAGGCATCAACTCTTAGTTTTGTACACACAAACAACCGTAACGACAAACTCATCATCAATTTGGCAACTGGTCAATCACACTGCAAAGTTTGGCAACTTAACCACATCAGCAAACTTGCTGACGACGCCAAGTCAGCAAATCAGCCACATCTTTAGCAATGCCTTGTTTTAACATTGCTAAATCGTCGTATTTTTTTTCGCCATGCAAAAAAGTACGAAACACCACTTGTAAAGTCATGCCGTATAAATCAGCCGAGAAATTTGGTAGGTGCACCTCCAGACGATATTGCATGCCGCTGACACTAGGTCGCATACCCACATTGACCGCACCAAAAAGACTTCCTGTCGCCACACCGCAGATGCCTTGTTGCTTACCCAGCAAAGCCCAATCAACCTTTTTACCATCCTTAAAGGCAAAAATGTCTGCACCATAAACACCTAGCACAGCAGGCTTAGGGCGATTAAGGGCGATATTTGCAGTCGCAAAGCCCAACTGACGACCGATCTTGTCGCCATGTTCCACAATGCCTGTGATGGCATAATCTCTACCCAAAAGCTGTTTGGCAAATGCCAAGTCATGATCAGTAAGAGCTTGGCGTATCAAGGTTGAGCTGATACGCACCTCATCATTAAATATGGTATTCAAGCTTGATACACTAAAATTGGAGTCCATCAAAAAGTGAGCATCACCCAATCGATCCTGTCCAAAGCGGAAATCATCGCCAAGCACCAAATGACGCACATTCAACCTATGCAAAAGCTGGGCAAACTCATCAGCCGACAGCGAACGAAATTCATCATCAAATCCAGCGACGATCAGGTGGTCAATGCCCAGATTTGCCATGATGCTCGCTTTTTCATTAAGACTTGTGAGTCTGGACGGTGGATTGTCAGGACAAAAAAACTCCCTAGGTTGTGGCTCAAATACCATCACTGCCGTAGCCAGTTGCTTGGATTTAGCATCCTTAACCAGCACATCAAGCATCACTTGATGCCCCAAATGCACACCATCATAATTACCAATCGTTAAGGCAATCGGTGGTAGCTTGTCAGGCTTGTTTAAATTTAAATAAGTAAGTTGCATGGCGTGATTGACAGCAGATTAAAATCCGTTATTCTAGCACATTTATGACCAAATTAAACTACTGCTTTTGTGCCATCGCATCAACGAATGCAACACTTTTTTCATTCACCACTTCTTTTGCGGTTTTGGCATGAATGTCCAAGCCCTTAATCAATGGCAAACTCATCACATCAACCCGCTGCCTTACCGACAGACTCACAGGCACCATGCGTGCAAACTCAAATAAATGCAACCACATCTCTTCATCATCCAGCTCTTCATCATCATCTAAGCGAATGGCAGCAATCTGCAACAAATCGTGAATCACGCCCTGCTCTTCTTTGGTCAGTTTCACACTTGTTATACCAAGCCCTGTCATGTAGCCCCCTGCCCAATCTTTAAGCGCCAATAATCGTTCACGCAAATCATGTTCATCATCAGGAACAAGCGGTTCATAGGCATAGGCATCATCTTTATCTTTTAAGGCAAAACTCACATCTTCGCCGTATTCGGTAAGCAGTTCGAGTGCTTTTTGATTGGGTATCTGAAAGCTAAGCTCTTCTAAAAGCCTTATCCAGCCTGTCTCATCTGGTGCATGACACACCGTCATCACGCCTGTCATGATGCCATGCAACTCACTGATTGACACATCTGACCAATCAACAAATGCCGCTGTCCAATCATCAAACCCTGATAAAAAATCATTCATAGTTCACCTCTCATCTCATCATCAATCTGCGACATCCATCATGCATATGCAGCATGGAAAATCACAAGCCTGATGACACATCTCGCCAAATGATGAAAATCACCCAACCCAATCATTATAGCATTTTTGCATGCTTACCTGATGCAAAATTTTGCACAAAATACCGTTTGACAGCACGCATGATGATGGCGATAATAATAAAAACACACTGAAAGATTTTAAAGGAATTGCCATGCTAAGCCAACTCCAGGCCCTAGAGCACACCATCTTAGAGATGAAAAAGCAGTATACTGTAACCGCCACCGAACTTGCCAACTTAAAACACAAGCTTGCCAACGATGACAAACCCACCATCATTCACAACCTACAATCCACTTTAGAAAAAACCACACAACAACTCAAAGATCAAACTGAGCGAGCCGATTCCCTAGAGAAATCTCGCAACGCACTACAAGCACAAATAGAAACCTTGATTGAACAAAATCAAGCACTAAAAGCCCACAATAAAGAGCTTAAAGACAAAAACACCCTTGCCATCTCTCGTGCTGAAATCGTCCAAGAATGGCTCGCCAAGATTGACAGCCAGCATTAATGTTAACTGCTCCACACCTAAAAACAAGGACCACTCATGAGCCATAACACCTCAACAAACAACACCAAACCCCAATCCGTTCACATCAGCATTGCAGGCACACCCCACCGCATCATTTGCCCGTCCGATCGCGTCAAATCATTGGAAATCACCGCCGACAAACTCAATGAAAAAATTCGCCAAATTCGGCAAGAAAGCAAAGGGAAAATTTTAAATAATGAAGAATTGCTTGTGCTGGTTTGTTTGGATTTGTATGACCAAGTACAAGAATTAAGTGCCGACATTCACACAAAAGAACAGTCAGCAAATCAAGCCATCGTCTTGATTGAAAAAATCAACAAAGACGCACAGTCAGTTTTAAGATAGCGTTTAACTTAGCCTTAAAAATATCAATCAGCATTGGGTGATTTTTCGACCGCCCAATGCTTTAATAAAAGCTCTACACAAAACCTTCACCTTCAAGCAACCATCCATTCAAACATCAGCTGACAGTTCAGGTTGGGGATGTTATTTGATTTCATATTTTTGTCATGATGATTAAGTATACTTTATCAACACCCACTTTTGGTAAAGCTCTTATGAAACAAACGACTATTTGGACGATATTACTCACCCCAACTTTGTTGAGCATTGCCGTCGCTCAAACACCCATTAAAACCCCAGCAGTTTTGGCAGGACATGCCGTTCAACCCGCTAAAAGCTTCATTCAAGCGCCGCCAGACGCCCCAAAATCTCTCCATACCAGTGGCAAGTTTACCACTGCGGTTCGTACCGACACTTTGGGTGTTATTATGGGAAAGTCAGCCACTCGCCCAACAGGCATCAGCCTGCCTTTTCGTGGTCAGCCTTTACAAGGTTACTCTGGCATCCAGCGAATGCAAGACGGAAGTTTTTGGATTTTGACTGACAATGGTGCAGGCTCAAAAGCCAATTCACCTGACTTCATGCTGCATTTGTCGAATTATGACATTGACTTTAAAACAGGTGAATTTTATAAGAAAAAAACCATCTTTTTAAAAGACCCCAATAAGATCATCCCCTTTCACATCATCAACGAAGCCACCGACTCTCGCTATTTGACTGGAGCAGATTTTGACCCAGAGAGTTTTCAAATCATTGATGATGCACTATGGATTGGTGATGAGTTTGGCCCTTATTTAATTAAGGCAGATATGAATGGTACTGTATTGGCCATTTTTGAAAGCCAGCTTCAAGGAATACCACTCATCTCACCAGACCATCACAAGATGCGTACTCCTGCCACGCCCAAAGGAACCTTTGCTTTTAATGTCAGACGATCTAAAGGCTTTGAGGGTATGGCAAGTTATGGAAAATACCTATACCCAATGCTTGAAGGGGCTTTATGGGACATCAACACGGACAACAATCAAAACGAAGATGGCACTGCTTATCTAAACATCATGCAGTTTGACACTCAGCAACAAGCATGGACGGATAAGGTTTGGTACTACCCCCTAGAAAGCCCCACGCATGCCATCGGTGATTTTAATATGATCGATGCCAATCGTGCCTTGGTGATTGAGCGAGATGATGGCGAGGGGGTGGTAAAATACGCCTGTAAAAATGGCATGAATCAAAGCCGATGCTTCAATAACTTACCCAAGTTCAAGCGAGTATACTTAATTAAGTTTGATGATTCACATGTAAATGATTTTGTACAAAAATTGGGCTATGTGGATTTATTAGACATCAAAGACCCAAATAAAATCGCCAAAAAGCCTTTAAGCGGTCATGTGTTTGAATTCCCATTTTTTACCATTGAAAATGTTGATGTGGTCGATGACACACACATCATCGTGGGCAATGATAACAACCTGCCATTTTCCAGCAGTCGCTTACCAAATGTCGCTGACGACAATGAAATGATACTATTAAGCACGCCAGAGCTGTTAAACTTAGGCAAATGACGCCAACAAAGAACCACTCAATAAAAAAGCAGGCACCACGACCTGCTTTTTTTTAAAGTAGAGTTAGACAGCATGAGCTTTGTCAAAAACAAGCTGATTGCCATCAAAATCTACCAAGACAACATCTCCTGCCACAAATTCACCTGATAGCAACTTTTGTGCCAATGGGTTTTCAATCTGTTGCTGAATGGCACGCTTTAAAGGTCTTGCACCAAACACAGAATCATGACCGACCGACACCAGCTCACTCATCGCTTGATCGGTCAAAGTCAATCCCAAACCACGCTCTTTTAAGCGGTTACGCAAGCGATCAAGTTGAATGTTGGCAATGCCTGCCATTTGTTCTTGTCCAAGCGGATGAAACACCACGATCTCATCAATACGATTGATGAACTCTGGGCGAAAATGTGCGTTCACCGATACCATCACCGCCGACTTCATCTCCTCATAACTTGCGTCTGCCATCTCAAAGATTTCATGACTACCCAGATTTGAAGTCATGATGATGACGGTATTTTTAAAGTCCACCACACGCCCTTGAGAGTCGGTCAAGCGACCATCGTCTAGTACTTGTAAGAGAATGTTGAAGACATCAGGATGTGCCTTTTCAATTTCATCAAACAGCACCACACTATAAGGTTTTCGACGCACCGCCTCGGTCAAGACGCCACCTTCTTCATAACCAACATAGCCTGGTGGCGCACCCAACAAACGACTGACGCTATGCTTTTCCATGAACTCACTCATGTCAATGCGTACCATTGCCGTCTCATCATCAAACAGAAAATTCGCCAAAGACTTGGTCAGCTCCGTTTTACCAACACCAGTCGGTCCCAAAAATAAGAACGAACCACTCGGCTTATTCGGATCAGAAAGGCCTGCTCGACTACGACGCACGGCATTAGCAACCGCAGTTACTGCCTCATCTTGACCGACCACTCTTTCATGCAGCCTATCCTCCATTGCCAGCATTTTTTCACGCTCGCCTTGCATCATTTTGGCGACAGGAATGCCCGTGGCAGCAGCGACTACCTCCGCAATTTCTTTATCCGTTACCTTATCTCTCAACAGCTTTGGCTGGGCGTCATCAAGTGCTTCATCATGTTCAAGCTGTTTTTGTAGCTCTGGAATCACGCCATACTGCAAACGACCTGCTTCGGTATAATCCCCTTCTCTTTGGGCTTTTTCTAAGGCAATGCGAGCTTGGTCAAGCTTGATTTGGATGTCTTTATTGCCCGCAACCAATGCCTTTTCACTTTTCCAGATTTCTTCTAAATCTTGATATTCTTTAGAAAGCTGGGCAATCTGACTTTCTAACTGCGCACTTTCAGACTTCGCACCCTGACCGTCATCATTTTTGACGGTTTCAAGTTGCATTTTTAACTGAATGATTCGGCGATCAAGCTTATCCATGACTTCAGGCTTGCTATCAAGCTCCATCTTGATGCGACTTGCCGCTTCATCAATTAAGTCAATCGCCTTGTCAGGCAACTGGCGGTCAGTGATGTAGCGATGGCTCATCTTGGCAGCAGCGATGATGGCATCATCTAAAATACGCACGCCATGATGCAACTCATAACGCTCTTTTAAACCGCGCAAAATGGCAATCGTATCTTCAACACTTGGCTCATCAACCAAAACCTTTTGGAATCGGCGTTCTAGTGCAGGGTCTTTTTCAATATATTGACGATATTCATCTAATGTCGTCGCCCCCACACAACGCAACTCTCCACGAGCCAGTGCAGGCTTTAACATATTGCCTGCGTCCATCGCCCCACTTGTTTTACCCGCACCAACCATTGTGTGCAACTCATCAATGAATAAAATGACGCTACCGTCTTGTTTGGCAAGGTCGTTAAGCACTCCTTTTAGGCGTTCCTCAAACTCGCCATGATATTTGGCACCTGCAATGAGTGAACCCATATCAAGCGATAGCACTTCTTTGTTTTTTAAGCTGTCAGGCACTTCTCCATTGATAATACGCTGGGCCAAACCCTCAACGATGGCGGTCTTACCCACGCCAGGCTCACCGATGAGTACAGGGTTGTTCTTAGTGCGTCTTGACAATACCTGTATGGTACGGCGGATTTCATCATCTCTGCCAATGACAGGGTCTAGCTTGCCATCACGAGCACGCTCAGTTAAATTTATGGTATATTTTGCCAAGGCTTGTCTAGCGTCTTCAGCATGTTGATGATTCACAGTATCTCCCCCACGAATGTGATTGATGATGGATTGTAGCTTTTGGGCATTTAAGCCTGATTTTTCCAAGAGTGTCTTAGTATCAGTAATCTGTGCCATGGCAAATAGCAGCCACTCACTTGCCACAAACTCATCGCCTGCTTGATCGGCGAATTTTTTTGCCAGATTCATGACTTGTACCAAATCAGGTGCCAAATTTGCTTGACCTGTTGGTGTCGTGAGGGTGGCAAGTGCATCAAGCTTTTTATCCAGCTCGGTGTGTATCACACCAAGATCTGCTCCAGCTTGGGCAAGCATTGAGGCATTGCTTTCATCTTGCATCATCACAGACAACAGATGTACAGCAAAAATGGCGGTGTTATCACGAGACAATGCAAGGCTTTGGGCAGCCTGTAATGCCTGATGTACCTTTTGGGTCAGTTGATTCAAATTCATATCATTCTCGCTTTCATTGATGATGGAAAAATATTTTTCCATTTACCAAATATATGCTTGACAAATACAAATTTTTCAATAACTCATTTTGAAAAATGATCTAAAAATTTCATAAGTAATTGATTTTTAATAATTATTATAAATTTTTCATCACACCTTGAAATGTCAGTATTCATACCAAGTAAAAAGTAAAATCGCTCTTTTAAGCGTGCAATGCTTTGTATATGGTGCCAGCCAGCACTTTACCAATGCCCTTGACGCTGGCAATCTCAAGCTCAGAAGCACTCAGTAACTGCTGCATGCCACCAAAATGAGTCAATAACTCTCGTCGTCGCTTTTCACCAAGTCCAGGAATGACTTCAAGCACCGAAGAGCCACGAGATTTATCACGCTTCTTACGATGGCTGGTGATGGCAAAGCGATGAGCCTCATCACGAATATGCATGATTAAATGCAATGCCTTATTATCCATCGGCAAATCTATCGGTTCATGATCAAGAAAATGCAACACTTCAAGCCCAGCCTTTCTACCCTCACCTTTGGCAACACTGACAAGCAAAGTATCATCAAGCTTACCAAGCTCGTCTAGCACCTCCTTAGCAACATTCAGCTGACCCTTACCACCATCAATCAATAACAAATCTGGCAAATCATGCTTGGTATAACGACGAGTTAGGACCTGACGCATCGCCGCATAGTCATCACCCCCTGTAATGTCATGAATGGCATATTGACGATAATCTCGCTTGCGAGCACCACCTGAATCAAAGACCACACAAGAACCCACAGCCGCCTCCCCCATGGTATGACTGATGTCAAAACATTCCACACGATCAATCGCACGATCACAGACCGACTCCAACAAAGATTTTAAAGCGGCAAATCTTAAATTGAGTTCTTGGTAATCGCTCATTTTTGCACCTAACGCGTTATCTGCATTCATCTTCGCCAGACTAAGCCATTCGGCACGATGTTTTTGTGTTCGATGCTTGATTTGGGTTTTTTTGTTAAACTGCTCTTGCAATATCTTAGCAATCGTTTCGGCATCATTCAAAGACTCACTGACGATGATTTCCTCTGGCAAGTCTTCACTGACTTGAAAATAAAAGGATAAAATAAATTCTGCCAAACGCTCGGCATTATTTTTATCACCCACGGCAATTTCATCAGGAAAATAATTCTTACCGCCAAGTACCTTGCCTCCTCGCACCGTCAAGACATGAATGCAAGTTACACCCACTTTATGATTGATGGCAAAAACATCTGCCTCCCCTGTCAAGCGAAAAACTGCTTGGCGTGCCTGCATCTCACTGACCATCGTGATGCGATCACGATAGAAAGCTGCTTGTTCAAAATTAAGTGCTTCTGCCGCCTGCTCCATTTTAGAGACAAGCATCTTTTGAACCTCGCCATTCTCCCCACCCAAAAACATCAATGCACTTTTAACATCATCAAGATACTCTTCACGACTCACCATACCAACACACGGCGCCTTACAGCGTTTGATTTGATATTCCAAACAAGGTCTTTTTCTGGTATTAAAATAACTGTTGGTACAACTTCGAATCATGAATAGCTTTTGCATCAGCAACAATGCTTCTTTCGCCCCTGTGGCTGAGGGGTATGGTCCAAAAAAACGCCCTTCAGCATGTTTGCCTTTACCGCGTCCATAGCCAAGGCGTGGAAATTTATCCATGGACATGAACACATAAAGATAGGATTTATCATCACGCAAAATGATGTTATAAGGCGGTCGATGTGCTTTGATGAGATTCTGCTCTAAAAGTAATGCTTCTGTCTCACCACGCACAATAATGATTTCAATGTCATGAATTCTTTGCACAAGTGCGCGCGTCTTTGGGTGTTCAACAGTTTTAGCAAAATAGCTACTCACACGATTTTTGAGTGATTTTGCCTTTCCCACATACAAAATCTCGCCATCACCACCAAGCATCTTATACACACCAGGCAAATTCGGCAGGGATTTTAAGATGGCATTTAAATGCGATTTTTTATCAAACCCTTCCTTGTTAATGGCGATGCTGTCTGTCATGGTTGCTCTTTTTTGTCATATGATTAACATCAATATATAAGGTGATAATCACCTTTTGCAAGATAAAAGCCCAATCAAACAATAAAAATCCAACCAAAATTAAACAAAACACTTATCATGGTATTTTTGCAGATCAATGGCATCATCAAGTTTTTTTTTGGTTTTTTATCAAAGGCTTTTGACACGGATCTGTGCCGTCTTAAAATCAATTTGGTGCAACATGATAACCATGATAGGGGCGGCTGCCATTTGCATCCACAATAACATCATCATTACCAATGGACAAAATCATTGATCAAGCAAATAAAAAACCTTGCCATAATGACAAGGTTTGTAGCAACTAAAAATCGCTTGATTAGGATTAAGCGTCTTTTTTTGCACCCAATTTTTCTTTGATGCGTGCAGATTTACCAGAGCGTTCACGCAGGTAGTAAAGCTTAGCACGGCGTACATCGCCACGACGCTTCACACTGATGCTTTCGATCAATGGTGAATGCAACTGGAAAGCACGCTCCACACCGATGCCGCTTGAGATTTTACGCACGGTAAAAGATGAGTTTAGACCACGGTTGCGCTTAGCGATGACCACGCCTTCAAATGCTTGCAGACGCTCACGGTCGCCTTCACGAACTTTCACCTGAACCACAACCGTATCACCTGGGGCGAATGATGGGTGGTCTTTTAATTGTGTATTTTCAATATGTTGAACTAGGGGGTGTTTATTGCTCATGGCAATCTCCAATCAGACGACATAGGCTGTATTCCTTTTTTTAGTGGTTAAAAGGTCGCATATCGTATCATCATCATGCAGTCATAAACTGCTTGCCCAAACCACATGGGCAAAAACTTGACCATTTTACTGATATTTGAGTATTTTTTCAAGAAATTTTTAAGATTTTACCTCATCATCAAGCACTTTTAGCCATTTGACTTGCTCTTTATTGGGTGTAAATTTTTCCCACAAGTCTGGACGGCGTAACTTAGTACGCTGTACCTGTTGTATGAATCGCCATTTGGCAATATTAGCATGATGCCCTGAGAGTAACACCTCTGGCACTGCTTGACCATGAAATACCAATGGCTTGGTATAGTGCGGATAGTCAAGCAGACCATCAACAAAGCTGTCCTGAATGGCTGAGTGATCATCGCCCATGACAAACGGCAAGCGACGAATGATGCTATCCATGACAATCATTGCAGGCAATTCACCCCCTGTTAATACATAATCACCCACCGAAATTTCAGCATCAACATAAGCTTCAAGCAATCGCTCATCAATGCCTTCATAACGACCACACAGCAAAATCATGCCATCATATTGAGCAAATGCCACAACACTTGACTCATCGAGTACACGACCTTGTGGCGATAAATGCACCACAGGGCATTGTGGCGATGATATGCCCTGCTGACCAAAATGATCTTCTGCCAATTTTTTGGCATGTAAAATCGCTTTTTCAAGAGGCTCTGCCATCATCACCATGCCAGGACCACCGCCAAAGGTGCGTTCATCGATGCGTTTGTAATTATCTGTGGTAAAGTCTCTAGGATTAATGGTGTGAATGACCACTTTCTCACAAGCCACCGCCCTCCCTGTAATGCCAAAATCACGCACCGCCATGAACATCTGTGGCATGATACTAATCACTGCAAAGAACATCGTTCACTCACCACTTAATAATCAGCACCCCATGCCACAAGCATGCTCTTCATCACCAAATCCACATTCAGTACAATGTCTGGGTGCCAAGGGATCAGTCTGTCTTCGTCATCAATACTATCTTTAGTAGCTTTCACGCTGATGATTTCATGCGCACCTGTCTCAAACATCTCTTTAATCACACCAAGATTTTCGCCTGCTTCATTAATGACAGTCAAGCCCATCAAGTCCGACCAATAATACTCATTGTCGTCCAGTGCTGGCAAACTGTCTTTATGCACCCAAATCGTCGTGCCATTCATGGTCTCAGCAACATTCCGATCAGCAATCTCTACAAAGCTTGCCACCAAACCAGACCCTTGCTCACGCCATTGCTTAAGCGTCAATGATTTAAATCCTGTCGCCGTTTTCATCCACCAAGGCGACATTTCAAAAATATCAGCGCGATTATCCGTTTCGCTAAATACCCACAACCAACCCTTAATTCCATAAGGTTTTTTTAGCGTGGCAATTTTGATCAATTCATCAACAGGTGGCATGTCCGCACCATCACGGCGTAGATTTGGCTTACTCATCATATTTGTTCATCGCTCACTTTTATACATAGTACCAAAAATAAAAAAAAAAATCGGATTGCATTTTGGTTTTATACAACTTGCAAACCGATTTTTTAGATGTAACTTTTTTGGCAGTCGCCAGTGCATTAAGCAGCTTGCTTTGTTTTTACCAGCTGAGCAACACGGTCAGAAGGCTGTGCACCTTTTGCAATCCAAGCATTGTATGCGTCCAAGTCAATACGGAAAGTCTCTTCTTGACCACGAGCCAATGGATTAAAGAACCCGATTTTTTCGATGTGGCGACCATCGCGTGCAGCACGCTTGTCAGCAACAACTACTTGATAAAAAGGACGCTTTTTGGCGCCGCCACGAGCTAAACGAATAACTACCATGAGGAACTCTCTTTTTGAAAATAAGTAAAAAATTTGTTGCAAGAATTGGGATAATCGCCTACCTGTCAGTTTTTTTGAGGATGAGCCGATGACAAGTCAAGCCATTACAAGATTTTAATTATAGCAAAAATTTACACGCCTTTCAAAGAAAAATCCATAAAATATCGCTGTTTTTCTCAAAAAAACGCACATTTCTCGCACTCACTCTCATGCACAATAAAGAAAAGCTGACAAACTGTGGTAAAATTTTAAGGCGATTGTTTTAGTCATCAAAACTGCGAGTTCATCATGAATCACCATAAAAACTTTTTCGCAACAATGCGTTACCGTCTACATTCTAATACCTGGCAGACGATTTTGGTGGTGTTTTTTATTGTTTTTGTCAGCGTCGCCTTATCATTATGGCTGTTTTGGCGCAGTCTTTATTTACCAGAGTTAAAAAGCCATGCCAGTTATTTGACCAGTGAACTTAGGTTATTTGATCAAGCTCGCACCAAGTGGGCAAAAGACCCTGAGTCTTTGGCATGGCTTGAACAAAATAGCCATATTGATCTCATTCACAATCCTACAGAATTTCCTGATGTGGCGGATAAATTTTTTGCAGGCAACATCACCGACATACTTGCCAAAGAAGTTCAGCGTGAACTTGGAAGAGAGGTTAAGGTATATTTTAAGTTTAAACCTGTGCCAAAACTTTGGATTCAAGACAGCAAATACCCTGACATTTGGCTGCGTGAGCCAATCGCTTATTATTCTCAGTACAGCACAGGGTTATTGGCAGGCTTTTTAATCGGATTGCCGTTTTTAACACTCTTAACCATTTTTGTTTTAGTGCGTGGTTTAAATCGACCACTTAAACGCCTTGAAAAAGCCGCCATTAACTACATTCAACAAGGTCATGCCACCACACTTGCCACCAATAAAGGACCTAGAGAAATCCGCAGAGTCAATACTGCTTTTAATCAACTGTTCACCACGCTCAACCAAGCTCAAAAGGAACGCACCATCATGCTTGCTGGCATCAGCCATGACTTGCGAACACCACTCACCAGAATGAGGCTGACTGCTGAGATGCTGCCTGATGAATTTGTCCGTGAAGGTTTGGTGTATGACATTGAAGACATGGATGCGATTTTAGAACAATTCATCTCTTTCATGAAAGATGGGTCAGATGAACCTGTACGCCCCACGAATTTAAATGCCATTTTTAAAGAAGTGATGGTGCAGTTCTCAGACATTCAGTTCGTGCTTGAAAGTCAATTGGATAAGAGTGTGCCAGTGCGTCCTTTATCCATCAAGCGTCTGATTATCAACCTGGTCAATAATGCCATACGCTACGGTCGTGAACCAATCCATCTAGGAGCACACATCTGCACCCCCAGTAGCGAAATTGATGACATGGAATCAGAGTTTCCCCAAAGTCACTTCCCAACACTGGTCATCTACATTAAAGATGAAGGTGATGGTGTGGCAGAAAATGAATTGGAACGAATCATGCAGCCTTTTGAAAGAGGCGAAACCGCACGCACCACTCAAGGCAGTGGATTGGGGCTTGCCATTGTTAGCCGCATCGCAAGTCTTCATCAGGGCAAGGTGAGTGCGATGAACCACCCAGATGGCGGTCTGTATGTCTGCATCAAAATACCACTCATCACTCAAATCATTGATGATGACATTCAACCTGCCACGACCATAACTTGAATCGACAAAAACCCAACAATGATAAAAATGAACCACCGATCTCATTTTTTATCATCAAAGGCGACCGTATTTTCTTAGGGTTGATGATTATTCGATTGGTGGCGGATTACTTAGAATCGCCAATCACCACTTGGTCCGCTTTTGCTTGGGTTAGCTTGTCAGCAGCAATCGTAACTCCTGCCTGCTTAGCAGGCCAATCCATGATGAATCGGGCACCTTGTAAGTCTGGACTTTCATCTACTTTCAAATTGGCATTGAACCAAAAGGCAATGCGTGAGACGATAGACAATCCCAACCCATAGCCGCCAGATGCACGGGTACGGCTGTCATCTAAGCGAGCAAATGGCACAAAAACCTTATCCCGATCTTCTTCTTTGATACCATGACCATCATCTTCCACACTCACAAAAGCACGCCCTTTGATCACACCTGCACGGATTATGATGGTACTTTCAGCATAACGCATGGCATTACCTGCCAGATTTTGTACCACACGATGCAAATACCTCCTGTCTGCCATTGCTTGAGCTTTCATTGGTGATACCTGAACTTGCACCTTGATGTCTTTACCCAAAGCATTTGTTTCTCGTTCAATTTGCACAAGCAACTCTTGTAAATTGACCATTTCCCAATCCATTTTGGGCGCACCTTCTTCAAGCTTGGCGTAAGTCAAAATTTCATCAATCAACTCATTGAGTGCTTCAATGTCCTCATCAATGTATTGTTTTTGAAATTGTCTGGACTCATAATCATCCTCATCTGCCAGCATATCCACCGCAAAGCGAATGCGTGCCACAGGCGTTCTAAGTTCGTGCGACACAGCACGAGTCAACTCTCGTTGTGCATCGATCAAACGCTTAATGTGCTGAGTCATGGCATTAAATGTTGATGACAATCGGGAAATGTCATCATGCCCCACTACTTGAACTTTGGTGTTAAAATCTCCTTGGGTAACCCTATTAACCCCCGCTTGCAAAAGCTGCAAACGACGCTCAAGTGGAAAAATCAATCCATAAACACCCAAGCTTACCAACAAAATACAAATCAGCACCATGCTGATGATTAGGTTCAGTGGAAACCAATTAAACAAATCAACAGGCCCTACCACAATGACATCATCTTCAACTTCTGTTGACATCACCATCGTAATGAAAGAATTTTGGACACCATCACCATCTTTGTACAATATGACAGGCTCATCTCGACGCAGGCGAGAGATCTGACTGGCATCAAGGTTTAAAGATGCCACAGATCTGATTTCAATAGGGTAGGTAAATTTTTGACTTAAAAACTCCAAGCGTTTTTCTTTGGCTTGTATGGTTGGGTAATAAGACAAATCGTCCAATAAAAACACAATCAACGAACGAACCTGCTGTTCATTTACCTGCGAAATTTTAACAGTGATCAGGTTGTTTTCATTTGGGATTCGATGATAGATGGTAGATTCTTTCGTAACAGGGTCATAACGAATGACTGTTTTGTCTTCATTAATCCGTCGAATTTCTTGACCTCTAAGATCCACCAAGTGCATGGGAATGATGCTAAAAGCCTCTCCAAATAAACGACTGGCATCCGACAACCAATACTGGCGATGAACTTCATCTCGTTGATGTGCCACACCTTGACTAATCAGATAGAACACCCCTGTAGAGATTTTTTCTCGATACGACTGCAGACGCTCCTGATTGATTGCCCCCACCAGTAAATAAGTAAAAAAGGCAACTGCCAAGCAAACCAATAATAATCCTGCATAGATACGAAAAAAAATACTACGCTCAGCCACAGAAGTCAATGCCATACGAAATCACCCTAATAAAATAAAAGCCAGCAATCGCTAGCTTTTATTTTTTAATTCACTTAATTACCTTCTTTGACGAACAAATAACCCTTGCTACGAACCGTTTTGATGCGTTTTGGGTTTTCTGGATCATCGCCAATTTTTGGACGAATACGCGAGATGCGTACATCAATAGAACGATCCTGACCATCATACTCAATACCACGCAAACGCTCAAAAATGTCCTCACGAGATAAGATGCGTCCAGAGTTAGATGCAAGCAACCAAAGCAAGTCGTATTCAGCACTGGTAAAATCAACCAGCTCATCATTCAAGGTTACCGAGCGACCACCATTGTCAATAACCAAGTTTCCAAATTCTAAGCGTTGCGGTGAGTCAACAGCTGGGGTAGCCTCTAAACGACGCAATAAAGCACGGATACGAGCCAAAAGAACACGCGGCTGAGCTGGCTTTGGAACATAGTCGTCAGCACCCATCTCCAAACCCAATACTTGATCCATGTCTTCAGTGCGGGCAGTGAGCATCAAAATGGGATTTTGGTAATGAGGGCGTACTTCACGACAGACAGTTAAGCCGTCCGAACCAGGCAACATCACATCAAGCACAACCAAATCTGGCTGCTCACTGATGATGCGACGAATCGCACGAGCACCATCCATCTCAATGGCAACATCCAACCCATTGCGTCGCAGATAGTCTTGGGTTAGTACCGCCAGTCTCTCATCATCTTCAACGATGAGAATTCTTGGAATGTCTTCTTTTTCTAAATTTGGTGTCATTGTTGTCATGAATTATCCTTGGGCATCAAAAGATGGCTTGGAAAATACACCGATTAAGCACGGTTTTTGTATTTGCGAATGGTTTGTAGCTGTGCTAAAGATTCAGCAAGTGCTGTTAACGCCGCACTGGTTTGAACAGTGTTGCTCTGATTGGCAAGCATTTCCTCAGCATTACGGCGAGCCTCAGCAATCTTTGCCTCATCTAAATGATCGGCACGCTCAGCAGAATCAGCCAATACAGTTACCAAATGTGGCTGCACCTCCAAGATGCCACCAGAAACATAAATCACCTCATCAACACCCTCAGCATTCTTAAGATTCAATGCACCTGGTTTTAATAAAGTAATCAATGGCGTATGACCCGCAAGAATACCTAGCTCTCCATCATGACCTGTCGCCACCAACATATTAATATCACCAGCGTACAACTCTTCACGAGCACTCACTACTCGACATTTGAAAGTTGCCATTAAATTCTCCTAATCATTAAGCTTAATGATGACGACTGCCAAATCGACAATCGTCAAAAATTTTAATCACACAAGGTGATTTAAACAACTAAGCTTATGCTGCTTGTAGCTTTTCAGCCTTGGCGATTGCTTCATCAATACCGCCAACCATATAGAACGCCTGCTCTGGTAAGTGATCGTATTCACCTTCAATGATTGATTTAAAGCCTGCAATTGTATCACGAAGAGCAACATATTTACCAGGTGCTCCAGTAAATACTTCAGCAACATGGAAAGGCTGCGACAAGAAACGCTGAATCTTACGAGCACGATAAACAACCATCTTATCTTCTTCTGACAACTCATCCATACCCAAGATGGCGATGATGTCTTTAAGCTCTTTATAGCGTTGCAACACTTCTTGTACACCACGAGCCACATTATAATGCTCCTCACCAATGACTTGTGGATCCAGCTGGCGAGAGGTAGAATCCAATGGGTCAACCGCAGGATAAATACCTTGCGAAGCAATATCACGACTTAATACTACTGTGGCATCTAAGTGAGCAAAGGTAGTTGCGGGCGACGGATCTGTCAAGTCATCCGCAGGGACATAGACTGCTTGCACCGAAGTGATCGAGCCAGACTGGGTTGAGGTAATACGCTCTTGCAAAATACCCATCTCCTCAGCCAAAGTCGGCTGATAACCCACCGCTGATGGCATGCGACCCAAAAGTGCTGACACCTCTGTACCTGCCAAGGTGTAACGATAAATATTATCCACAAACAGCAGAACATCACGACCCTTACCAGTGGCTTCATCTTTCTCATCACGGAAATACTCTGCCATTGTCAAACCAGTCAAGGCCACACGAAGACGGTTTCCTGGCGGCTCATTCATCTGACCATAAACCATCGCTACTTTTGATTTGGTGAAATCTTCAGTATTAACAACGCCAGCTTCTTGCATCTCGTGATAGAAGTCATTACCTTCACGAGTACGCTCACCAACACCTGCAAATACAGAAAGACCAGAATGCTTTAAGGCGATGTTATTGATCAGCTCCATCATATTGACAGTTTTACCAACACCAGCACCACCAAACAGACCTACTTTACCGCCTTTGGCAAATGGACACAACAAGTCAATGACCTTGATGCCTGTTTCTAGTAGCTCAGTTGAGTTAGACTGCTCATCATAGCTAGGAGCATCACGATGGATAGACCATTTTTCAGCAGCATTCACAGGGCCCGCTTCATCGATTGGGCGGCCAAGCACATCCATGATGCGCCCTAAAGTCGCTTGACCAACTGGCACGGAAATGGGAGAGCCAGTGTTAGATACTGGCAAGCCGCGCTTCAGGCCCTCGGTTGAACCCATAGCAATGGTACGAACCACGCCATCGCCCAGCTGTTGCTGTACTTCTAAAGTTGTTTCGGTGCCATCAACTTGCAATGCGTCAAAAATCTGTGGCACTTGACCACGACCAAACTCAACATCAATTACCGCACCAATAATCTGCACAATACGACCGCTCATTGCGTTCTCCTAAATATATCGTTTATTCTACAAGACCCACTTTTGACTGGTTGGCAGTCTGTCTAAATGTATAATTAGAGACCACACCTTTGCTGTCAAACAAAATAACCAATTCTTTGGTCTGGATATTAGAGCCTTGTGAGATAAAATTGTAAGGGATGAAGTTTCTTGCCATAGGCGTTGATTTTGAATGACGATAAGTCCAAACTTCATTGCCACCATCAGTAAAAGAAACCGAATCCGCTGAACCAAAAGCATCCATAATATTTTGCTTGGTGGTTTTGCCTTTGATGATATTTTGTTCAATCGTTTGTTGACTTTGCTCCTTCATAGCAACATTGCCCACAGAAACACAGCCAACAGACAGTAAAGCTATACCAACTGATAAAATCATTGTACGCATATAATTCATAAATAATTCATCCATTTATCAAGAAACAGCGGCTGCACCGCCAACAATTTCTGAAATCTCTCTAGTAATCGCTGCTTGACGCAACTTGTTATAAACCAACTGTAAGTCTTTGATTAGATTACCAGCATTATCCGTCGCAGCCTTCATCGCCACCATACGAGCCGATTGCTCAGAAGCAATATTTTCAAGTACTGCTTGGTATACGATAGACTCAATATAACGAACCATCAAACTGTCAATCAAAGTCTTGGTATCTGGCTCATAAATATAATCCCAATCGTGCGACATATTCATGTCATCATCAAATGTACCCTCTGGTAATGGCACAAGCTGGGTAACTGAGGGTTTTTGCGTCATGGCATTGATGAATTGGTTGTATACCAAATAGATGCGATCCAAACGACCTACCCTGTAATCGTCTAGCATGACCTGCACCGGTGTGCTAAGTTGTTCATAGCTTGGGCTATCACCATAATCCGTAAGAACCGAACTCACCTTACCACCAAAGTTTCTAAAAAAGCTAACGCCCTTAGAACCAATGGCGGCGAACTCAACCTCAACGGATTGGTCCTGATATTGCTTTACTGACTTCAAAAGATTTTTGAACAAATTAATGTTCAAGCCACCTGCCAAACCACGATCTGATGTCACAACAATAAAGCCCACACGATTGACTGGACGGCTCACCATATACGGATGTTTATAATCCGATTGCGCTTGTACCAAATGGGTAATCACTCGGGACATGCTTTCAGCATAAGGCCTCCCCATCTCCATACGCTCTTGAGCTCGGCGCATTTTACTGGCAGCCACCATTTGCATTGCACGGGTAATCTTTTGAGTGCTTTTAATACTGGTTACTTTTGCACGTATTTCTTTTAAGCTTGCCATAGTTGTTCCAATACTGGACTTATTTTAAATAAAGTTTGGTGTGCTGACATCAGCACACCGTTGTTTTGGTTAGTAGCTTGCTGATGCTTTGAATGATTCAATCGCTGCTTTTAGACGACTCTCAATGTCATCATTATAGTTGGCAGTTTGGTCAATTTCATCCATCAATGCACCATGTTCGGCACGCAAGCTTCTGAGTAATGCTTCCTCAAAAGCACCAATTTTCTCAACAGGCACATCAGCCAAATAGCCTTCATTTGACGCATAGATGACCGCTGCTTGATCAGCAATTGACATTGGTGCGTATTGCTTTTGCTTCATCAACTCAGTGACACGCTCACCATGTTCAAGCTGTTGCTTGGTTGCCTCATCAAGATCGGAAGCAAATTGGGCAAATGCTGCCAGTTCACGATATTGAGCCAATGCCGTACGAATACCACCTGATAGCTTTTTGATGATCTTGGTTTGTGCAGCACCACCAACACGAGATACTGAAATACCAGCGTTAACCGCAGGACGCACACCCGAGTTAAATAGATTTGACTCAAGGAAGATCTGACCATCGGTAATTGAAATCACATTGGTCGGTACGAAAGCTGACACATCACCTGCTTGTGTTTCAATGATGGGAAGAGCAGTCAACGATCCAGTCTTACCCTTAACCTCACCATTGGTAAATGCTTCTACATAATCAGCATTCACACGAGAAGCACGCTCTAACAGGCGAGAGTGCAGATAGAAAACATCGCCTGGGTATGCTTCACGTCCTGGCGGACGGCGTAATAGCAGCGAAATTTGACGGTAAGCAACCGCCTGCTTAGATAGATCATCATAAACAATCAGAGCATCCTCACCACGATCACGGAAGTACTCACCCATTGTACAGCCTGAATAAGGTGCAATGTATTGAAGTGCTGCAGGCTCAGAAGCTGATGCAACAACCACTGTGGTATAAGCCAATGCACCAGTCTCCTCCAGCTTACGCACCACATTGGCGATGGTAGAGCGTTTTTGACCGATGGCAACATACACACACTTGATGCCAGAATTTTTTTGTGCAATGATGGCATCAATTGCAAGAGCCGTCTTACCTGTCTGACGGTCACCAATGATAAGCTCACGCTGACCACGACCAATAGGGATCATGGTATCAACGGCCTTATAACCTGTCATTACAGGTTCATCAACTGATTGACGAGCGATAACGCCGGGAGCAATTTTCTCCACCTTATCAGTCAGTTTGGCATTGATTGGACCTTTTCCGTCAATGGGGTTGCCCAGTGCATCAACGACGCGACCCAACAACTCAGGACCTACCGGAACTTCCAAAATACGACCCGTGCAGTAAGCCTTTTGACCTTCCTGTAGACTTAGGTAATCACCAAGGACGACCGCACCCACCGAGTCTTGCTCAAGGTTTAGTGCCATGCCATAGACATTACCCTCAAACTCAATCATTTCGCCATACATGGCTTCTTCTAAGCCATGAATCTGCACAATACCATCCGAGACACTGACGATAACGCCTTCGGTTTTTGCAGTCGCGCTCACATCAAGGTCTTGAATACGCTGCTTAATCAGATTACTGATCTCAGCTGGATTCAATTGTTGCATTGCCTTATTTCCTTTAAACTTTAAAATGTCAAGCTACCGCTTATTTATGCGGTCAGTTGATTCTTTAATTGTTGTAACTTGCCACGCACCGAGCCATCGGTAAACTTATCGCCCACTTTGATTGTCGCACCGCCGAGCAGTTTTGGATCAACCGCTTCATGCAAAATGACAATCGAACCTGTTGAGATCGCAAGACGCTCTTGCAAAGCTTTACGCTGGGCTTCAGTTAAGGGGTAGGCTGAAGTAACATAAGCGTCAACCTGTTTTAGCTCTTGTGATTTTAATTTGCTGTAATGAGTATGGATTTCAGGCAATAAAGCCAGTCTATCATGCTCTGATAACTGTTTGGTAAAATTCACCAACGCATCAGAAATTTGAGCTGCCGTCTGTGAAACATAGACATCATTCAATACGGCAGTCTTTTGCTCTGCAGAAATGGCTGGATTGCTTAGTAATGAAGAAAAAGACTCATCACGCACAATGCTGCTTGCAATCAATAGGAAATTTTCCCATTCAGTGATTACATTATGATCTTTAGCATACTCAAACGCCGCTTTGGCATAAGGTCTTGCTAAGGTAGATAGTTCAGCCATGAATTCCTCTAATTACAGCTTAGCCGCAAGCTGGTTTAGCATGTCAGCATGTTCTTGTTCATTGACTTTGCTTTGCAAAATCTTTTCTGCACCTAGCACTGCCAATTGAGCAACTTGTGAACGAAGTTGCTCACGGGTTTGAGCAGCTTCTTGCTCAACAGTTGCATGAGCTTGTGCAATGATACGCTCACCTTCTAGGCGTGCCTGCTCTTTTGCATCTTCAATCATTTGGTTTGCGGTCTTGTTAGCACGCTCAATGATGGAAGAAGCTTGAGATTTTGCGGCTGCAAACTCTTGTTCTACTCTCTGCTCAGCAGAAGCCAAATCTGCTTTGGCTTTTTCAGCGGCACTTAGACCCTCTTCAATTTTTCTTTGGCGCTCATTAATAGCACCGATCAGTGGCGGCCATACGAATTTCATCACAAATAGTACGAAAATCGTAAAGCTAATCAACTGACCAAGAAGTGTAGCATTAATATTCATCCAATCACCTCATTGTTAGTAAAAGTCAGGTGATAGCCAATTCTAGGTCGCTTCACTGCATAACAATTCTGCGACCAGAAATGGGCGTTAAACTGACAGTTTCAGCTTATGCGAATGGGTTGGCGAATAATAGAAGCATCGCAATACCAACACCAATCATTGGTACGGCATCAAGCAGACCCGCCACGATAAACATTTTAGTTTGTAGTTGTGAACCCAACTCTGGTTGGCGAGCGGTACTCTCTAGGAATTTACCACCCAAAAGAGCAAAGCCAATGCCTGTTGCCAATGCACCTGCACCGATGAGTAGAGCGACTGCAAGTAGTGTGTACTGTGCGATTACTGGATCCATGATGTCTCCTTAGATCTAAATAAAGGGTTGATTAAAAGGTTTTTAATTAATGTTCTGATGTTTGCGAGATGAGCGACAGATAAACAATCGTCAACATCATAAACACGAACGCTTGTAAAGTGATTACTAAAATATGGAAGATTGCCCAAGGCACTGATAACGCCCACTGAATCCAAAATGGCATTAAAGCAATCAAAATAAAGATGAGCTCGCCCGCATACATGTTACCAAATAAACGCAGTCCGAGAGAAATTGGCTTTGCAAGTAAAGTAACAATTTCAAGAACTAGGTTTACAGGAATTAGCAATGATTGCAACACTGGATTTTTTGCACTAAATGGATGCAATGTGAATTCTGCAATGAATCCACTGACACCTTTATATTTAAGACCAAATCCAATGATTAGGAAGAATACGCCAATCGCCATACCCATGGTGATGTTCGGATCTGTTGTTGGTACAATCTTGAAGTAAACATGATGTGGATCATGTCCCATGGCTGCACCAACCTTTTGTGCAAGTACTGGAATCCAGTCTACTGGTATCAAGTCCATCAAGTTCATCAAGAAAATCCAAACAAAAATTGTTAAGGACAATGGAGCGATGAGCTTTGAAGGGCCGTTATAAGATTCACGCACACTGTTATCGACAAAATCCACAATCATTTCGATAAAAGCTTGCAACTTGCCTGGCACACCAGAAGTTGCTTTGCGTCCGATTGCCCAAAACAACGCACAAAAAAAGATGCCCAAGCCAATGGCCCATAGCATTGAGTCTAAATGAATGGCGTTAAAGCCCATTTCTGCGGCTTCAGCGGCATCGTGAGCCACTTTCCAACCATGCTCTGGATGATGACCAAAGGTCCAGTTGGTTAAGTGGTGGGCGATATAATCTGAAGATGTCTGTTCGGCTGCCATAATAAGTTTCTTATTTCAAGTCAAACAAAAAGATTCGGTGATAAACACCCAATCAGAACCAAAATCCATGATAAACATCAAAAGACAACTGAATGTCGCCGACTGAACACTTATCTGAATTTAAGATACCATTTTAAATGCTCAAATCACATCACCCACCAAATCTTATGCAATCACTACAACTAAGCAGTCGGAATCCATGATCAGTTTGCAATAAATCGTATCAAAAAATTACATTCATATCTGGTTGCCTATCTTACTTTACTCAAGGCTATATGTAAAGAGTAAATATGAATTTTCCTACTGAAATTTTACAATTTAAGTTAATTTGAAGCAAAAGTCAGCTTAAATTGTAAAAATTGACCTCATCTGCCGTTTGAAGTTTCAATCAACATCCATCAATAGTAATAAATGCCACTCATCTTAAAACACAAAGGCAACATCATCGCATCTTAAATAAACCAACCAAACAAAATAACTGCATGACAAAATAAGCAGTTACCACACTAACAGCACTGATCGGTTGAGCATGAATAAAAATCAATGCGAACCCCACCAGTGTCGTGAGCCATTTTAACATCTGGCCAAGGTACATGTTTAGCAACACGCCTTGTCTTAGCTTTTTATTACTGTAAGCCACCAAAATAAAGATGCTTTGAGCGATGAAATTTAACGAAGCACCTGCCGCCACACTTTTGGTCATGAGCCAATCACGATTCATGATCATCTCAACACATGCGACCAGCAGCACCATCGCCAGTAAGTACCACAAACAATATTTTTGTACTTGACAGACTTGCTTTTTTTTATTGCGTCCTGCGGGTTGAGTCATCAATCCACTCTTGTTCAAAACTGTTTAAAAGACTCTTATCGAGTATCAATAAAAATCCATCAAAATGCACACGAATAACTATCAAGATTCGTGTGCACAAATGACCGTATTATAAAAATTTTTTTTGATATTAACAATAGCAAATGCTTGGTTTTATAAAAAAATAATCGACCAAAGACCACCCCAGCAAAAACACTAAGACACATTGCTAAGATCAATCAAACACCTTGAGTGCACCGCTGAATGTCCGTCACCAACCCAACCCAACCTTGGATAAAGTCCTTAGCATCACTCATGTCTTCTTGATGAACCACCGTGCTTACCTCACCCAATTTATTAACGATACCATCGGAAACTTTGCGTTGTGATGCCACACACATATGTGTCTTAGGTCGGGTCTTTTTTAGATGGGCGATTTGACTTGCTTTAGGAGACAGATGGTGATCTGCGGTCAACGCTCCATCAAAAGTCAAATTTGCTGATTTTTCAAGATACTGAAAAGAATCGTGGTACGCCCAGTATGGCATGGGTTTACCTTGAAGCTTCACCGACCGCACCGCCTCATCCATGCGAACTTGAAAATTTTTGGCGTTTTGGGCATAAACTGATGCTTTATCTGGATTGGCGTGCGAATGAATGACCGCAAGTGCTCTTACGATTGCCTTAGCGTTCTTAGGGTCAAGCCAAATATGCACATCCAAACTTTCTGGCTGAGGCTTTCCATCGATATGACGCATTGGCAAACGATCAAAAGCTTTTAAATCAAACAATGAGATTGCATTAGGTGCATCACTTAGAGTATTCACCAAGTTTTGTTCAAGCAGCCCACCAAACCATACCACATAATCACTCTCGCCAATCAATTTTTTAGCAGAAGGACTAAGCTCACCATGATGACCAACATCACCCGCCCCCAACAACATTTGGGCAGGATGGTCATCGCCTGTAACAGCATTAGATAGCAGCAGTAGCGGATAGTTACTCACGCTCACCACGCCTGCATTTGCAACCAATACATTTGCCATCAGAGTAAATGCCGCACCGACTTTCGTCAGTGTTTTTAGTGTGTCTATTGACTTCATTATTTGTTCTCGCTATGTTGACTTAATCGTCTATGATGTGAAGATTTTTATAAAGCTTACACAACCAATCAAGTTGAAAATATGCTATATTATAACCCAATTATCTACAATTGACATGAGTCAAGAAAAAATAATTTTATTCAGAACATTCAGTTGAATTAAGAATGAGATGTAAAAATTGGTTTTTATCATGGGAAAAAGGTCTTCTATAAGGTATAATATAACCGTTTGAGCATCAAAACCACATCAGCATCAGCTTGTTGTAACACAAAAATTTCATGCAACCATAAAAGACCAAACGCATCATGACAACATCATCACACACCTGCACCTGCGACCATCACCACGATGTCCACCATCAGGATGTCAATGAACGCATTATTGAAGCTAAGGCACATTGCAAGGCACAAGGCGTTCGATTCACGCCACTGCGTGAAGAGGTATATGCTTTAATTTTGGCATCAGACAGACCTATGGGGGCGTATGATTTGATCAGTGCCCTACAAGCTTCTCGCCAAAAAAATGGGGTCGCCTCCAAAAATATTGCTCCCCCCACCATCTATCGGTCGCTTGATTTTTTATTAAGCGAAGGCTTGATTCATCAGCTAAGCTCACTAAATGCGTATGTACCATGTTGCCATCCACGCTCAAAGCACGCAGCGGCTTTTTTGATTTGTCAGTCTTGCAGCAAGGTAGAAGAATGTAGCAATCTGCCTGTTAATGACATCATTAACTTTGCTAAAAATGACGCTCGATTCGCTGTATTACAGACCATCATTGAGCTAAAAGGCACTTGTCGTGATTGCCAACAATAACGCATTGCTTGGTCTACGCAACATTGGATACCAAGCATCAGGCACAACATTGCTTAGCGATGTGTCTTTTGACTTATATGCTGGCGAAATGGTCAGCTTGATCGGCCCTAATGGTGCAGGAAAGTCCACCCTAGTCAAAATCATCTTGGGCTTATTAAAGCCCACTTCTGGACACATTCACACAACAGCAACAAATCTTAGCTATGTCCCACAAAAATTTGGCATACCTCAGATTCTGCCTTTGCGCGTCCAAGACTTGCTTAACCAAGCCAATAAAAGACGACTGAATGCCGACCAAAAAGCATTCATCTTGGAAAAATTATCCATCGCACCACTCATTAATAAACAGTTGGCAAATCTGTCTGGCGGAGAAACACAGCGTGTACTGTTGGCAAGAGCCCTGCTTGACAAACCACAGTTGCTCATCTTAGATGAACCCATGCAAGGCTTGGATCCAGATGCCGAAAGCTGGCTATATCACTTTATTGATGAATTGCCTGACTTTTTGGCATGTGCCATGCTGGTTGTGTCGCATGACTTATATTGGGTAATGAAAGGCTCAAAGCGTGTGATATGCCTTAATAAACACATTTGTTGCCAGGGTGTGCCAAGTCAGATTGCCTCAACACCTGAATTTCATCGTTTGTTTGGGCATTTTCAGCCTTACATTCATCATCACGACCACTGCCAGCATACCAACGATTGTCATCAACATGATCATGAGGACATTTTATGACCACATGGCTACCCATCATTGCACCCGCATGGATTGCAGGTTCGTTGCTTGCTTTGTTGTCAGCACCACTTGGCTGCTTGGTATTATGGAGACGCATGGCTTTTTTTGCTGACACGCTTGCTCATGGGGCATTGCTTGGTGTAGCGATGGCCTCTTGGTTAAACCTATCTACCAATATTGGCATTGGCATCGTTAGCATGTCTGTAGTGATTGCTCTGATATTCACCAATGACAAAAAACTGCCGAATGATGCCACGCTGTCTGCTGCTGCCGCAACTTTGCTTTGTCTTGGATTGCTCACTCTCACTCAACTGACTCAGCAACAGGCGAATGTTTTGGGATTTTTGTTTGGCAGTCTGCTTGACATTGACTGGAACGACCTACCAGCTCTTGGCATGATGATACTGATGGGGGGTGCTTTCTTGGTTTGGATTTGGGACGCTCAAATCAAGCTTGCCAGCTCCGAACCGCTCGCTCAGATTGCAGGCATCAAGCCTTTACGACAGCAGATTTTTTTTATGGGACTGTTGGCGGGTTTTTGTGCGATTGCCTTGCAAGCGGTCGGCAGCTTGCTCATCAGCGGACTACTCATTTTACCTGCGTTAAGCGCTCGCCTGCTTTCGTTTTCTCCTCGTCAGATGGTCTTGATTGCAATGATTTTGGCGCAGGTTGGGGTAACGGTGGGCATTTGGGGAAGCGTTTTGCTTGATGTGCAGACAGGTCTTGCCATTGTCTTAACCTTGGCATTGGTGTTTTTTTTATTACTTGTTCATCATAAATTTCATAAGAGCAATCAGGCGTGAACCTCATTCATCACCAAGACACATTCAGCATTGCCCAGCTTAGCGACCTACATTTATCAGATGGGCGAAGTTTTGATGGGTTTTTAAAGGTGTTGAAGCTTGCAGTTGCACATTCGCCAGACTTATTGCTTCTGACTGGCGACTTGGTGAATGACGGCAAGACAGATGGGTACGACTGGTTATTCAAAACCCTTCATCAAACCAACATTCCCTACCTGTGCATGATGGGCAATCATGATGTTACACAAGAGATGGGACATGAACGACCGTTTAACGAACGCCAATTCCTACCCATCAAAGCCGATGACAGACTCATCAGGCATCATCGTCTAACCATTGAAATGACCGACACCACTTGGCAGATCTTGACACTCAACTCTACAATCAATGGCAAAATACACGGCAGGCTGTCATCAGATGAGATGCAATTTTTACAAATTCACTTATCCGACCATACACCCACCATCATTGCCTTGCATCACCACCCACAACCTGTTGGTTCGGCATGGATTGATGCTCATATGCTAAGTAATGGTGATGATTTTTGGCGAACAATCGCTCCTTACGATGGTGTTAAAGCCGTACTATGCGGTCATGTACATCAAGCACACAGCTTGCAAATAGATGGTAAAACATTGCATACTTGTCCTGCCGTTTCCAGACAGTTTCGCCCACATCAAGATGATTTTGCAATTGATGATGTTGCCGCTGGATTTCGTTTGATACAAATTTGCAACAAAAAAACCCTAGAAACTTGTATTAAAAGAGTCCAAAATTAGACGGTTTGTTTATCAGTTAATTTTAGTTAATTTTCTATTTTCAAGCCAAACACCTCATCAGTTTTACCCATGATGAATCAAGGCTGATAAGCGCCAAATCATGAGACCATGATGGCTTATTTAATCCGCTTGATCATGTTTGGCGACAACACCGATGTGATTTGATGTCATCATATCACCAATCCACCAATCCACCAATCACAATAAACTTTAAAGGATCATTCATTGCATGGCTACTAAGATTTTTTCACCTTATCAAGCAGGCAAAGACGAAGAATACATGTCAGAGGAACAATTGGCACACTTTCAGACCTTGTTACTTGCTTGGAAAGAAGAACTCATGTCAGAAGCAGAACGCACCAAAGATTACATCAATGAAGAAACAGGAGCAATGGCAGATATCAATGACAGGGCAACCCAAGAAGAAGAATTTGCCTTAGCGTTGCGTACTCGTGATCGCGAACGCAAACTGATTCGAAAAATTGACAAATCCATCGCTGAAATTCAAACAGGTGATTATGGCTACTGTGAAACTTGTGGTACAGAAATTGGTCTAAAACGCCTAGAAGCTCGCCCAACCGCCACACAGTGTATTGATTGTAAAACACTCTCTGAAATGAAAGAAAAACAAAATTTAGGCTGATGATCAGTACACCAAACCATCGACCCATCATTGGGCGATTTGCACCCTCTCCAACAGGACATTTACATTTAGGCTCGCTCACAACCGCTGTGGCGAGCTTTTGTCAGATAAAGTCATTGGGTGGTATTTGGTTGCTACGCATTGAAGATGTGGATTTTGAACGCTGTAAAGCACAGTACACCACTTCCATCCTACAAGACCTAGAAAACTTAGGACTGCATTGGAATGGCGATGTGACATTTCAATCGCAAAGAATGGCGATTTATGATGAATTCATGGATCGTATCAAACCTTTGACTTATGCATGCCAATGCTCTCGCAAACAACTGACCGAATATTTTAGGCAACACCCCAAAAACACCGACACACCCTTGGTTGCTAATGACATACTCATGCAGATGGTCAACACCGAAAGCCTAAACACACCATTGATTTATCCTAGAATTTGCCTGCATCGCCATCATGACAGGCATCAAGCAAACAGTAAAATCCGTCTATGCTTACCCGATGTGTTTGGTGCATTTTATGATGGCATTCAAGGAGTCATTTGGGACAATCCTGCCAAAAGCTTGGGTGATGTCGTCATCAAACGCCAAAACGGCATGATGAACTACATCTTTGCTTGCTCAATTGATGACGGACTTCAAAACATCAGTCATGTCATGCGTGGTCTTGACATCATGCCCATGACAGTGGCACAGATTGCCATCAATCATATCGCCAACCTGCCTGTGGCAGACCATTTTTATCATCTGCCTTTATTGCATAACCAAAATGGGCAAAAACTCTCCAAACAAAATCTCGCCAAGCCCATTAAGAACACCAGACCCAGCGATTTGCTGATTCAAGCCTTAACGCTACTAAAACAACCCATCGCTGATGACATGTCAACAGGCACCGTAGATGAGATACTACAATTTGCCATCAAGCACTGGAATCATCAGCCACTAATGCACAAATCCAGTCTGGGCATGACCGAATAAATACCCAAACATCAATAATTACGACTTTGCCCTGCTCGCTCAATATTGACACTCTCCTTATCAATTTTTAAAATCATTCCAATCATCATCAAGCTCACCAACATCGACGAACCTCCATAGCTATAAAATGGCATGGTCAATCCTTTGGTAGGCAACATGCCCATATTCATGCCTGCATTGATCAACACCTGACCAAAAATCACCGCCGCAAAGCCTGCCGTCATATAACTAAGACGCAGTTGTCGGCGTTTTAGGGCAGCATAACTGATGGCACTGATGGACAATACCACCAGTGCTTCTAATAACAATACCAAAGATACCCCAAAAAAACCCAACTCTTCGCCAGTAATCGCTAAGATAAAGTCGGTGTGTGCTTCAGGCAGATGTGACAATTTTTGGATACCGTCACCATAGCCCACACCCGTGAGCTGCCCTCGACCAAAAGCAATCAAACTTCTAGACAGCTGATAATCAGAATTTTGCATGTCATCAAATGGATTCAAAAAAGAAAACAAGCGTTCACGACGATATCCTGCAAGCAAAATGCCCAGCATGATGATTAAGGCGGTAATCATGACAATCACCACATAGTCTTTGAGTGGTGAGCCAGCCACCCAAGCAATGACCAGTAAAGTCGCCACAATCACCACCACCGAACCATAATCAGGCTGAAAAATCAACAACGCCAAAACTGGCACATACCAAACGAACAACCGCCAGCCCGTCAGAATGCTATCACGCATGTCAGCAGAACGACGCACCGCATATTCTGATGCAACCATGGCCATGACCATCTTGGCAAATTCGGCAGCCTGCCAGCTAAATCCAGCAAAACTCAACCAACGCTTTGCACCATTGATGGGTGTGGCGATGAGGGCAGTAAGAATGAGCATTCCTACCACCATATACCATAAGGCTAAAATGCCATTGAATCGACAATAGAATTTCAAAGGCAAATGATACACCACAGCAGCTGCCATCATACCAATGATCATGTACAGTGCCTGCGACCAAAAAAACCGCATGGGATAAATCCCTTTGCTTAAAGCATAGGGAATGGACGCTGATGCAATCATCAACAAACTCAATGATAATAAAAGCCCCAGGCACACGATGAGCGTTGTGCGTGCTGATGGCAAATATGACATGGACAACTTTTGAAAAACTGCAGGCATGACCTTAAACAACTTTGATGAAATGAATTTTAAAGATTAGACGGCTATTATAAACGACTTTTGGTCCATCATAGACACTTTCTTAAATTTACCCATCACTCAGACTGCCTGATGACACCAGCGATGGGATACCATGTCTGCCCATGCCCCATTCAGTTGCGTGTTTAAAGTTACTCAGATCACACGCCTAGCAATCAAGAGACCAAAAGTCGTGTAAGCACACCATAAGGCATTGGATGGGTTAGGTATTTTTTAGCTGATGAACCATGGCCACGAACTGATCGCCTCTATCCGCATAGCTAACAAATTGATCAAAGCTTGCACACGCAGGTGATAATAGGACAGCACCAGCATCACTTTGGCTGGCGGCATCTACTGCTGCTTGCATCGTGCCAGTTTGATGAATGCGACTGGTTAGCGATGACTTAGTGGCAAGCCCCTGCTCAATGATGTCTGCATCCGCTCCGATGAGATAAATGGCGTGTGCATAGATATCAAGTGAATCAGTCAATTCACTAAAATCTTGCCCCTTGCCCAACCCCCCCAGAATCAGTGCCAATGAACGCCGACCATATACCGCACCCAACCCCTCAATGGCGGCCAAAGTTGAACCGATATTCGTACCTTTTGAATCGTTAAAATACGCCTTGCCAGCCACCTCATCCACATATTCACAGCGATGTGGCAGCCCCTTAAATGCCTTTAATGCCTTGAGCATGCTTGGAATGTCCAAGCCTACTGCCCGACCAATCGCCAAAGCAGACAAGGCGTTAAGTAAATTATGCTTACCTTTAATCAATAACTCATCAGCAGACAGTAGCAATTCATCATCATGACATAGCCAAATCACCCCGTCTTTGTTAATCAGGCAAAAGTCTGCATGACACTCATTATCAATCAGTCCGCTTGTGGTGATGATTGCTGCTTTTGGCGATGCATCATCGATCATTTCTCGGCAGGATTTAGCAAGGTTTGAGTCATCAAGGCAGATGACGGCTGATTGCACCTCATCAAAAATTCGCAATTTTTGTGCCAAATAGCCAGCCATATCGCCATGACGATCCAAATGGTCAGGTGAAATGTTCAAGATGGTTGCCACGCCAGCACCCAGCTTGCTGATGTGTTCAAGCTGGAAACTTGACAGCTCCAATACAGCAAGCTGCATGCCTTCAATGTCTAGCAACTCAATGGCTGGCGTGCCGATATTTCCACCCACACCAACGACTCTGCCAGCCACTCTCGCCATCTCACCCACAAGCGTGGTAACGGTAGATTTGGCGTTTGAACCTGTGATGGCAATGATGGGCGTTGACAGACCCAAATGAACATCTCGTTCACGCAGGGCATCAATGAACAGCTGCACATCACTGATCACAGCAATGCCAGCTGATTTGGCAGCTCTGATGGCATCTTGACGAGGGTCAACCCCTGGGCTGATGACGATTGTGTCTGCCGATAACAAGACCTGCTCATCAATGCTACCAAAAGAAGTCGCCACCCCTTGTGGCAGCTTTGCTGCAAGGCTTGGAGTCAACTTTTCATCGACCACCATCACACGATGTCCGCAAGACTGCAAAAAATTCACCGCAGACAATCCAGAACTGCCCAGTCCAATCACCACATAAGATTTACCTGTTGGGTTAATTTGCTCCATCACTCACTCACTTTGATTATAAGACCATGGCTTATTGTAGCAGAATTTCACAGAATGAATATTGTATTTTTTTGACATTTGGCGGTATAATTGGTAGCAAGAATCATCAACCAATCCGACTCATCCGCCAAGGAAACATTTTCATGAAATTAGTCTCAGCAATCATTAAGCCATTCAAATTAGACGATGTGCGTGAGGCACTCTCGGAAATTGGCATTACGGGCATCACCATCACCGAGGTTAAAGGCTTTGGTCGCCAAAAAGGTCATACAGAGATGTACCGTGGTGCAGAATATGTGGTGGATTTTTTACCAAAAATTAAAATAGAAATCGCCTGTGCAGATGCCTTGGTTGATGCCATCATCGAAGCCATCATTAAGGCCGCCAACACAGGAAAGATTGGCGACGGTAAAATTTTTGTGACACCCATTGAGAATGTCATCCGCATTCGCACAGGTGAGATGGACGAACAAGCACTGTAAAGCATAGGGAATACTTAGCTAAAAAAAATACCCCGAAGACCGAAGAACATGGGGTATTTTTTTGGGATTATTTTGTGTAGCGGACACCGACTTGCGTGCCTGCACGACTACTAATAGTGATGTTGTTGCCATTTAGAGTGATGTTGGCAGTGCCTGAAATGGGTAGGGTTGGGTGCTTACCTTTACCTGCATACTTGCCACTACCTTGTGGCTTAATGTCTTTAATGACAGTCGCACCTTCACGCTTTTGGGCTTTTTTTGTCAAGCCTTTTGTCATCACCGCTTGGTACCCATCGCCTACTTTTGTGATTTTAATGATGGCTTTTTCTTCGCCTTTTTCACTCATTTTCCAAGTACCGACAATGGCATCATTATTTGCCAAAGCTGCTGTTGAGATGACCATGCCTAAGCTTACGGCAGCAAATTTAGCCAATCGTTTCATAAATACTCCCTAACATTTTTACCATAATACATGTTTAAACACAATCTGAGAACAACTGTGAACTGTTAAATCATTATAACCAAGCCACAAATGAAAAGCAAACATTAATTGAGCGTCTGGATTTGATGTCGTGTCAAACAAAAGGATTGATGGTAGTATCTGACTGTGTCGTTGATGACTCACTGACAGGCACATCTGGCAAACCGTCGAATGTCTTGATGAGATGCCAAGCAAAGTCATAGAGTGCTTGTGCCTGCATACGACCCACACCATCTCTACCAATCTCAACATCACCATGAATGATGATTTTATCCAGCTGATTTTCGATGGTTAAATTACCAATCGTAAGCACTTCATGATCATTTTGAAAAATTTCCATCATTTCTCCTTGCTAAATGAGCACACACTTTATTTATTTAAGGCACTCGTCATATATTTAAAAATTTCAATCAATAGCAATACCCAACCTTGAATGCTATTGAGATTAATGTCATCCAAGCTATCCTTAGGTTTGTCAGGCATGATGGTGCCATCAGTAGCAAGTCGTGGTAATTTAGCACTGTTTTGCACAGATGCAGGTAGGTTTGGCATGGCGTCAATCCCAGTGCGGTGAGCAAGTTCGGCCAAGCTGATGATTTCATGGCTAGAGTTTTCCGCATTGGGAGAGTAGTAAACCCCTGCTTGATTGAGACTTGGAATGTATATCGCCTTAAAAAAATGACTTGGCACCAGCACACGCCCACCGATCCGAGAAACAGCATGACCATCAAATACCACGCCAGTTACCACATAAACCCTACCATGTTGCATGGTCATTCTACGAGTGATTGACTCAATGTGCCGCCATATGTTACGATTATGCGTGCCGTTTTGTGGAGCGATGTTAGCCAGGCTAAAACTTTCATACTGAGTATTAGCATCTGCCATGTCGCCATTTGGTGCAAGATGACCCCTATCAAAACCTGAACGACTATAATCAGACAGCCCTGCCCTGCGATCGTGTGGCAGTCTTGTCTCCACACGAAAACTGTCTTTTCTTACCAGCTTTCTTGCTTGTTCAATGCGTGTTCGAGTCAGGTATTCCGCCGACCATAATGGCGTACGAGATACGCCAGAGTGCAATACCGCAAAGCCATCAAAACAAAGAGCATCAATCTTTTGATTGAGTTTTTTACCCCGATCACCGATTAGCATCGGTGCAACCCCTTCATAAAAATGTTGCCGACACTCAATAAAAGCATCATTAAAGCCTTGTGAAAAATCACCCTTGACCACCGCCACACTCGTCGCATGAGTGGTCGGATGATACAAAAAAACACAAGCAAAGATCTTCAATACAGATAATAGTCTCATGCGTCCATTATAACAAAAACCATGTAAAAAATCAGGGCGTGATGATCATGTGATATTTTTTTTAAATATTTGATGAAAAAATCCTCCATCACCCCCATGAAGCACTTTTTTGACATCACCAATACTCATGAATCATCATACTTTTGCACCACGGCTACTGACTTGGTTTGAGGCACATGGCCGTCATAATCTCCCCTGGCAATATCATCATAACGCTACGGCCAACATTTATGCCGTATGGTTATCTGAAATCATGCTTCAACAAACCCAAGTAGCAACCGTCTTAAAGTATTTTGAAAAATTTATGAAAAAATTTGATACGGTTGAGCAATTGGCAGTCGCCGACTGGAATGAGGTGGCAACACTATGGGCAGGGCTTGGCTACTATGCTCGTGCTAGAAACCTACATAAAGGTGCTAAGCAAGTTGTTGATTTTATTGAAAAAACAGGCGATTTTCCACAAACAACCGACGACTGGCAAAGCATCAGCGGCGTGGGTCGCTCCACAGCAGGAGCGATTGTGGCAATGGGCGTGCGTGGTCGCGGTGTGATCTGCGATGGCAATGTTAAGCGAGTGCTGACACGCTGGGCGGGCATTGATGGCGACATCAGCAAATCTGCCACCGACAAAGAACTGTGGAAACTCGCCGACACACTCACTCCCATACAAGACAGTGGCAAATACGCCCAAGCAATAATGGACTTGGGAGCGACCATCTGCACTCGCACACGCCCCAACTGCACCCTCTGTCCATTATCTGCCGACTGCACAGCTCATCAAGAAGGTTGTCCCACAGCCTATCCTGTTAAAGCCAAAAAGGTCAGCAAGCCACACCGACATTCTTTGGCTCTTGCCATATGTCATGATGGGCAATTTTTATGGATCAAACGCAATAATAATGGTGGCATATGGGACGGTCTGTATGCCTTTCCCTTGATCATGACCAATCATCAATCAAATCAATCACCAATCAGCCTTGATCAAGTCAAGAATGCTCACGAGATGACCGACAACACTCAAGCACCAAGCCTTGCTGAAAGACAAGTCCTTGATGGTCTGCCAAATTTGACACTCAATACACCCACAACCATCAAACACACACTCACACACTTTCACTGGCATTTATCACCAGTACTTATTGATGTTGATGAGACATCTTACAGCCAAATCAATCAAAGTTTAAAAGCGATTCATGCTGACTTTATTTGGCAAAAAGACCATGAAAACCTGGGCGTTCCAAAAGCAATGGAAAAAATACTTCATCAACTCCTGCACGATGCCAAAAAGGATATCTCTTCAACACATACAGCTGATTAACTAAAAAAATCTTTAATCCTGTCATGGATTAAAGATTTTTGAAGCAAAAGACTGGTGTTTAAGTCATCATCAGATATTCAAAGGCGGATAGACCAGCTTTGGAACCCTCTCCCATGGCGATGTTGATTTGCTTATATGGCACAGTCGTTACATCACCACAAGCAAAAATCCCCGCTTTATTGGTGCGACATTTGGCATCAATTTCAATCTCACCATGTTCCGTCACGGTCACCAAGCCTTTAACAACCTCGGAATTTGGCACCAAACCGATTTGTACAAATACTGCCGACAGTGGTAAGGTTACTTCATTTCCAGACATTCTGTCTTCATAAATCAGCCCATTGACTTTACCGTCTTGTGCTGTGATTTGTGTTGTGGCAGCATTGTTGATGATGGTAATGTTATCACGAGCCTTGGCTTTATCTACCAAAACTTGATCAGCACGCAATTTATCTCCAAATTCTAGCACAGTAACATGCTTGACAATGCCTGCCAAATCTAACGCTGCTTCTATGCCCGAATTACCGCCACCAACGACTGCCACAGGCTTATCTTTAAAGAATGGCCCATCACAATGGGGGCAGTAGGCCACACCATTGCCAACATATTCATCTTCACCTTTAACGCCCAGCTTACGCCATTTTGCACCTGTCGCTACGATGATGGTGCGACTCAACCAGCTTTCTTTGGTATTTAATCTTACTTGATAGCCATCTTTCACTTCATCAATCGATGACACACTCACATGTTCCTTGACAGTAATGTCGTATGCCTTGATGTGCGTGGCAAGATTGGTTGCCAGCTGATCGCCGTGCGTAAGCGGAACAGAAATCAAATTCTCAATGTCTTGGGTATCCTTGACTTGACCACCGATACGGTCGGCAACCAATGTTACTTTCAGACCTTTACGAGCGGTATAGATGGATGCGGCAACCCCAGCAGGTCCACCACCAATGACGGTAACATCTTGCATGGCAAGCTGCTCAACTTCTTTTTCAAAAAACAAGTCAGTGTGCTGGGATTGTAATTTATCAATGATGCGAGCAGTGTCCACCTTACCATTTAAAAACGGCTTACCGTCTAAAAATACCGCAGGCACTCCTTGAATGTTATTGGCTTTTACAAGATCAGGAAACACACCGCCATCAATCATCTCATGAGTGATGCCATCATTCAGCAAGGCAAACTGATTCAACGCCTGAACCACCTCTGGACAATTATGGCAAGATAGCGATACAAAGGTTTGGAATTTGAGTGGTTGTCGAATACGCTTAACCAAGTCCTGAATGCCCTCATCAAGTTTGATCTGATGACCGCCTGCTTGCAAAATTGCCAAAATGAGAGAGGTGAATTCATGCCCCCCTGGAATGCCACCAAACACAATGCCCGTGTCTTTGTTCTGCGCAACAATTTTAAAGCTTATGGCGGATAAGTGAGCATCCTCCATCGTTTTGTCAAAGATGATTTTATCTGAACATTGAGCAATTTGTTCAAGAAAATCGATCAGTTCGGCACGCTTAGCATGTTCACCTTGACCGATGACGATTTGGATTGGCTGAGTCATATGAGTGCTGCAAGATGTTACAGCATCAAGCAAAGATTGATCTAACATAGTTACCACCTTAATTAATTAATGCCATCAATTTTTTTGATGGCGCCATTATAAACACAGCATCAACAAATGAAAAATTAAGAATTTTAAACATTAAGATTATTAAAGCTCAATTTAACAGATGGATCAGATCGGTCTTTAATCATCTGATGTCCATAAATAGTTATTTTATCGCTTGCGAATGTGGGGCGTTCTTGATAATATAAAGATGTCGCCACAACTTGTGGTAACTTTCAACCAATTAAGGAGAATTTTCGTGTTTCCAGAATATCGTGAACTCATCACCAAACTAAAAACAGAAAACGACCTACATTTTATCAAATTATTTGATGCTCACAATGAACTTGATGAAGAAATCAACAACCTTGAAAACGACCCAGTCGCTCACACCAGTCGCAGTGATGAAATTGAAGGGTTGAAGCGTAAAAAGCTCGCATTAAAAGACGAATTATTCACATACCTACAAAGCAAGGCATGACAGCCATTCCAAAAAAGCTTAATTTAAAGCCCAAGCTTTATGGAATAATAAAAAAATCGCTCTCATTGGAGCGATTTTTTATTGGATAAATCAGATCTTGCCGACCAAATCCAAGCTAGGCTTAAGAGTTTGCTGACCTGCTTCCCATGCTGCTGGACACACTTCACCATCGTTGTCACGCACATATTGGGCGGCCTTGACTTTACGAATCAAGTCTTTGACAGAGCGACCAATGCCCAAGTCGTGAATTTCAGCCACTTTGATCAAGCCATCTGGATCAACCAAGAAAGTACCACGCAAAGCAGCGTGCTGACCTTCAATCATGACATTAAAACCACGAGTAATCTCACCTGTACCGTCGCCAAGCATTGGATATTTGACCTTAGCAATCGCAGGTGAAGCATCATGCCACGCCTTATGAACAAAATGTGTGTCGGTAGATACGGCATACACTTCCACACCCAAACCTTGCAGCTCTTCATAATGATCAGCCATGTCCTCTAACTCTGTTGGGCAAACAAAAGTGAAGTCGTGCGGATAAAACATGAATACCGCCCACTTGCCTTTGACATCGGCGCTAGAAATGGTCTTAAACTCACCATTAACAAAAGCTTCGGTAGTAAATTCAGGAATGTGCTGATTGATGATTGCAGTCATGATAACACCTTTTATTTTAAAAAAATTTGTGAAAACAGTAAGACTTAATTACTGCACCTGCCCATGATAACAAAAAAGTCGAACCAATACAGTTAAAAGTTTTAATTATTTTGTTTTGTTTTATAAAACTTGGGTGTAAAATATATTCATGATGACACATTGATACACATCAACAAACAAAACAGTTTCAGCACAATTTGGACGATAAAAGTTTTGATCACCCAACGACAAAACCTCAATGACACATGAATGGGAGTGCTTTATGATCACACTACGCCAATTAGAATTTGCACTGGCGGTTGCCAAACACAAGCACTTCAAGCGAGCTTCTGAAGAGTGCAACATCTCCCAATCTGCTTTGAGCTTAGGCATTGCCGAGCTTGAAAAACAACTTGACACACAAATATTTGAACGCAATAACAAACAAGTACTCATCACTCCAATCGGTCAAGAGATTTTGGATAGAGCTCGACATGTGTTTAGTGAGATTAATGATTTAATGACGCGTGCACACAGCCATCAGATACCCCTTGCCTATCCGCTTAGTATCGGCATCATTCCTACTGTCGCACCTTATTTATTGCCAAAAGTATTACCCACTCTTAAAGCCAATTATCCAAATTTTGAGCTCTCCATCACCGAAAAACAAACCGAGAGACTCATTGATCAAGTTCGATATGGTCATATTGATACAGCAATCATCGCCCTACCTTACCCCATCGATGGTCTGCACACCTTTGAATTTTGGGCAGAAGATTTTTTTGCCATTTTTCCAAAAGAGGGGGTCGATGCAAACCTCAAACACATCACCAGCAGCGATTTGCATAAAACCAACCTCTTGCTACTTGGTGAAGGTCATTGTCTAACTGATCAGGTGCTGTCTGTCTGCCAAATGAATAAGAGTGAAATCAAGTCAAGCTTTTCTGATGCCAGTCTCAATACCATCATTCAGATGGCACTTGCTGGCATGGGGACAACACTGGTACCCAAAATGGCATTGCATCAACTCAACAACTCCCATGAAATCAAAGCCATACCACTTGCCGAATCTGGCCCACACCGTCGCCTTGCTTTCATCACAAGACTCAATTATGCACGCGTCGATGACATACACTTACTTAGTAAGATTTTTAGAGCAGCACTTGATGACGACGCTAAAAAGCGTGGTGATGATTAATCACAAGCCTTTGTCTTCACACCTTTTAATAAGTCATGCCACCTTTTGTAATCTGGCATGGCTCGTTCTACCTCCGCCCAAAAATGCACGCCATGATTGGCATGTATCAAATGGCACAACTCATGCACAAAAACATATTCAGCACACTCATAAGGATAGCCCGCCAAATATGTCGAAAGCCATATCCGTCGCTGATGCGTATTACAGCTCCCCCATCGGGTCGTCATTTTACGCAAGCGAACCTCATCTGCATATTCACCGACAATGGGTTGCCATTTTGCCATGAGTTTTGGAATTTTTTTCTTTAAATGCTGACGATAAATCGCCTCCACACCCTCTGCATCCTCAGGCAGATCCATCACTTCTCCCCACAAGGTTGTCATGCATTGACGCCGATTGATTTGCCTATGATGCAGCCTTTCATTCGCTCGCATCGTCCATGCCAATCTCCCAAATACCACTTTTATCACATCCTGTTCTTGCATGTAAGATGGCACACTGACGAAACATTCTGACGGTCTGACACGAATATTAATATTTTTAATTTGCTTTTTGGTAATGGTTAAGTTAAGACCATGTGCTGCAAATGCTTGTTGTAGCTCTATGATTCTCATGGCAGTAGATGAGTTTAAAAAACACTTTCTTTTTTAAAAAATAATGCAGTCATCACAGCACACGACATGCTGATGAATTACCCCAATGAACACTCTAACACGACCGTAAGAGATGTCATCAATTTTTTTTAAGACAGCCAGAAGTCATGATGACAACATTAATCCCAAACAAGAATTGATCAATAAAAAATCCCCCAGTAATGATTGGGGGATTTTAAAGATTGGTTCATGAGTGAAACTGATGGTCATTACATCATGCCGCCCATGCCGCCCATGCCGCCCATGCCAGCTGGCATTGGTGCTTCTGGTGCTGGCTTATCCGTAATCATTACCTCAGTGGTAAGCATCAGACCTGCGACGCTGGCAGCGTGTTCTAATGCTGAGCGAGTTACTTTAGCAGGATCTAGGATTCCCATCTCAAGCATATCGCCGTATTCGCCTGTTGCTGCGTTATAGCCATAGTTGCCAGAGCCATTTTTCACCTGGTTGACAATAACAGAAGCTTCGTCGCCTGCATTGGTAACGATTTGACGCAGTGGTGCCTCCATCGCACGACGCAAGATATTGATACCTGCATTTTGGTCGTCATTATCACCTTTTAGGTCAGCCAATGCTGCCAAGGCACGAACCAATGCCACGCCACCGCCTGGCACAATACCCTCTTCTACGGCTGCACGAGTGGCATGCAAGGCATCATCAACACGGTCTTTTTTCTCTTTCATTTCTGTTTCAGTTGCGGCACCAACTTTAATAACAGCAACACCGCCAGAAAGCTTGGCAACACGCTCTTGAAGTTTCTCTTTGTCATAGTCAGAAGTAGACTCTTCAATTTGGCGTTTGATCGCTTCTACTCGACCATCAATTTGTGCTTTATCACCTGCACCATCAACGATGACGGTGTTTTCTTTACCAACGGTAATCTTTTTGGCAGTACCCAAATGCTCCACAGTCGCAGTCTCTAGGCTTAGACCCACTTCTTCTGAGATTACGGTACCGCCTGTCAAGATGGCGATGTCTTGAAGCATCGCTTTACGACGATCGCCAAAGCCAGGTGCCTTGACCGCACATGCTTTTAGACCACCACGCAAATTATTCACTACCAAAGTTGCTAATGCTTCATTTTCAACATCTTCAGCGATGATGAGCAGTGGGCGTGAAGTCTGCATGACTTGCTCTAGTAAAGGCACGATTTCACGAATGTTAGAAATCTTTTTATCAACCAGCAAGATGTATGGGTTGTCAAACTCACAAGTCAAAGTATCTTGCTTATTAGCAAAGTATGGGCTGATATAACCACGGTCGAACTGCATGCCCTCAACCACTTCAAGTGCATCTTCAAAACCTGAACCCTCTTCAACAGTAATCACACCCTGCTTACCAACAGTCTTCATCGCCTCACTGATCAGTTCACCGATTTTAGTATCAGAGTTGGCCGAGATTGAACCGACCTGAGCAATCGCCTTGAAGTCATCTGCTGGTGTAGACAGCTCGTGGATTTGCTCAACGGCAACACGAGTCGCCTTATCAATACCACGCTTTAAATCCATTGGGTTCATGCCAGCAGCAACCGTCTTCATGCCCTCAGTTAGGATGGCTTGGGCAAGTACGGTAGCGGTCGTCGTGCCATCACCTGCGATGTCGTTCGTCTTAGAGGCAACTTCACGCACCAGTGCAGCACCCATGTTTTCAAATTTGTCTTCAAGCTCAATCTCTTTGGCGACCGACACACCATCTTTGGTGATGGTAGGTGCACCAAAAGACTTATCAATCACGACATTACGACCCTTAGGACCTAAGGTTACTTTGACAGCATCTGCCAAAATATTTACACCATTAATCATCTTTTCACGGGCAGTTGTGCCAAAATTCACATCTTTTGCCATTGTCATACTCTCTTAAATTCAGATTATTATAAAATTTGATTGGAATGTGTTAGAATTTTTAAAACCAGGCATAATAAGGCAAGTCAGGCTTTTAACCCATTGCTTACTCCGCCCAAGCCATAAGCTCTAATTCATACCAAAACACCCAAAACATCACTTTCTTTCATGATCAGCAACTCTTCGCCATCAACCTTGACGGTTTGACCTGCATATTGACCAAACAATACTCGATCACCTACTTTAACATCAAGAGGACGCACGCCATTATCGGTAATTTGACCATTACCAACAGCAATCACTTCACCTTGTTGAGGCTTTTCTTGGGCAGAACCAGGCAGTAAAATGCCACCTGCGGTTTTTTGTTCTTCTTCGGTACGGCGTACCACAATGCGATCATGTAGTGGACGAATTGACATGAGATTCTCCGTTTTTTTAAATTTTCAAGATTAGCCAAAAAGGCTCGATAGTAAAATGGAGCTGACTAAAAAATTTTCAAGTCAGCTCCACATAAAAAAATACAAAATTTTTAATGAATATCATCTAAAATAGTCATGATAAAAAAACAACTCACGCATTGCCCTAAAAATTACGAATAAAACCCATGCAGTCTTGAAATGTTGGTAAATTTTCTACACAATGTTTTGAGCCAAGTAGCCGACCCAACCACGCAAACCAAACATCGAAGGCAACCATCATGAAAAAAATGATACAAAAAATCTCTCTAATCGCTTGTGCATCAGTACTAAGCACCCTAATACAGGTTCAAGCTGCCGACCTACCTGCATACAACGCCACTTATCGCATCAATGCCTATGGTAAGGTTGGTACAGCCACTCGCACTCTCAAAAAGTCTGGCAATACCTATCATTATGCAGTCAAAGGAACAGCGGCAGGTATTGCCAGTCTGAATCAGTCAGCAACCTTTAGCTTATCAGGAACAAAGATCACACCAATCAATTCATCTTTATCAGCCAAAATACTTGGCGTGGGCAATACGCATAACATCAGCTTTAATAACAACACAAAAACCGCCATCTCCATGTATAAAAATAAATCCACCGCACTTAGAATGAACGGTCAGGCTTATGATGATTTGAGTTTAGAAGCACAAATCCGCCAGGAGTTGATGAATGGCAAATTCAGCGGCACTTATCAATTGGTCAAAAAAAACAGCATTGAAACCATACGATTTAAAAAATCTGGCAACTCAAAAATCACCGTCCCTGCAGGCACTTATGAGGTGATTCGAATTGACCGAATTCATGATGACAAAGCTCGCTTGACCAGTTTTTGGCTGGCACCCGATCTTGACTATCTACCCATCAAAGTCAGCCAAACCAATGACGGCAGAACCATCTCGATGGAACTTACCCAAAGAAATTGACCATGTTTCATTTGAGTTTGTCAAGATTTGACCTGCTTGTGCATGGGTGGCAATCGCCTTAATAAGATGAACAGATGATGATTAATCACGCATAGCAATAACAACTCCAACACATACATCAGCCAAACTGCCATCGGTGCAAGCTCATAGTAGCGAATCAAGGCCATCACGCCTGACACGCCTAAGTATGTGAGTGTGATGATGCTCAAATATATGAGTTTGGCTGGCTGATTGCCACGCATTACCGCAGGTGTCAATGCAAGTGCAGGGGCGAGAATGATGAGTTTCATCATCACAGCCATCATTCCTGATGCCTGCGTCGTTGTCATCAATGCCAAGGGGTGGCCCACCAATACCAACATCAGCCACAGCCACCAACATTTGATGAGACGCTGATGAATGGGCTTGGTGGGCTTATGAATGGGTGATTTTTTCATAAAAAAAACGGTCTTTATTTGATTGATTTAGTGATGACTGGACAATTTTTTAGCAATGATCGCAAGTCGCTCACCTTGATGAATAGCCAAAATACGCTCATCTGCTGTCATGGCAAGCTCATGCGATGTGCCAACCACGCTACTCACCCCATAAGGCGTACCACCACGAACCGTACGACTTAGCTCACCATACTCATAAGACAACCCAACCATGATCATGCCATGGTGCAACAATGGGAGCATCATGCTAAGCAAAGTTGCCTCATTGCCACCATGCATGGTACCAGTACTGGTGAACACCGATGCAGGCTTTCCTTGCAGACTGCCCGAAAGCCACTGCGAAACCGTATTATCCCAAAAATATTTCATCGAACCTGACATATTGCCAAAATGTGTAGGACTGCCCAACGCCAACCCCATGCAACCAGACAGCTCATCAGCAGTACAATAGGTATCACCTTGTTCGGGAATGCTTGGACTCACTTGCTCACTGACAGCTGAGACTTTCGGAACACAGCGAATTTTTACTGTTACGCCCACATTCATCACGCCTTCAGCAATCGCATAAGCAAGCTCTTTGGTGCGACCCTGTCCAGTATCATATAAGACAAGAATGTAAGGGTTGGTCATGGTCATACTCCTTCGGATTGTCTTTAATATTCATGTCATTATACCCACATATGCCAACCATTGCCAAATAAAATTACGCCAACCATCATCGCATGATCAGACAGTCTTTAATGAAAATCCAGCTTTCACCCTAAGGATTTTTGTCGTCAGAAGATGAGTATTGGCATGATGTATGGCTGACTAGGTGTGAATCATCATGAGCTTGTATGTTTTAAACAAACATTTGAAACATCGGTATTATTGATGAATTTTGTAATATTTCTCCAAAAAACCTTTAAAAATGTGTGATATTTGCTACACTATCAACTTGAAGATTTGGCTGATAAATCTTAATATTTTTTTTTTTGATTATTGAATTAACACTTAAAGAGTATGATGAGTTTTTTAAATAAATTACCCTTTGCCCATCACGGCTGGTTCATGTATCTGCGTCTTTTGGTGCGTCATTTTATAGAAGACGACTGCCAACAAAAAGCCGCCAGCCTTACCTACACCACCTTATTATCACTGGTGCCAATTTTAACAGTGATGTTGGTGGTATTTTCTAGCGTGCCTGCCTTGTCAGGCATGCGTGAACAGATGCAAACACTGATTTACAATAACCTACTGCCATCATCAGGAGCACAGCTTGGACACTATTTTGACAGTTTCGCTGAAAAATCCAGCAATCTGGGTATTGTCGGTGTGATCGGCTTATTCATCACCACCATCATGACCTTGGTTACCATTGAGACAGCATTCAATAAGATTTGGCGTGTCAAAGAGCGTTCTGGCGGCACTGCAAGCATCATTCGTTATTGGGCGTTAATTACCTTAGGACCTGTCGTTCTTGGCGTGGCATTTGGTGCATCCAGTGCCATGCAAAGCTTAGATTTTCTCAATCGTCAAATCGGTGGCTATGGTATTGACTGGTCCATTTGGGCTTATTTGGTCTCCATGTGCATTACCATTGCAGGCTTTATTGGCATGTATTGGTTCATTCCAAAAGTACAAGTACCCATCAAAAATGCCGTCATTGCTGGCATCGTCTCTGCACTGCTGTTTGAGATCTTGCGTACCATTTTTGGTACAGTGATGAGCAACTTTACCAGTTATGAAGCCATCTACGGTGCATTTGCCGCATTACCAATATTCTTGCTTTGGATATACCTATCGTGGAACATCATTTTACTGGGTGTGGAAATCAGCTACACGCTTACCATCTTTGATAATAAGGAAGTGCCTGTACGCCACCCATTACTCAGCTTGCTTGACATGCTCAATTTGGCTTACAAACGCTACCAAGAATCCAAAACAGTCAGCGAACATGAATTGCGTGAAATACTAGGTCGTAGGGAATTGCCTAAGTGGAGCTTATATATTGATCAGCTTGTTGAAAGCGAACTCATCACACGCACCAAAGATGATGACTATGTCCTAAAAACCGACCTAAACAGCATCAGCCTTTGGCAATTTTATAAAACACTGCCGTATCCATTACCCATTAAAGAAGAGCTTGATGCTCTAAAAGCAGCGGATTACGATCCTTGGTTCATTGAGCTTTATCACAACTTAACTAAGATTGAACGCACCGCCAAAGACGAACTGAACATGCGTTTGGCTCAATTGTTTGATAGCGCTCCGCTTCGACAAAAAGAAGAGATTGTACATATCACAGATGCAGATGCGGATGCAAAAAGTGATGTTGATGGCTTTAATCATGGCACACGCCGTGAAATTGACGAAAATGGTGAAGTATTCATCGTACCTGCTGGTAAGGCAATGTTGACCGAGAGTCGTCTTACTAAAGTCATACGCCTACTCAAAAAGGCTTATCATTTATTTAGTCAGGGTAAAAAAACTGTCAACGATGTCAAGCACGGTCTGAAATGATCAGCTTCTCAATAACAAATCGCCAAACAAATGTTTGGCGATTTGTTATTGACTTACCCATTACCAACAATCATCATGCTTGATGGTGATTTGTTGACATGAGTGATTAACATGTTCATTCATTAAAGAAAGTCGCAATCACTTTGCCAGTCAATCGCTTTTCTAAAAAAGGTGTGTTTTTGCCATTTGACAGCATGGCATCTTGACCAACTTGCCATGAAAGATTCGGATCAACCAAGACCGCCCCACCAATATTTTGATATGCTTGAATGCCTGCAATCTTGGCAGGTTTTAGGCAAATTTTATCAATCAACTGCTCAGCACTTAACATGCCATCAGCCACCAACTGACAACCCAAAGACACAAAAGTATCAAAATTGCTGATGCCTGCAACGCATTCGCCAAAAGGCGCTTGTTTGGCATTCGCCGACAATGGCTCATGATGGGAACAAATGGCATCAATCGTACCATCTTGCAAACCTGCAATCAATGCTTGCTGGTCGGTGTTGGAGCGAAGTGGTGGATAAACGAAAGCGTTGGTATTATAGCCTTCCAAATCGTCATCGGTCAGATGCAGCTGGTGCATGGCAACATCACAAGTGATTGGCAGACCACGCTGTTTTGCCCATCTGATCAGCTCAACCGAAGTGCGGCAAGTAATCTGACTAAAATGAGCAATAACCCCAGTCTCCTCCACCATCAATAACTGCTTGGATAAGGCAATGGTCTCTGCCAGCCAAGGAATGCCCTCCAATCCATGAAAAGAAGCGATGTAGCCATCATGTGCCACGCCTGTTGATAGGCTTGGTTCATTCGGATAAAAAAATACCTTAAGTCCAAAATTGGCAGCATATTCCAAGGTACGCAACATCACCAAATCAGAATCGAACCCACGGGCGGTATTCGTTACCCCAACGACCCCACCTTGCTTCAACCCTGCCAAATTGGCTGGCTGCTTACCCTCAAGTCCTAAAGTAAGAGCACCTAAAATGTGTAAATGCACACCACCATCATGGTAGGCTTTTTCACGCAATCCCTTAAAAAGCGAGCCATTTTCCAATACTGGATTGGTGTCTGGCGGCAATACAATATGCAAAATGCCATTTTCTCTTGCCGCCCTGCCTTCACTTGCCAGATTGCCATGAGACTGATGACCTGGCTCACGCAGGCGTGCGCACAAATCCACGATGGGCGGAATGAGCCATTTACCATCAGTATGAACACCATCTAGGTTTGGCTGTTGCCAATTGTGAGGGAGTAAATTTTTCATTGTTTCTCTCTTTGATTATCCGTATTTAAGCGATATGATTGTCAATCACAGCTTGATGTCTTAGTCATCACCATAAAGCCCCCAACCATGTGTCTGTTAGCCTAAGAGCTTTGGTTTGTGTGGCATTACTGTTCTTAGATCACCGACCTTTACCCTAAATCAGACCCTTCGCCTTATCCTGACCTTGCATCGCCATCGCCATGACCGCCATACGCACAGCAATGCCATTATTCACTTGTTTTAAGATGACCGATTGATGACCATCTGCCACACCAGAGGCTATCTCCACCCCACGATTCATCGGGCCTGGATGCATGACTAAGGCATTTGGCTTGGCAAGCTTGACACGGGACTCTGTGATACCATAATTTTTAAAATATTCATTGGTTGATGGCAATAAAGGTGAACCGATGCGTTCATTTTGAATGCGTAATCCAATGATGACATCTACGCCAGCCAAGCCCTGCTCCATATTTTCAAACACACTGACCCCATAACGCTTAATACCCTTTGGCAATAAAGTCTTAGGCGCAATGACTCGCAAATCCTTGACACCCAAAGTCTGCAATGCACAAATATCCGAGCGTGCGACACGGCTATGCTTAATGTCGCCAATGATCGCCACCGACAACTCATCAAAGGATTTTCCGTATTTGACACACAACTCACGATGAATGGTCAGCATGTCTAGCATGGCTTGAGTTGGGTGTGCATGCCAACCATCGCCTGCATTGATGATGGCAACATTTGGTGTAACTTCGGTCGCCATAAAATGAGCCGCCCCACTTGATGAGTGGCGAACCACAAACATATCAGCACTCATCGCTTCAAGATTCCATAGCGTATCACGCAAAGTCTCCCCTTTATTGGTGGAAGATTTGGCAATGTCAAGATTAAGAACATTTGCCCCAAGTCGTTTTTGTGCTGCTTCAAAAGTCGTACGGGTGCGGGTGGAGTTTTCAAAAAACAAATTCATCACTGTCTTACCAGCCAGCTCGTCGGTATTGACCAATCGACCATGGGCATCAAAATACCCCATCGCCTTATCAAGAATACATTCCAGCTGAACACAAGACAGCCCCTCCACACAAATAAAGTGTCGAATACCCCCATCAGAAGTCAGCTGAGGATGAGCCAAAGACTGATGTAGCCTAGTGCGAGTGTCAATGTCATTCATGGTGCTTCCTGTTATATAAAATTAAAATTTGCAACCACATTCTACCAACTTCACCCATGTTTGAAAAGTAAAATATCTAAGCCTGGTTACACGCATCAGAAACACCACCAACACCAACTACCCAATCCATGTCATGACCACCCAACACCCCACAATAAAATTACTGACGCTTGATTTTTTCGTACAAACAATGACCATATCGGACAAATCTCTTAAAAATCATGTTAAAATAAGCCACACCAATCATCAACCAATCATCTTGTTAACAAAGGACATGACATGACCATTTTTGCTCAAAATCTAGACCAATATCTAAAAGAGCACACCTCACCAGAGATCGCCAGTACCGTGATGACACTTGCTGATTCAAGCATTGCAATCAGAGACTTACTCAATAAAGGCGTACTGGCTGGTATCCACGGTGAGGCAGGTGGTCAAAACATCCAAGGCGAAACACAAAAAAAACTCGATGTCATCTCTAACGATCTGTTATTAAACGCCCTAACTCAAAACTCAAACTGTGCGGCAGTTGCCTCAGAAGAACTCGACGACATCAGTCCTGCCAATCAAGACGGCACACTGTTGGTTACTTTCGACCCACTTGACGGCTCATCAAACATTGACATCAACATGACCGTTGGTACGATTTTCTCCATATTGCCTTATCATCATCAAGGTCAAGTCGCTACTGAAACTGACTTCTTGCAAGCAGGCAAACACCAACTGGCTTCTGGCTATTTCATCTATGGCACCTCTACCATGCTGGCATTGACTTTTGGGGCGGGCGTGGCCATGTTTAGCCTCGATCCAGCCTCCAGACAATATGTTTTGATTAATGAACGAATCACCATCAGCCAACAAACCGCAGAGTACGCCATTAATGCCTCCAATCGTCGCTATTGGCTAGCCCCCCTAGCCCAATACATTGAGGAATTGACACAAGGGGATACTGGTGTACGCAATAAAGATTACAACATGCGATGGGTGGCGGCGATGATTGCTGATGTGCATCGTATTTTGGTGCGTGGCGGAGTATTCATGTATCCATTTGACACCAAGATTGCAGGCAAGGCAGGCAAACTCCGCCTCATGTACGAAGCCAATCCGATGAGCTTCATCATTGAGCAAGCAGGTGGTGCCAGCACAGATGGCGTACAGCGCATCATGGATATTGAGCCTGCTGGCATTCATCAGCGTATCCCAGTGGTATTAGGTGCAAAACAAGAAGTGGAGTACATCAAGTCACTGCATGATCAAGCAGGAATTTTGGCAAACGGTGAAAAAATCTAACTCGCCGACATCGCAGGATGGGTGGCATGATGACCGCTGATGGTCGGTTCCACTCTCTGATAACATCGCCGCTACCGACATAATGGTCTTGTCTTGATGGTCAAAACCAGCAAAACCCAAGATGAGACCATCATTAATATGGTTTTTTACATCATAACCAATGCCAAACATCAACACTTAAAATGACAACATCAAGCCATCCATGAATCCAATCACCTCCCTCAAAAACCCCATCATCAAACACGCCGCAACCTTACTCATCAATCACCGCCACCGCAAAAAGAACGGTCAGACAGTCTTAGAAGGCGTACATCTGTTAGATGCCTATCTAAAACAGGGGCTGGCGGTCGACAAAGTCATCGTCTCTGACACCGCATTGCACAATGATGAGGTCATTACTTTGATTCAACACATCAACAAAACAGACATCATTGTCGCTACTGACACCCTCTACAAACAGATCCGAACCTTGGGTGATGGCGTGGACATCATGGCAATCATTCGCACTCCCACTCCCACACTCGGCATCATTACTGGCGATTGCTTGATTTTAGACGGCCTACAAGATGCTGGTAATATTGGCACACTGCTACGCACCGCCTCAGCTGTCGGCATCACGACCATCATCACCACACCACATACCGCCCACCTTTGGTCACCTAAGTGCTTGCGTGCTGGCATGGGAGCAAACTTCGCCTTAGACATCTACGAACACATCAGTATTAATGACATCTTAAGTCAAGTCAAGACTCCTTTATACGCCACCAGCAGTCATACCAACAAAGTCATCTACAATCACGATTTGACATCGCACATCGCTTGGGTATTGGGGCATGAAGGACAGGGGGTGTCTGATGTTTTTTTACAAAACGCCACGCCCATCGCCCTACCCCAGCCAAATGGTCAAGAAAGCCTGAATGTCGGGGTGGCAGGCTCAATATGTTTTTATGAAATGTTGCGTCAGCGTCAATTTAATGAAAGTTTGAGTTGTTTATCATGAAGCATGCATCTAAAATTTTAGTAACCGCCGCCATCTTAGCGGCATTGACCGCCATCACACTCATCGCCATTGATGACAGACTCATCAAGCAAGACTACACTGCCAGCCATGTCAACAGCCAACATGAAATTACCATAGCCATCATCACCGACCTGCACAGTTGTTTTTATGGCGATGAACAAAAAGAAATCATCAACCCTTTAAAGAATCGTCGCCCTGATGTCATTTTATTGGGTGGCGACATTTATGATGATGATTTACCGCCGACGCATACGGACATACTGCTTCGCCAACTTACCAAAATTACGCCAAATGTGTACTATGTCAATGGCAATCATGAACTGTATCTGCCTGCCGCTGACTATGCCAACATAGAAAATAAAATCAAAAGTTACGGCATTACAATTTTACACGGTGAAAGCACTGCCTTATCGATTGATGGCAAACCCAGCAACATTCACATTCATGGCGTATCCGATCCTGTTTTTATCGATAAATTCAACCAAGACTTACGCACCGTTGGAAATCTTGCCAACTCAGATCACATTAATATCCTACTGACTCACCGACCAGAGTACATTAATGATTATCTACAATACCCTTTCGACTTTGTCGTCAGTGGGCATGCACACGGCGGTCAATGGCGTATCCCCTACATACTCAATGGACTGTTTGCTCCAGATCAAGGACTATTTCCAAAATATGCCGGTGGTAGCTACCATTTTGATAATCAACAATCACACAGCCATCACACTCAACTGATCGTCAGTCGTGGACTGGCCAAAGAATCCACACGCTTCATACCCAGAATATTTAATCGCCCAGAATTGGTATTCTTAACCATTCCCAACGGTTAGGTTAAACAAAATCCCCATTGAGCCATGGGGATTTTTATTCAGATGCTCAAGGTCCATCATAGTTTTGTAGTCAGCTCTGGCAATGCCGTGAAGATGTCCGCTTCTAGGAAATAATCTGCCACTTGAGCAATCGGTGCATCTGGATCGTTATTGATTGCCACGATGACTTTAGAATCTTTCATGCCTGCCAGATGCTGAATGGCACCAGAAATACCAGCAGCAATATAAAGATTCGGTGCGACGATCTTGCCTGTTTGACCTACTTGCATGTCATTTGGCACAAAACCTGCATCTACCGCAGCACGACTGGCACCAACCGCAGCACCCAACTTATCAGCCAATGGCTCTATGTACTTAGAAAAATTCTCACCACTGGCCAACGCACGACCACCAGAGACAACGACATCGGCCGAAGTCAATTCAGGACGATCTGATTTAGCAAGCTCTTCTTTGATGAACACCGATTTACCAGCATCGCCGCCCAGGGACACATTCTCGATACTTGCATTGCCACCAGTTGCCGCCGCTGCATCAAATGCGGTGGTACGCACACTTAGAATGATCTTATCCTCACTTGTTTGAACGGTCTGTATGGCATTGCCTGCATAGATAGGACGGTCAAAAGTATTGGTACTGATCACAGCAACGATGTCTGATATCATGCTGACATCTAGCAATGCCGCCACGCGTGGTAAAAAGTTTTTACCTGTGGTGGTTGCAGGGGCGATGATATGACTGTATTCTCCAGACAAATCCTTAACAAGTGGTGCCACATTTTCAGCCAGCTGATTGGTAAAAGCGACATTATCAGCAAGCAATACTTTACTCACGCCAGACACTTGAGATGCTGCATCTGCGACATTTTGAGCATTAAAGCCTGCCACCAATACATGAATGTCATCACTAATTTGGGCAGCGGCAGTAACGGCGGATAGTGTTGCATTTTTTAGTTCTTTATTGTCATGTTCTGCATAGACTAGTACGGTCATGATTTTTCCTTTGAAATTTTATTAATGATGATGAAAATATCTTGATGTCAGATGACCTTGGCTTCGTTTTTTAGCTTATCGATCAATTCATCAACGCTTGCCACTTTCACGCCCACGCCACGCTCTGCTGGTGCTTTGACTTTCAAAGTGGTCAGTTTGGAAGTCATTTCCACACCAAAGTCGGCTGGTTTTTTGATGTCGATTGGCTTTTTCTTGGCGGCCATGATGTTTGGCAGCTTTGGAAAGCGAGGTTCATTCAAGCGAAGGTCTGTGGTGATGATGGCGGGCAGCGTCAACTCAACTGTTTGCAAGCCACCGTCAATCTCACGCGTTACCATCACTTTATCACCCTCAACCACCACTTCAGATGCAAAAGTACCTTGCGAAGCAGACATTAAGGCTGAAAGCATCTGACCTGTTTGGTTATTATCATCGTCAATCGCCTGCTTACCCAAGAGAATGAGTTGGGCATCTTCAGACTCTGCCACGCTTTTTAAGATTTTAGCGACTTGTAGTGGATATGGTTTTTCATCAGTTTCAATCAATATGCCACGGTCAGCACCCAATGCCAAAGCCGAGCGGATTTGCTCTTGAGATTGTGTCGTACCCACCGACACAGCGATGATTTCAGTTGCCACGCCTTTTTCTTTGAGACGCACCGCCTCCTCAATGGCGATTTCACAAAATGGATTGACACTCATTTTAGCATTGGCAAGCTCTACGCCCGTCTCATCAGCTTTGACACGCACTTTGACATTATGGTCAATAACGCGCTTGACAGCAACTAATACTTTCATAAGGACTCCGTTTTTTGTAGATTTTTTAAAAGCGAATTTGATAAAATATATCACACTTGATTGTTTTATGCTAGAACGATTGTCTAAAATTTCCCAACCTTGGTCAAATATTTATCATGAACGCACAGTCATTTTTTATCCAAATCAAATGACCAAGTTCATACCATTCAAAAAAAGCACCCAAACAGTGGGTGCTTTAGTGCTCAAACGGCAGCGATCATATTTTCTCAATTTCTTCAGCTTGAGGACCTTTTTTACCTTCACTTGGGATAAAAGCGACCTTTTGACCTTCAGCCAAAGTCTTAAATCCACTACCAGTGATGGCACTGTAATGAGCAAAAACATCTTGACCGCCATTATCTTGAGCGATAAAACCAAAACCCTTGGCCTCATTGAACCACTTGACCGTACCTTGAACTTTATTTGACATAGCAAATTTTCCTATATGATTGAAAATGTGGCAAAAATTACCAGACTTAAATATTTATGTTGCCAAAACTGCAAAAAGCCTTAGTATCAAAGACGCTTAATTTTCAACCAATACAAAACAATGTTCAAATATTGCTCAAATACGCCCAAAAACCCACTCATGTACAAGTTTTAAAGTCGTTTTTACATCCGCCAAAGGCACTGTGCAAAAGCTACTAATGGTACATAAATACCATGTTTAAGTATAACAAACTTCACCTTCAAAAGGGGAATTATTTTAAGAAAACAGCATTTATTTATAACCAAACACCGCAGCAATTGGCAAATAAGAACTGCTAATCACAAAAACACACAACAACGCAAAGACCAGAGCGAATGATCGACCAAAATTTAAATATTTGGGAGGCATCACCAAATCCATGGGGTCGTCAACATCAGCCACAGAAATCAGCTTAGCACCATAAATCCAGCTCACCAAAAAATAAATGCCATAAGAAACAGGCACACTCATCTGTAAGTTAGTAAAATCTAAGAAAAACAACGCCAAGCCTGACACGACCAACCACGATGAAGTGATAAGACTGATGATGGCAAAACTGCTTTTTTGTGGCAATTTTCCTTGGTTGTTTAGTATCCAAGTCGTTTCAATCCACAGCAGCACCGCCACCACCAGACTGGCAAGTACATACATCCGCCCAAAATCCAATTCACCAAACATACTCATCATGCTTTACAACACTCACTGACAAAATTTAAAACATCGCACATGCCACTCACCTGATCATACGGCAGACCACAACCCACCTTAATCTTTATGGTAAAGTCAACTTCTGGCATCATCGCTTGTGCTGGGCGTATTGTACATGAATTTGAAGAGAAAGTTAGGATTTTTGTCATCAATGCCATCATCTCATGCGACTTGATCCACAAGATGATTACATTAACAATTAAGCACACACCTCACTCAGTCCTCTTACTCACTCAAAAAACCCATCAATCCACCCATCTGGCATGTTGTCAAGCGTGTATCGCCATTGTGGGTTTTTGTCTTTATCAATCAATAAGGCTCGCACACCTTCTTTAAAATCACCCTGAATAACACAATGAACTGCCACCATGTTTTCAATCTCAAACATTTGGCGAATCGATTTGGGTCTCATGCCATGATACAACCGCCAAGTGATTGCTTTGGTCGTGTCCGAACCTTTCAGATAACTGTCAATGGCATTTTTGATGAATGGACTATCGCCTTGATAATTTTTTAACGCTTTATCCACCTCCATGAGTGTTCCTTGATTCATCAGATGGTTGATTTCATGAAAGCATTCGATGACTTGACTGGACTTGGTGGGATTTTTGTGAAAATGTGTCAAAATCTTCGATACCTCACCATGGTGATTGCCCTGCCAATCATTATCAACCAGAGCTTCTAAGACCGCATCAAAATGCTCATTTTCCAAATACGCATCACCCAAGCCTAAGTACAACGCATCCACTCCATGAAAACGACCACCAGTCAAACCCAAAAACAACCCCACCTTCCCCATCATGCGATTCAAAAACCACGAACCCCCTGCATCAGGAAACAGCCCAATAGACACCTCAGGCATTGCCATCATCGTATCGGCGGTTACTACCTTATGACTACACGCTGACAACAAGCCCAATCCACCACCCATCACCACGCCATGACCCCATGCCAACACTGGTTTTGGGTATTCATACAGCATTGCCATCAGTTCATATTCTTGCTCGAAAAACTGTCGCACACTGTCCACATCATGAGCCTGTGCCAGCGACTTGATGTCGCCCCCTGCACACAACGCACGATTCCCCGCCCCATGAATGACAATGACGACAACGCCTTTGTCATCTCGCCATGCTCTCAACACCTGTCTGACAGTCTGCACCATGTCAAGATTTTGAGCATTAAGAGCCTTTGGGTTGTTCAGCATGATGACACCAATCATTTTGCCATCTTTGGTAAGGATTTTATGAGCATTAATCAAATCTGTCATGGCACTCTCCTTGCTTATCAGATTGGACATGCTTGAGCATAGCAAATTTGACACCCCAAGACAAGTCAATCAAAAAATCAACCAACCAGCTTGATGGATTTAATTTTGCGTTTTGGCAAATTTTACCTATAATAAGGCATCTGTGTGAATCGCATTTAAAACAACCATCATCAACATTGGAAATCTCAGATGTACTTCTTATTGTCTCCTGCCAAAAACCTAGATGAAAAAACCCCTGTCCCACTAAGCCTTGACACTCAATACAGCCAGCCCGCTCTCATTGAGCATGCCATTGATTTGATGACAACTTTAAAGACCAAAGATGTCATAGACCTTCAAGAACTCATGCACATATCCGCCAACATTGCCCAGCTCAATGTCATGCGTAATCAAGCCTGGACCTACCCTTTTGATCACGCTGCCAAGCCTGCCGCCTATCTATTTGATGGCGATGTCTATACAGGGCTGGACGCCTATGCACTCAACCAAGAACAAATGCTTTATTTAAACAAACATCTGGGGATATTATCAGGATTGTATGGGCTATTAAAACCGCTGGATTTGATGATGCCTTACCGCCTAGAGATGGGTACAAAATTAAAAGTTGGCGATGCTGATGATCTGTATCACCATTGGGGAGATTTGATTACCAATTTGGTCAATCAACGCATTCATGAAAGTGGCGATGATGTCTTGGTTAACTTAGCCTCCAACGAATACTATAAAGCAATCAATCCACAAAAAATTAATGCCAGCATCATCACGCCAAAATTTCTTGACCAAAAAAATGGGCAGTATAAAATCATCAGCTTTTATGCCAAAAAAGCTCGTGGCCTGATGGTGAATTTCGCTGCCAAAAACACCATCACCAACCCAGAACACTTAAAGAATTTTGATGTTGATGGTTATTATTTTGATGACTTGGCAAGCACAGATACCGAATGGATATTTAAAAGAGATGAGTCAAAATAAAAGTTAAGGACTTTGATTTTAGTGGCTTGTTTTAATCCCAACAGACACTAAAACCCAAAAATAATGGCGAAAAAAAATGACATTTTAAAAAGCAAGTCAAATGTTTGGCGTCATCATTAAAGACTGATGGCAACCACCCACACAAAAAGACAATAAAACATCAATCGTAAGAAAAATTTGGATCACTCATGCTTACCTGCCCCATCTGCCACACTCTCTTAACATTACAGGATAAGACCTACATTTGCCAAAACCGACACAGCTATGACATCAGTAAGGACGGCTATGTCAATCTGCATGTCGTTCAGCACAAAAACAGTCATCATGCAGGAGATACGCCAAAATCAGTGCAAGCTCGCAGGCGATTTTTATCCAATGGGCATTATCAGCCATTACGCGATAAAATTGCGACCATCATCAAAGACCTATCGCCAAAGACGATACTAGACATCGGTTGTGGCGAAGGTTATTATACCCAGCATTTGGCTGGTGATGGCAGGCATGTCATCGGACTGGACATTGCTAAAGTAGCCATCATCGCTGCTGCCAAAGCTCACAAAAGACAGGCTTATTTTGGCAATGTCTCATGGGTAGTTGGTACAGGTAAGGTTTTACCTGTGGCTGATGGCAGCATGGATATTTGCACCAGTTTTTTTAGCCCCTTGCCAAAAGCAGAGATGCTTAGGGCGTTGCAAGCAAAAGGGCATGTGTTGGTCGCAACGCCAGCACCAAATCATTTGCATGCGATGCGAGCCAAGTTATTTAATGTGGTCAAACAACACAACCCCAAAAAATTCATCGCAGAACTTTCTCCTGAATTCACACTTATCGATGAATGGCATGTGAATGCACCAATGATGCTAGACCAGCAGTCTTTGACCGATTTGATTGACATGACACCTTATACTTATAAAGCAAAATTAGAACACAAAGCAGCATTAAAATCCCAAGATAGCTTTCAAGTCAATGCTCAATTTTGTGTGTATTTATTCAAAAAATCATCTCAATAACACACTGTTTTATCAAGGATATTTACCCAGCCATATTTTTTGATTGACATCAATCACTGAACGGTTTTTTGAAAAAGCCGCACATCATAGCCGTTTTGCTTGGCGATTTGTAAATATCGCTCATAATCATCATCACCAAGCGTTTTATCACGAGACAAAATCCATAGGTATTTATGATTGGGCGTACCCACCAAAGCTGATTGATAGCTACCACCTTCACCATCTAGAGCCAGCACCCAATAGTCAGCCCGCCCAAATGGCAACTTTTTAAGAAACGATGGTAAGAATGAGACTTTCAGTTTGGCATTGGTGTCATCAACCACATAAGCTTCACCATTGGCGACACTGATGCTGCCCTTGTGCGTCAAACATTCGTTTTTAATACTGATGGTATTGCTTGATTTTAGTGTGTAAGTGGCTTTGACTTTGGCCACACATTTATTTTGAAATGGCATGGGCAATCTACCAATTTCATACCACTCGCCAAGATACTCATCCAGCATCACATGTGGCACAGTGGCAGGCACCAGAGCGGATGCTAATGGTGCATACCACATGGCAGATAATAAGACAAACATCATCAAAGATTTTTTTAAGGTCATTTCTCATTCACTCCAACAGTCAACATAAGCTTCACTCTTTTACCCAAGCATCATTTCGCCACACCAAAGCAAAACGAGTTGCCCTACCGTTTTTTTCAGAGCCAATGTATTGCTCGGCATTTTTACGAGACCAGCGTAAAATGGTAGGATTGCCCTCATCATCCACATCAGGTGCCAAGAACAGATATTGAAATTTATCTTCTAACTGCTCTTTGATTGGACGCAATTCAGCAAGTTTTGGTGGGCGAGTTTCACGAATTTTAGGGAATTTGCTGGCCGCCAAAAATAAGCCAGTCGCTCCCTCACGCAATACATAATGGTCATCAAACTTTGTTGAACGCAATTGCGGCATTGCAATTGCCGCCATTCTTGGTGGTGCAGGTTCGCCATTTTTAAGCATCTTGCGAGTATTCTTACAGCTGTTGCAGGCAAAATATGCCCCAAATCGACCTGTTTTTAGACTCATCTGCCCATCACATTTATCACACGGAATGCTTGGCGCATCATCTTTGTTACCAGCCCCGGACATCTCAAACACACCTTTTTCTAGCAAATACCCATCACAATCTGGGTTGTTGCCACAGATGTGTAGTTTTAGACCACCATCAACGATGTAGCCTTCCATAGCGGCGTTGCATTTTGAACAGCGTTTCTTTTCCATCAGTGCGTTCACTTCCGCCGAGTCGTCTTCAACTTCAACATCAAAGACAAAAGAAGCAACTGGCATCAGGTTTTTTGTACCCTTGCAGCGTTCTTTTGGTGGCAAATTGTAACCTGTACAGCCCAAAAACACACCTGTTGAACCCGTGCGAATTTGCATTGGACGGTCACACAAGTCACAATGAATGTCTGGCACATTGGTTGGATTATTTGGACGCATGCCATCTTTGCCTTTGGCAGTATCAAGCCTTCCCTTAAAATCGCCATAAAAATTATCAAGCACTCGCTTCCAGTCTTGATGACCTTGAGCAACCTCATCCAGCTTATCCTCAAGACCTGCCGTGAACGCATAATCCATCAAATCTGGAAAGCTCTCCACCAATCGTTCAGTAACAATGTCGCCCATCTTTTCTGCATACAGGCGTTTATTTTCCAATCGAACATAGCCACGCTCTTGAATCGTTGAGATGATGGAAGCATAGGTTGAAGGTCTGCCTATACCAAGGCTTTCTAGTTCTTTGACAAGACTGGCTTCAGAATATCTGGCTGGCGGCTTAGTAAAGTGCTGACTTGGCTCTACACTCACAAGTGGCAATCTCTCACCCACTTGAACATCAGGCAGTAACACATCATCACTTTTGGCAGGTGGTTGTACTTTGGTGTAGCCATCAAAGACAAGGGTTCTACCCTTGGCTTTTAGTTCCACATCACCTGCCTTAACAATAAGGCTGACCGAGCGATACCGAGCAGGAGTCATTTGGCATGCCACAAACTGTCGCCAAATCAGCTCATACAGACGCTGAGCATCTCTTTCCATCGTTGTCAGCTGGCTGGACTTGATGGTAACATCAGATGGGCGAATCGCCTCATGTGCCTCTTGGGCATTTTGCTTATTTCCATAAAAATTTGGCTTTTCTGGCAAATAGGCATTGCCATAATGTTGCTCAATATGCGTACGCACCGCCACCAAAGCATCTTGACTTAAAAATGTCGAGTCTGTACGCATGTAAGTAATATGACCTGCTTCATACAGACGCTGAGCAAGAATCATCGTTTTTTTGACACTAAAACCTAGGCGAGTGCTGGCAACCTGCTGTAAGGTTGATGTGATGAAAGGTGCAGATGCTTTTGATTGTGTAGGTCTTTCGTCAATGGCAGAGACGATGAAATCGGCTTGATTTAGGGCATCAACAACGCCATCGGTCTGCTCTTTATTAGCAAGCCTTAAGGTCTTTCCTTGATATTTGGTCGCTTCTAGGCGTAGGTTTTCGCCAGCGGCGATGTTGTTGGTGTGTATTTCCCAGTACTCCACAGGAACAAACGCCCGAATCTGCCTTTCTCGCTCCACCACCAAACGAGTCGCCACCGATTGAACACGACCAGCCGACAAGCCACGAGCCACTTTCGCCCATAAGAGTGGCGACACCATAAATCCTACGACACGATCTAAAAATCGGCGTGCCTGCTGGGCATGAACACGGTCAAGATTGATTTTGGCAGGCTGCTGAAAAGCGTTTTGTACGGCAGTTTTGGTGATTTCATTGAACACCACACGGCTATATTTGGCATCATCACCACCAATGACTTCTTTGAGATGCCAGGCAATTGCCTCACCCTCCCTATCTAAGTCCGTTGCCAAATAAATAGCACCAGCATCTTTGGCCAAGGATTTTAATTCCTTAATAACCTTAGTTTTATTGGGTAAAATTTCATATACCGCCCGCCAGTCATGTTCAGGATCCACCCCCATGCGACGCACCAAAGCACGCTGGGCTTTTTCTTCACGACTCAACCCTGTTTCATCGTCTTTATTCTTGGCTCTATCAGTACCCGAGACAGGCAAATCTCGCACATGCCCCACGCTTGAACGCACGATGAAGTCATTCCCCAGATATTTATTGATGGTCTTAGCTTTGGCAGGCGATTCCACAATGACGAGCGACTTGCCCTTGGCCAATGGCTTAGCACTATTGGCCTTGTCGGTCTTTTTGGTCGTTGTTTTTACAGCCATGAAGTTACCTTTGTTATTTTCATTGTTAAATGGTTCATACAATCAAAAAAAAAATTGACAAAAAAATCGTATCAATTTTTATAAAATAGCACACAAAACCCAGCATGACAAGATGGCAAACGCATCAATGATCAAGCCCAAATCAGTGCGTCAAGCCTTTTTCATGCTCACACAATCACCCAATTTTGTTAATACTTGATGCAACGCCTGCAAGTCTTCTTTGGCAGCGTCAGTATTGAGCTGATGCTTTTCATGCTCCTGATAGCGAACATCTGACCAGTACAGTGCCGCATTATTGGCTTTTAACTGTATCGCTAAGGCATGATTTGCAATAGACTTTGGTAACTGATTGATGATGGATTGACATTCATCACTTAACGCACCACCAATCATCTGCCATCTGCCATCTTGACGCACCAAGCGATATTGGGTCATTCGCCATTCATCATTGATGATGCCGTACATTGCCACAAGGTCGATTTTGGCAACATGATGATTTTGCCTTTGGGGTCTGGCAGGCAACCAATCTGGACGCACGGTAAGCTTAGGATTAAATCCAAACTGGCGAGCGAGCAGGCGAAAATCTGCCGAACGCATCTCATGAGCTTTGGGCTTTAAAGCAAAGATATTACCCAAAAAAAACCCAATCACCCCAAGCACCACGATGATGGGCAGATGTTCTTGAATGTCCATCTCTTCAACCTCAATTCATCATCATTCACATTAAAATTTGGCGTTTGCCATTATTGTCCGCCGCAGAGACAATGCCACGCTCTTCCATCATATCAACAATGCGAGCCGCACGGTTATAGCCAATGCTAAACTTGCGTTGCAATGCTGAGATGGATACCTTGCGAGTCTCTAAGATGTGCGACACCGACAAATCAAAATATTCATCATCACCGCCACTACTGGTATCTCCAGAACCCTCACCTTCAAAAGTATAGCTTTCACTAAGATCGATATAATCAGGTGCTCCCCGCTCTCGCCATGCGTCCGTCACGCGATTCACCTCATCATCTTTAACGAATGCCCCATGCACACGCACGGTCTCAATCGCACCAGGAGCTAAGAACATCATGTCGCCATGCCCCAGCATGTTCTCTGCACCAGACTCTTCAATGATGATGCGGCTGTCGGTCGCTGAATTGACACGCAAGGCAACACGCACAGGAATGTTTGACTTGATCAAACCTGTTACGACAGTAGCCACAGGTCTTTGAGTGGCTAAGATTAGGTGAATGCCAGCAGCACGAGATTTTTGGGCAAGGCGGACAATCGGCTCTTCGGCAGTTTTGCCAAGCTGCATGATCATATCAGCAAACTCATCAGCCACCACCACGATCTTTGATAGCGTCTTTTGCTGCGGCACAGAATCACTGACATGGTCAGAAGCATTCCACATCAAATCTAAGATCGGCTCGCCAGCATTTTGTGCATCTTTAATTTTTTGATTAAAAGCAGCGATATTACGCACACGCAATTTACTCATCAACAAATAGCGACGCTCCATCTCTGTCACACACCAATTAAGAGCGGCGGTTGCCTCCGTCATGTCAATGATCACTGGAGTCAATAAATGCGGAATGTCGCCATAGTTAGCAAGCTCCAACTGTTTTGGATCAATCAATACCAACCTAAGCTCCTCTGGCGTGTATTTTAAGAGCATGGACATTAAAAATGAGTTGACCAATACGGATTTACCAGAACCTGTTGTGCCAGCGACAAGCATGTGCGGAGCTTTGGCAAGATCAGCAATCACAGGATTGCCATTGATGTCTGCACCGATGGCGATGCTGATACCTGCGTTAGGATCTTGATAGTCTTTGGTGTCTAATAATTCAAGCAAACTGACGATTTGGCGTTTTTTGTTCGGCACTTCAATGCCAATATAAGGCTTGCCTGCAATCACAGGAATCACACGCAATGAAGTCATGCTCAATGAACGAGCCAAATCCTGTGCGATTTTTATCACACGACTTGCTTTTACCCCTGCTGCCAAGTCCACCTCAAAACGAGTCACCACAGGTCCCACCATCGCACTGACAACATTGGCTTTTATATTAAATTCTTGCAGCTTAATTTCAAGCAGTTCAGAAAGCTCTTGAAGTTGCTCTGATGTGTAGATGGCGAACTTTTGAGGCTTGGGATCCAAGATGTCCAGCGACGGTACGGGGCTTAGGCTCATGCGATACTCAAGCGTACTCATGGCATGAGATTTTGGTCGAACCGTGCCAGTTGCCATTGAGGCTGGCAGATGGCCAACCGTGTCGCTGATGACAGGTGGCGTGTTAGTCTCCTGCGACACATCGCTTACTGCTAAGATTGGCGTTGGCGATTCCACCTCTTGTTTGGCGGCGTCATCATGCCACTGTTGCCATTCGTTGATTGGATGATTGCCCTCTTCGTCTGTTGTATCGCATGATACTACCAAATTGGGCTTTTGAGAAAATACCTCATTACCATCATCATTAAAGACATCTTGTACTGGGCGATGGATTGGGACATCTTGTCCGATGACCATGTCATCAGTGATGGCAGTAGCTACAGACGATTCATTCATTTGGTCGCTTTGATCAAATGCCTCTAGAGTGTCCTTATCTGCCCACAACACCTCCATGACCTGATTAATATCAGCGGTCTTTGTGTTGTGTTGCTCGTGTTGTTCATCATGTTTTTTAGCAATCAGATCATCACGCAATCCTGAATTAACCAAAAAACTCTCTAACGCCCCTTCGTGATTATGTGATGGATAAACAGGCGTCTTTGGGAGGTGTTTGCCAAGACTGCTTTCATCATGACATTCCTCGTGATTGTCCATCTCCTGCTTTTCGCCATCTGACACACATACCATGGCATGCTTAGATTTTCGCCATAGTCCAGACCAGCGAATATCAAAAGTTAAGGTCGCTATGACAAACCCAAACAGTGTCAAAAATCCCACTGACAACGCCACGCCCAGCATGCCCACCAACGCCATCATCAGTTCATACCCAAGCATGCCACCAAAAATTACTGGATCAGCTGACCACCACACACCCAAATATGCAAGCATCGCACTGATGCACAACAATAAAAAGGCATAGGCAATCAGTCTCAATGGCCAAAACACGCTTTTAGACATCTGCCATGAACGCACCAACTCATAACCAAGCACCGCCACCAAAAACCAAGCACCAATCCCAAACAATGATCGAAAAATATCTGCTGTCCATGCCCCCAAACGACCGCCAACATTCGTCATGCTTTGGCGGCTGCTCATGTGCGACCAAGCAGAATCCATCGGATCATAAGAAAATAAAGCGATGAACAAAAAGACAAAGAACACCCCTCCAATCACGCTAAAAAATAAGCGTTTGATGGTAGGCAGATGGCCAAGCATTCGATTGACAAAATCGTACTGTAATAATTTCATGATGGTTGATGGGTTGTATGAACAATGAATGAAAAGCTCTACATTATATAGGATAACAGTATGACGCCGCAAAGTTTTTAATCAAGATTTGCAAAAATTTCATACGCTAATGATTCTTGGGCAAAACTCCTATTGTCAAAACCGATATTTTCACGCAATGGTCTTGCAATTTTCGGCGTATTTGCCCTATACTAGATCAAATTTATTCACTTGGAACTCCCCATGACTCACCACAAACTCATCATTTTAGGCTCTGGACCAGCAGGATATTCTGCTGCCGTCTATGCTGCTCGTGCCAATCTAAACCCCGTCATCATCACAGGGTTGACCGTAGGTGGGCAGCTGACCACCACCACCGAAATTGATAACTGGCCAGGTGGTCGCCATGGTCTGACTGGTACGGCACTTGTCGAAGAGATGAAAGAACACGCTGAACGCTTCGGCACGCAGTTCATCTATGATCACATCAATGCCGTGGACTTAGGCAGTCGCCCATTCAAACTCACTGGCGATGACGGCAATTACACTTGTGATGCTCTCATCATCGCCACAGGAGCAACTGCTCAATACCTAGGCTTGGAAAGTGAAGCCAAATTCATGGGCAAAGGTGTATCTGCATGTGCAACTTGCGATGGATTTTTCTACAAAAATCAACAAGTCGTAGTGATTGGCGGTGGCAACACCGCAGTCGAAGAAGCACTGTATTTATCTAACATTGCAAAACATGTCACACTAATCCACCGTCGTGATGTTTTGCGTGCCGAAAAAATCATGCAAGATCAGCTGTTTGAAAAAGTAAAAAGTGGCAACATCTCTATTGAATGGAACAGCACAGTCAAAGAAGTGGTTGGAGATGACATGGGCGTCACTGGCGTTGTGATTGAAAATACTGATGGCAGTAGCAAAGTTCTTGATGCCATGGGCATGTTTGTTGCCATCGGTCATACGCCAAACACTGGCATATTCAACGGTCAACTGACCATGAAAGATGGCTACATTGTCGTTAATAGCGGTCTAAACGGTAATGCCACAGCCACAAGTGTCGAGGGTGTTTTTGCCGCAGGCGATGTCGCCGATCACATTTATCGCCAAGCCATCACTTCTGCTGGCACAGGGTGCATGGCCGCCTTAGATGCCGAAAAATATTTGGATAATTTATGATTGGATAAGCTTGTCCATCAGATAAAAAACTCAAATGCCATGATGATTGACATTTGAGTTTTTTAGTGCATTAATCTACCCAAAACGCACCAAATCAAGCGGATTTAAGGGCAGTGAGGTGGGTATGGTGGTTTATTAACCAACACTTTTTGGTGCGATGATGGCAATCTCCACACGACGGTTAGGCTCATAAGCCATGCCGAATTTCGTGGTTGCCCCATGACCCAGTGAACTGATGCGAGTGGCAGAAACCCCTTGATTGATCAAATGGCGAGCCACAGCATCTGCACGGTCTAATGAGAGTGTTTGGTTAAATGCCGCATTGCCTTCAATTGAAGCGTATCCGTTGACGATGACTTGAGTTTGATTGTACTCATTCAAGGTTCTTGCCACTTGATTTAAAGTACCATAAGATGATGGCTTGATGGCGTACTGCCCCTTATCAAAGGTAATGGCTTCTGGAATGGCAAGATTGATGTTATTGGTAACAGGATCGCGGGTAACCTCAATGCCAGTGCCAGCGGTCTGCTGTTTTAGTTTGGCTTCTTGCTTACTCATGTATGCACCAACGCCTGCCCCTAGCACCGCACCAATGGCAGCATCACGACCAGTTTTCTCACCGCCAGTAGCTTTAGAAATGGCAGCAGCACCCAAAGCACCTGCCAATGCCCCCAAGCCAGCTTTTTTGGTGGCATCATCGTTATAATTGCCAGTACTTGCACAGCCAGAGATAACCATACTAGACGCCAATGCTGATACAGCCAATAGATTTAATTTACTCATGACAAACTCCTAGGTTGTTGCTAAATGATGTGATCTCTGCAAAGCTTAAAAGCCTGCACAACATGAATTTGACATATTATGAACCAAAAAAAATTCTTGTCTGTTGTAAGTGTGTATCTCATCGGTTAGATTTTAATGATCATCACACAGCCTCCACCTCATGGCAGACAATGACAGCTTAGTCTGATATGATCACAGCCATCAATGGACCTGATTGCACCTCCATTCACCATGGCCGAAACTTTAATCATTAAAAAGATTACTCATTAATATTGTATCAAAAATTTTCAAGCAATCGCTTTTACACAAATTTATGGTGAAATCTTGCTGATTTGTGATAAAAATTTGGTAAAATAAACAACAGTTTTTATTTGTACACTGATTTTAATGCTCAATTTAATGACTTAACGCATGATGACCGCACAAACCAACCCAATCAGGCACAATGATTTATAGGATAACCCATGATTAAGACCAAGCGTAAGACCCTACCATTTTTTCAAAAATTGCACGACACAACGCCCAATTTGGCTCGTAAGCTGTCTTTTGTCGTCAGCACAGGCGGCATTGCGGCCAACAGCTTGGGGCTGTCTGTGCCAATCTATGCTGCAGGGCTTGCAAAGGTTTTTGGCAAATCAAAAGTCGCCGATGATGCCATTGTCAGTATGGCTGACTATTGGATTCGTTCAAACAACTTCATGATTGACGCCATTCTACCCAAGAAAGATTGGCGTATCAGCTTACCCAACAACCTTAAATCCGATGGCAAATATCTGCTCATCTGCAATCATCAATCATGGGTGGACACCAGCATCATTCAATATGTCAGCGAAGGCATTTTACCCATCACACGCTTTTTTGCCAAACATGAGTTGCTATATATTCCTGTTGTGGGTCAAGCTTTTTATTTTTTAGATTTTCCAATGATGAAGCGTCACAGCAAGGAACAAATTGCAAAAAATCCAGCACTGGCTCATCGCGACATCGCAGAAGCACGCCGTGCTTGTGAGTTGCTTGCCAACAAGCCTTTTGTGTTACTCAATTACTTAGAAGGTACTCGTTTCACGCCTGCCAAGCACGCCAAACAACAATCCCCCTACCACCACCTACTCAAACCAAAAGCAGGCGGTTTGGCACTTGCCATCAGCAGTCTTGGCGAGAAGATTGATGGCATTTTAGACATGACGCTTGTCTATCCTGATGGCATACCTGAGTATGGCGATCTGTGGCAAGGAAAACTGACACGACTTGGTGTGGACATTCGCCACATTGAACCAAACCCAAGCTTATTTGACGCACTTAAAAATGGCGAATATGATCATAATGCTGATATTAAAGCCGAGTTTTTTAAATGGCTTGACGACATTTGGCTGGACAAAGATGCACGCATCAATGAAATGCTGGCAGATTTTCAACATACCCATCATAGGCATCATCAATGCAACACACCTCACAACCAAAAAACCTAAGCATTCCTCAAGCACACGAAATCCCTGATGATGTCGTACCGCTATATGGTGGCGATCATGACGACAAGCCCAACCGCCCAAAAATCATCTACGACATCATCATGCTTGGTTTGCTGATCATAGACTTATTACTGATGTTCATCGATGGCGTAATGATGAGTACGATGACTGGATATGTCTCCGCATGGCTTGGGGCAGATGATATTTTAGCAGTCTATCACACCCAGCATCACACGGCAGTGGCGACCATCAGCGGTGCATTCACACTATTTTGGGTGGCAGAATTGACCACTCGCTGGGTACTTGCGATTGTCAATCACACCTATCACCGCTGGTTCTTTTTTCCTTTTATGCATTGGTATGAGACCTTGGCGTGCTTTCCTGCTCTGCGTGCACTCAGATTGTTGCGTGCCGGCATCATCATCAAACGCCTACATAAAGTCGGAATCAAAATCATTCCAAAACGATGGATTAATTCAGGGAAATTTTACTATGGCGTGCTGCTAGAAGAGCTTTCTGATCGTGTCATTTTAACAGCCACAGATAACATACGCACACAGATCAAACGCTCAAAAAAACATGACAAACTCATACAAGACACACTCAACAAAAACCGCCCTGCAATTGAACAAGCGGTTTTAGAGTTGTTGCGTAGCGAGCTGACACCAAGATTGCAAAATGCCTTTAATCATGCCGCTGGCGAACAGCTATCTAAAGACATTGGCATTGCCGTAGAACAGGCACTCATTGACACGCCAGAGATTGGCAAATACTTAAAGCTCATTCCTGTGGCAGGATCTCTCATAGAAAACCAAATCACCACGATTGGTAAGCGCATCGGAGTCAATGTCGCCACATCGGTCAATGCTCATCTTTTTGACCAAGAGACATTGGACGGCTTGATGATGCAGATTGCCCATGGCATCGCCAGCATTGACATCAACCGCCCCGCCCTACAACAATTGGTAGCCAACATCACCGAAGATGCACTCGACGCTTTTGAACAGCAAATCAAAGCCCAGCAATGGAAACATACCGAGCAAATCAAAGTGGCGGTATCCGAACACCACTGATGGCATGGTAACAACAAAGAACATAAAAACCGCATGAATTAATGGAGTTTATTGTTTTTTCATGATGAAAAAAATGCTACAATTTAACTCCTTGATTGATGAACATCTGTTGAGCATCTGCATTGGTATTTTGACATTTTTGTTTATGGTTGATGATTATGAGTAAACCCATTCAGTTATCTGGTAAAATGCTGGCATTTAGTCGCATCAAAATTCTTTCAGACAGCATGAGCGACATTCAAACAGCACTGGGTGAGCTGGTTAATAGCAATAAAGCGACGACTGGCATTCCTGTAGTCATTGACAGTAAATCCATGCTTGCGTTAGACACACTCATTGATTTTATGTGGTCAATCGGCATACAGCCAATCGGCGTGATTGACGGCATCTTAAATGCACAAGCCAAACAGTTACGCTTGGCAATCTTTCCTGCTGATGGCAAACGCATTGAGCGTTTAGCACCAAAAACAGACAGCATTGAGCAACCAATTCAACAGGCTCAACAGACTGACACATCACCCATCACATCCAGCATACACACCCAAATGGTGCGTTCAGGACAAAGCATTCACCATTTTGGTGGTGATTTGACAGTTGTTGGCGGGGTCAATCATGGGGCTGAGGTCATCACAGACAATAGCTTGCATATTTACAGTCATGGTTTGGGTCGCTTGGTGGCTGGTGCGACTGGCGATAAGCATGCACGCATTTTTTGCCAAAAATTCAATCCGACTTTGGTGTCAGTAGCAGGGACTTATTGCTTGCGTGAAGACATTCCAAGTCAGATGATTGATCAAGCCGTGCAAGTCAGCTATGATGAGGTTAAAGGACTGGTCTTTTCTTTAATCAACAGTTAAATGGTTGGCGTTATTTCATCTTAAGATTGACAAATGTCATTGATGTCATCAATACATGTTGTCGCATTCTCATAATGACAGCGAAGATGCCTTGTGTGTCCAATTGCCGTCATGAATATTTACATTTACCATGGGTCTGCTTGGTAAGTGAACTTTTATTGCATTAAGGAGTGCCGTTGTGGCGAAAATCATCGTAGTAACTTCAGGTAAAGGTGGTGTTGGTAAAACCACCACCAGTGCATCATTCGGTGCGGGTCTTGCCAAACATGGTCATAAAACCGTCATCATTGATTTTGATGTGGGCTTGCGCAATCTTGATCTCATCATGGGTTGTGAAAATCGCATTGTGTACGACTTTGTTGATATCATCAATGGCAACGCCAAATTAACCCAAGCTTTGGTAAAAGACAAACAACTTGACAACCTGTACATTTTACCAGCTTCACAGACCCGTGATAAAGATGCTCTGACTGATGAGGGTGTGGCCGCAGTCATGAAAGAACTTTCAGAGGATTTGGGCTTTGACTACATCATCTGCGACAGCCCAGCTGGAATTGAGCGTGGTGCTCAACTTGCCATGTATCATGCTGATGAAGCACTCATTGTTACCAATCCAGAAGTATCAAGCGTACGCGACTCCGACCGCATCATCGGCATTTTACAATCTCGCACCAAGCGAGCTCAAGAAGGCAGTAGCGTCAAAGAGCATCTCGTCATCACTCGCTATAATCCAGAGCGTGCCGCCCAAGGTGAGATGATGGACATTGACACCATCGCCAATGAAATTCTACGCGTGCCTTTGATTGGTGTGATTCCAGAGAGTAATGCGGTGCTAGAAGCATCCAACCATGGTCAGCCTGTCATTCACTATCCAGAATCTGCCGCAGGGCAATGCTATGAAGACATCGTGGCAAGATTTTTAGGTGAAGAGCGACCACTTCGCCATCTGGAAGTGAGAAAAAAAGGCTTCTTTACAAGATTGTTCGGAGGTTGAGATGAAAAAAGGATTTTGGGCATCATTATTCGGTGGTAACGACACGCCAAGCAGTGCCGACATCGCCAAGGACCGTCTGAAAGTCATCGTTGCCAGCTCTGACAGACTTAATAATCGCTTGACTGCTGAGCGTATCGAACAAATGAAACGAGAGATTTTGCAGGTAGTCAATAACTATGTCAATGGTGTACAAATCAGCGATGTGAACATCAATCATCATCATGAAGATGACATTGACATGTTAGAGATGAGTATCAGCCTGCCCGATCGCAAATGATGTTTTGAAACCTTGAATATTTGGACATTTGATTGTTAAAATAAAAAAACAGCCATCAATTGATGGCTGTTTTTTTTCGTACTGAATTAGAATTTTAGATGAGCACTCACACCCCACATAGAAGCGTCTGAACCTAAGTAGTCATATCCTGCTTCAAGACCGACATTTGTGGTGGCATTAAAGCCTACTGCCACACCGCCTGCCAAACCAGTCTTGTCAGATACAGAGATGCTGTTGACACTTAGACCCTTGTTTTTCACCTTGGTTTTTGCAATGCCCAGTTTACCCTTGGCATAAACTGGTGTGTTATTAAAATGGTAACGATAAGTACCATACACGCCATAAGTTTTTGCATCGTACTCGTAGTTATTTAAGCCTTTGGTATAGCCTTTGGTTTCAGAACCCACATATTCCACTTGTGCACCGATGTTTTGATCGAAGTTATAGCCACCGTACACACCGTACGAAGTTGCTTTGCTTGGCAGACCATCAGCATTTATTTGACCAAGTTTGACACCAACATAAGGCTGACCTTGTGATGATGAGCCATAAGTGATGGCCGCGTTTGCACTCATTGCTAGGACTGATGAAGCACCCAATGCCAAAATTGCTTTACTTAGAGTTTTCATGATTTTTCTCCTAAAAAGGCGGTTGAGTCGCCATTTGTTGTGTTTTAACCAAAGAACAATTCATACTGCTCTTTGTGTTGGTATCATAGTAACAAAATATTTCTTAAAAACTGTGCTTGTTTATGGATTAAAGTGTAAAGTTTTGCAAAGATTCTCTGTTGCTCAACAACATTTGCCACTTTTGGCGATTGTTTGTTACGCATTTTTTAAAGATGTTCAACACGCTATCAAACACCATCATTCGTATCAATTCCATATGATGCGAACGGTCAATCAAATAAGCAGAGTGTCATACGGATGGCATCAGACAGCCAACTTAGATTTTTATTTAATCAATTTATGCTACAATACCTCAAGTATTTATTTTAAAAATCAAGGCATGATTAAAAAACCATGACTGTTTTAACAAAGAAATCCCTCATCATTTTTGATCTTGATGGCACCCTCATTGACAGCTTGCCAGATTTAGCAACAGCAGTCAATGCAACCTTGACAACCCTAAATGCACCAAATGCAAGCACGAATGACATACGAAATTGGGTGGGTAATGGTTCGCAGGCACTCATCAAGCGAGCGTTAGCATGGGCAAATTTATCCGCAGACATGCTTGATGAGGCTCATGCAATCTTTCTAAATCATTATGCCAACACTCATGATGACACACGACAGTACCCAGGTGTGACAGCTGGGCTAGAACAGCTATTGAAACAAGGCTTTCTGCTTGCTTTATGCACCAATAAACCAACACAGTTTCTACCAGACATCATTCAACGCATGGGATGGGAAGATAAATTTGCCTGCATCTTAGGCGGAGACAGTCTGCCTGTCAAAAAACCAAGTGGCATGCCCTTGTTGCACATCTGCCAAACACTTGACATGGATGTGGCGCACACCGTCATGGTGGGTGATTCACAAAATGATGTCATGGCGGGTAAAAATGCAGGCATGACCACACTGGGCCTCACCTATGGTTATAATTACGGCAAGCACATCAGCCAAAGCAATCCTGATGCGGTCTTTGATGACTTTGAAAGTTTGGTCAATCACCTCACAAATCAGTTTAGGAAATGACGCCAAATCACTGCATTTAGCCTCGATAACTCAATGCCTCTGCCACATGTACCGTACCGATGTCATCTGCTTCTGCCAAATCTGCAATCGTACGAGCCACCTTTAAAATTCTATGATAGCTACGAGCAGACAAATTAAGACGAGATTGGGCTGCCTTGATGAGATTTTTTTCATCATCTCCAAGTCGAATTAGACGGTCGATATCGCCTGGACTAAGCTCATTATTGGATTTTCCTTGACGCTTTAAAGCAACATCACGAGCTTTAGCCACACGGATGCGGACATTGGCAGACGACTCACCACAAGGAGCATTTTGTAAATCATCCAGCGGTAAAGCTGGCACATGAATATGCAAATCAATGCGATCAAGAAGCGGTCCTGAGAGTCGGTCTTGATAACGACGCACTTGCTCATTTTTGCAATGGCAACGGTTCGTGCCATCGCCATGGTAACCGCACGGACAAGGATTCATTGCGGCGATGAGTTGGAAATCTGCTGGAAAGGTTACCTGACTGCTTGCACGACTGATGATGATTTGTTTGGATTCGATTGGTTGACGCAACACCTCAATGACTTTTTTATCAAACTCTGGCAACTCATCCAAAAACAGCACGCCCTTATGCGCCAAAGAAATCTCTCCAGGTTTTGGGCGAGAACCCCCACCGACCAGTGCCACGCCAGACACCGTATGATGCACTTGGCGGAATGGACGAATGCCATAATCATACTCCATGCCCGCCACCGAGTAGATACTTGCCACTTCCAAAGCCTCTTCGTCTGTCAAAGATGGCAGAATGCTTGGCAATCGGCTTGACATTAAGGTTTTGCCAGAACCAGGTGGACCTTTAAACAACAACGAATGTCCACCTGCTGCTGCAATCTCCAAAGCACGGCGTGCATGGTGTTGACCTTTGATATCGGATAAGTCTGGATAACCATTCATTTGGGCTTGAGTGATGGTTCTTACAGTAGGCAAGATGACATCTGACTGATTTTGACTCACGCCACTCACCACATCCAAATGACGGCATACCGCCTGCAAATTGTCCGCACCAAGCACAGCAACTCCCAATACTCGAGCCGCCTCTTCAGCATTCGCCTTTGGAACGATGAGTGTTCGTTTTTGTGGAGAGTTTTTCATTGCCAAAGCAACAGACAATGCACCAGCCGTGGGACGCAACTCACCGTTTAGAGCAAGCTCACCAATGAACTCAAATCCATCAAGGACTCGATCGTCTACTTGACCGCTGGCGGCCAAAATTCCGATTGCAATCGGCAAATCAAGGCGAGAACCATCTTTTGGCAAATCCGCAGGAGCAAGATTGATGGTGAGTCTGCGGCTAGGAAAGTCAAACCCACTATTTATCAGTGCCGAACGCACTCTATCTTTACTCTCTCGCACCGCTGCCTCAGGCAGCCCAACTATCGTCAAAGCTGGCATACCTTGGGACAAATGCACTTCTACCGTTACTGCTGGTGCGTGCAATCCTACCACCGAGCGTGTCAAAACCTGAGCAAACGACATTGATCATTCCTTGTTAATATTTACCAATGGCAAATCCGTAAAACACCGCATGTCATCGTCATTTGCAGCATCGACTCATCAGATTGCCAGTTTTGTTAATTTCTAGCATCAAGACACCAATCAAAACACCATGAAAGCATTACGATGGTTTGACACACACCAGCACACGAATGCTATCAGGCACTAATGACAGAGCAGACAGTGCCTCCACCCCCTGATCCAACATTTTTTCAAGTGCATTGATTTCCTCATTTCGGACATTAGGATTGATTGCTCGCAAGCGTCTTAAACGACCAATCTCCTTATTCAAATACTCACTGTATTGAATGATTGCCTCACGGCTGATTTGCTCAAGCTGAGCACAGGCCAACTCTTTTGCATGAGCTGCTTGTTTTTCGATCACGGACGCACGAGCCTTGATGACTTGTCTGGCTTTTGCTTTGTCTAAGCGTTCGATGAGTGGCAGTATTTTTTCACTGGTGGCAACTTTGGTCAAGTCATCACCTCTTTCAGTCAAAAACACTCGTAAGACTTGCTGTGGCAAATAGGCTGACAGATTAAAGTGTTTTGGACAAATCGCTTCAATGCGGAAATGAGTCTCAATCAACAGCATGCCCTGCGGCATGGCGGCGGACTTTAAAATGGCGACCTGAGTGTTGCCAAATGTTCCTGACACAATCATGTCTAAAATACTGGTGATCAGTGGGTGTTCATAAGTCATGTAATCCATGTCTTCACGAACCAATGCCTGCTTACGGTTAAAAGTCAAAGTCATGCCATCTTCACTAAATGGTAAAGACTCAATCCCTTCAATATTCACCTCCTGGGCATCAATGGGGTGCACAATCCATGAGTGATCACGCTGAATGCTATAATCGATATTCACCGCCTCAAAATAGCGATCTAAAAATAACGGCAGTAGCTTATCATTATCAAGCTCCATCATCGCTTGTGTGATTCGACCAACCACATTAGGGCGACAAGAATTATATTCAAGCAACCTGTCTCGCCCTGCCTGCAATTCCTCTTCCAACTCAGCTCTTAGCATGGCACCTTGTGCAATCAGCTGTGCCAGTGCTTCACGATTTTCTTCGCTGTCTTGCGATTCTAGTAACGGCTTTAATTGGGTGATGAAGTGTTCTTGTACCGATTGGGCGGTTGGGCTGATTTGGTTAAAGATGTTCAGTGCGCCATCATACCAATGGTATAGCCGCTCCTGTGCCGTTCCCATCACAAAAGGCACATGCAGACGAATTTTGGCCACCTGCCCTATGCGATCAAGCCGACCAATACGCTGCTCAAGCGTGTCAGGATTGGCTGGTAAATCAAACAATACCAAATCCTGTGCAAACTGAAAATTACGCCCCTCTGAGCCAATCTCACTACATAGCAATATCTGAGCCCCATTGACATCAGCAAAATATGCCGCTGCTTGGTCTCGCTCCAAAAGACTCATCTGTTCGGTAAAAATGGCTGTGCGTATGCCCGCATGCAGTCTCAATACCGCCTCAAGACTCTCAGCCGTCGCTCCACTTCTGGCGATGAGAAGGACTTTTTTATGACGCAATGATTCTTTTAGTAACTCAATGAGCCATTTAACACGAGGGTCGGATTCCAACCAAGAGCCATCTGGATAATTCTCTTCACCCCAAAGTTGTTCACGCAACTTACCGTGTGTGTAGTGAGTACCTTGCCAAGCTGTCGGTAAAGGTAATTGATAAGGAATGCTGGTTCTACCATGGAATCCTTGCACACTATCACGAGTGTTGCGAAATAACACACGACCCGTCCCATGTCGATCCAGCAATTCATTAATGATGTGCGTACGAAGCTTGTCATTATCGTTAATGTCAGCCACCTGCTCCACACCAAACCCAAGCAAGCCAGCAATGGCAGTGATTTGCTTATCAGATAAAGTCTTACCCTCTATCAGTAAAGTCGCCACAGCTGCCACATCGCTAAACGCCTCTTGAGCGGCAATAAACTCTTCTAAATCACCAAAACGATGGGGGTCAAGCAGTCTTAGACGAGCAAAATGACTCTCAATACCCAGCTGTTCTGGCGTTGCGGTCAGCAACAAAACACCTTCAGTCTGTGCTGCAAAATCTGCCACAAGGTTGTATTTGTCATTACCCCCTTGCTCCTCGTCCCATTGCAAATGATGCGCCTCATCAACCACCAACAAATCAAAACCCGCAGCGAATGCTTGCTCATACAAATCATGATGATCCAGCAAAAGTTCGATGCCTGCAATGATGTATTGCTCGGTAGCAAAAACATTTTGGTCAGGATTATGCTCTTTAATAGATGCCGTACGAACCAAGTCAAAAATAGAAAAATCCAGATTAAATCGGCGTTTTAACTCAATCATCCATTGATATTGCAAACTATCAGGCACTAAGATGAGCACACGATCAGCCTTACCTGTGATGATTTGCTGGTGAATGATGAGACTGGCCTCAATGGTTTTTCCCAGCCCCACTTCATCAGCCAATAGCACACGAGGAGAAAGACGCTTACCAACTTCATGGGCGATGTATAATTGATGACTGATGATGTCAACCCTAGCACCCATCAAACCCCTTAAAGGATGACGAGACAGCATGGCTTTTAATCGCAATGCGTCTTGACGCAAGTCATACCACTCACCATGTTCGATACGCCCAGCCAACAGACGCTCCAAAGGCTTGGCCAAGGTAATGTTCGCCGCCAGACGAGTTTCCATGAGTGACTTGCCACAAGTCAGGTGATAACGCATCACGCCGCCCAGATTTTCACAGCGAGCCACCGTGTGCTGATTGCCTTCTTGGTCAGTGATGACATCGCCTTCAAAAAATACCACACGAGACAGCAACGCAGATGCTTTGGCATAAACACGCGTTTCTTCAGAATGCGGGAACAGCACCGAAACCGTCCGCTCATCCACATCAATGATTACCCCAAGCCCAAGATTGCTCTCAGAATCTGATAAGTAGCGTTGACCAATGGCAAATTGACTCATAAAATACTCTTTATTTATCTAATTAGGGTTTTGTAGTGATTGCGTTTTAAAACCCTTTATTTTACTAAAAAAAGTAAAATTTATCATCAGTTTTCGCATTTTTAAGCCATACTCACTCAACATATCGAACTTTTCTGTTCCTATGATGCCGTTCAAAAACCCAGTCAGGCATGAATGCTTGCGTTGGTGCCACAAAAAGTCGCTGAATTTTATTCCAACCCAGCATCAGTGTGTGATACACTAAAAAAAACGACAAGCATCAAAAAAACAGACTCAAAAAGGCATTTGCTGGCTTTTTGGTGTGTCGTTCAATCGCCGAATGTCGCCCAATGTATGGATGCACGACGGACAAATCGCCCTAAAATTATTTGATTGGAATATCATTCATGAAAGCTGTATTTTTAGACACCAATACTTTTTCTGCCCAAACCGACTTATCTTTACCAGCAAGCATCACCGACTACATCAAACATGACAACACCCCCAATGATGCCAAAACAATCATTGAACGCTGTCAAGATGCCGACATCGTCATCACCAATAAAGTTGAGATGAGTGCTGATGTCATCGCACGCCTTCCAAAGCTAAAACTCATTCATGTTACCGCCACAGGCATCAATAATATTGACACCAAAGCTTGCCAAACGCATCAAGTAGCCTGGAAAAATGTCGCAGGCTACTCTACGGTCAGTGTGCCAGAGCATACTTTCATGCTCATACTCACCATCATGCGAGCAGGTTTGTTTTATCATCAAAAGGCGACTGATGGCACATGGCAAGACGATGGACGATTTTGCCTAATTGATGAGCCAATTTTTGATTTATCAGGCAAAACCTTGGGCATCATAGGTGCAGGTAACATTGGTCGTAGCGTTGGTCGCATCGCCACCGCTTTTGGTATGAATGTGCTGTATGCCGAACATCGCAATAAACAACCAAGAGACGACAGCCGTACGGACTTTTATGAAGTGTTGGCAAACTCAGACATCATCAGCCTACACTGCCCTTTAACTGATGATACCACCCACCTGATCAATGATGAAACCATCGCAGCAATGGGTAAAAAACCCATCATCATCAATGTTGCTCGTGGTGGCGTGGTGGACAGTCAAGCCATCGTTACCGCCATTAACAGTGGGCAGATTTTAGGCTATGGCTCAGATGTCTTTGAATCTGAACCTTTCGATGCCAAAGAACCCCTACTGACACTAAAAAATCACCCACGAGTATTTTTCACACCACACAATGCTTGGGGCAGCCTACACGCTCAAGTAAGACTGTGGGAGATTTTATGCACGCAAATAGACGAATTTGTCAAAGCTTACCAGCCAGAGCAGTCGTCTTAAGCCATCAAATCAACAAAGGCATTTCTTGGCTACTTTATTCATGCCAAGTTTGTTATAATATTTAAAAGTCAAAGTTTTGGGTAACAATCATAAAAGGCATGGCTGTCTTGAACGGCCAACACGACTTTCTGTCGTCTATAACGAAGTGTTTGAGATGATTTTTCCAAGACGAAATCAGCCATGCCTCAATAGGACAGACGCCTTATGACGATCACACCCATGATACAGCTACACCAAGTTAGCAAAGTATTTCATACACAAAAAGACGGTGAAATGGTGGCATTGACCGCCATAAAGCCGACCGACTTAACGGTCAATCAAGGTGAAATATTCGGCATCATTGGCTCATCAGGGGCGGGTAAGTCCACACTTATTCGCTGCGTTAATTTATTAGAAACCCCAACCACAGGCACGGTAACTGTTGATGGTGTTGAACTGACCGCCCTATCTCAACAAAAGCTCATCATAGCACGCCGATCAATCGGAATGATCTTTCAGCATTTTAATCTGTTGCATTCTCGCACAGTCTTTGACAACATTGCTTTACCACTTGAATTGTCAGGCAAATCCAAAACCATCATCAAACAAAAAGTCAGTGAGCTGACCAAATTGGTTGGATTGAGTGATAAGCATGATGTCTACCCTGCCAACCTTTCAGGTGGACAAAAACAGCGGGTTGCCATCGCCAGAGCTTTGGCTTGCGACCCAAAAGTCCTACTGTGTGATGAAGCCACCAGTGCTTTAGATCCTGCCACCACACAGTCCATTTTAACACTTTTAAAACAGATCAATAAAACTCTTGGCATCACCATCTTACTCATCACGCACGAAATGGATGTGGTCAAACGCATTTGTGATAAAGTTGCCATCATTCATGACGGTGTGCTGATTGAACAAGGCAAGGTAAGCGATATTTTTGCCAATCCGCAAACCGACCTTGCCAAGACTTTCATCAACTCAACTTTTGACATCGGCTTGCCTGATGAATTTTTGGCCACGCTAAAACCCACAGCCACCCACCTGACCCACCCTGTCATCAAATACGAATTTACAGGAAGTTCGGTAGATTCACCCTTATTTTCACAAGCAAGCAAGCAATTTGGTGTGGAATTTAGCATCTTAACCTCGCAAATGGATTATTTGGGGGGCATCAAGTTTGGTTTTACCATTGCAGAGATCATTGGCGATGATACTGCCATCATACAAGCCAATGAATTTTTGGCAGCACATGGTGTTACTTTGGAGGTTTTAGGGCATGTGGGATAAGATTCTTACTGATTTTATGACAGAAATGCACCCTAGAATGTGGCAAATGGTCGCTCAATCCACTTATGAGACCATCTACATGGGTCTGGCAGCGACAGCAATTGCCGTCATTTGTGGTGTGCCGTTTGGATTTTTGGCGTTTTTAAGTGGCAAAGGGCGCATTGTAGAAAATGCCATCTTATTTAAAGTCTTAGATGCCATCATCAATATCGGTCGCTCCATTCCTTTCATCATTTTGCTCATCATTTTAATGCCCGTTACTCGCCTGCTTGTCGGCACAACCCTCGGTACGACAGCCGCCATCGTGCCTTTGAGTGTCGCAGCAACCCCTTTTGTCGCCCGCTTGACCGCTAACGCCTTAATGGAAATCCCCACAGGTCTGACAGAAGCTGCCAAGTCCATGGGGGCAACCAACTGGCAAGTGGTGAGTAAATACTACCTGCCAGAGAGCCTACCCATGATCATTAATGCCATCACACTCACTTTGGTTACGCTCATCGGCTATTCAGCGATGGCTGGCGTGGTTGGTGGTGGTGGACTTGGCAATCTTGCCATCAGCTACGGCGAACATCGTGGCATGACCTATGTCAAGTGGATCGCAACCATCATCATTGTGGCCATCGTGATGATCTGTCAAAAAGCAGGGGATATGATTGCCACATACACCGATCATCGCTAATTTGATCAAGAGTTGATATGCTTATTTGGCATATGAAATTCCCAAAAATAACAACTTTGCCATATTGAATTGACGCATGCTTTATGGTTTAATATATAAAAATGTTACAGTCTTATGACATTTTTGTATTTGCTGGTTAATCCATTCATCTATCCTAAAAGGCATTCTTATGAAATTAAATAAATTTTTCGGTCTGTGTGTATTGGCGTCTGGCATTGCCTTAGCTGGGTGCAGTGCTGACAAAAAAGCTGAGCAAGTTACCGCTCCTGCCGACACCGACAACATCGCCCAAACCATCAAAGTGGGTGTGATGAGTGGGCCTGAGCATGCTGTGGCAGAAGTGGCCGCAAAAGTCGCTAAGGAAAAATACGGTCTGACCGTTGAATATGTTGAATTTAATGACTACGCTCTGCCCAACGAAGCAGTATCTAAAGGCGACTTAGATGCCAATGCCATGCAACACAAGCCTTATCTTGATGAAGAGATTGCCAAAAAGCATCTTGACAATTTGGTCATCGTTGGCAACACTTTCGTCTACCCACTGGCTGGTTATTCTAAGAAAATCAAAAGCCTTGATGAGCTAAAAGATGGTGCCACCATCGCTGTGCCAAATGACCCATCAAATCTGGCTCGTGCATTGATTTTGCTTGAAAATCAAGGATTAATCAAGTTAAAAGACAATAAAAATCTGCTATCCACTTCGCTTGACATTGTCGAAAATCCAAAAAATCTCATCATCAAAGAAGTAGACACCTCGGTCGCCGCTCGTGCATTAGATGATGTGGACTTGGCGGTCGTTAATAATAACTACGCAGGTCAAGCGGGTCTGAGCGCAAAAGACGGAATATTCGTCGAATCTAAAGAGTCGCCCTATGTGAATATCATCGTTGCTCGTAGCGACAACAAAGATTCACCAGCCATTCAAAATTTCGTCAAAGCATATCAGACGGACGAAGTTGAAGCCGAAGCAAAAAAACAATTTAAAGACGGTGTTGTCAAAGGCTGGTAATTCACCATATCAAAAAACCCTTTTGATGTTCTCAAAGGGGTTTTTTATGGGCAAAGACGGCTTAAGAATGACATGCTGATTACCACATGGCAACATGGCTAAAAATCTACTTCCGATAAGCATGGTTTAGCGTATTTGTTATCATGTCAAGCACTTCTGGCTGTGCAGTCTGAGCAGTGTGGCGAATCAGTTTTGATGGTGCGTGCGTTAGCGTCTGTGTTAAGACTCTGGCAAATTCAGTCATCACTTCTGCAGCAGAATCACCTTGGGATAAACGATACAATGCGGTTGCTAAGAGTCGGTTCTTATGAATTTCAGCAGCTTGCCGATAATTAATAATCTGCGTGCGTGCAGTTTGTACCTGCATCTGATGTTCAATATCAAGCACCAACTGACTGACCAAAAGCTCTGCTTCTACCGCTGCTTGTTTGCGTTCCTCCAGATTGCCTGCGATGACATGCTGCAAATCATCAACAGAGTACAGATACACATCATCAAAATCACCCACTGACGGCTCAACATCTCTTGGCACCGCCAAATCAACCATCAAAATCGGACGATGGCGGCGCATCTTTAGGGCGGATTTGACCATATCGCATGTGATGAGTGCGTTCATGCTACCACTACAACTACTTACCACATCAGCTTGCGATAAATATCCATCCAACTCCTCCAATGGCACCAACTCAATTTGCACCACACGATTGGCATTTTTTGACATATCCGTCAACTCAGCCGCTAGAGATTCGGCACGCTCACGGCTACGATTGGCGATGATGATTCGTCCCACACCAAGTGCCGCCACATTATGAGCAACCAAACGATTCATCTCGCCTGCTGCCACCAACATGAAAGTCAATCGGTATGGATCTTCAAAGATTTGTGTAACCAGTTTGGCAGTCGCAAAGCCCAGCGTTACCGCTTGAGCACCGACTTTGGTATCACGACGCACCACCCTAGCAGCGGCAAAAACTTGCTGGGTCAGCCAGTCAAAACCACACCCCATAGCACCACGCTCACGAGAAATCGCCACCGCTTGACGAATCTGCCCTAAAATCTGCGGCTCTCCCAAAATCATTGAGTCAAGACCCGCTGCCACACGCAGCCAATGATTCAACGCTCGGTCATCTTCATAAATATACAAAAATGGTGCTATTTCATCTAACGCCAACCCCTTAAAATCCGCCAGCCATGCACGAATTTTCTGTACAGACTCACTCAGCCCAACAGGCTGTATCCTAGCGGAATTGGTAGCGACATCAGAGCCATCTAGATCATCAGGTAATTTGACATAAATCTCACTGCGATTACAAGTTGAGACAATGACTGAGCCGTCCGTCAAGGCTTTGAGTTCATCGATGGCATGTGGCAAATCCACCCCAAATGACAACTTCTCACGAAGTTCGACAGGGGCGGTCTTGTGATTGACTCCAATGACGGCTAATCTCATCTTATCAAATTACACTACTTCGCTTGGGTGATGAATAAACAAAACGACAACAAATTATCTATTATAGCAGTTTTTGACGCATTTGTGGCAAAATCCCAACCAAAAGACCCAACCGATGAAAAAACCCACAATATCCGTGATAAATCCTTGCACTTATCAAAAATCCTTTTATAATAGCCATAAACATTAAAAATCAACGCTTGACATCAAGCTTTTTCCCATCAAAACAACATCTAAGACCACTCATTCATGAAAATCACATTTTGGCGACCCTTACCCAACATCAAAGATGGTCATTCACCACCTTTTAAGGGTTGGTATGCCAAAAAAATCACTTCGGTTCTGTTATGCCTGACCGTGATGACACCACACATCACCCCTGCTCATGCTGGGGTGTTTGACCCTTTATTAAAAATTCTCCTACCTTTTTATAAAAAAAATACTGATGATGAGCCAGTGTCGCAATCTACCGATACCAGCACTGACGGCTTGCAAGACACACAAGGGAGTCAAGGCAACTCCACCATTCCTGATGATTTGCCCAGCGTACTGCTTGATGACAGCTTATTCGCTAATGACAGCACACCAGCATTTGACAAACCAGATTTATACGCACTTTTGACAGCAGAGTTTGCCGCTGATCGTGGCAATATCAAGCAAGCATTAAACATCTACAAAACTGAGTCTTTTAAGGCCAATAGCACCGCCATTTTTGAGCGTGCATTAAGTTTGTCGATTGAGTATGAAACACCCAAAGAGTCTTTGGCGTTTGCAACCGCCTGGCAAGTCAAAAACCCCGAACACATTCCTGCATGGTTTTATGTGACGCACTTGGCGTTAAAGGCGAACGACTATGATAAAGCCTCACAAATGCTGGCGATGATTTTAAGATATGACCCGAATGCAGACTTGACGCAAATTTTTGAGAATATCTTTCCCACCAATGCCAAAGATCAAGAGACTTTGCTAAGTGCTTTGCGTAAAATTGACAGCGATAACACTTCGGTAGCGGCTCTACGCTCAGGTCTACTCATGCGCCTTGGTGATTATGAAGCATCTTTATTTCACATCAATAACGCTCTTAAAGCCGAGCCTAACAATCTTGCCTTCATCAATCTAAAGCTTGACATTCTAAGCTTGGCAAACCAGACTGACGAATTATGGCAATTTTTACACGCCAAACAGCAAGCCCTCCCTCATGAGACTTCGCTTTATTTGTATGAAATACGCCACCTCATCAACCAAGGTGATTTGAAAAATGCCTGGCAACTGCTATTGACTGCCAATAAGAACACCCACAATCCCGATGTGATACTTTTAGCAGGGCTTGTTGGGCTTGACATTGGTGAGTACAGGCATTCCATAGAGCTACTCACACCACTCATTAAGAATCCTGATTTTGCCAGTCAAGCACATTACTATCTGGGCATTGGATATGAACGCCTAGGTGATGCCCTACATGCAAGGCAGCACTACGAGAAAGTCAGAACTGGCGAGAATGTGCTGGATGCACGCACCAAGGTGGTGGGTTTTTACCTGCTTGATAATAATGTTGCAGCCGCCATGTCCACGCTGATAAGACTGCGAGATGAATACCCAATTTATGCCACCGACAGCTATCTTTTAGAAGCAGAAATCCGTCTGCGTCAAGGCAATCTCCAAGCAGCCAAAGACATCTTGGCCACCGCCAATCACCAAAACCCCGATGACGACCGCTTACTATTTGCCAGCTACGAATTGCTTGAAAATGAACTTACCCAAGATGAGCAACAAGACATCATTACAAGACTGATTCGTATGGATGAGCATAATCCACGCTACCAACTTGCACAAGCCAAGCTAAATTTACATAAAAATCCAGATGATCAAAACGCTTTAGCGACCGCTAAAACACTCAGTCAAATTCCTGCAGACGACCCATCATATGATACCGAAACGCATCTTGGCGCTCTATTATTGCTTGGTGAAAACGCCCTACATCAAGGACATTACCAGACCGTCTTGAGTTATCTACAAGCACCTTATGAGGTATCGCTGGATTTAAATGCGGGGATTTTATTGGTTCGAGCTTATCAAGGATTGGGTGATGATGAGATGGTCAAAAAAACCCTGTCTCAATTACAAAGTAAATATGGCTTCGATGATGATAAAACAAAGACCAACATCACTCAGCTTTATTAACACCATAACACCCCTATTGAACAGCAAACAGGAAAAACACCATGACAACCATCACCCAAAAATCACACCTAGCATTACTCATGGGGGCATGTTTATTATCTGGCTGCCAAACGCTTCCTAAAATCACACCCATAACCACAACAAACACCCAATCCATCAAAATGCCGATTGCCTTTAATATCAGTGGCAAAATCAGCATCACCAGCACATCACCAAATGGCAATCAGTCAGCTACAGCATTTTATTCGTGGGCACAGCAAGGCGACAGATTCGCCATTGAATTGACAGGTGCACTTGGAATCGGTACGACCGCCATCAGCTTTGATGGACAAACCGCCAAACTTGATGGCAATCAAGGCAGTCTCGTTGCTGACAGTCCAGAAAGCTTGCTATTAAAGGCAACAGGCTGGCAAGCACCCATCAGCCAACTGCCCTATTGGATCATCGGACATACCGCCCCAAGCGACATTGATCAACAATACGATCAGCAGGGCAAGCTCATTCGTGCTGTCAATGGCGACTGGACTGCTAATTTTGACTACAAGGCCAATATCCCCTATCGCCTAAAAATCACACATACTGATGGTCATCGCCTCGTCATGGTCATCGTGCATGACAAGTGATGTGATATTGACATGCAGACACTACGATTATTCTCCCCTGCCAAAATCAATTTATTTCTACACATCACCGCACAGCGTAACGATGGCTATCACGATTTACAAAGCGTCTTTCGATCGGTGGATTTTGGCGATCAGATTGACTTTTATCTGGCTTATGATGATGACAACAGTAGGCAAGCCAACTGTTTGCTGACGCTCACGGGAGCAGATCATCTGACCGACAGCCTGAATGACAATCTCATCAGCAAAGCAGTGCAGACACTCGCCCTACATTACCCACAACATGCCAGACCCCTACGCATCCACCTAGATAAACGCATTCCAACAGGGGCAGGACTTGGCGGCGGCTCGTCCAACTGTGCTACCACACTCATTGCACTCAATCAACTTTGGGATCTACGCCTTAGCACACAAACACTCATTGACATCGCCGCCACGCTCGGAGCTGATGTGCCATTTTTTATCTTTTCCCACGCCCATCAAAGTGATGCCATCGCCACAGGCATTGGAGAAATGCTAACACCGATTCATCTGCCAAAGCGTTCTTATCTGCTACTCATGCCAGATGACCACTTGGCAACTGCTCATTTTTTTAAACACCCAGCACTCCAAAAAAACACCCCTATCATTAGTGATTTGGATCAGCAGATTGACAAATTTGAGTTACAGTTGACATTGCCATTTCATAACTGCTTTGAAGCCATCGCCATGCAAGACAGCCTGCCAGTCAAAGATGCTTTGGCATATTTGCACAATCTGCCTTGCCAAGCCAGACCACGAATGACTGGTACAGGTAGTGCGGTATTCATACCATTGTGTGATGATGAGTACAAGCACGCCAGTATTTGGCAACAACTTGCTCCTTGCCGTGCGGTCATTTGTGATGGGTTGTATGGTTTGTAAGTATCTGATATTCGATGACTTTTTCCATAATTAATGATTTTTTTAAATTTTTTTATAAAAAACACTTGCATAATAAAAAAAAATCGGTATAATTGTCTGCCTATATAGGGGCGTCGCCAAGTTGGTAAGGCATCAGGTTTTGATCCTGACATTCGTTGGTTCGAGTCCAGCCGCCTCTGCCATTTTTGAAAGTTTTTAAAAACTTTTAGGGGTATCGCCAAGTTGGTAAGGCATCAGGTTTTGATCCTGACATTCGTTGGTTCGAGTCCAGCTACCTCTGCCATACTCAAGCTTAGCTTGTATAAAAAAGTCAATCCTTTTTGGGTTGGCTTTTTTTATTTACGCAAGACATGCCAACAGCCTGCCTGTTACAAGAAAATTCGCCAAAGCGGTGCAAATCGTATATAAAAAATGGTAGAATAAGCCTGTACTTTTCCAACCCTTTTTATAGGATCATCATATGTCATACATGGCCATCTTCTCAGGCAGTGCCAACCCTGAGCTTGCCCAGACTGTCGCTGACCATCTCCATATCCCTCTTAGCAAAGCTGACATCACTCGCTTTTCTGATGGCGAAATCGCCATTGAAATCAAAGAAAATGTGCGTGGTAAAGATGTGTTCATCTTGCAACCGACCTGCGTACCCACCAATGACAACTTGATGGAAGTCGTACTCTTGGCAGATGCCCTTCGTCGCTCTAGTGCAGGTCGTATCACAGCAGTGATTCCATATTTTGGCTATGCCCGCCAAGATCGTCGCCCACGCTCGGCTCGTGTACCCATCTCTGCCAAAGTGGTCGCTGACATGCTGTCAATCTCTGGCATTGACCGTGTGATGGTCGTGGATTTACACGCCGACCAAATCCAGGGCTTTTTTGATGTGCCTGTGGACAATCTGTACGGCACGCCTGTATTATTAAGCGATCTAAAACAACAAAACTACGACAACCTGATGGTCGTCTCACCAGATGTTGGTGGCGTGGTGCGTGCGCGTGCGATGGCCAAGCTGCTCGGCGATGCCGACCTTGCCATCATCGACAAGCGCCGTGCGCGTGCCAATGAATCGCAAGTGATGCACATCATCGGCGATGTCGATGGTCGTGATTGTGTCATCATTGATGACATCGTGGATACTGCAGGCACGCTATGCAAGGCTGCTCAAGCCCTAAAAGACAATGGTGCACGCCGAGTGGTGGGCTACATTACCCATCCTGTATTGTCAGGCAAGGCGATTGACAACATCAAAGATTCTGCTCTTGATGAGATTGTCGTTACAGACACCATTCCATTATCAGACTCTGCCAAATCTTGTCCAAAGATTCGCCAAGTAAGCATTGCTTCTTTACTGGCAGAAAGTCTAAGACGCATCAATAACGAAGAATCCATCAGTGCGTTGTTTGAGTATAGCATCTGAATGCGGTTACTAAGTCAAGCCCCATCAAAAAATTGATGGGGTTTTTTATTGCATGATAAAATCCAATAAAAATACCCCAAATTCACACTTGAGGCATTTTTATCATCAGATACTATTTGAGCATTTTTTCCATTTGTTCAAAACGCCCAACGATAAAATCTTTTGGTGGGCTTGTCATCAGACTAACCACGATGGTTGTCATAAAACTTGCCCCAAAACCTGGTAAGATGGAATAGATGGCATCATTAGCAGGCTGACCACCAATCTCAAAGCCACCATACACCCATACAATCACTGTCAATGCACCAACAATCATGCCTGCCAACGCCCCGTTTCGATTCATGCGTTTCCACATCAAACTTAAAATGACCAAGGGGCCAAATGCCGCACCAAATCCTGCCCAAGCATGCGATACCAATTTTAGCACCGAGCTGTTACTGTCTGCTGCCAAGATAATTGCCACAATCGCCACCAGCACCACCGACAAACGACCGACCAGTACTTGGCGAGATTCTGAAGCTTCTTTATCAAAAAATAATTTATACACATCACGAGTCAATGAACTAGACACCACAAGCAACTGACTAGAGATGGTACTCATGATTGCCGCCAAAATCGCCGCCAGCAAAAAGCCAGAAATTAAGGGGTGGAATAGCACTTGGGAAAATACCAAAAAAATCGTCTCAGGATCATTAAGCGACATGCCAGTCTTAGCAATATAAGCAACCCCAGATAGCCCCACCATCAAAGCACCAATCAAGCTGACAATCATCCAACTCATGCCAATAGCGGTTGCTACTGGCACATCTTTCACCGAACGGATTGCCATAAAACGCACAATGATGTGCGGCTGACCAAAATACCCAAAACCCCATGCCATCAAAGAAATGATACCAGCCAATGTTACGCCATTAGTCCAGTTGAACACTTGGGGATTGGTCATCTTGGCCACTGCCAACCCTTCGCCCACACCACCAATCTCAGTGAAGGCGACGATTGGCACCAATATCATGGCAATGAGCATGATGACCCCTTGCACAAAATCAGTCAACGACACTGCCAAAAAACCGCCAAAAAGTGTGTAGGCCACTACCACACCTGCCGTTACCCAAAGACCCAGACTGTATGACAACCCTAGCGAGCTTTCAAAGAGTTTTCCACCAGCCACTAAGCTTGCTGCCGTATAGACGGTAAAAAATACAATGATGACCACTGCTGACATGATGCGCAACAGATGAGAAGTGTCATGAAAGCGGTTGGAGAAATAGTCAGGCAATGTGATGGCATTATCCACCACCTCAGTAAAGACACGCAAACGAGGAGCTACGATGAGATAATTAGCGAATGCACCGATGGTCAAACCAAGAGCAATCCAAATGCTCACCACCCCAGATGCGTACATATAGCCTGGCAACCCCAACAGCAGCCAACCTGACATGTCTGATGCCCCAGCTGACAATGCCGTTACCGCAGGTCCCAAATTACGACCGCCTAACATATAGCCCTCAACATCATTTTTTTGTTTAAAATAAGCATACACACCGATGGCGATCATCAATAAAAAATAAATTGCCAACGAAATCCATACACCAAATGCCACATTCATAGCACCCTCCTTCATGGTATTTTAAAAGATCACAACTTTTATTCACCAGCCCATCTTTGTCATCACAAACATCAATCAAGGCGTGATGTTACTATAATAAAACCACCCATTATATATTAAAATGACATACAATGTGTCGCATAAATAAGAATTTTTCTCAATGGATACATTTTTATCAACTCACCCTAAGGCATGATAACCCTCCATGCTTGATCATATGCACAAAACCTTTGCCAATGGGTAAAATTTTTGGTACAATTACTGGCTGATTTTCTAGAAATCTTAATGGATGGCTAGAAAGCTTAACAGACTGGTCGCAAGTCTAAACCATCATTCATTTCCCATTTAAGGAATCATCATGAGTTATACTCTTAATGCCGTAGTGCGTTCTAACGAGCAGCAGGGCAAAGGTGCGAGCCGCCGCCTGCGTAAAGAAAACCTAATCCCTGCCATCATCTATGGCGGTGAAGGTGAAGCAGTTTCTATCTGTGTCAAGACCAACGAGTTGGTTAAAGCCATTTCAGAAGATGCGTTTTTTTCTAGCATCATCAGCATTGAGCTAGATGGCACAAAACAAGAAGTCATCATCAAAGCACTACAACGCCACCCATCAAAAGGCTTCCCACTACACGCCGATTTCCAACGCATCGTTCGTGGTCAAGAAATGAACTTTAGCGTGCCTGTGCGTGTCATCAATGAAGAAGAATCAGCTGGCAAGAAAACTGGCGGTGTTCTTACTCAGCTTGTCAATGACATTCAAGTGACTTGCTTACCACGCAATTTGCCTGAATTCATCGAGATTGATGTTGCCAAACTGGAAGTGGGTGATAACATCCGCTTGGGCGATGTGGCACTACCTCAAGGTCTAAGCTTGGTATTGCAAGACGACAGCGAACTGGAAAATGCGATTGTCAGCATGCAAGCACCAACCGTTGAAGAAGTTGAAGAGTCGACTGAAGAAGCTGACGCAGAAGAAGCAACCAAAGAGAGTGATGCTGACGCAGAAGATCAAGAATAATTTTTTATGATCATCTCTCAAAAGCAGTAAACCGTTACTGGCTTTTTTGTCCTTTTCTTTCTATTTGAATAAAAATTGACTATAATAACCATCAATTTTCACCAGTATCAATCAACATGACCATCAAACTCATTGTAGGACTTGGCAATCCCGGTAACGAATACAAAGACACACGACATAATGCAGGCTTTTGGTTCATTGATAAAGTTGCAGATCGATTTGGCATCTGCCTAAATCATGACAAAAAATTCCGTGGCGATGTCGGTCGTGGCAAAATCTTTGGGCAGGACATACGCCTACTAAAACCCGACACCTTCATGAATCTTTCTGGCATGGCAGTCGCTCCTTTGGCAAAATTTTACAACATTCAAGCAGATGAGATTCTCATCGCTCATGATGAGCTGGATATTGGTGCTGGCAGCATGCGCCTAAAAACAGGTGGCGGTCATGGTGGTCATAATGGACTTAAAGACATCACGCCCCATATCGGAGCTAACTTTCATCGATTAAGAATTGGTATTGGTCATCCTGGACATGCCAGCAAAGTAAGCGGTTGGGTACTATCCAAGCCAAGCAGTGATGATCTTATCAGCATTGATCGCGCCTTAGACTGCGCTATTGAACATCTAAAAATCATCATGACGGGGGATTTTGATAAGGCTCGCAATGGCATCAATGGCTTTAAACCCATTTCTTAACTCAACACCCCAACATAAAAATCACTAGGAATCCATCATGCTATTTTTTCTTTTGGCAGTGGCAGTCGGACTGGCACTGCTGGTATTTAGTGCTGACCAGTTCATCGATGGTGCTGTTGCCATAGCCACCAAATATCACATGCCTAAAATACTCATTGGAGCACTCATCATCGGCGTGGGTACTTCCGCACCAGAAATGTTCGTTTCGGCACTATCAGCCTTGTCAGGCAATCCAGGCATCGCACTAGGCAATGCCTATGGCTCAAACATCATCAACATCATGCTGGTACTGGGAATCACGGCACTCATTGCCCCCATTACCATTCAAAAAGATGTCTTAAAATCGGATTTTCTTTGGCTGATTGGTGCTACGATATTGGCAGCGGTACTCATCATAGATGGCAACATCAGTCGCCTAGATGCTGGCATTTTGATATTGATGATGCTTGCCCACATCATCGGTCAGATATATGTGGCCAAAAAGCACAATAAAAATAATCAACCAAACAGCACCCCTACCCCCCAGCAAGGAGATGTAGAAAATGATGACCTGCCCAACCCCAATGAAGTAAACATTACCACCTCTTTAATTCGGCTGGCGATTGGGTTGGTGGTGATGATTGCCAGCTCACAGCTCATTGTGTGGGGTGCGGTAGGATTAGCACAGACCTGGGGGATTCCTGATCTTATCATTGGTCTGACGATTGTTGCAGTTGGCACCAGTTTGCCCGAGCTTGTTTCATCTGTGATTGCAGCACGGCGCGGTGAGTTTGATTTGGCATTAGGCAATGTGTTAGGTTCTAATATCTTCAATACCCTAGCAGTAGTAGGTATCGCAGGATTGATAGAGCCGATGACGGTTTCTTCCGAGATTTTAAATCGTGATATGCTCGTCATGTGTGGCATCACAGCCACTTTGTTCATGCTGTGCATGGTCGCTTTAAAGACAGACGGTAAACTTGGGCGTGGTGTCGGTATCGGTCTTATCAGCTGTTTTATTGCATACAGCACCTGGCTGGCAATGAGTGCGATGGCCTGATCAACTCACCCATTATTAAGCACATCTCATGCGAATTTGGGGTGTGCTGATCAATCAAATCCACACACCACCCTTTTCATCATCAAGTGCTTGACAAATCAATTTCCCAATATGGCATTGTCCATCATTGTTAAGTCCTGCTTTAACAAAGTAAATGTGCTGACATTTTAGGGGCTGTCAAGGCTGCATTCACTGCTTGCTTGCCTTGTGGATAAATGATTGTCTTGACTGATGTCTTTTAATAATACCACTCAATAAATCCACAATCCTAAGACCTTAAAACAAAAAAGAGCCGAAGCTCTTTTTGTGGCAGATGAATATTCACTCCTATCTTTCGCCAAGTCCTTGGGACAATGTCTTGGTAATCGGCTTGGTCAGATAAGACAACACGCTACGCTCCATCGCCTTGATATCCACGCTGGCTGTCATACCTGGACGAATCACAATGTCTTCTGCCCTACCAGCAAACTCAGCACCAGAGATATGAATCCGCACACGATAATAAGGCTCTCGACCACGCTGAGTATCCTCCATGAGCGTGTCTGGACTAATATAGACCACCTCTCCTTTCATCGCCCCAAAGATGGAATAGTCATAAGCATCAAGCTTCACACTCGCCTGCTGACCTTCATGAACATAGGCGATATCCGCTGGACGCACCTTAGCCTCCACCACCAAGTCGCCATCCGTCGGTAGCAGCTCCATAATAACATCTCCTGAGCGAACCACACCGCCAATCGTTGTAACACGGATGTTATTTACTTTACCATCAGTTGGTGCCTCCAGACGCTTTTCGGTCAAAACTTGCTTACGATCACGCAAAAGCTCCATTTCAGCCTGCAAATCTTCTTGTGCACGAGTCAGTTCACTTTGCGCCTCTTCAAAATATTTATTTCGCTTATTTGTGATTTGGGCCTGGATATCCGCCACTTGACGACGCAGCCGAATCACCTCTGCCTGACTGACATCACCATAAGCCAGTAAAGGCTCATTCATTGCCAACTCCTGATTGGCCAAATCAAGCATTCTTTTTAATGACGACACATCTTGCTCAATGGCTTGGCGACGACGATTATAAAGCTCGGTCTGATTATGAATGTATTCTGGATAATCACCAACCGACTTAGGAAAAGACAGTCGTTTATTAAAAATCTCTGCCTCCAAACGGCTAACCTTAGCCTGTAAAGCCGCCACTTTCGATGCCGAATTATCAACCGCCGCCTTTGCACGCTCTTCTTCCAAAACAACCAATAAATCGCCCTTTTTAACTTCATCGCCCTCTTGTACCATAATTTGCGACACAACGCCACCCTCTGACGCCTGTATCTCCTGTGTGCGACTGCTGGCAATGACTGTAGCAGCCGCACGCGTGACTTGGTCTATTTTGGCAAAATAGGCCCAAGTCAATAAGCAAGCGATGGTAATAAGCATCACCCAGATGATCTTTCTTGCACGATGGGTATTTGGCTTATGTAGCTGATACTGGTACGGTTTGGTCATGATGCCTCCTGGGCATGTCATCTAAAATGGCTAAATAATCGGCAAGCCTGCCAAAAATCTGGCGAGCTTTTTACTCTTGGTTTTGCGACTGCCCTGCTTTTGATCTATGGGCAGCGTCTTCATTTTCACGCAGTTTATTAAGCACCGCCTGTTTAGAACCGTCCATCACAACACGCCCCTTGTCCATGATGATGATGCGATTCACAAGGCTTAATAATGACAATTTATGCGTAGAGACCACCAATGTCTTTTTGGTGTCTTGAAGTTCTTGTGCCAGCACTTGCAAACACTGTTGTTCTTGATTACTATCCATTGATGCAGTCGGTTCATCAAGCAGCCATACCGAAGGCTGGGTCAGTACCAATCGAGTAAAGGCCACCAACTGCTTTTGACCGCCTGACAGCCCCTTACCACCTTCAGAAATTTTTAGGTCCAAGCCAGCACTATGCCCAGACACCAGACGCATCAAACCCGTCCGATGCAAGGCTGTTACCAACACATCATCATTTGGCGTTGGCATACCAATTAGCAGATTATCTCTTAGCGTCCCTTCAAACAATCGGTGATCTTGTTGCAAATAACCCAAATGATCACTGAGACTCTCACGGCTAATATGCGTCATCTCAAGACCATCTAACAGGATATGCCCACGAGTGGGAGCGTACAATCCAGACAGCATTTTGAGCAAGGTAGATTTTCCTGAGCCAATCGCTCCCAAAATCGCCACCCTCTCTCCTGCCCTGATATTAAGCGATGGTATCACAACCGCAGGTCTGTCATTATCCAAATAATTAAAACCGACATCGCTAAGCTGATAATTACCAAAGATGGCAGCTGGCGATAGTGGATATGGCACACCCTCATTATCTTGTTGAAGCTTATAAAGACTCTCAATATTAGCAGCGGCCGCTTTTGCATGTGAGCACTGTACGAGCATGTTAGGCAAATTCATGATTGGTGCTAAGATACGCCCTCCTAGAATGGTACTGGCAATCAGACCCCCTGTTGTCATGTCGCCCCCCATCACAATATAAGCACCAACAATCACAATGCCCACATAGCTGATCTGTTGCAACATCTGCACGCCATAGTTCAGATTGTCATTCGCATGACGCATTTGCAAATCGTTATTGGTGGTGGTATTAAGCACATTTAACCAGCGAGATAAAAACTTCCAATTACCAGAACCTGCCTTAATAGTCTCCATACCCTCAACAGCTTCAACTAAAATCCCTGTCTTTTGATAGCTGGCTGCCGCACCATCTTTGGCAATGTCATCAATTTTTTTGCGACTCATCAGACCCAAAGCAATACCTATGATTGCCGCCGTAATTGGCACCAAAGTTACCCAAAAAGAACCAATTACACCAATGACGATGATAAATAAAATACTCAAAGGAATATCAACCAGGGTAAACAGCGTACTGGCAGTAAAAAAACTACGCACCTGTTCGTAGCCACGAAGTTGTGCTGCCAAAGAACCTACTGAAGCTGGCATCTGATCTACTCGCACTTTTAAAAGTCGCTCAAACACCGAACGAGACAGATCTTGATCCATGCCCACAACCATTCTGTCCATCACTTTTGAACGGGCAAACTTCATCAAAGCCTCAAACAAAATGACCAGCCCAACACCACTGGCCAAGATGATCAGTGTATGCTCACTGCGAGTTGGAATGACTCTGTCATATACTTGCATGGAGAAAAAAGAGACAGCCAATGCCAGCATATTAATCAACAATGATGCAATCACCGCTTCCACAACAACAGATTTGTGTCTTAATACGCTGGTTCTTAGTAGTCGCATGAATGTTACTTGATTGCTCAACCGTGCATTACCCAGCATGATTTTTGCGACCATCGTCAATTCTTGTGCGTCAATTCGATGGTTGCCATCAGACTGTGCAAATAACCATTGATCATCTTGTGGATTTTGGACAATACGCCCAAAGCCCAATTGCCTGTGCTTAGCAATGAGTGGCATATAAGCAGCATCAGGTGCGTCCAGTCTTTTGGGAGCTTCATCCACACCTAAGATCTGCAACATCGTAGACAAACAAGAAAAATCGTCCTGAATGCCACTTGACTGATTCAAACTGCTGTCCAAGCGGTTTTTGTCAACAGGGTAGCCCTGTTCTTTTAAAAGTGTCGCAACCGCAAAGCCTAATTCCCAAGATCGCTCTGCTGTTGATGCAGCTTGTTCTAATTGCTTTGACATGAGTCATTCCTTACCAAGAGGTAGCTGTGGTGCTTTGAACAAATACAGGGCAGTACTCAAAACCATGATGATTGACTTGTCGTTATTTTTAGATAGAATGACAACCTAGGTTACGACAAACCGATATTACGACTACCAAGCACATCTTTTATTAGCTTATTATTAAAAAACAATAAAACACCAAGCTTAAAATATCTAAAACATGATCATCTGGATGATGGGATATGAAGATGCATGCCGCCATCCGGTGCGTCATCTGGCAGTGGGTCTCCCATCGGACCAAAATCATCATACTTTGGCATTGCCACACCCCAAGACGGATTTTGAGTTGATGTATCAACCATTGCTTTTGAATGGTTTTTCAAGGATTTTCGACGGCTCATCGCCCATTCTTGTGCTGCATGCATGGGGTTAAAGTTGCCATTGGGAATGCTTAACGCCTGAATTTGTGATTGTTGCCATGGCATTAAGCCAAAATCCACCTGCAACTTATAATAACTGGCAATCATCTGGGCTTGTGCCTGTCTAAGCTGTTGCTCATATTGTGATTGATCACGCACCGCATTGAGTACTTCAAGCCAGCTTTTTCGTCCAGCAATGAATTGGCGACGATACGAATCAAGGACAATCTTTGCTCCAGAGGTCGACGCCATCAGTGCCGACTCTTGATCTCTGGCAGACACAAATTGTTGGTATTGAGTTTGGATATTCTCCATCACCGTGCGACGAGATGCTTCTTGATTGTACATCAAAGCGTCAACGCGTGCCTGAGATGCTCTTGATAATGCCAAATTGGAAAAACCAGCACCTGGATCGTAGCTCACACCCAGCATCACACCATGATCAAAATCATGAGTTTTTTGATAATAATCGTTTTTTAGTTGAATGAATACACTAGGATAGCGACTGGCCTGCTGCACTTTCATCTCATGCTTGGCAGACTCCACAGCATAATGTTGACGAATGACGCTAGGGTGTATTTGGATTGCATCTTTGAATGCCAAAGTCTCAAAATTCATTGACCCCCTTTTGGCACTCTGCACAAGGTGGGTCAACTGCAAATTATTCATGCCAGACGCAATCGGCTGACCGATGATCTGTTCTAGTCTGGCTTCGGCAATTTTTTGTTGTTCGATCGCTGCTTGCAGAGAGCTTTCATCTTGCAATATGCGGTTTTTTATCAGATCACGCTCAATACGCGCTGACACGCCTTTTTCAACACGGCGTGTTATCATTTTTTCAAATTCGCCAAGCTGTTTAATTTGGTTGCGATATAGCGTCTGTAGCGATAACGCATAGATGTAGTCTTTCCAAATATCAATGGTGTTCTTAGCCACTTCATTTTGGCGTTCTAGTATGTTGGCAGCAGCAGCTCTATCATCATTCATCGCTTGGTTGACACTCGCCGTCAGACGACCGCCCGTCCATAACGGCTGGCGAACAGTCAAACTGACCACTGGCCCATCATTTTGATTGTATGTAGATTGAACCGATGGCGTTGGTAAAAAGGCCAATTTGGCCGCAGTTAATCCCTCTGTGGTTGCTCTCTTATCTGCCACAGCAGAACCAACCAAAGGGTGTGTCTGCACCGCATGGGTTACTAGCTCATCGATTTGTAATGGATTGATTGCCGCCCAAACGCTTTGGGTGGATAAAACAGCCAAAATTGACACTATCTTTAAAGAAGTTTTTAGCATGGATGCGTTGTCTTAAATTGTTGGTTTTACTCGTTCATATGTCTTTTAAAAAAATAGGATCTTGCTCAATTGACTGTCAGTCAATCTGTTAAAAAGCTTGATGCGTATTATAACACAGCAAGAGTATTCGCTTATTATTTTCATATACATAAAAACTGACTGATACATGGCCTCAAGTCGATCACATTCAAATCTGATGCACATGTTCTGCGTCATAATAAAGCCACCCCCAACTTCAGGGGTGGTTTTATATTCATCAAACTACTAAAGATTAGATAACATTGATGCCATCTTGAATATAGATGAGCGTGGTCTTATCGGTATTAACCATATAAGCACTGTAGCCCTCTGGAACCAGCACATCAGAGAATGTGTCCTCATCCAGCTTGACAAAGCCACCCATGCTATGTTGGCCACCTAGGTCAACAGTATCTGAAGAGTCGCCTTTGATGAACAGTCCCTGATAGGTGATGCCATCAATCTCTTGAGATTGTGCTTGGTTGTGACGCACTGAATTTTGATCTATACTCAAGGTATCCTGATGACCGTTAGTTAGGTCAATCGTCTCAAAGCCTGAGATGTCAGACAGGTTGATCGACACACTCTCACCAACAAAGTGCAGCGTATCAACATCGCCATCCTCTCTTGGGCCTTTCTTCCAAGGATTTTGATTGTTAACCCAGTTTTCTTCGTCATCGCCATAAACTTTAGCACCATTACCAATACCACCATAGATCTCGAGTGTATCACTGCCTCTACCCATGATGATCTTTGAGTCATCTGCAACGCTAAGCTTCGACCCAATGGTCAAGTCTCTACCAGTACCCAAATCTGGATCACCGATGCGAGCAAAGTCATTGCCATCACCCATATCCAGCTTACTATACCATCTTGCATAGGCTTTGAGTAAGAAAGCATCATCTCCTTTACCCATGTCTATCTGGATGCCATGCTGCATGGCACCTGTTGCAAAGACAATATCATCACCTGCACCAAAGTCAATAGAGCCTGCTTTATCTATCTCTTTCGCCTGTGCACCTGCAGCGCCCAAATCTCCTGTACCCAATCGCTTGTTGGTATTGATGTCATGACCAAGAGATAATAAATTATTCTCATTTTGGATTGGGTTCAGATAGCTATTAAAATCACTGATCTTGTGATATTGGCTAGCACCTCCTTTGGTCAGACCTGGAGCTTGATAGAAGGTATATCCATAGTTTTTGTCATAAACATTACCTGCCTTATCCTCAGCGTGAATCCTGAATGAAAGATCACCTTTGTGAACGCCACTCGCACCAAAAGGATTGGCGGTAAACTTACCATTAGCATCAACTTGAGCCTTAACACCATTGACAGTAACGGTCGCACCAGGTTCGGCTTGGCCTTTCAATATGGTGTCATGTCTGCCATTTGATGTGAGAACCAAGTTGGCAATCGCAGTCTTTGTATCTAAAGTTAGATCCTTAGCTACTAAACTGGAGATTTCACCTGCTTTATGTTCACGAATCTCCACTTGATGCTTTTGACCCATCAACTTATCATTAGATGGCAAGACGATGCCTTGATTTGCATCATAGTCTTTCCACTGTGCAGAACCATCTTTGCCATCAATTCTATATTGGAACGACGCACCAGCATTCGCAGGATTACCTTCAATGATGACCTTAGGCTTATTACTGATACCATCATCAGGAGTGCCAGTATCTTCCGCAAACTTCACAGTCGCTGTCGGTTGCTTCAATTCAACATTACCAACATTAAAAGTGATGTTAGCAGGTCTAGACTCTCCGCCTTCGCTGGTGGCGGTAACGCCTAAAGTAAAGCTGTTTGGAGTTTTTTCATAGTCGTTTGGTGCTGCCGACAGACCTTTATCTGTTAGGCTGATGTTGCCCTGATTGTCGATGGTGAAATAACCATCATCATTGCCTGAAGTAATCTTATAGCTGGTGATTTCACTTTCTGGATCAGTTGCTTTCACTTTACCCAAAGATGCACCTTTGCCTTGATTTTCATTATAGGCAAATGTTTGTGGCTCAATGGTTGGTGGTGTGGTGTCTACCAACTTGCTGACTGGTTGAGTGGCTGAACTTGTCACAGCTTCTTTGTTACCAAGTTTATCAGTGTAAGTTGCTTCAACCGTGATGGCTTTACCTACCTGATCTTTGGCTGGGGTTAAGGTTTTACCGTTTTGACCATTGATGATTTGACCATCTGCTTTCCACTGATAAGTGATGTTATCTGGCACGCCATCTTTATCAGAGACTTTCGCTGTTAGAGGCGAACCTTCTTTGGCTTCGCCCTCAATTGAGACGGTGCCTTCGTTATTGTTCTTCTCATTAACCGCAGGCACTTGAACTGGAGCAACCTTGTTCACACGATCTTGTAGTGACTCTTTGGTGTTGCCTTTGTCGTCTTTGGCACCTTGTGGCAATGCTTTAACAGCTTGATCTGCTTTTTGCTTAGCTTGGTTAACTGCTTGGTTAAGTCTGTTTAGTTCATCAACTTCTTGTTGGCTGATGACGCCATCTTTTTTGATGTCGTTTAGCTTATCTTCAGCAGCTTTTTTAGCATCTTCTGCTTTTTTCACCAAGGCTTCTGCTTCGGCAATTTTTGAT